>NZ_JBFOCX010000024.1:0-735168 GCF_040908025.1 Aeromonas sp. R9-2
GTGCTGACGCTGGTGCAGACCGTGACTGATGCCGATGGCGATCGGGCCAGCGCGTCTGTGGACCTGGGCGCCACCGGTGTGTTCCGCTTTGAGGATGATGGCCCTAAAGCAAGCGATGTTCAGGCTGCCTTGGTACTTGACGATGAAGGCCTTGTTGGCGGGATCAATGGCGGTTCTGGTGATGTTGCAGGGGCCAATACCAGCGTCACGGGCAATCTGGCTTATCAGGCCGGGGCTGATGGCCTCAAATCGCTTGAACTCTCCGGGCCTACTGCGTTGGGAAGTGAAAGTGTGACCTCAACGTGGGATGCCCAAAGTGGAACCTTGTCTATCAGTTCCACTCGCGGTCTCTTGATGACGGTCACCATTACTGACCCGAGCACTGGTGCCTACTCGGTGAAACTTCTGCAGCCCTTGATGCACACCGGGGTTGATACCGAAGATAATCTCACCCTCAATGTGGGCTACAAGGTGACAGATGGTGACGGGGATAGTGCCAGTGGCGTACTTGCAGTCACAATTAACGATGATACGCCGACAATCCAGGTGGGTGAGCTGTCCCTGACTTCTTCAGTCACTTTCCTGGGTAGCAACGCCGGTTATTCAAATAGCTATGGCTATTACATCAAAGGTGATGATGGCACCCCGTTGTCCGGCAAAGTCATCTGGGCAAATGTTCACAGTCAGAGTGTGGGAAGCCAGACAGATATCAGTTCGTTGGATCCTGCTCATACCGGATTCTTTGTTATCCCCAATGGAGGTGCCAATCCCGGTCTTGGCGATGGTGCCGCCGTCACATTCCAGTTTATTAATGGCAAGTGGCAGGCATTCGTTGGCAGCACTGCGTTGAGTGGGGCCGATGGTGCCAACATCGTGTTCAGCGATGCGAGCCTCAACCCTGGCGGTTCACATTTGCAGGATACTGGTAGCGCAGGCAACCAAAATTGGGAGGATATGACCCTCAACTCGGATTATGACTACAACGATGTCAGTACCACTGTGACTTGGGGCGGTGCTGTGCAGTTGCAGGTCGATGAGTCCAACCTCAATCATGATGCAACAGCTGACTTTAGTGGTGTGTTCAACGTACAGCCGGGGGCAGATGGTCTGGGATCCAAGAGCTACAGCTTGAGCATACAAAATGTAAATTCAGGCTTGATTGATACAACAACAGGTGAACAGATCAGACTAGTTATGAATGGCTCAACGATTGAAGGGCGTACTATAACCACCGGTCAGTTGGTGTTTAACCTTAGCGTTGACGGCAGCGGTAAAGTAACTCTTGATCAATTACGAGCTATTGAACATCCGACTTCTGATCCCGATGAAGTCAAATTCCTCGGCTCTGGCCATATAAGTTTGACACTGACCGTTACCGATAAGGATGGTGACCACACTAGCGGTCGACTAGATATCGGTAAAGTTATCAGCTTCAAAGACGATGGCCCGAGTATCAGCGCCAACGCAGTAGTGCAACTGGACGATGATGCCCTGGCGGGCGGCATAGCTGGCGGCTCGGGCGACGACCCGAACGCGGTCAACGTCAGCGGAATTCTGGGCCACAGCTTCGGTGCCGACGGCGCTGGCAGTGTGCAATGGCTGACTACGGGGGCGCCGGCTGGATTTACTTATGAAACGAATCCCGCAGGCGCTCTGTTGGTCAAACAGGGGGCGACCACAGTGCTGACAGTAACCCTGAACTCGGCTACTGGGGCGTATAGCGTGACTCAGAATTCGCCTATTCAACATGCGAATGCTGATCAGGAGAACAACCAGGCGTTTACCCTGAACTATAAAGTGAAGGATGGCGATGGCGATACCGCGACCGGCACGTTGGCTATCAATGTCGATGACGATACGCCGGTGGCGAAGAACGACACGGCTATCGTTGCCGAGTCCAGCGGCAAGGACTTCAACGTCGCGTTCGTGCTGGATTCCAGCGGCAGTATCAACGGTACCGAGTTCGCCACCATGATGGCGGCTGTGCGGGCGGCAGGCCAGGCGCTGTTCAACGGCACCGACGGTACCGTGCAGATCACTATCGTGGCGTTTTCCACCGGGGCTACTTCTTACACTGCGATCAGTTCGCTGGCGGCCTTCGAGTCGCTGATTGACAGCATCCTGGCCAACCGTCCCTTCAACGGCAATACCAACTTCACGGCGGCAGTTGAGCAAACCATGGATGTCTACAACCCGATACCGGGTTGGAGCAACCAGGTATTCTTCATCAGCGACGGCAATCCGAATGTCGATACCGGTGTCAACAACTCGCTGGAAAGTGGCACGGCGACGGATTGGAACAACTTCATCGACAGTAACGGCATCAACGTCACTACCATTGGGGTGGGTGACGGCATCAACGGGCCGCGGCTGCAGGATGTCGACCTGGATGGCAGCGGCTCGCCGATTCTGGTGACCGACTTCGATGATCTGATCGACGCGCTGCTCTCTCAGATATCGGGCAACACGGTCAGCGGCAACGTCCTGCTCGGCAACAATAATGTCGTGGGTGGCGGTGACGACGATGCCTTTGGCGCCGATGGCGCCGGTCGGGTGCTGTCGATCGAGATCGATGGGGTTACCTTCACCTGGAACGGCGTGGGCACCATTGCGGTGAGTACGGGCGGTAGCATCGCCGGTAGCCAGTTGAGCAACATCGTCACCGGTCTGGGCGGCAAACTGAGCTTCAACTTTACCAACGGCACCTGGAGCTACGTTGCGCCGCAGAGCGTTGCGTCGGATACCAGCGAGAGCTTCGACTACGTGATCATCGACAAGGACGGCGACCCGTCGCAGGCCACGCTGACGGTCAATATCGAGGATGCTGCACCGGTGATCGGCAGGGTGGACGAGGACGAACTGCCCGGTGGTATTACCGATAACGATCTGCAGACCACGGTTGCCACCGGCAGCCTGACCGAGCTGCTGATCGGCAACGGTCCTGCCACCTTCAGCCTGCAGAGTTCGCCGGCGTCCCTGCCGACCCTGACCTCTGATGGTGTGGCTGTCACCTACAACGTCGTCGGTAATACCCTGACGGCGATGGCGGGCGCGGCCACTATCTTCACCCTGGTGGTGCAGGCCAATGGCGCTTACACCTTCACGCTCAGCGGTCCGCTGGATCACCCGCTGGCCAACGGCAACGACAACGAAATCCTCACGCTGAACCTGACCGAGGCAGTCAAGGCCACCAACGGCGGAAATCCGGTGCCGCTGGCCGGTGATCTGCTGATCCAGGTCG
Organism: Aeromonas sp. R9-2; assembly: GCF_040908025.1. Taxonomy (NCBI): domain Bacteria; kingdom Pseudomonadati; phylum Pseudomonadota; class Gammaproteobacteria; order Aeromonadales; family Aeromonadaceae; genus Aeromonas; species Aeromonas sp. R9-2. The sequence goes on from NZ_JBFOCX010000024.1 coordinate 3,242, forward strand.
AGGACGACGTGCCGGCGATCCTGGCAACCTCGAACCTGGTGTACTCCAACAGTGGCAACCCGGGCGGAGCTACCGGCGTGTTCGACTACAGCACCGGTGCCGATACTCGTGGCAGTGGTCCCTTCAGTGCGGCGGACTCGGACTTCAAGTCCATCATGCTGACGGGCAATGTCGGTGGCACGGCGATCAGCGCGCAATCGGTGACCTGGGTGTCGGAGAGCGCTACCACCGCGACCTTCGATATCGAGTTCGACTACGCGCCGAACCCGGCCAACCCCGGCGTCAAGGAAGAGGCTACCGGTACCCTGACCTTCGACAAGGTGAACGGCACCTACACGGTGACGCTGGACGGGCCGATCGAGGGCTTCCAGGTGCTGAAAACCAGCGCTTCGCTGGGTATCACGGGCTATGTGCCGGGTGGAAGCACGCTGGATACCACCAATCCGGAGGTGGCGGTTTCTCAGCTGGCCACTGACTTCTTCGTGCAGTTCAGGAGCTACGCCGAGACCGGTGGTGGCACCGGTAGCAACAATCTGCAGACGGGAGGCACGAACACCAACGTCTTCGTCAATGGTGAGACCTTCACCCAGACGAGTTCCTACGTCTCTCTGTCCAACAGCGAGAACGGGGTGGCGGGCGACACCATTGGCAAGGGCGAAGTGCTGGACCTGAACTTCTATACCTCCAACCCCACCGGCAACCTGGGGCTGACCCCGACCGGCCGTGCTGATGGCGTCTACCTGAAGTTCGATGGCATCAACAATGAGGATTTGGTTATCGTGCTGAAGCTGGTCGGTGCCGGAGGTGTTACGACCACTAGGGCGCTGGTGGTCAGCAACAGCGACATCTACCGCAATTTCAGCGGTGCAACGGCGCTGGCTGCCCTGGCCGTCTATGGCATCACCCTGGACAACAACGATGGTGCGATCGTCATCGAGAGCAATGACTACAACGCCGCCGGTGAGAGCTGGCAGGTCTACGGGGCGCAGATCCTGACGTCGGTCGAAGACATCACCACCAGCGTCGCGCTCAACTATGACCGCGACTTCAATGATGGTTTCGATGGTCTCACCAGCTTTGCCAACCAAAGCGACAACGATGTGGTCAAGGTCTCCGATATCGGCTTTATCAAGACCCAGACCACCACCGTGGATGCGGACCTCGACTTCCAGGTGGTAGTGCAGGATGCCGACAACGATGCCACTTCGAGCGTGAATCTGCATGTCACCATCGAAGCTGGCAATGTGTTCACCGGCACAGCTATGGCTGACATCATACATGGCAGTGCCGATAACGATACACTCAAGGGGTTGGGCGGAGATGATCAGCTTATCGGTGGATTAGGTAATGACATCCTGATCGGTGGATTAGGCTCGGATACTCTTGTAGGTGGCTTTGGCAGCGATACCTTCAAGTGGGGGGCGGGTGATATCGGTGGTGTGGATGTCATCAAAGACTTCACCACCGGCACTGGCGGAGATGTACTGGATATAAGCGAGCTGCTCACTGGCGAACATGCCAACTCTGGTTCGCTTGATGCGTACCTCAATTTCAGTAGTGATGGGCCAGGCACAAACAAATCAACATTGACTATTGATTTGGATGGTACGAATGGAGGAACCACCCACGTCATAAAATTTGACAGTATTGACTTGACGACCCTGGGTAACAGTGACTTGCAGATTATTCAGAAGTTGCTGGATGACGGTAACTTGAAGGTTGATCCGTAACCTTGTCTTGGGGCCGGGCTTGCCTGGCCCCTGTTTTTTCCCTAAGGGGATGGATAAGATAGCGGTAGTAGAGGAGAGGGGTAATCATGCAGTCATTCAACTGGGTCGACATTGATGGCATCCGTTATAGCTGGGATGGGCAGGGGAACATTACCTGCGCAGGCCAGTTTGGCTATCAGGCCTCGATCGCGGGGGGTCGGCTGGATGGGATGGAGATTGAGAATGAGGCCGGTGATGTAGCGGGCTCGCTCTATGTTGACTTCGCTACGGCCTCTATCACTTATGTGCCGGTCATGGATACAGAGTCTGCCCATAACATGATTCTGGTTGGCCATCATCAGGGGCAGCAGGAGTATCCGCTGGCCAGTTTTCACTCTCCGTTGTTGCAAGATTTGCTAGGGCCATCTGATACCATCCCTTGGTCTGCGATGGAGGAGGATAGTGGTGGCACCAATATCGGACAGGCGGTGCAAGGACACGTTCTGTCGTGGGACTCGTTCCATTTCGATGATGAGGTGTTGGTCTGTGGCGCGGCTCCTGCGCTGGATATGGCAAACCAGAGCCAGGATCCCGGCAGCATGGTCACCATTAGCCTCGATCTGACCAATCAGATACTGGATCAGCTCCCCCCCTTGCACGATATATGAATCCCGTAGCTGCACGGGCATAATGGCCTCAATCTTTCCGACTGAGGTTTTTTTCTATGTGGCGTCCCCTTCTTACTCTTTCCGCTCTGGTTGTCAGTGCTCCGCTGCTGGCGATTGAAGTGCCGCAAGCGCCCCATCTGGTGGTGAGCGGTTATGCCGAGCAAAAGACCGAACCCGATATGCTCACCCTCAATGTGGCGGTGAGTGCACTTGATAAGCAGGGCCTCAAGGCCAAGCAGCAGGTCGATACCAAGGTCGCAGCCTTTTTCAGCCAACTGGAAGGGTTGGGGATCAAGCGCAGCGATGTTGAGGCTGGCAACCTGATGGTCTCTCCGGAATATCAGTATGGCGAGAACAAGAAGCCGGTATTGTTGGGATACCGTGCTCAGCGACAATTGGCGGTGAAGCTCTATCAGCTCGACAAGTTGAGCCCCCTGATGGATACCGCACTCAAAGCCGGGCTGGAGTCCGTATCCCAGATTGAGTACGGGTTGAAATCGCCGCAGGTCATCAAGGAGCAGGCCCGTCTGAATGCCGTTGAGGATGCCAAAACCAAGGCTGAATCTCTGGCCAAGGCGTTCGGGATGAAGCTTGGCAAGATCTACAGTGTGGAGTACCGCAATGCTTCGCCCATTACCGCCTACAGCCGCAACCTGAAGGTAGTGCAGGCCATGGCGATGGCTGCACCTGCGGCGGATATGGCGGACAACAGCTATCAACAACAGCAGATCACGGTAAGTGATAATATCGAGGCTGTTTTCTTGCTGGAGTGATGCCCGTCGTTTAAGTCCAGTCATGAACACCCCCGCCATTTGCGGCGGGGTTTCTATTGCGCATCGATGCAGATATAAAAAAGCCGACGCTCGTGTTTACTAAATCGAGCATCGGCTTTTTGTTGCGCTGGGTTTATCAGGCGGTCACAGCATCAGCCTTGGTCGCTTCAGGAGCAGGGTTGCGGATGAGGTAATCAAACGCACCCAGTGCGGCGGTGGCGCCAGCACCCATGGAGATGATGATCTGCTTGAACGGTACCGTGGTGGCATCTCCTGCTGCGTAGACGCCGGGCAGGGAGGTCGCCCCTTTGGTATCGATCTCGATCTCGCCAAAGCGGGTCAGGGCAATCTCGCTCCCTTTAAGGAACTCGGTGTTCGGTACCAGGCCGATCTGGACGAAGATACCCGCCACCGCCAAGTGTTTGATCTCACCTGTGGTGCGATCTTCGTAGTCCATACCGACCACCTTGCTGCCATCACCGATCACTTCGGTGGTGCGAGCGCTCATGATGATGTCGATATTGCCCATGGAGCGAGCCTTCTTCTGCAGCACTTCATCGGCTCGCAGGGTGTCGGCGAACTCCACCACTGTCACATGCTCGACGATGCCAGCCAAGTCGATCGCTGCCTCGATGCCGGAGTTACCGCCACCGATCACAGCTACTCGCTTGCCCTTGAAGAAGGGACCATCGCAGTGCGGGCAGTAGGCCACGCCCTTGGTGCGGTACTCAAGCTCGCCTGGTACGTTCAGGTCGCGCCAGCGGGCACCGGTAGCCAGGATCACGGCGCGGCTCTTCAAGGTGGCGCCAGAGGCGAGATCCACGTTCACATACCCATTTTTGCTGATGGCGGCGGCGCGCTGCTCGGTGATCACTTCAACGCCGTACTGTTTGACGTGCTGCTCCAGGCTGGCGGCCAGTTTGGGGCCTTCGGTATAGGGCACGGAGATAAAGTTCTCGATGCCGACGGTGTCCATCACCTGACCACCGAAACGTTCGGCAACGATGGCGGTGCGAATGCCTTTACGAGCGGCATAGATGGCCGCTGCGGCGCCGGCCGGGCCACCGCCCACGACCAGTACGTCGTAGGGATCTTTCTCATTCAGCTCGGCAGCTTTGCGCTCTGCGGCGCCGGTGTCGAGTTTGGCGACAATCTCTTCGAGCGAGATGCGGCCCTGGCTGAACGGTTGACCGTTCAGGTAAACATTCGGTACCGCCATGATTTGACGCTCATTGACCTCTTCCTGGAACAGGGCGCCGTCGATCATGGTGTGGGTGATGCCGGGGTTCAGGGTCGCCATCAGGTTGAGGGCCTGTACTACGTCCGGGCAGTTGTGGCAGGAGAGGGAGATATAGGTCTCGAAGTGGAACTCACCCTTGAGATTGCGGATCTGCTCCTGCACAGCCGCATCGGCCTTGGAGGGGTGGCCGCCGCTTTGCAGCAGGGCGAGCACCAGAGAGGTAAATTCATGACCCATGGGGATGCCGGCAAAGTGAACGCGCGGGGCTTGGCCCTGCGGCGCGACGCTCATGGAAGGCTTGCGAACGGCAGTGCCAGAGGTCTGGGTGATCTTGGGGGACATCTCGGCGATCTCGCTGGCCAGTGCCAGCAGCTCTGCAGATTTGTCGCTGTCGTTGCCGGACACGCTGATCTCGATGGGATTGACGATGTACTGCAGATAGGTGTTCAGCTGTTGTTTGAGGTTGGTATCCAACATGGTCGAATTCCTTCTTGTAATGGCGAGTTGGCATTAAATGTGAGTCGGTCTGCTTTCAGGCCTATTTGGCAATGCCGGAAAGCAGACCGGCCCTTATGCGGGCCGGTCTTGGAAGCGGGAGGCTTAGATCTTGCCTACCAGATCCAGGGACGGGGCCAGAGTGGCTTCGCCTTCTTTCCATTTAGCCGGGCACACTTCACCCGGGTGGGAGGCAACGTACTGGGCTGCTTTGACTTTGCGCAGCAGTTCCAGTGCGTCACGGCCGATGCCGCCGGCGTTGATCTCGACGATCTGGATGATGCCCTGCGGGTCAATTACGAAGGTACCGCGGTCAGCCAGACCAGCTTCTTCGATCATCACGCCGAAGTTGCGGGTGATGGTACCAGTCGGGTCACCAATCATCGGGTACTGGATCTTCTGAATGGTGTCAGAAGTGTCGTGCCATGCTTTGTGAGTGAAGTGGGTATCGGTAGAGACAGAGTAGATCTCGACGCCCAGCTTCTGGAATTCAGCGTAGTTGTCAGCCAGGTCGCCCAGCTCGGTCGGGCAAACGAAGGTGAAGTCAGCCGGGTAGAAGAAGACCACGGACCACTTGCCTTTCAGGTCAGCGTCAGACACCTGAACGAATTTGCCATTGTGGTAGGCGGTAGCATTGAACGGCTTGATTTCAGTGTTGATGTAGGTAGACATGTAATTGCTCCTTGGTGATGTACATATGCCGGTCTGGTGTTGAAGAGTCTTGCCAGACGAGGCGCTTAACTTTCGATAGATTCATCATAGGGGCTTCCGCTAATCGATAAAAGCCGCAATTTTGAATCGCTTAAATCTACTTATTAGATAACTCACTATGGCTGTACCTAACATGAATATCTCAGGCCTACTGAGATAACTCCTTGTCGTGGTTCAATATCTGTGCGCTACATCGCCTTTTCAAGGCATAAGAAGGGGTGTGCAGATCCACGATGACGCGATGAGATAAACGGTGGTGCAAACGGGTGGCGCAGGAGGTTGAGGCCGCTGCTCGCAGCGATGGGGGATGTGCTGGTAAGGGGGAAGCCGAAAAGCACAGATAAAAAAATCCCGGCGCTATCGCAACGACAGGGCCGGGTCATCAAACAAGGAATGGCTATATAAACAAATGCTTTACAGCAAAGACTAACTACGGGGTGTGCAAACTTGCAGACATATGAGAGGAAGATAATGGGTGCACAATCCCTCGTCTCCCCCTCGGCAACTATTGCATGAGAGGGATGATAGTGTGACGCAGATCACAAGGCAAGCATTTGGTGTAATTTTTCAGTCAAAATGAAAGTGTTTCATCATTTCAGCTTGTTTTGACGGCTGAAAACGCTTTTATTGTAATTTAATTACAGTCAGGGCTGTCAAAAGTCGGTAGGTGGTTCCTGCTCTTCCATCAATTCCAGCAGGTTGATGGCCACTGCAATAAAGTCCGACTCGGTGACAATGCCGATCAGCTTGCGTCCTTTGAGTACCGGCAGGCAGCCATATCTGTGCCGCTGTAGGTAAAGTGCCGCCTCCTTGATGCCGGCGTGAGGATCTACGCTCGCCACTTGCCGTGTCATGATCTCGTCGAGTTGCACGCTGTCGGTAAATTCTGCTTCCCGCTCCGGGCTGATGAGCAGCAGCTTGGATTCCCGGGTGGCCAGGATATCGGTGAGGGTTACCAACCCCAGCAGGTGATGCTGCTCATCGACGATGGGAATGTGGCGGATCCGCTCCTGCTGCATCAGGTCCATCGCCTGTTTGACACTGTTTGACGGACCCAGAGTGAAGGGGTGTTCGGTCATGATTTCGGATAGGGTCATCATGGTGGGCCTCCTTGTGTATCTGCTTTCACCCTAGCCCAGCCCCAACTGGCAAAACATGATCAGGGTCAATACAGAACATTAAAGAATCATTAACCGGATGTGTGTCTCAATATTGCTCGCTACCCCTTGTCTCTCTTGGGTTTTTGGTCTTTTGGGTTGCCTTGGAAGATGGGGATAACTAGACTAGCCGCCGATTCCCCCCGAGGTGAAAGATGCAAGTATCCGATTTTCATTTTGATCTGCCAGACGAGCTGATTGCCCGCTATCCGATGGCAGAGCGTACCGCCAGCCGCCTGTTGCAGCTCGATGGTCAGACTGGCGCCCTGCGCCACGGTCAATTTGTGGATGTGCTGGATCAGCTCAATCCGGGTGACCTGCTGGTATTCAATAACACCCGTGTCATTCCGGCGCGCATGTTTGGCCAGAAGGCCAGCGGCGGCAAGCTGGAGGTACTGGTCGAGCGCATTCTGGACGAGCACAGCGTGCTGGCCCATGTCCGTGCCTCCAAGGCGCCCAAGCCCGGCACCCGGATGATCATGGATGGTGGTGTTGAAGCCGAGATGCGCGCCCGCCACGACGCCCTGTTCGAGATCCACTTCCTCGACCCGCGTCCGGTGCTGGAGATTTTGGAGGCCATCGGCCACATGCCGCTGCCCCCCTATATCGACCGTCCCGACGAGGATGCCGACAAGGAGCGCTACCAGACCGTTTACAATCAAAAGCCGGGCGCCGTCGCGGCGCCGACCGCTGGTCTGCACTTTGATGAGCCGCTGCTTGAGAAAATTCGGGCCAAAGGGGTTGAAACGGCCTTCGTCACCCTGCATGTAGGGGCGGGGACCTTCCAGCCGGTGCGGGTTGAGAAGATTGAAGATCACCATATGCACTCCGAGTATGCGGAAGTGCCGCAAGAGGTGGTAGATGCCATCGCGGCCACCCGGGCCCGTGGTGGTCGGGTGATTGCGGTGGGGACCACATCGGTGCGTTCGCTGGAGAGCGCGGCCAAGGTCACCCTGGCGCAGGGCAAACCGCTGGCGCCCTTCTTTAGTGACACCGATATTTTCATCTTCCCTGGCTACCAGTTCCAGATTGTCGATGCCATGGTCACCAACTTCCATCTGCCGGAGTCGACCCTGATCATGCTGGTCAGCGCCTTTGCCGGTTATGACAACGTGATGGCGGCCTATCAGGCAGCCGTGGCCGGGCAGTACCGTTTCTTCAGCTACGGGGACGCCATGTTCGTCACCCGTCGCCAGGTTGAAGCATAAGCTTCAGCTTATTTACCGGGCCGTGAGTGGCCCTCCTATTGTCAGACTGTTTATCTGACGCAGCCGAGGTAGCAATGAAATTTGAACTGAAAACCACCGACGGCCGTGCCCGTCGCGGTCAACTGGTCTTCGAACGTGGTGTGGTACAAACGCCGGCCTTTATGCCGGTCGGGACTTACGGCACCGTCAAGGGGATGACCCCGGAAGAAGTGCGTGAAACCGGCGCCCAGATCCTGCTGGGTAACACCTTCCACCTCTGGCTGCGCCCGGGTCAGGAAGTGATGCGTGCTCACGGCGATCTGCATGACTTCATGAACTGGCAGGGCCCGATCCTGACCGACTCCGGTGGTTTCCAGGTGTTCAGCCTGGGCCATATTCGCAAGATCACCGAAGCGGGCGTCCACTTCCGTCACCCCATCAATGGCGAGAAGATCTTCCTCGACCCCGAGAAGTCCATGGAGATCCAGTTCGATCTGGGCTCCGACATCGTGATGATCTTCGACGAGTGCACCCCGTACCCGGCTACTTATGAAGAAGCGCGCAAGTCGATGGAGATGTCCCTGCGCTGGGGCAAGCGCTCCCGCGACAAGTTTGATGCGCTGGGCAACAAGAACGCCCTGTTCGGCATCATCCAGGGCTCGGTCTACGAAGATCTGCGTGATGTCTCCCTCAAGGGGCTGCTGGAGATCGGTTTCGACGGTTATGCGGTCGGTGGTCTGGCCGTGGGCGAACCCAAAGAGGACATGCACCGCATCCTCGAGCACGTATGCCCGAAAATTCCGGCTGACAAGCCGCGCTACCTGATGGGTGTCGGCAAGCCGGAAGATCTGGTGGAAGGGGTGCGCCGTGGTATCGACATGTTCGACTGCGTCATGCCGACCCGCAACGCCCGCAACGGCCACCTGTTCACCACCGATGGCGTAGTGAAGATCCGCAATGCCCAGCACCGCAACGACACCAGCACCCTGGATGCCGAATGCGATTGCTACACCTGCAAGAACTACAGCCGCAGCTACCTGCACCATCTGGACAAGTGCAACGAGATCCTCGGTGCCCGTCTGAATACGATTCATAACCTGCGTTATTACCAACGCGTGATGCAGGGTTTGCGGGACGCGATCGAGCAGGGTAAATTAGACGACTTTGTAACAGAGTTTTACCGTCGGCAAGGGAAGCCTGTGCCTCCGTTAGCTGAAAATGACGTTAAATAACAACAACATATAATTTTGTTTTTTTAAATCTACATCAATAAGAGGTTGTTAAATGAGCATTATCTCCAAGGCGTATGCAGAAGGCGCAGCACCGGGTGCACAGGGTGGTGGTATGGAAATGATCATCATGCTGGCCGTATTCGGCCTGATCTTCTACTTCATGATCTATCGTCCCCAGGCCAAGCGTGCCAAGGATCACCGCAATCTGATGAGCTCATTGTCCAAGGGTGATGAAGTGCTCACTTCCGGTGGCCTGGTTGGCAAAATTGCCAAAGTGGCTGCAGACAGCGATTACCTGGTGATCGCCCTGAACGACCAGACTCAAGTCACCATCAAAAAGGACTTCGTCTCTGCCGTTCTGCCCAAGGGTTCTATCCAGTCCCTTTAATCTCCCAAGGAGCACAGCGTGTTGAATCGCTATCCGCTGTGGAAATACCTGATGGTGATCCTGGTGATCGCCATCGGTTTTCTATATGCAGCCCCCAATCTTTACGGCGAAGATCCGGCTTTGCAGGTTTCTGCCAGCCGTGGTGCCGAAGTCAAGCTAGATACTCTTGATCTGGTGAAAGAGACCCTTGAAGCGGCCAAGATCCCGGTCAAACATGCTGCATTCGAGCACGGTTTTATCCTGATCCGTTTCAAGAACACCGAAGACCAGCTGAAGGCGCGCGATATCGTTGCCAACAAGCTGGGCGACAACTTCATTACCGCACTCAACCTGGCACCTTCCACTCCCGCCTGGCTCGAAGCCATCGGGGCGGCGCCTCTGAAGCTGGGTCTTGATCTGCGCGGTGGTGTGCACTTCCTGATGGAAGTGGACATGGCCGAAGCACTGACCAAGCAGCAAGAGCAGATGGTGCAGGATTTCCGCTCTGAGCTGCGCACCCAGAAGATCCGTTACTCCGGCGTGCGCCGGGTCGGTGATCAGGTGCAGGTGATCTTCCGTGACGAAGCCGATCAGGAACGCGCCGTTTCTCATCTGCGTCGTCAGAACCCTGATTTGACCTTCACTACCGAGCAGAAAGGGGATGAGTTCATCCTGCTGGCTGGTCTGAGCGAAGCCAAGATCAAGGAAGTGAAGAAGTACGCCCTCGAGCAGAACATCACCATCATCCGTAACCGGGTCAACGAACTGGGCGTGGCCGAGCCGCTGGTACAACAGCAAGGCGCCGAGCGCATTGTCGTTGAACTGCCCGGTATTCAGGATACCGCCCGCGCCAAGGAGATCCTGGGTGCGACTGCGACCCTGGAATTCCACATGGTCGATGAGACTGCCGACATCCAGGCTGCGGCCGATGGCCGTGTCCCGCCCAGCTCCAAGGTCTACAACGATCGCAATGGTCGTCCCGTGGTGCTGCAAAAGCGGGTGATCCTGACCGGTGACCACATCGTGGGTGCCCAGTCCGGTTTCGACGAGTACAGCCGTCCCCAGGTCAACATCAAGCTGGATGGCCAGGGTGGCAACAAGATGGCCAACTTTACCAAGGACAACGTCGGTAAAGGGATGGCGACCGTCTTCATCGAGTACAAGCCGGTCGGTCAACCGGGTCCGGATGGCAAGCGCAAGTTCCGCAAGCAGGAGGAGGTGATCAACGTCGCCACCATCCAGTCGCGTCTTGGCAGCCAGTTCCGTATCACAGGTATCGACAACGCCAACGAAGCCCACAATCTGGCGCTGCTGCTGCGTGCCGGTGCCCTGATCGCCCCGATCCAGATCGTGGAAGAGCGCACCATTGGCCCGAGCCTGGGTCAACAGAACATCGACAGCGGTATGGAAGCCATCGGCTGGGCCATGCTGGTGATCGTGCTGTTCATGGGGATCTACTACCGTGCGTTCGGCTGGGTTGCCAACCTGGCGCTCTGTATGAACCTGGTGTTGATTGTCGGCATCATGTCGATGATCCCGGGGGCCACCATGACACTGCCGGGTATCGCCGGTATCGTCTTGACGCTGGGTATGGCGGTGGATGCCAACGTACTGATCTACGAGCGTATTCGTGAAGAGATCCGCAACGGTCGGGGTGTTCAGCAAGCCATCCATCTGGGCTTTGATCGAGCATTCTCCACCATCGCCGACTCCAACGTGACCTCGCTGATCACCTGCGTGATCCTGTTCGGTATCGGTACTGGCGCCATCAAGGGCTTTGCCCTGACGCTGGGCATTGGTCTGACCGCCTCCATGTTTACTGCCATCACAGTTTCCCGTGCCATTATCAACCTGGCTTGGGGTGGACGGCGTATCGACAAGCTGCCCATCTGAGGATAGAGAGATGTTTCAGATTCTACATTTTGAAAAACCGATCCCGTTTATGCGCTATGCCAAGCCGGGTGTGGTTTTCTCTTCCGTGCTGATGGTGGTAGCCCTGTTCTTCCTGTTTGATCGGGGGCTGAACTGGGGTCTGGACTTTACCGGTGGTACCACTATCGAGGTGGGGTTCCAGCAGTCGGTGAGCCTGGACAAGATCCATGACGCTCTGGAAGAGCAGAAGATTGAAGGGGCAACCCTGCAACACTTTGGCTCCAGCCGTGACGTGCTGTTCCGCCTGACCCCGAAAGAGGGGGTCAAGGTAGAACAACAGGGTAACGAAGTGCTGGCGGCGGCCAAGCAGCTCGACGAGGGCGCAGTGCTCAAACGCGTCGAGTTTGTCGGCCCTTCCGTGGGTGATGAACTGGCGACAGACGGTGCGTTGGCCATGCTGGCCTCCATCCTCTGTATCCTGGCCTACGTGGCAGTGCGTTTCGAATGGCGTCTGGCGCTGGGGGGCATTCTCTCCCTGGTGCACGACGTGGTGATCACGCTGGGTGTCTTTGCCTACTTCCAGTACGAGTTCGACCTGACTGTACTGGCGGCACTGATGACCCTGGTGGGTTACTCCCTGAACGATACCATCGTGGTGTTCGACCGCTTGCGGGAGAACTTCCGCAAGGTGCGTAAAGGGGATACCGAGTACATTCTGGATCTCTCCATGACCGAGACCCTGAGTCGTACCATCATCACCTCCGGCCTTACCTTTATCGTGGTGCTGGCGCTGCTGCTCAAGGGCGGTGCGCTGATCCACGGTTTTGCCGTGGCCATGGTGATCGGTGTGGCGTTCGGTACCTACTCTTCCATCTATGTGGCGAGTGCGTTTGCCATGTTCCTCGGCGTCAAGCGCGAGCACATGCTGCCAACCCAGGTAGAGAAAGAGGGTGCGGACCAACAGGAAATCCTGCCGTAACAGTGAAGAGCGCCTCATGGCGCTCTTTTCTTATCTCTGCGTGTCGTTTGCTGACGCACATGATTTAAACAACAGGAGTTTGTCATGCATCACAATCCCCGTTTTTTGGCGCTGGTTGACGGGATCCGCTCCCGCATCACCGAAACCGATGTTCACCAGATCAAGCGCTGGCAGGACGAAGGGCGCACGTTTCACCTGATCGACGTGCGGGAAGAGAGCGAGTGGGCCAGGGGCCATCTGCCCGGTGCCCGATATCTGGGGCGTGGCGTGATTGAGCGGGATATCGAGACCCAGTTCCCGGATCTTGAGACCGAGCTCTACCTCTATTGTGGTGGTGGTTTTCGCTCCATTCTGGCTGCGGACAACCTGCAACAGATGGGTTATCGCAAGGTGATCAGCGTCGACGGCGGCTTTCGCGGTTGGTGCGATGCCGGATACCCTGTCGAATCCTGATTTATTTGAGGTAGAGGGGCACAGCTACATGACAAAGCGGCAGTTGACCTTTACCATATGCGGGGTCAAGCGTAAGCGTCGGAGTGTTCATTGAACGTCAGGAAAGGGATTGGATACCTCCTCGGTATCCTGTTGTTGCTTCCCATGTGGGGTTGCAGCAGTAGCAGTCAGGTTAACACCCCCAAGGTTCCCAAGCCGCAGCCTGCTTCACTGGTGTTGGCGACCCCCCTGCAGGTCTCCTACCAGAGTGAGCTGGCGCTCGCCCGACTCGGGCAGATGCTCAGTGAAATGGAACTGACCACCGAGCAACGGGCAGAGTTGTTCTATGAGCGTGCCGTGGTGTTTGATCGGGTTGGTCTGCGTTCCCTCGCGCGGCTCGATTTCAACCGTGCCCTGCGGGAGAAGCCGGATTTCGCCGAGGCCTACAACTTCATCGGCGTCTATCTGGTACAGCAGCAGAATTACGACGAAGCCTATGATGCCTTCGATTCTGCCCTTGAACTGGCGCCGGACTATGACTATGCCTATCTCAACCGTGGCATCGCCCTCTATTACGGTAACCGTCCCGAACTGGCCGCGGCCGATATGAAGCGTTTCTACGAGGCGCAGCCGGAAGACCCCTATCGGGTGATCTGGCTCTATCTGGCCGAGCAGAAACTCGACCCGTCGGCCGCCATGAGCCGGATGCGCGAGCGTCTCAACAAGTACGATGACGATGCCTGGAACTGGGATCTGGTTCGCCTCTATACCGGCGAGATCAACGCTTCCCAGCTGATGGGCAACGTGGTGAAAGGGGTGAAGGATAACCGGGAGCTTGCCGAGCGCCTGTGTGAAACCTACTTCTATCTGGGCAAGTTCGAGCTGGGCAAAGGCAACCGCAAGGAAGCCATCAGTTACTTCAAGCTGGCCTTATCTAACAACGTCTATGACTTCATCGAGCACCGCTATGCGTTGCTGGAGCTGGAGTTGATGGCGCGCAAGCCCTTGCCGCCAGGTGCCCAGAGCGCTCGTAACAAGGGTGATCAGCCCTCCTGAACCACTGCCAGATAGTGTTAAAAAAGGCCTCGCGATGAGGCCTTTTTGTTGGGCAAATGGCGGGTTTACTCCACCAGGCTCATGCCGGGGATCTGGCGCCAGTAGCCGTTGCAATCGCTTCCTTGCCGCAAGGAGAGGGGAGCCTGGCCCTGCCGGTTGGCTTTGAAGCGGGCCAGCATCTCCAGCGTCTCCATCCCTTGCGGCGAAAGCCTGACCACATCTACCAGACCTTCCATACCAGCCAGCTCGTTACCCAGGTTGTAGCAGTAACCGGACTGGGTCTGGATCCCGTTGAGATTGAACACCCGCTGCCCCTCGCGGCTGTTGGCCAGTCGTCCGGTGGGGTAGTTGATACAGGCGAGCTCGCAGTTGTCCTTGGGTTTGTCGAGGGATCGGGCGGTAAAGCAGCGCGCCGAGTAGGCGAGCGGCAGATGGCCGTAGGCAAACACCTCCACCTCAAATTGGTCGCGCAGGGGGCCCAGATCCTGATTGAGCTGGATCAGCCAGTCACGGGAGAGCTCCACCGGCATGACCCAGCGTTTCATCCCCTGTTTGAGCAACATGCGCAGCACATCTGCGTTATAGGCGTTGATGGCGGGGCCACAGACGAAGGGGATCCCTGCCTCCCTGGCGAGTTGCACCGTACCGAGATCGTTGGCTTCGACCATAAGATCGCCGTTGTCGACCAGCCGCTTCACCTCCTTGAGTTCGGAGGGGGCGGAGATAAGGGCGAGGGTCGAGAGCACCACCTGCTTGCCGGAGCAGGCCATCTGACGGGCCAGCGCAATCCAGTCATCGACTTTGAGTTCGCGCCGCTTGCTGCAGACGGTCTCCCCCAGATAGATGATGTCGGCCTGACTGTCGGCGGCGGCATGGTAAAAGGCTTCGGTATCGGCTTTGGGCCAGTAGAAGAGCAGAGGCCCGAGAGAAAATTGCATGGGTGGACTCCTTATTGCCACTGACGATGGTAGGCGCCGAGGGTAGTCTGACTACCTTCGGAGACGCGGGCGAGCTGGGCATCCCACTCAGCTTTGACCTGATAGGCCTCGGGATTGGCCTGATAGGCATCAATGGCCGCACGCCAGACCCGGGTCACTTGCTCTACGTAGGCGGGGCTGCGCTGGCGCCCTTCAATCTTGACCGACTGGATCCCGGTCTTGAACAGCTCGGGCAGGAGACCCAGGGTATTGAGACTGGTGGGCTCTTCCAGCGCGTGGTAGGTCTGGCCATCCACGTCGAAACGCCCCTTGCACAGGGTCGGGTAACCGGCATTTTCGCCCGGGCCATAGCGGTCGATCAGCACCTCGTTGAGTCGCGACTCGAGACCATTCGGGGTCTCTTCCCAACGGACGAACTTGGCCGGTGAGCAGGCGCCGACGGTGTTGGGGCTCTCGCCAGTCATGTAGGAGGAGAGATAGCAGCGCCCCTCGGCCATGATGCAGAGGCTGCCAAAGGCGAATACCTCAAGGCCAACATCGGTCTCGCGGGCCAGCTGCTTGACCTGATGCATGGAGAGCACCCGAGGCAGCACCACCCGTGTGACATTGAATTGCTGCTGATAGAAGCGAATGGCGGCGGCATTGGTGGCGCTGGCCTGCACCGAGACATGGAGTTCCATCTCGGGGTAGTGGCGGCTGGCATATTCCAGCACGGCGAGATCGGCGATGATTAACGCATCGGCGCCGAGGGCCACCCCGCGATCAACCGCCTGTTTCCATCGTGCATCGGTCCCGGGATGAGCAAAGGTATTGATGGCAATATGCAGTTTGCGACCATGTTGATGCACATAATCCACCGCCTTCTCCAGTTTGCTGTCGGTAAAGTTGAGACCGGCAAAGTGGCGGGCATTGGTGTCATCCTTGAAACCGATATAAACGGCATCGGCCCCGTTATCCACGGCGGTTTTCAGTGCCGGCAAACTGCCTGCCGGACAGAGTAATTCCATTGGTACGCTCCGAGAGTGCATATGAAGGGCAAACGAGCCCTGATTGTATGCAGCCATGCACTCCCACTTTTTGACCTGAGGCAGCTTTGTGTGGCTTTACCCTTCTTGAGGTAACCCTGCACAAGTTTGATTTCCAACAGGATCTTGCCACTCTCCCTGTGTTTGAATGCGCAAAAAAGGGAGTCTATCGTGTTTCAACAACTGCAACGCCGCCTGGTCGAACAGGCTCCGCGCTTCTTGCGCCATCCCCTCAAGCTGGTTCCGTTCAATCTGCAAAAGCAGCTGATGGAGAGTTTGCTGGCCCGGGTTTTCAAAGAGGCTATCGAAGATGGCGATTTCGAGTTTCTGGCAGACAAGTGGCTGAAAGTCGAAGTCTCTGATCTGGAGCTGTGCTGGTTTATCAGTGAGCAGAATGGCCAGCTGGTGGTGGCTCGCGAGTGTGACAAGGCCGATGTCTGCTTCAGCGGTACCGCCAACGACCTGATCCTTATCGCTGGTCGCAAAGAGGATCCGGATTCGCTCTTTTTCCAGCGCAAGCTGAAGATAGAAGGGGATACCGAACTGGGCCTTGAGGTGAAAAACCTGATGGACAGTCTGGATCTCGATGGCTTGCCAAGCCTGATGAAGTATCCCCTGATGGATCTGGCGACGTTTATCGAACGCGCCCGCACCGAGTCAGCGCAGGCTTCGGTGCAGACGGCGCCGGGAGGGATCCCGTCTTAAGTGGACAATCACCCCATGGGCATGGCGACGATAATGGTGCCGTGCCCAGAGGCAACGACAGGCCCACAGACAGGGCACCAAGGCGATGAGTGCTGCAGGGGCGGGCAGCTGTGACATGGCCAGCCCCGCAGCCAGCCAGATAAAGGGTTGCGCTTCATACAGCCACTCCGGCTGTAGCCAGCGTTTGCTCGGAAAGATAATCAGATCGGTACGCCGGTAGCTGGAGCGCATCATCCAGGTCACCGCTCCGGCGATAAACAGCAAGGCGCCTGCAAACCAGAGCAGGGGCTGTTCACTCAACGTAATAATGGCAATGGCTGCCAGCAGGTAGAGGCTGGGCAATCTCTCATAGATAAAGGGAGGAAGCATGGCGTGGTGTCTCCTGTGCCGTTTATCGGATATCCATCAAGTTTAGTCCCCCCCTCTCACTTCCCTCATGCTGGTTTGTTATACAAACGGGTGGTTTTGTTCTGAAATGGCTCGGCTTTTACGGTGCCAACATCGTGTTCTCTTATGTTACAATTGCGCGCCATTTTTGACTGAAGATTGACTGGGCATGTTGGATCAGATTCGTATCGTTTTGGTAAACACCTCTCATACCGGCAACATGGGGTCTGCGGCACGCGCCATGAAGACCATGGGGTTGACCCAGCTGGTATTGGTTGATCCGCAAGCCTTGCCGGATGACAATGCCTTCGCCCTGGCGGCTGGTGCCAGCGATGTGCTTGCCAATGCCCGTATCGTCCCGACTCTGGATGACGCGATCGCCGATTGTGGTTTGGTGATTGGCACCAGCGCCCGCTCTCGAACCCTGAGCTGGCCCATGCTCGATCCCCGTGAAGCCGGCGAAAAGTCGGTGGTTGAGGGGATGCAGCACCCGGTCGCGCTGGTGTTTGGCCGTGAACGCACCGGTCTCACCAACGACGAATTGCAAAAGTGCCACTACCACGTGGCCATTCCGGCCAATCCTGATTACAGCTCTCTCAATCTGGCCATGGCGGTGCAGACCCTCTGTTACGAAGTGCGGATGCGCTGGCTGCAGGGGCAGGCCGCCGAGCCTGAAGATGAGATGGCCTATCCGAGTGCCGCCCAGCTGGAAGGGTTTTATCAGCACCTGGAACAAACCCTGATGAAGACCGGTTTTATTGCTGATGATCATCCGGGTCATGTGATGAGCAAGCTGCGTCGCCTGTTCAATCGAGCTCGGCCGGAAGCGGCGGAGCTCAACATTCTGCGCGGTATTCTGACCTCGGTGCAGAAAGCGCGCGTACCGGATTAATCCGACTGATTTACTCAACCATATACTTGACTGATTTGGTCAGGTATGTGACCATGTGCCCCATTAAATTGCTTCGCAAGACGGTAAGGCACATGAGACTGACTTCAAAAGGACGTTACGCTGTAACCGCCATGCTCGACGTGGCGCTGCATGCAGAGCAGGGGCCCGTCCCCCTTGCCGATATTTCCGAGCGCCAGGGCATCTCGTTGTCCTATCTCGAGCAGCTCTTTGCCCGCCTGCGCAAACATGGTCTGGTGAGCAGTGTGCGTGGCCCGGGCGGTGGTTATCGCCTCGGTTTGGCCCCAGGCGAGATTTCGGTTGGTCAGGTGATCACCGCGGTCGATGAGTCGGTCGATGCTACCAAGTGCCTCGGCAAGGGCGGCTGCCACGGCGGTACCCAGTGCCTGACTCACTCCCTGTGGCGTGATCTGAGTGAGCGGATCTCCAGCTTCCTCGGGGATATCACCCTGGCCGAGCTGGTACGCCAGGCCGATGTACGCCGGATTGCCGGCAAGCAAGATGAACAAATGAAGACCGTGTTGTCCCTGGTCGATCGGGCAGAACACGGCGATGTGAGCTTGAAAGTCCAACTATAAACGTGCTTTCCACAGCGGGACTCTGTATGACCCGGACTGTGACGGAGAAAAACATGAAACTGCCTATTTACCTTGATTATTCGGCAACCTGTCCGGTGGACCCGCGTGTCGCAGAAAAAATGATGCAGTGTCTCACCATGGATGGCCTGTTCGGCAATCCGGCTTCCCGTTCTCACCGTTTTGGCTGGCAAGCCGAAGAGGCGGTGGATCTGGCCCGTAATCAAGTGGCAGATCTGATCGGTGCAGATCCCCGCGAGATCGTCTTCACTTCCGGTGCGACCGAATCCAATAACCTGGCCATCAAGGGTGTTGCCCACTTCTATGCCAGCAAGGGCAAGCACATCATCACCTCCAAGACCGAACACAAGGCGGTGCTCGATACCTGTCGCCAGCTGGAGCGTGAAGGGTTCGAGGTGACCTATCTTGAGCCGATGCCAAACGGCCTGTTCACTATCGAGATGATCGAGAATGCCATGCGTGATGACACCATCTTGGTCAGCATCATGCATGTGAACAACGAAATCGGCGTGGTTCAGAACATTGCCGCCATCGGCGAGTTGTGCCGTTCCCGCAAGATCCTGCTGCACGTGGATGCCGTTCAGAGCGTGGGCAAGATCCCGGTAGATGTGGAAGCACTGAAAGTGGATCTACTCTCGGTCTCTGCGCACAAGGTGTATGGTCCGAAAGGGATCGGTGCACTGTTTGTTCGCCGCAAACCCCGCGTTCGTCTGGAAGCCCAGATGCACGGTGGCGGCCACGAGCGCGGCATGCGTTCCGGTACTCTGCCGACCCACCAGATCGTCGGGATGGGCGAAGCTTTCCGCATCGCCAAAGAAGAGATGGTGAGTGAAGGCGAGCGTATCTTGGCTCTGCGCCAGCGTCTGTGGAATGGCATCAAGGATATTGAAGCCGTCTACATCAATGGCGACCTGGATCAGCGTGTTCCGGGCAACCTCAACGTCAGCTTTGCCTATGTGGAAGGGGAATCCCTCATCATGGCGCTGAAAGATTTGGCGGTCTCTTCCGGTTCGGCCTGTACCTCCGCCAGCCTGGAACCTTCCTATGTGCTGCGCGCACTGGGTCTGAACGACGAGCTGGCACACAGCTCCATCCGTTTCAGCATGGGTCGCTTCACCACCGAGGAAGAGATTGACTACGCGGTCAAGCTTATTCGTGACTCCATCGGTCGTCTGCGCGAGATGTCCCCTCTGTGGGAGATGTACAAAGACGGCGTCGATCTGAACACGGTCGAATGGGCTCATCACTGATCTATCTGGTCAGTGAGCAACAGAATTAGCAGGAGTGAGATATGGCTTACAGTGAAAAAGTAATCGACCACTACGAGAATCCTCGCAACGTCGGTGGTTTCGACAAGAATGATCCCAGCGTTGCAACCGGCATGGTCGGTGCGCCCGCCTGTGGCGACGTGATGAAGCTGCAATTGAAGATCAGCGATGAAGGCATCATCGAAGATGCCAAGTTCAAGACCTACGGCTGCGGTTCCGCCATCGCCTCCAGCTCCCTGGTGACCGAATGGGTCAAGGGCAAGACCCTGGACGAAGCGGCTGGCATCAAGAACACCGATATCGCTGAAGAGTTGGCCCTGCCACCGGTGAAGATCCACTGCTCCATTCTGGCTGAGGACGCCATCAAGGCCGCCATCGCCGATTACAAGCAGAAGAAAGGTCTCTAAGCGCCGGAGAGCAGTATGGCTATTACCATGACAGATGCCGCCGCGGCACGGGTTTCCTCTTTTCTGGCTAACCGGGGCAAGGGCATTGGCCTGCGCCTCGGCGTCAAAACCACCGGCTGCTCCGGTCTTGCCTACGTGCTTGAGTTCGTTGATGAACTGACCGATGAGGATCAGGTGTTCGAGCAGCAGGGCGTCAAGATCATTGTCGATGCCAAGAGTCTGATCCATCTGGATGGCACCGAGCTGGATTTCGTCAAGGAGGGCCTCAACGAGGGCTTCCAGTTCAATAATCCCAACGCCAAAGGCGAGTGTGGTTGCGGCGAAAGCTTCAGTGTCTGAGATGTTTGACGTCAATGATCCTTCGTCTGTGGTTGAGCGGGTCGCCCATGACCCGTTCAACCATATCTCATTTGCCAGGGGCGAGTGAGGTTGTGGCGAACGTTTCCAAGAGGTTTGCATGAATCATTTCGAGCTGTTTGGGCTGGTTGAAGGCTTCGAGCTCGATACCCGTCAGTTGGCTGATACCTACCGCCAGCTGCAAACCCAATTCCATCCTGATCGTTTTGCCACCGCCCCCGAACGGGAGCAGCTGGCTGCGGTGCAACGTGCCGCCCAGATCAACGAAGCATTCACCACCCTCAAGGCGCCGCTGCGCCGTGCAGAATATCTGCTCTCCCTGCGTGGCACTGATATCCGTGGTGAACAGCAGACCCTGCAAGATAGCGCGTTTCTGATGCAGCAGCTGGAGTGGCGCGAGCGTCTGGCCGATCTGAAAGATGACGCCGACCCTGAGCGCGCCATCAAGGATTTTCGCAGCGAGATCAGGCATGATCACCAGATGTTGATGCAGCAGCTGACCGAGTCTCTTGCCGCCGGTAAAGATCTCGTTGCCGCTGATTGCGTTCGCAAACTCAAGTTTGTCGACAAGCTCCTCGAAGAGCTGGAACGATTCGAAGACTCGCTTCTCGAGTCTTGATCCTTTAACGCTGGAAGTTTCATTACCCATGGCATTACTGCAAATCGCCGAACCCGGCCAGAGCGCTGTTCCTCATCAGCACAAACGTGCCGTCGGCATCGATCTCGGCACCACCAACTCTCTCGTCGCTGCGGTTCGCAGCGGTCACGCCGATACCCTTTGCGATGAGCAAGGGCGCGACCTGCTCCCGTCAGTGGTGCACTATCAAAGCGACGCCATTCGAGTCGGAATAGATGCCAAGCGCGAAGCGGCGCTCGATCCTCACAACACCATCGTCTCGGTCAAACGGATGATGGGCAAGGCACTGGCCGATATCGATACCCGCCAGCAGCCCTACCAGTTTGTTGCCGCCGACAATGGCATGCCGCAACTGCAAACCCGTCAGGGGCTGGTCAATCCGGTACAGGTCTCGGCCGAAATTCTCAAAAAGCTGGCCGAGCGTGGCGCCCAGACTCTCGGGGGCGATCTCGACGGCGTGGTCATTACTGTGCCCGCCTATTTCGATGATGCCCAGCGTCAGGGTACCAAGGATGCGGCCCGTCTGGCCGGTCTGCACGTGCTGCGTCTGCTCAACGAGCCGACCGCGGCTGCGATTGCCTATGGCCTTGACTCCGGTCAGGAAGGGGTGATCGCGGTTTACGATCTGGGGGGCGGCACCTTCGATATCTCCATCCTGCGTCTGCACCGCGGTGTGTTTGAAGTGATGGCGACCGGCGGCGATTCGGCCCTCGGCGGTGATGATTTTGATCACCTGCTGGCGGACTGGATCAAGGAGCAAGCGGGCCTCTCCGGCGAGCTGGATGCCCATCTGCAGCGCGAGCTGCTGGATGTGGCCGCTGTCGTCAAACACGGCCTGACCGATGCCGAGCAGGTGGCGTGCACCTTTGCTGGCTGGCAGGGTTCAGTGAGCCGTAGCCAGTTTGATGAACTCATCACCCCGCTGGTGAAACGGACCTTGCTGGCTTGTCGCCGCGCCCTGCGCGATGCCGGTCTCGAGCAGGTGGAAGTGCTGGAAGTGGTGATGGTCGGTGGCTCCACCCGGGTGCCGCTGGTGCGTGAACTGGTGGGTGAGTTCTTCCAGCGTACGCCGCTGACCAGCATCGATCCGGACAAGGTGGTCGCCATTGGCGCCGCCATCCAGGCCGATATTCTGGTGGGCAACAAGCCCGATGCCGAGATGCTGCTGCTGGACGTTATCCCCTTGTCGCTGGGTCTGGAGACCATGGGTGGCCTCGCCGAGAAAGTGATCCCGCGCAACACTACCATTCCGGTTGCCCGCGCCCAGGAGTTCACCACCTTCAAGGATGGTCAGACCGCCATGGCCATTCACGTGGTGCAGGGCGAGCGGGAGCTGGTAGCCGATTGCCGCTCCCTGGCCCGCTTTACCCTGACCGGCATTCCGCCGATGGCAGCCGGCGCCGCCCATATTCGCGTCACCTTCCAGGTGGATGCGGATGGTCTGCTCTCGGTCAGCGCCATGGAGAAATCCTCCGGCGTGCAGGCCGAGATCCAGGTCAAGCCCTCTTACGGGCTGGCGGAGCAGGATATCCTCAACATGCTGAGTGCCTCCATCGAGAATGCCCAGCAGGATATGGATGCCCGCATGCTGGCCGAGCAGCAGGTTGAAGCCGACCGGGTGGTCGAGAGTCTCAATGCGGCGCTGGCCGCCGATGGCGATGCCCTGCTCAATGCTGCCGAGCGTGCCGAGATTGATGCCGCCATCGCCCATCTGCTGACCATGCGCAACAGCGGCGCAACCCATCAAATCAAAGAAGCCATTGAGGCAGCCGATGCTGTCAGTGGCGAGTTTGCAGCCCGCCGGATGGACGCCTCCATCCGCAAGGTGCTGACCGGACAAAACGTCAACAAGGTGTAATATGCCAAAACTGATCATTCTTCCTCATCCCGTACTCTGTCCGGATGGCGCCGCCCTCGAGGGGCAAAGCGGCGAGACCATTCTGGATGTGGCGCTGCGCAACGGCATCGAAATCGAGCACGCCTGCGAGAAATCCTGTGCCTGCACCACCTGCCACTGCGTGGTGCGCGAGGGCTTTGACTCGCTCGAGCCAAGTGACGAGCTGGAAGACGACATGCTGGACAAGGCGTGGGGGTTGGAGCCGGAATCGCGCCTCAGCTGCCAGGCAAAACTGGCGGACGAGGATCTGGTGGTGGAATTGCCCAAGTACACCCTGAACCTTGCCTCTGAACGCCATTAATTACACATGAGTGAATTGCACGTGCAGCATCCTGTGGTGCTTCAGTGATATGGTGGAAGGCCGTGACCCTCGGGGGCACGGCCTTTTTTGTATTCGTTATTCTCTCTTTGCCAATAAGCTCTTTCCCATAAAGAGTGCTTATACATAGTGCCAGTAAAAAGGAAGCAAACACGATGGCTGACATGATGAAGGTAGCGTTATCCACCCAGGCTGCGGCCGCTTATTGGGGCGAGGGCGCCCAGCTCAGTTTCAATGGCGACGAGGCACTGATCCATCTTGGTGCCGCCGGTCAGGAGAAGGATGTTCTGCGTACCGTTCAGCGCGCCGCCCGTCGCCTCGAATCGAGCGGGATCAAGCGGGTGACGCTGGCTGGTGAGGGGTGGGATCTGGAGCGTCGCTACGCGTTCGCCCAGGGGTTCTACGCCGCCAAGGGTGCGCGTGAACTGGATTTCGGCCAGCAGAGCGACGCGGAAGCCCGTGAACTGGATGCGCTGCTCAAGGCGGCTCGCTGGGTACGTGACATCACCAATGGCTGTCCGGAAGAGATCTACCCCATGAGTCTGGCGGAATCGGCCCTGTTGCTCATTCGTGGTCTGGCCGGGGATCAGGTTACAGCTCGCATCACCGCCGGTGAAGCGCTGCGCGAGTCCGGCCATATCGGGATCTGGTCGGTTGGCCGTGGCAGCGAGCGCGAGCCTGTGCTGCTGGAGCTCGACTACAACCCGACCGGTGATCGCAATGCGCCCGTGGTGGCGGCGCTGGTGGGCAAGGGGATCACTTTTGATTCCGGTGGCTACTCCATGAAGTCCTCTGACAACATGCTGCCGATGAAGTCCGATATGGGCGGTGCGGCCATGGTGACCGGCGCGCTGGCGCTGGCTATCAGCCGCGGTCTGAACCAGCGGGTGAAGCTCATTCTCTGCTGCGCCGAGAACCTGGTCTCCGGCCACGCCTTCAAGCTGGGCGACATCCTTACCTACAAGAACGCGGTTTCGGTCGAGATCCAGAACACCGATGCGGAAGGGCGTCTGGTGCTGGCCGATGGCCTGATGGCGGCCTCCGACAGCGGTGCAGCTTATATCCTTGACGCAGCCACCCTGACCGGCGCCGCCAAGATGGCGCTGGGGCGCGACTACAATGCGGTGTTTGCCCTCGATGAGACCGAACAGCTGCGTGCGCTGGCCGCTGCCAAGGTGGAAAACGAACAGGCGTGGGCGCTTCCGCTGGAACCCTGGCATGCCAGCCAGCTCACCTCGGCCTTTGCCGATCTGGGCAACGTCGCCTCGGCAGAAGGCACGGCCGGTGCCACCACGGCTGCTGCGTTCCTTTCCCGCTTCGTGCGTGATGAGGGCAAGGGTTGGGTGCACCTGGATCTGGCAGCCTCTTATCAGAAATCGGGCAACGATCTCTGGGCGACCGGCGCCAAGGGGCACGGTCTGCGTACCATCGCCCGCTGGCTGCAGGAGGTGACCGCATGAATGTCTGGTTAAGTCGTGAATTTGCACCGGCCGAGTGGGGGGAGGGTGCGCTGCTCTCTCACCGCGCCGACGGCATGGTGATCCATCTGGTAACGGCCAATCCGCTGCTCGATATCCAGCAGGCGGCCCGTCGCCTCTGCCAGCAGGGGATCCAGAAAGTGACCCTGGCTGGTCACTGGGAGCGTGAACAGCAGTGGGCTTTTGCCCAAGGGCTGCAAACCCCCAAGGCGGAGGTGCAACTGCAGTGGGCCATGTCCTCGGAAGAGGACAGAGAGGAGCTGGAAGCGCGTTGGCTCTGCGGCCGCTGGGTGCGCGAGATGACCAATGCCACCCCGGAGCAGTTGGGCCCGCTGGAGCTGGCGGTGGAAGCGGCCTCCTTTATTACCGAGCTGGCGCCGGACAAGGTGAGTCATCGCA
The DNA here is from genome assembly GCF_040908025.1 of Aeromonas sp. R9-2. Lineage (NCBI taxonomy): Bacteria > Pseudomonadati > Pseudomonadota > Gammaproteobacteria > Aeromonadales > Aeromonadaceae > Aeromonas > Aeromonas sp. R9-2. The sequence continues at coordinate 28,443 of NZ_JBFOCX010000024.1, forward strand.
TTTTGAAAGGCGAAGCGCTGCAACAGGCGGGCTGGGTCGGCCTCTATCAGGTGGGCCGCGGCAGTGCGCGCGAACCGGTATTGCTGGAGCTCGACTTCAACCCGGGGCGTGACCCCAAGGCGTCGGTAGCGGCAGCGCTGGTGGGCAAGGGGATCACCTTTGACTCCGGCGGCTACTCCATGAAGAGCTCCGAGGGGATGCTCACCATGAAGTGCGACATGGGTGGTGCGGCGATTGTCACCGGTGCGCTGGCGCTGGCTATGCTGCGCGGGCTCGACAAGCGGGTGAAGCTGATCCTCTGTTGCGCCGAGAACCTGGTCTCCGGCCACGCCTACAAGCTGGGCGACATCCTCACCTACAAGAACGGCACTACTGTCGAGATTGTGAATACCGATGCCGAAGGGCGGCTGGTGCTGGCCGATGGCTTGCAACTGGCGAGCGAGTCCGGCGCACCGCTGATCATCGATGCCGCAACCCTGACTGGCGCAGCCGTGATGGCGCTGGGTGGGCGCTACAATGCCCTGTTTGGCCTCGATAAAGGGCTGGTAAGCCGGGCCATGACCTATGCCGATGCCGAGCATGAGCCTGCCTGGCCGCTGCCGCTGGAGCCCTGGCACCGCCAGCAGTGCCCCTCCCATTACGCCGACACTGCCAACAGCCGTCCGGTGAAGGGGGGCGGGCCGGGTGGCGCCTCCAACGCGGCGGGTTTCCTCTCCCGTTTCGTTGCCAATGAAGGGATGGGCTGGTTGCATATCGATCTGGCAGCCTGCTTCAGTGACAACGGCGATGCCCTCTGGGCGCCGGGGGCCAATACCCTGGGGATGCGCACCATAGCGCGGGCCCTGCTGGCGGAAGCCAAATAGGCGAGACAAGGCACCTTCGGGTGCCTTTTTCATGCTGTTCGAATTGTGAACAAAAGATGGGGTTTTGGCGGCTTAAGGTAACTATCGTGCGCAAGCGCACATATTTTCCGGCTCTGCTCGGTCAAGATGAGTGTGGATGTTGATTGCAAGGGAGTGATGTTTAATAAAAAGTTGCTTTTTTGTGTGTTTTTCCGGTTTTTGTTTACGTATAATCGCCAGCGAACATGGATTCTAACAATAAAACTCTGTAGTTAAGGAAAGATATCAATGGCCATCGAACGTACCTTCTCTATCGTTAAACCGGATGCTGTCAGCAAGAACCTGATCGGTGCCATCTATAGCCGTTTCGAAAGCGCAGGCTTGAAAGTGGTGGCATCCAAAATGCTGCACATGAGCAGTGAACAGGCTGCCGGTTTCTATGCCGAGCATCAGGGCAAGCCTTTTTATGACAATCTGGTCAGCTTCATGACCTCTGGCCCTGTCATGGTGCAGGTGCTGGAAGGGGAAGACGCCATCCGTCGCAATCGCGAGATCATGGGTGCTACCAACCCGAAAGAGGCGCTGGCTGGTACCTTGCGTGCCTGTTATGCCGAGAGCATCGATCGCAACGCAGTACATGGCTCCGATGCACCGGCATCCGCTGCCCGCGAAATTGCCTACTTCTTCTCTGATAACGAGATTTGCCCGCGCGGCTGATTTTTGTGGATGATGACCCAAGGGAGCCTCGGCTCCCTTTGTTGTTTTCGCCGTTTACGCAATATCCCTCTATTCTCCAGGTGGAAAGCCAGACCCATTATTTGTACAATGCCGCCCCCTGACGTCGTCAGCCAATAATTGATGAAGTGTTTGAACTGAGGCCATTGATGAGCGAAACAAAAATCAACCTGCTGGATCTTGATCGGGATGCCATGCGTGCCTTTTTCGTCGAACTGGGCGAGAAGCCATTCCGGGCAGATCAGGTCATGAAGTGGATCTATCACTTTGGGTGTGATGATTTCGATCAGATGACCAACGTCAACAAGGTGCTCAAAGAGCGCCTCAAGGCGATCGCCGAGATCAAGGCGCCCGAGATCAGCCGCGAGCAGCGCTCTGCCGATGGCACCATCAAGTGGGCTCTGCAGGTGGGCGATCAGGAGGTCGAGACCGTTTACATCCCGGAAGATGACCGCGCGACCCTCTGCGTCTCCTCTCAAGTTGGCTGTGCGCTGGAGTGCAAGTTCTGCTCTACCGCCCAACAAGGCTTCAACCGCAACCTGAAAGTCTCCGAGATCATCGGTCAGGTGTGGCGTGCGGCCCGCGTGGTCGGTGGCAAGCGTCCCATCACCAACGTGGTGATGATGGGGATGGGCGAGCCGCTGCTCAACCTCGCCAACGTGGTGCCCGCCATGCGTCTGATGATGGATGACTACGGCTTTGGCATCTCCAAGCGCCGGGTGACCATCTCCACCTCTGGCGTGGTACCTGCGCTGGACAAGCTGGGTGACCAGATCGACGTGGCGCTGGCTATTTCCCTGCACGCCCCGAACGACAAGCTGCGTTCAGAGATCATGCCGATCAACGACAAGTACAACATCGAGGAGTTCCTCGCCGGTGTCCGTCGTTACCTGGCCAAATCCAATGCCAACGGTGGTCGGGTGACCGTCGAGTATGTGCTGCTCGATCATATCAATGACGATATGCAGCATGCTCACGAGCTGGCCAAGGTGCTCAAGGACACTCCGAGCAAGATCAACCTGATCCCGTTCAACCCCTTCCCGGGCAACCCTTATGGCAAGCCGAGCAACAGCCGTATCGATCGCTTCTCCAAGGTGTTGATGGAGTACGGTTTCACCGTGATTGTCCGCAAGACCCGTGGTGATGACATCGATGCTGCCTGTGGTCAGCTGGTGGGTGACGTGATTGACCGTACCAAGCGAACTATCAAAAATCGGATGCAACAGGATGGGATTTCCGTCAAAATGGTTTAAATGCTAAGCCATTGTATAGACAGGGAATGGATACACGTACATTGATCGTAGTGGCAGCGCTCTGCGCGCTGCCAGGCTGTGTGACCGAGACCACTTACGCTGGCCAGAACTCGACCCAGCGTGAAGTGGGTCCTGACCTCAAGGCGGCTGCCCAAACCCGCCTCGACCTGGGTATACAGTACCTGCGTCAGGGCAATGCCGAGCAGGCCAAGTTCAATCTTGACCGCGCCCTCCAGTATGACCCCTCCAACCCCCAGATCCAGATCGGTTTTGCCTACTTTTACCAGAAGGTAGGAGATTTCAAGGCAGCCGAGACCCATTACAAGAACGCCCTTGCCATGGAGCCGTCCAATGCTGACGCAATGAACAACTATGGTGCCTTTCTCTGTGATCGCGGCAGGTATGTCGAGGCAGATCAGGCGTTCAACCAGGCTGTAATTCAGCCAGGCTACGTAAAAATTGCCGATACCTATGAAAATGCGGCACTTTGTGCGCTGCAAAATCGCAGAAATGATAAAGCAGGCGAGTACTATCGCCTGGCCTTGGGGTATAATCCCCGCAATCCAGGGTTATTGCTGGACTTGGCCGAGCTTTCCATGAAAGATGGCAAGCTGCCTGATGTGCAGTCCTACCTCGCCCGTTTTGCCGATGTGTCAGACGAGAACGAGGAGAGTCTCTGGTTGAGACTTCGGCTGGCACAGGCGATGGACAAGCCGGCATTACTTCACCAATTCGGGACTGAGCTGGTAAGGCAATATCCCACTTCGCAACAAGCCAAGCGTTATTTAGCCAATGACTATTGAACAGCAACACGATTTCCAAGACGACTCCCAGGCAGTAGGCCCAGGCCAATTGCTGCGCAACGCCCGTGAACAGCTTGGCTGGACACGAGAACAGGTTGCGTCCCGCATTCACCTTCGTCTGACCCTGATCGCCGCTATCGAATCGGATACCTACGACAAGCACACCTCCCATACCTTTATTCGGGGCTATCTGCGTACCTATGCCAAGCTGGTCGGGATCCCCGACGAGACCATTCTGGCTGCTTACGACAAGCTGGGTCTGACTCCTCCCGACAATATCGACATGCAGAGCTTCTCCCGTCGCTCCCGCCAGCAAGCCAACGACAGTCGGCTCAAGGTGGTGACCTGGCTGGTGATCCTGGTGTTGATTGCGCTCTCGGTCGCCTGGTGGTGGCAGAGTACTTCACGCCGCTCCGCCGGTGATGAAGCGCTGGCAGCCACCGAGATGAGTGCAACCGGTTCGACTCCGGCTGAACCGGCTATCACGCCGCCCGATGCAATTAACACCGCTCCGGTGGAAGGCGCAGCCAACGCACCGGCAGCCACGGACGTGATTGCCCCTGCGGTGGTCTCCGATGCGACGGCTACCCTGGCGCCTGCTTCTGCGGCTGTTGCCCCGACCGATGTCAGTGCGGCTGTTGGCACTGCGACCGATGCTGCAGTATCCGGTGCCAATGGCACTGAATCTGAAGAGGCTGTCGTTGATCCGGCGACTGCGCCGCAACTGAAGATGAGCTTCACCGCCGATTGCTGGCTGGATGTGAAGGATGCCAACGGCAAGACCCTGTTCAGTGGTCTGAAGAAGGCCAACGACGAGCTGGTGCTGGAAGGCGCCGAGCCCCTGAAGTTCATCATTGGCGCGCCCATGGCCGTCAAGCTTGACTACAAGGGTCAGTCGTTTGATATGAGCCGTTACAACAACGGTCGTACAGCCCGCTTCTCACTGCCGCAGGAGTAATCTGTTTCCCATGTCTTCTCACGAATCACCCATCATTCGTCGTAAATCCAGACAGATCATGGTTGGTAATGTACCGGTTGGGGGCGATGCCCCCATTACCGTGCAGACCATGACCAATACCAAGACCACAGATGTCGCCGCCACCATCGAGCAGATCCAGCGGATCGAGCGGGTCGGTGCCGATATCGTCCGTGTCTCCGTGCCCACCATGGAAGCGGCGGAAGCCTTCCGGCTCATCAAACAGCAAACCCGCATCCCCATCGTTGCCGATATCCACTTCGACTATCGCATCGCCCTGAAAGTGGCCGAGTACGGTGCCGACTGCCTGCGTATCAACCCGGGCAACATCGGCAATGAGCAGCGGGTGCGCTCGGTGGTCGATTGCGCGCGCGACCTCAATATCCCGATCCGTATCGGGGTCAATGGCGGGTCGCTGGAGAAAGATATCCAGGAGAAGTACGGCGAGCCGACCCCAGAGGCGCTGGTGGAGTCCGCCATGCGTCACGTGGACTATCTCGATCGTCTCGATTTCCAGGACTTCAAGGTGAGCGTCAAGGCCTCCGATGTGTTCCTGGCAGTCGGTGCCTATCGCCTGCTGGCCAAGCAGATTGAACAGCCGCTGCACCTTGGCATCACCGAAGCGGGCGGTTTCCGTGCCGGCGCGGTGAAGTCTGCCATCGGTCTGGGCATGCTGCTTACCGACGGCATCGGCGATACCCTGCGGATCTCGCTGGCGGCGGATCCGGTGGAGGAGGTGAAGGTCGGTTTCGATATCCTCAAATCCCTGCGTATTCGCTCCCGTGGCATCAACTTTATCGCTTGCCCATCCTGCTCACGGCAGGAGTTCGATGTGATCGCCACCGTCAATGCGCTGGAAGAGCGGCTCGAAGACATCATCACCCCGATGGATGTTTCCATCATCGGCTGTGTGGTGAATGGGCCGGGTGAAGCGCTGGTCTCCGACCTTGGTCTGGCGGGTGCCGCCAACAAGAGTGCCTTCTATGAAGGGGGCCAGCGGGTCGATCGGCTCGACAACAAGGATCTCATTCCAACTCTGGAGCGCCGCATTCGCGCCCGCGCCGCCATGCTGGATCCCGCCAACCGGATCCCGATGGACAAGGAGTGAGCGAAACAGGGCCACATTGGGTGGCCCTTTTTCCAGGTGACTGATTTTAAATCCCGCATCCGGATTCCCTGATTTTACCTTGGGGGGGAAAATCCCTATAATGCGGCCAAATTTTACCTCTTTTTCTCGAGTATCAACGTGGCAAAACAGATCCAAGCTATTCGCGGTATGAATGATTGCCTGCCGGAGCAGAGCCCGGTATGGCAGAAGGTTGAACAGATCCTGCGCCAGGTCGTTGCCAGCTATGGCTACAGCGAAGTGCGCATGCCGATTGTCGAGCAGACTCATCTGTTCAAGCGCGCCATCGGTGAAGTGACCGACGTGGTCGAAAAAGAGATGTACACCTTTGAAGATCGCAACGGCGACAGCCTGAGCCTGCGTCCGGAAGGGACCGCCAGCTGCGTCCGTGCCGGTATTGAACACGGTCTGCTCTACAACCAGGAACGCCGGATGTGGTACATGGGCCCCATGTTCCGTCACGAGCGTCCCCAGAAGGGCCGTTATCGCCAGTTCCACCAGTTCGGTGTCGAGCTGTTTGGCATCAACGGGCCGGACATCGACGCTGAGCTGATCATGCTGACCCACCGTCTGTGGCGTCTGTTTGGCATCAGCGAGCATGTCACTCTGCAGCTCAACACCTTGGGTCAGAGCGCCGAGCGTGCCGCTTACCGCGATGCGCTGGTGGCCTATCTGGAGCAGTACAAGGAGCAGCTGGACGAAGAGAGCCAGCGCCGCATGTACAGTAACCCGCTGCGGGTGCTCGACTCCAAGGATGAAAAGGTGCAGGCCATTTTGGCGGGTGCCCCGCGTCTGTTCGACCATCTGGGCGAAGAGAGCCTGGCCCACTTCGAGGGGCTCAAGCGCCTGCTCGAGTCTGCCGGTATCAAATACGAAGTGAACGAGCGTCTGGTGCGTGGTCTTGACTACTACAACCTGACCGTGTTCGAGTGGGTCACCAGCAGTCTGGGTGCCCAGGGCACCGTCTGTGCCGGTGGCCGCTACGATGGTCTGGTAGAGCAGCTGGGCGGTCAACCGACCCCGGCCGTGGGCTTTGCCATGGGTATGGAGCGTCTGGTGCTGATGCTGGAAACTCTCGAGCTCAACGCCGATATCCGCCCGGCGGTGGATGTCTATCTGGCGATGGTGGGCGAGGGGACCGAACAGGCTGGCTTCCAGCTGGCCGAGCGTCTGCGCGATGCCCTGCCGGACCTGCGCCTGATGAGCCACTGCGGTGGTGGCAACTTCAAGAAACAACTCAAACGTGCCGACAAGAGCGGCGCGGCAATCGCCCTGATCCTTGGTGAGACCGAGGTGCAAAACGGGGAGATCACTATCAAATATCTGCGTGGTCAGGCCGAGCAACAGACCGTCAAGGTTGACGCCGCCATTGCCCTGCTGGCAGCCAAAGGAGAGTAAGCTGTGGAAGTCTATACCACCGAAGAACAACAGGTTGAGGTTATCAAGGAGTGGTGGAAAGAGAACGGAACCTCGGTGATTGCCGGGACCGTGATCGGTCTGGTCGGTCTGTTCGGTTGGCGCTATTACAACCAGCACCAGCAAGAGACCATGGAGGCCTCCTCCCACTCTTACAACCAGGTGATTGAGCAGCTGGCCAAGGGCGATGCCGCCGGTTTCGAGCAGGCACAGCAGTTTGTCACCGCCAACAAGGGTGACTCCTACGGTGAACTGGCCGCGTTGCAACTGGCTGCCGCTGCCGTCAAGGCGGGCAAGCTGGATCTGGCTGCCGAGCAGCTGGAGCTGGTGGCGACCACGGGTGACGAGAGCATTCGTCCCATCGCGGCGCTGCGTCTGGCCCGTGTGCTGAATGATCAGGGCAAGGCAGATGAAGCGCTGGCCAAGCTGGCAACCATCCAGAATGAGGCCTTCAAGGCGCAGGTAGCCGAAGCCCGTGGTGATGTGCTGCAAAAGCAGGGCAAGACCGAAGAGGCTCGTGATGCCTATCAGGCGGCGGCGGATGCCGGCGGCCTGCAGGGTAGCGCCGAGCTCAAGCTGAAAATGGACGATCTGGCCCTGCCGGCCGTTGCGACTGGTGAGGCACCGGATGCGTAATCTATTCAAGATGGTGGCGCTGGGGGCTGCGGTCTCCTTCGCTCTGCAGGGGTGCTCCCTGTTCAGTTCCGAAGAGGATCTCAACCCGATGGCGCCGTTGCCCAAGGTTGAATCTGCCTTCACTGCCGACACCGCATGGTCATCTACTGTGGGTGATGGCATCGGTGACTTCTACTCCCAGCTCAAGCCGGTGGTGGAAGAGGATCGCATCTACGCGGCGGCCCGCGACGGCGATGTCAGCGCTTTTGACCGTGCCAGTGGCGATCGCCTCTGGACTGTCGATCTGGCCGACCTGCCGGTCAACGCCGACAAGCGCAGTGCCCGCCTTTCTGGTGGTCTGGTCTCCCGTTACGGCAAGCTGTTCCTCGGCTCCGAGAACGGGGTGGTCTACGCCCTGAACGAAGAGAATGGCGAAGTGCTGTGGCAGACCAATGTGCCCGGCGAAGTGGTGGCGAGCCCCGCGGTGGAAGATGGCCGCGTGGTGGTGTTGACCACCTCCGGTCGCCTGATCGCCCTCGACACTGATGAAGGCAAGATGCAGTGGTCGCTCTCCGAAGAGCAGCCGCCGCTGACCCTGCGCAGTGCCGGTGCACCGGTGATCACCAACGGCGCCGTGATTTACGGTCGTGCCGATGGCAAGGTGGGCATCGCCCTGCTGAGCAACGGCCAGCCGGTGCGCCAGTCCAAGGTGGCTGATCCGCGCGGTGCCACCGAGCTGGACCGCATGGTTGACGTCGATGCCAGCCCGCTGATTGCCGGTGATGAGCTCTACGCCATCGCCTACAACGGTCAGCTGATGGCGCGCAAGCTGATGACCGGCGATGAAGTGTGGAAGCGCAAGTATTCCGGCTATCGCGATCTGGCGATGACCGGCAATGCCATCGTGCTGACCGACAGTCGCAGCCACCTGTTTGCCATCGACCGTCGCAACGGTCTGGAGCTGTGGTCCAACACCCAGCTGGAAAATCGTACCGTCACTGCACCTGTCATCTTCGGTGACTATGTGGTGGTGGGTGATGTGGAAGGATACCTGTATTGGCTTGATCGTACCGACGGTACCATCAAGGCGATGCAGCAGCTCGATAGCAGTGGTCTCTATGCCGCCCCGCTGGTGGATGGCGAGACCCTGTATGTGCAGAGCCGTGACGGCAAGTTGTACGCCCTCAAGCGTCCTTGATCGTCCGATAATGTGAATATCCGGCTCCTGGTCTTCGGACCCGGAGCCTTTGTCGTCTTGAGAATGAGGCTTTTATGACTCCTGTAGTAGCCCTGGTGGGCCGCCCCAACGTGGGGAAATCCACCCTGTTTAACCGCTTGACCCGTACTCGGGATGCCCTGGTTGCCGATTTTCCCGGTCTGACCCGGGACCGTAAATACGGTCAGGCGAAGTTGGGCGAGCTGGAATTTATCGTGGTCGATACCGGCGGTATCGATGGCACTGAAGAGGGGATCGAGCTGAAGATGGCCGAGCAATCCCTGCTGGCCATCGAAGAAGCGGACGTCGTGCTGTTCATGGTGGATGCCCGTGCCGGTCTGACCGCGGCGGATCAAGCCATTGCCGAGCACCTGCGCAAGGCCCACAAGAAGGTATTTCTGGTGGCCAACAAGACCGACGGTATCGATGGTGATTCCGCGGTCTCCGAGTTCTATGGTCTGGCGCTGGGTGAGGTCTACCAGATCGCGGCCGCCCACGGTCGTGGCGTGCTGAGCCTGCTGGAACTGGCCCTGGCTCCCCATCTGGAGACCCTGGTCGATTCCGCTACCGATGAAGATGCGCAGGATGAGGAAGAGGAGGACTTCGACGAAGAAGCCCTGCTGCGCATGGTGGCTGCCGGTGAACTCGATACCAAAGAGGACACCAAGGAGACCCCGTTCGCCGACCTGCCCATCAAGTTCGCCATCGTTGGTCGTCCCAACGTCGGTAAATCTACCCTGACCAACCGCATGCTGGGTGAAGATCGGGTCATTGTCTATGACATGCCCGGCACCACCCGTGACTCCGTTTACATTCCGATGGAGCGTGACGAGCAGAAGTATGTGGTCATCGACACCGCCGGTGTGCGTCGTCGTGGCAAGGTGCACGAGACGGTGGAGAAGTTCTCCGTTATCAAGACCCTGAAAGCCATCGAAGATGCCAACGTTTGCCTGCTGGTGATCGACGCCCAGGAGACCATCACCGATCAGGACTTGAGCATCCTTGGTTATGTGCTCCACGCCGGCCGCTCCGTGGTGCTGGTGGTCAACAAGTGGGATGGTCTGGATCAGAAGGTGAAAGAGGATGTGAAGAACGAGCTGGATCGTCGCTTGGGCTTCATCGACTTCGCTCGCGTTCACTTCATCTCCGCCCTGCACGGCAGCGGTGTCGGCCATCTGTTTGAATCCATTCAGGAGGCTTACCAGTCCGCCACCCGTCGTACCAGCACGGCCATGCTGACCCGCATCATGCAGATGGCGCAGGAAGATCACCAGCCGCCGATGGTCAATGGTCGCCGCGTCAAGCTCAAGTATGCCCACGCCGGTGGCTACAACCCGCCGCGCATCGTGATCCACGGCAACCAGCTGAACGACTTGCCGGACTCCTACAAGCGGTATCTGATCAACTACTTCCGCAAGTCCCTCAAGATCATGGGCTCGCCGATCCGGGTCGAGTTCCAGGAGTCGGTCAACCCGTTTGAAGGCAAGAAGAACACCATGACCCTGAGTCAGGAACGTCAGCGCAAACGCCTGCTGAAGATGAAGAAGAAATAAGTCCTTGCGGCTGCCCTCACCGGCAGCCGCTTTGTTATCCTCGCCATGTTAAGGTGAGGAATAAGGGGAGGGGGATCTGCCATGGAACAAGACCATGGCAGATCCACTTTTCGAGGAGTTGATTATGGAAGCCCTGCTTTGTCCATCATGCCAGGCTGAACTGGATACCCGCAGCAAGGAGCAAACCTGTGGTCAGTGCCAGGCCCCTGTTCGGGTTACGGCCATCTGCCCCACCTGCCAGCAGGAGCTGGAGCGTCTCAAGGCGTGCGGCGCAGTGGATTACTTCTGCAACCACTGCAACTCGCTGATCTCCAAGCGGACGGTACAGTTCAAGGCGGCGCTGGTGTAAGACGATATTCAGGTGAGAAAGAAGATAAAAAAACCCGGCTAATGCCGGGTTTATGCTGTGTGCTCTGCAATAAGCAGGGTATAGGATCGATTTCTGCGCCACAGGTTGCGCTTGATGTCATTAAGCTTGAGTTTGCGTCTGGGGCTCCAGCTGCACTTCGCTTTTCTGACCAGACTGATTTTTCTACGTTTTTGCATCTTGGTCTCCTCCCAACTCAGGTGGCCATCCCGGCCTTGGGTCATTGATGGAGCCCATCCGAAATTGCTGTTATTTAATCTCTCAACATAATGAAAACAATGCGATTTCGGATAGGCTCCGATGTGAATCGATGGTAACAGAGAAGTTTGCGTGAAAACAGCCGAATAATGGCTGGTTAGCGCATGGTGATCTGATTGACCACTTCGGCGATGGCGGTGGGGCGCTCGGCCAGCTCGGGCTCGCTGTCGTTGTCGAGACTCTCCCGCTGATGTGCCTTCTGTTGCTCGTTGTCGAGCCAGAGCAGACTCTGGTAATACTGGCGCACGTTGTTGACATAGTTGCGCGCCTCGCTGCCACGGGCATAGCCGTAACGTACCTTGCGGTGCCAGCGCGCCTGTTGCAGCAGCGGCAGCACCTCTTTCACGTCGCTCCAGGCGTCGGGATTCTTGCCGAGCTCTTTGGTCAGGCGGCGGGCATCCATCATGTGGCCGTAACCTATGTTGTAGGCGGTGAGGGCAAACCACACCTTCTCGTCATCGGGCACCGAATCCGGCACCTTCTCCATCATCTGTTGCAGATAGAGGGAGCCACCCTTGATGCTCTCTTCCGGATGAAGCCGGTCGTTGACTCCCATTGCCTTGGCAGTGGGCTCGGTCAGCATCATCATGCCGCGCACGCCGGTGTAGGAGCGGGCCTGCGGGTCCCAGTGAGACTCCTGATAGCTGATGGCGGCGAGCAGACGCCAGTCGATATTCTTGGCGTGAGTCTGGAACAGCGGCTGGTACTTGGGCAGCAGGCTCTTGGCGCGCTTGAGGAAGGTGCGGGTATCGACAAAGTCGAAGTTCTGCACGTGGCCGAAGTACTTCTCGTCCAGCTTGGCGATGGCACCATCCATAAAGCGCTGACCGAAGAAGTCGATCACGCTGGCATAGAGGCTGTCATCGGGCAGCTTGCTCATGGCCCAGGCAACGGTCTGCTTCTGGGCCAGGGTCAGCCCCTCGGTGAGCTCCGGGTAGTAGCGCTGGGTACGGGCCAGCACGGTATCCTGCACCACCGTGTAGTCAATCTTGCCATCCACCACCTGCTTGAGCAGCTCCTCCACATCGGCGTTGTCGCTGGTGCTCCAGGCTAGTTTCGGATTTTCTTTGCTCATCTCTTTGAGCAGATCTTCACCGGTGGAGCCGGCGGCCACCACCAGCTTGCCCTTGATATCGTTCAATGAGGCAGGCTTGGGTTTGCCGTTGCGGTAGACCAGTTTGGGAGAGACCTGATAGAAGCCCGGGCCGAAGCGAAACAGCTCGCGTCGCTCTGGGGTGACCATGATGGCTGCAGCCGCCAGATCGAGTTTGCCCTTTTTCAGCAGGGTGACCAGTTGGTCAGTGGTGTCGACCGGGATGATGGTGAGTTTCACCCCCAACCAGTCGGCATAATTTTGCGCCAGCTCGTAATCGAACCCCTGGGCGAGGTCGTCACGCTGGTAATAGGAGGTGGGACCATAGATGGTGCCAACCCGGATCTCGCCTCGCTGGCGGATCTGCTCCAGCTGGCTGGAGGGGCTATAGAAGTCGCAGCCAACCAGCGTCAGCGTCAACAACAGCCCGATAAACAGTCGAAAAATGCAGCGCAAGTAGGTGAGTACCTTTGTTGAAAAAATCGGCATTTGTCAAAAAAGAGGCACCTTTATACCAGAGAGTGTGCGCAGAGTCACACTGCTCGAAGTGAGAAAAACGTTTGTCCGCTGTGAGCCAGATCCCTATAATACGCGCGTCTCAATTCCCCCCCACTTTAAAACTTGGTGAGAAAGGTCATATGGATATCTTGCGTGGTGCCCCAGCACTGTCTGATTTTCGTGTCCAAAAACTGCTGCAACGCTTCGCACAGATGAGAAACGAGAGTGGAGTAGAGAGCGGAGTAGAGATAGAGGATGTCTATGCCGAGTATGTGCACTTTGCCGAGCTGACAAGCCCCCTCTCTCCCCCCGAGCGAGCGACCTTGGGCCAGCTCTTGCGCTACGGCCCGACTATCCCCGAACACACCCCCAGCGGTCAGCTGTTTCTTGTTACCCCCCGCCCCGGCACTATCTCCCCCTGGTCTTCCAAAGCAACCGACATCGCCCACAACTGCGGCCTGAAACAGGTCAAGCGGCTGGAGCGTGGTATTGCCTATTACCTGACCATCAAGGGGCAGGGTGAGCTGAGTGCCGCCCAGCGCAGCGCCATTGCCGCCGTGCTCCATGATCGGATGATGGAAGTGGTGTTTGCCGAGATGAGCGAAGCTGCCGCCCTGTTTGCTCACCACGAGCCGCGCCCCTTCACCCAGGTGGATGTGCTGGGCGGTGGTCGCGCAGCTCTGGCCGAAGCCAACGTGGCGCTCGGTCTGGCGCTGGCCGACGACGAAATCGACTATCTGGTGGAGAACTTCACCAAGTTGGGTCGCAACCCCAACGACATCGAGCTCTACATGTTCGCCCAGGCGAACTCCGAACACTGCCGTCACAAGATCTTCAATGCCGACTGGACCATCGATGGCGAACAGCAGCCCAAGTCGCTGTTCAAGATGATCAAGAACACCTTCGAGCAGACGCCGGATCATGTCCTCTCTGCCTATAAAGACAACGCCGCCGTGATGGAAGGGAGCCAGGGGGGCCGCTTCTTCCCGAGCCCGGCCAACGGCGAATACCAGTATCACCAGGAACAGGTCGACATCCTGATGAAGGTGGAGACCCACAACCACCCGACCGCCATCTCCCCGTTCCCGGGCGCAGCCACCGGCTCCGGCGGCGAGATCCGCGATGAGGGGGCCACCGGTCGCGGTGCCAAGCCCAAGGCGGGTCTGGTCGGTTTCTCCGTCTCCAACCTGCGCATTCCCGGCTTCGAGCAGCCCTGGGAGCAGGATTTCGGCAAGCCGAGCCGTATCGTCAGTGCCTTCGACATCATGCAGGAGGGGCCGCTCGGCGGCGCCGCGTTTAACAACGAGTTCGGCCGTCCGGCCATTCTCGGCTACTTCCGTACCTTCGAAGAGGAGGTGCCGAGCCACAACGGCGTCGAGGTGCGTGGCTACCACAAGCCCATCATGCTGGCAGGCGGCATCGGCAACATCCGCACCGAACATGTCCAGAAAGGGGAGATCCCGGTCGGCGCGGCGCTGATCGTGCTGGGCGGCCCGGCGATGAACATCGGTCTGGGCGGTGGTGCCGCATCCTCCATGGCCTCCGGCCAGTCGGCCGAAGATCTCGACTTTGCCTCGGTGCAGCGTGACAACCCCGAGATGGAGCGCCGTTGCCAGGAGGTGATCGATCGCTGCTGGCAGCTGGGTGACGACAACCCTATCGTCTTTATCCACGATGTGGGGGCGGGTGGTCTCTCCAACGCCATGCCGGAGCTGGTCAACGACGGTGAGCGTGGCGGTCGTTTCGATTTGCGCGCCATTCAGAGCGACGAGCCGGGCATGAGCCCGCTGGAGATCTGGTGCAACGAATCCCAGGAGCGTTACGTACTGGCAGTGGCGCAGGACAAGTTGCCGCTGTTCAAGGCCCTGTGCGAGCGTGAGCGCGCACCCTATGCCGTCATCGGCACCGCGACCGAAGAGAAGCATCTGACCCTCTCTGACAGCCACTTTGACAATCAGCCCATCGATCTGCCGCTGGACGTGCTGCTCGGCAAGGCGCCCAAGATGCACCGTGACGTGGTGACCCTCCCAGCACAGGGCAAAGCGCTCCAGCTCGATGGCATCACTTTGAGTGACGCGGCCGAGCGGGTTCTGCGTCTGCCGACCGTAGCGGAGAAGTCCTTCCTTATCACCATCGGCGATCGCAGCGTGACTGGCTTGGTCAATCGCGATCAGATGGTTGGCCCCTGGCAGGTCCCGGTGGCTGACTGCGCCGTCACCGCAGCCACCTACGACAGCTATCACGGCGAAGCCATGTCCATGGGCGAGCGTACCCCGGTGGCGCTGCTCTCCCACGCCGCCTCCGCTCGCATGGCGGTAGCGGAAGCGCTCACCAACCTGGCGCCGGCTCACATCGGGTCGCTGAAGCGGGTCAAGCTCTCCGCCAACTGGATGGCCGCTGCCGGTCACCCGGGGGAAGATGCCGGTCTCTATGAGGCGGTCAAAGCGGTGGGCGAGGAGCTCTGCCCGGCTCTTGGTATCACCATTCCGGTGGGCAAGGACTCCATGTCCATGAAGACCCGCTGGCAGCAGAATGGCAAGGAGCACAGCGTCACCTCGCCGCTCTCCCTGCTCATCTCCGCCTTTGCCCGGGTCGAGGATGTGCGCAACACAGTCACGCCGCAACTGCGTACCGATCTCGGTGAAACCGACCTTATCCTCATCGACCTTGGCAATGGCAAGCAGCGCCTCGGCGCCTCGGCGTTGGCGCAGGTCTATCGCCAGCTGGGTGACAAGGCGCCGGATCTCGACAATCCGGTCCAGCTCAAGGGCTTCTTCAACGCCATTCAGGCGCTGGTGGCTGATCGCAAACTGATCGCCTACCACGACCGCTCCGACGGCGGCCTGTTCGTCACCCTGACCGAAATGGCGTTTGCCGGCCACTGCGGCCTCGACATCCAGCTCGATCGCATCGGTGGCGAGCTGCTACCGGCGCTGTTCAACGAAGAGCTGGGCGCCGTCATCCAGGTGCGTCGTGAAGACAAGGAAGCGGTGATGACCCTGCTGGCCGGTCACGGTCTGGCGGCCTGCTCCCATGTGCTCGGTACCGTGCGCGAAGGGGATCTCATCACCTTGCAGCGGGGCGGTCAGGAGGTCTATCGTGCCAGCCGCACCGCCCTTCGCACCATTTGGGGCGAGACCAGCTGGCAGATGCAGCGCCTGCGCGACAACCCCGAGTGCGCCGACAGTGAGCACGCGGCCCGTCAGGACGCCACCGATCCGGGTCTGCATGCCAAGCTGACTTACAACCCGTCCGAGGATGTGGCTGCTCCCTATATCGCCCGTGGGGTCTCCCCCCGTCTGGCGGTGCTGCGCGAGCAGGGAGTCAACTCCCATGTGGAGATGGCGGCGGCGTTCGATCGTGCCGGTTTCGCGGCGGTCGATGTCCATATGAGCGACATTCTCTCCGGTCGCATCAAGCTGGAGGAGTTCCAGACCCTGGTGGCCTGTGGCGGTTTCTCCTACGGTGACGTGCTGGGGGCGGGGGAAGGCTGGGCCAAGTCCATCCTGTTCAATGACAACGCCCGTGAGCAGTTCCAGCGCTTCTTCGAGCGCGGCGATACCCTCTCTCTGGGTGTCTGCAACGGTTGCCAGATGATGTCCAACCTGCGAGACCTCATCCCGGGTGCCGATCTCTGGCCGCGCTTTGTACGCAACCGCTCCGAGCGCTTCGAGGCCCGCTTCAGTCTGGTTGAGGTGCAGGAGTCCCCATCGGCCTTCTTCGCTGGCATGGCAGGCTCGGTGATGCCGATTGCCGTTTCCCACGGGGAAGGGCGTGTCGAGGTGCGAGATGCCGCTCACCTGAATGCACTGCAGCAGAGCGGTCTGGTAGGGCTGAGCTTTGTCGACAATCGCGGCAGCGTGACCGAGCAGTACCCGGCCAACCCGAACGGCTCGCCGGATGGTATCACCGCCGTGACCACCACCGATGGCCGCGCCACCATCATGATGCCGCACCCGGAGCGGGTGTTCCGCACCGTGGCCAACTCCTGGCACCCTGACAACTGGGGCGAGGATGGTGCCTGGATGCGGATGTTCCGCAACGCCCGGGTTCGTCTGGGTTAATAGAGACAGCACCAGCGCATAAAAACAGAAACCGGCCAATTGGCCGGTTTTTTTATCCGTGTCGTTACGGCTTGCCGAGCGGTTGGGGGATAAAGTCTCCCCGGTCGAGGATCCGCAGACAGGCATCCACCACATCCTCATCGAGCTGATGGCCGCGCATCTGGATGATCTGCTCCCTAGCCTGGGGAATGCCGAGGGCGGCGCGATAGGGGCGATCAGAGGACATGGATTCGACGATATCGGCGACGGTGAGGATGCGGGCCTCCAGCAGGATCTCATCCCCCTTGAGTCCCAGCGGATAGCCGGAGCCATCGAGATACTCGTGGTGCTGGTGGATCATCCGGGCGATGGGCCAGGGGAAGTCGATATCCTTGAGCACCAGATAGCCGATGGCGGGGTGCTCCTTGACCAGCTCGAACTCCAGTGGCGTGAGGCGCTCCGGTTTGGTGAGAATTTCGGCCGGTACCTGGATCTTGCCGATATCGTGCACCATGGCGCCCAGATAGATCCCCCGCAGCCGCTTCTCTTCCAGCCTGAGCTCCCGGCCGATGGCTTGGGCCAGCTTGGCCACATGTTTCTGATGGCCAGCGGTATAGGGATCGCGCTGCTCCAGCACGGCGGCGATGGCACCCAGTGCATCTTCCAGTGCCAGCTCCAGCTGGCGGGCATGGAAGATCTTCTCCTGTTGCGAGCGCAGATAAGCCTGCTGGGTATGGCGCGCCTGCAGGCCATAGGTGAGGTAGTCGGTCAGCTGGATGAAGAGCTGCTCCTCCTCCTGGCTGAACAACCGTGGCTGGTCGCTGTGAATGATCAGCGCACCGGCCAGATCCTCCTGCAGTGGCAAGGGGATCAGCAGGCGGGAACGCAACGGGTGGTGGCCGGTATGGGGCCGCTCGTGGAAGATCACCTGATTGAGACGCCGCTGGTGGAGGATGGCCTGGGTGAGGGCCTCATCGTTCAACCACAGCGTTTGTTCCGATGCATCGGCACTGCCTGCCTGCGCCACGATCCTCGGCGGTTGGGCGAGTTCGGGCTGGCCTTGCAGCACTGCGACCAGCGGAAAACGGTCATCGACGGCGATGGCATCGCAGATATCCTGCAGCAGTTGTGGCTCATCGCCCGGTTTGAGCAGGGCGTGGTGGGCGCGGCTGATCGCCTGCTGGGTCCAGGTGTACTGTTGCAGTTTCTCCTGCTGCCACTTCTGCTCGGTAATGTCTTCGAAGAAGACGCCGACCCCCACGATGACCCCCGCCTCATCACGCAGGGGAAACTTGGTGGTGCTGAGCCAGCGGGCTTCTCCCCCCTTCAGATAGGGCTCTTCGATGTGCTGGTGTATCCCCTCGCGCATGACTCGGGCGTCATCCTCCCGATAGCGTTGTACCAGTTCGGGGGGAAAGAAGTCGCAGTCATTCTTGCCCACCAGTGCCTCTGGTGAGAGGGCGAGATCCGCCGCCAGCAGGCGGTTGCCCGCAATGTAGCTGAATCGGGTGTCTTTGAGCAGCACCCGATAGGGAAGCTGATCCATCACCTGGGTCAGCAACAGCGCCGAGGAGGGGAGCGCATCGGTCAGTGGGTGGGGGAGTGCACAGGAGGTGAGGAGTTCGGACATCTTATCCCGCCTTGTCTGCAAGTTGACTGATGGGAGGGCCGAAGTGGTAGCCGGTCTGCCAGAGTACGATACAGCTGTTGACCACTTTTTCATCGTAATGGATCCCGGCATAGCGGGTCAGTTCGGCAATGGCGTCACTCAGAGGCATGGCCCGGCGAAACGGGCGATGGGAGGTCATGGCGATCAGCGAGTCGGCCACCCGGATAATGCGCGCCTCCAGGATAATTGCGTTGCCCGCCAGCCCCTGCGGATAGCCGCTGCCATCGAGGTTTTCGTGGTGCTGCAGCACTATGGTGGCGATGGGCCAGGGGAAGTCGATCTGTTTGAGAATATCGTGGCCGGCCTGGGGGTGCTGCTTGATCAGTTCGAACTCCACCGGCCGTAATTCACGTGGGCGGGTGATGATCTCGGTGGGGATCTGCAGCAGGCCGATATTGTGCACCATGGCCGCCAGTCCCAGCGCATCCAGCCGCTCTTGCCGCAGTTGCATGGCCTGCCCGATGGCCAGTGCCAAATCGCGCACCCTCAGCTCATGGCCCACACTGTTGCGATCCTTGTGGCTGATGGCGCTGGCGAGGGCACTGATGGTCTGGAACAGCAGGTCACGCTGGTGGCGCTCGCTCTCCTTGAGGCGGGTGATGTCGACCAGGGTGCCGATGATGCCGGCAACCATCCCCTGATGGTCATAGAAGAGATCCTTGAAACAGATGACCTGATAGCGCATGCCATTGCGGTCATGCAACTGCTGTTCGATGCACTGGGGCTGGCGACTTCGCAGCAATTCGGCTTCCCGCATGCTGTAGGCCTCGGCAAGCCCGACTGGCAGCAGCTCCTCGACCCGTCGACCCAGCAGCGCCTCCTTGCCGAGGCCGATCACCTGATTGAAGGCCTGGTTGCAGCCCAGAAATCGCCCTTCGATATCTTTGTAGAACACCGGGATCGGGATGGCCTTGAGCAGGGATTCGTTGAAGTGTTTCAGATCCTTCAGTTCGGCCTGCTGACGCAGGGCGAGCAGCTCGCTGTCTTTGCAGAGGGAAATGGCGCGGGCCAGGTTGCCGAGCACCGGGCTGAACAGATGGCAGACGGGTACGATCTGCTGATGTGGCTGGGGGGCGAGCAGCAAGATGAGATAACCCCCTTCAACCTTGAGCCGATAGGCAAACTGGTAGGGGCGGCTGCCCGGCAGGGGGATCGTCTGTTGCAGCAGGCAGTGTTCCTCCTCGCTGACCCACCCAGGCAGGGGCAGGGTGGTGCCGGTGTGCTGGCGCAGCTGCTCGTCGCCGATCACCTTGAGCAGCTTGTATCCCTCCCGTTGTTGCTGCAATACCGCGCCAACCGGCGTGGCGCAGTGATGCATAAAACGTTGCAGTACCTTTGTGAGCAGCGCATCCAACGTGACTTCACGCCCGATGCAGAGCGCCAGATCGCAGACGATGGCCATGGCGTGGTCGTTGTTCATACCACTGCCCCGTTACAGAGAATGGCGCCGTTATGAAATTGGGGGTAATCCCCATGTCGCACGCTGCCAATTTCGCCAAGGGAGAGGGCTCCTGCCAGATCGCCGGCCCCCGAGTGGGTCAGCAGGGTGCGCAGCTCGGTCACCGTCTGCTGGTCGAAGTGCAGTTGGCGTCCCGCGCAGTAGTAGACCTCCAACAAGTGTGCCCGGGTGAGGGTTTGTTGCTGGTTGAGGCGCCTGGCCAGTGAGCAGGCATGTTCGGTGGCACTCTCCGGCGCCTTCAGCAGAGTGAGGATGCTGTGCTCTGCGACCTCGCCGGCGCAGAGCAGGGCGCCGTCATCGTTTGCCTCGACGGGGATCCTGACAATCACATCCCCGTTGGCCCGCAACAGGCCCAGTGGCATGTGCACCACGAAACGGTAGAGCTCCTCGCGCACCATAGTGTGCTGGAATTGCTGGCTGATCAGCCCCTGATATTTTTGAAAGGCCGGTTGCCAGTCGATGTAGGCAATCTTGTTCGCTTCACTGCTGGTGGCCAGCATCGGTTGGGCCGAGAGTTGGTAACCATGTTCCAGAAAGGGAAAGCTGTTGCTGGGCAGCAGCGTGCAGGTGACCCCGTAGGCAAGTTGCCGTTGATTGTCGAACAGGCAGGCAAGGGGGGTGAAGCTGCTGCTGCCTGCATTGGCGCCGGCATAGTTGACGCGATTGGCCAGTTGCAGATAAAGCGCATCCAGAATGGAGGCGATATTGGGAATGAGGTTGTCGAAGGTCAGAAACAGGGTTGGTGGCTGCGAAGGGGTTGGCCAGGTGGCCAGCATGCTCTCCACCTGTTCCGCAATCAGTTGGGCAAGGGATGCTGCGCTGGCCTGCGGTGTCAGGGGCAGCAGTGTGGCGTGATAGGGGTTGGCTCTGGGCAGTAGCCAGGCCCCTTGCGGCAACAATCCTTGCGCACCGATCAGCTGGGGGAAGATGGCGCCATCCAGGGCGATGTTGAAGTCGCGGCACAACTGCTGCAACAGGGGGACCTGAGCGCAATCCTGTTCGGCCAGCAGTATGGTCAGCTTGCCTCCTTGCAAGGGTGCCAGCGTGGCAGCCAGTTCTGTCGGGTTAAATTGGCAAACGTAGTGTTGCTTCATCAATCTGAACTCCATTCCAGAATATAACCAATATATCAATAAGGAATTCAAGAGGGTATGAGGATCTCGCCCGGTTCTGGTTGTATGGCAAAAACCATGATGGGCATCACCCTCGCTGATTGATCTGTCATTTGCTGGCTCGCGGAGTGCGCGATGCTGTCGGCCCGCAAATAGAAAACCGGCAGCCAAGGCTGCCGGTTTTGCGGGTAATGAGGGGTAGCGACGGTAAAGGTTACTGCAATACCACGTGCTGGAACCCTTGTACCAGGCTGATGACCGGCTGGGGATAGAGCCCCAGCAACACCACCAGCACGGCAGAGAGCAGCACTACCACACCACCGGAGGAGAGAGCCCAGTCGGCGCTGGCATCGCGCTGCTGCATACTCGGTTCGCGCAGATAGAGGGTCACCATCACCTTGAGGTAGTAGTAGAGACCCAGTGCGCTGCCGAGCACGATGGCACCGGAGAGCCACCAGAGCTGGGCTTCGACCGTCACCCCGATAAGGTAGAACTTGCCGATAAAGCCGAGGGTCATCGGGATGCCCGCGAGTGACAACATCATCACCGTCAGTACGGCAGTCAGATAGGGGCGCTTCCAGAACAGGCCGCGATAGCTGTGCAGGGAGTCTGCATCCTTGCCGCGATAGGGGCTCGACATCATGCTCACCACCCCAAAGGCACCCAGGCTGGTGAACAGATACATCAGCAGGTAGACCCCGGCTGCTTCCACCGGCATCTGGCCGAATCGGCTCGCCACGATCACCGCCAGCAGGTAACCGAAGTGGGAGATGGAGGAGTAACCCAGCATCCGTTTGACGTTGGTCTGCACCAGGGCCAGTAGGTTGCCGACCATGATGGAGATGACCGCCATGGCTGCCAGCAGCCAGTGGATCATGGGATCGCTCGCCGCTGGTACCGCCAGATAGAAGCGCAGCAGCACGGCAAAGACCGCCACCTTGCTGACGGTGGCGAGGAAAGTGGCGACCGGTGCCGGGGCACCTTCGTAGACATCCGGGGTCCAGAGATGGAAGGGGGCCAGGGAGAGTTTAAAGGCAAAGCCGACCAGCATTAACCCCAAACCGCCCATCAGCAGCGGATGGTGAGCCGGGCTCTCGGCCAGGGTCTGCCCCAGGGCTGCAAAGCTCAGGCTGCCTGCCTGCGCATAGAGCAGCGCCATGCCAAACAACAGGAAGGCGGTGGCGGCGGCAGAGAGCACCATGTATTTCACCGCGGCTTCCAGCGAGTGGCGCTCGCGGTAGGCGTAACCCACCAGACCGAACATTGGCAGGGTCAGCATCTCGATCCCGATAAAGAGAGAGGCGAGGTGACGGGAGCTGGCTAGCACCAGACCACCAGCGGTGGCGATCAGCAGCAGCAGGAAGAACTCCTCCCGGTTGTCCGGGTAGGTTTTCAGCCAAGATTGACCGAAGGTACAGGTGGCCAGGGCGCCGATGAGCACCAGTCCCATGTAGAAGACGGCGTAACTGTCCACTTGCAGCAGCGGGGTGACCCCCTGATCCCCCTGCGCCATCACGATGGGCAGCGAGAACAGAGCAAGGTTGAGGCCAACAATGGTCACGGTAAAGGCGGTGGTGACACAGCGGCGCCAGGCGATGGCCAGCATCAGGGCCGCCATGGCCCCGGTGGTCAACAGCAGGGGAAGCAGTGCCAGCAGTTGGGAAGCGGAGAAAGTCATTGCAGGGCTCCAGCAGTCGGCAGCAGATACCAGTGCAGCACGTTGATAAGGCTGCTGCTGGCGGTGTCAATCACGGGTTGGGGATAGAGGCCAAGCAGAACCAGCAGGCCCGCGATCACCATCATCATGGTCAGCTCGCGGCGATCCAGTCCCTTGAGCATGCTCTCATCCTTGGCGGGGCCAAAGCAGGCGCGCTGCAACATGATGAGAGAGTAGACCGAGGCCAGTACCAGACCGAAGGTGGCGACTGCCGTGATGACAGGGGCAACCTGGAAGCTGCCGACCAGGATCAGGAACTCGCCGACAAAGTTGCCGGTGCCCGGCATGCCGAGCGACGCCACCGAGAAGAAGAGCATCACGCCGGGCAGATAGCGCAGGCGTCCCCACAGGCCGCCCATCTGGCGCAGATCCCGGGTGTGCAACCGCTCGTAGAGCTGACCGCAGAGGATAAAGAGGCCGGCAGCCGAGAGACCGTGGGCGATCATCTGCACCACGGCGCCCTGCAGGGCCAGCTCGCTACCCGAGTAGATAGCGATCATCACAAAACCCATGTGGGAGATGCTGGTGTAGGCTACCAGCCGTTTGATGTCGGTCTGGGCAAAGGCCACGATGGCACCGTAGACGATCCCGATCAGGCCAAGCACCATGGCGTAGGGAGCAAATTCGGCGGACGCTTCGGGGAAGAGCGGCAAGGCAAAGCGCAGCAGACCGTAGGCGGCGGTTTTCAGCAAAATACCGGCGAGATCCACCGAACCTGCGGTCGGCGCCTGACTGTGGGCATCCGGCAGCCAGCCGTGCAGCGGTACCAGCGGCATCTTGACCGCGAAGGCGATAAAGAATCCCAGCATCAGCAGCCACTGAACGCCCTTGCTCATCGGGGTATTGAGCAGCTCCAGATAGTTGAAGGTGAAGACTCCGGTGGCATGCTGGTGGGTCAGCACCAGCCCGATGATGGCCACCAGCATGATAAGGCCGCTCACCTGGGTGTAGATGAAGAACTTGGTTGCGGCGTTGATCCGTGATTTGCCGTCAGTGACCGAGTGGCCCCAGAGCGCAATCAGGAAGTACATGGGAACCAGCATCATCTCCCAGAAGAAGAAGAAGAGGAACAGATCCAGCGCCATAAAGACCCCGAGCACGCCACCCAGGATCCAGAGCAGGTTCAGATGGAAGAAGCCGATGCGCTGCACGATCTCTTTCCACGAACAGAGAATGGCCAGTACTCCGATAAAGCAGGTGAGGATCACCATCAAGAGCGACAGGCCATCCACCGCCAGATGCAAAGAGATGCCGAAGCGGGGGATCCACGGCAGGCGCCACTCGGCGGCCCAGGCGGAGGCAGCACCGGAGACGCCCGCGCTGTCGAGGCCGGTCGTGGCAAGGGAGAAATCACCACTTAGCCAGATGGCACAGGAGAGCAGCAGGCTGGCGCTCATGGAGAGCAGGGCAACCCAGCGGACAAACTGCCCGCCGAGACGCTCCATCTGCCAGCAGAGCAAGCCGCCGATAAAAGGAATTAGCAAGATCCAGAGTAAGGTCACGGTATCAGCTCTCGTTCAAGTTCATATGAGATTGCGCTCCCTGTTCCATCAGGGAGAGCAAACAGCCTGGCTGTATGATTGTCCGGTTGTTCATCGCGTTACCCCAGCAGCAACAGCGCCAGCACCAGCACGGCGCCGATCCCCATGGAGGCGGCATACCAGCGCAACTTGCCGGTCACGGTCCAGGCCAGCAGCTGGTTGCCACGCAGGGCAAACCAGGCGGGCAGGCCCATCATCCAGTCCAGCGGGTCTCGGGCCAGCAGCCGGGTCGCCAGCAGATAGGGTTTGACCCACAGCTGGTCGTAGAGCCAGTCAAAGCCCCAGGCGTTGAACCAGAGGGTGCTGAGCAGGCGGCCCGGCGCGCTGTTGGCAATGGAGGTGGCCAGACGGCGCTCACCAAGGAACAGAAACGCGGCCAGCACAATGCCAGCAATGGCAATGATGCCGGAGGCTACCTCCAGCGCATGGCGACCCTCTTCGATATGGTCCCCCGGGCCTGCGGGTAGTACACCTGCCAGTGGCGGGGTGATCAGCGCGCCTATGCCGGTGGAGAGCACCAGCAATACCAGCAGCGGCAGATGGTGAGCCAGACCGTGGCCCGCATGTGCTTTGGTCTGCTCTTTGCCATGGAAGGCGATAAAGATCAGCCGGAAGGTGTAGAGCGAGGTGAGGAATGCCCCTAGCAGACCTGCCCACAGTAGCGCGCTTTGGCCAGAGGCTTCTACTTGCCACAGGATGGCGTCCTTACTGTAGAAACCGGAAGTGACCAGCGGCAACGCCGCCAGCGCAGAGCCCCCCACCAGGAAGCAGGCATAGACCAGCGGCAAACTCTTGCGCAGGCCCCCCATCTTGAAGATGTTCTGCTCGTGGTGGGTCGCGACGATGACGGCACCGGCGGAGAGGAACAGCAGCGCCTTGAAGAAGGCGTGGGTCATCAGGTGGAAGATGGCCCCTTCCCATGCGCCGACACCCAGTGCCAGAAACATGTAGCCAATCTGGCTCATGGTGGAGTAGGCGAGGATCCGCTTGATATCGGTCTGAACCAGCGCGGCAAAGCCTGCCAGCACTAGGGTGATAGCGCCAACCAGCCCGACCAGATGGAGGATCTCTGGCGCCAGCAGGAACAGGCCGTGGGTACGGGCAATCAGGTAGACACCGGCGGTCACCATGGTGGCGGCGTGGATCAGCGCTGAGACAGGGGTCGGGCCTGCCATCGCATCCGCCAGCCAGGTTTGCAGCGGCAGCTGTGCCGATTTGCCGACCGCGCCGCCCAAGAGCATCAGGCAGGCCAGCGACAGGGCAGGGGAGCCCTCGGCAAACAGGGTCGGGGCACGAACCAGCAGCTCGTGGATATTGAGGGTGCCCAGCTCCCGATAGAGGATAAACAGGCCGATGGCGAGGAAGACATCACCCACCCGGGTCACGACAAATGCCTTGAGGGCCGCTGCGCCGTTCTTGGGATCCTTGTAGTAGAAGCCGATCAGCAGGTAGCTGCACAGCCCCACCCCTTCCCAGCCGAGGTAGACAAACAGCAGGTCATCGGCCAGCACCAGAAACAGCATGCTGGCGATAAAGAGGTTGGTGTAGGTAAAGAAGCGGGAGTAGCCCTCTTCACCGCGCATATACCAGGAGGCGAACAGGTGTATAAAGAAACCCACCCCGGTCACCACCCCCAGCATGGTCAGCGACAGGCCATCCAGTGCCAGCGAGAAGCTCGGGGTAAAGTTGCCTACCGCCATCCATTGCCACAGGCGCTGGACATAGACGCCCCCCTCGGGCGGGTTGCCCAGAAAGTCGATGCCCACCCACAGGGTAGTGAGGGCCGACAGGCCAATGGAGCCTACCCCGATCATTGCAGAGGTACGCTCGCCAAACCGGCCGAGGGAGAAGGCCAGCACCAGCCATCCCAGCAGCGGAAATAGAAAAGTCAGATATAAGAGGCTCATCCGCGCATCTCGCTCACAGTGTCCACGTTCAGGGTGTGGTAACGACGATAGAGCAGCAGTAACAGGGCAAGGCCGATACTGGCCTCCGCTGCCGCCAGAGAAATCACCAGGATATACATGATCTGGCCATCGGCCTGGGCCCAGCGGCTACCCGCCACCACAAACGCCAGTGCCGAGGCATTCATCATGATTTCGATACTCATCAGGATGTAGAGCAGGTTGCGGCGGATCAGCAGACCGCACAAGCCGATGCAGAAGAGCACCGCGGCCAGCAGGAGGCCGTGCTCCATAGGGATTCCATTCATTGCTGACCTCCTTCTTGTGCAGAGCGGGATGCTGTGCGGGGGACGGAGAGCACTTCACCGCTCTTCTCTTCCCGACCCAGGTGATAGGCTGTTACCAGACCCGCCAGCAGCAGGATGGAGGCAAGCTCCACCGCCAGTACATAGGGACCAAAGAGCTCGACACCCACCTGCTTAGCGGTCACCTCGGTCACTCCGATCAGGCCCCCGGTCACCCCGAGAATGCCGTGGGCCAGAAAGCCCAGCAGGATCAGCGAGAGCAGGGCTGGGCCCCCCCAGGTCATGGGGGTGAGCCACTTTTTCTCCTGTGCCTGGGCACTCCCCAGGTTCAGCATCATCACCACGAACACGAACAGCACCATGATGGCGCCGGCGTAGACGATCACCTGCAGGGCGCCCGCAAAGGCGGCACCCAGGCAGAAGAAGATCATGGCCACGGCGATGAGGGAGATGATGAGATTGAGCAGCGCATGCATGGGATTGCTGGTGCTGATCACCCGCAGCGTGCTGTAAATGGCCACCAGGGCCGAGGCATAAAATGCCAGTTCCATGATTGACTCCTCAGGGCAGCAGGCTCTTGACATCGATGGGCTTGGCTTCGTTTTCGGCATCCCCTTTCGGCTTGCCGTCGATGGCCATCCCGCTCATGCGATAGAAGTTGTAGTCCGGGTATTTGCCGGGCCCGCTGATCAGCAGATCTTCCTTCTCGTACACCAGATCCTGGCGGCGATACTCACCCATCTCGAAATCCGGTGTCAGCTGGATGGCGGTAGTGGGGCAAGCCTCTTCACACAGGCCGCAGAAGATGCAGCGAGAGAAGTTGATGCGAAAGAACTCCGGATACCAGCGACCATCTTCCCGCTCGGATTTTTGCAGCGAGATGCAGCCGACCGGGCAGGCAACAGCGCAGAGGTTGCAGGCCACGCAGCGCTCGTCCCCGTCGGGGTCGCGGGTCAGCACGATGCGACCGCGGTAGCGGGGGGCCGCATAGACTGCCTGCTCCGGATAGTTGATGGTTTCACGGGGCCGCCAGGCATGGGAGAAGACCATGGCCAGGCTGCGTAACTGGGTGCCGACACC
Source organism: Aeromonas sp. R9-2 (assembly GCF_040908025.1). NCBI lineage: Bacteria > Pseudomonadati > Pseudomonadota > Gammaproteobacteria > Aeromonadales > Aeromonadaceae > Aeromonas > Aeromonas sp. R9-2. Next base: position 56,024 of record NZ_JBFOCX010000024.1, read on the forward strand.
CTGAATAATGCTAACAATTTTCATATTGAGTGCCTCACTGCGTACTTATCAGTACAACTGCCGCGGTGACCAGCATATTGATCAGGGTCAGCGGCAAGCAGACTTTCCAGCCAAACGACATCACCTGGTCAAAGCGCGGGCGAGGCAGGGAGGCCCGCAGCAGGATGAAGAACACCATGAAACAGGCGGTCTTCAGGGCAAACCAGATGAAGGGGGGCAGCCAGGGGCCGTGCCAGCCACCGAAGAAGAGGGTCACGATGAGCGAGGAGATCAGCACGATGCCGATATATTCGCCCACGAAGAAGAGACCCCACTTCATCCCCGCATACTCGATGTGATAGCCGTCGGCGAGCTCCTGCTCGGCTTCTGGCTGATCGAATGGGTGACGGTGGGTGACGGCGACACCGGCAAACAGGAAGGTGACAAAGCCCAGGATCTGGGGCACCACGTTCCACAAGTCTGCCTGTGCCTCGACGATATCCCGCAGGTTGAAACTGCCGGTCTGGATCACAATCCCCATCAGGGATAGCCCGAGAAACACCTCGTAGGAGAGAGTCTGGGCCGAGGCGCGCAAGCTGCCGAGCAATGAGTATTTGTTGTTGCTCGACCAGCCGGCGAACAGCACCGCATAGACCGCCAGCCCCGCGATGGCCAGGATGTAGAGCAGCCCCACATTGAGATCCGCCACGCCCCAGGTGGGGGTGATGGGCACCACCGCAAACGCCAGAATAAAGGCTGTGAAGGCGATGATGGGGGCCAGGATAAAGATCCGCCGATCAGCGAACGGCGGGATCCAGTCCTCCTTGAAGAACATCTTGATCATGTCGGCGGCCAGCTGGAGCAGACCAAACGGCCCCACCCGGTTGGGGCCGTAGCGATCCTGCCACAGGGCCAGCAGACGGCGCTCGATGAAGCTCATGAAGGCGCCAGCCCCCACGATCCCCACCAGCACGATCAGTGCCTTGCCCACCTCCAGCAACAGATCGATCAGCGACTCGCTCATGCGATCACCTCCTGCAGGTTAGTGATTGAGGCTTGTTGCAGGGCCGTCGGCAGGCCGTTCACCCCAAGGGGGAGCCCCACCAGACCGGCGCTCAGCTGCTCGCTAAGCCGCAGACGCAGTTGCCAGTGGCTACCGCCCCAGGAGAAGGAGACCTGACTGCCCCCGTGGAGGGCCAGACGCTGCGCATCAAGGGGATTGAGCACCAGCTCGGGTTCGTTCATCCGGGCCTGAATGACCGGGCTGCGAGCGGAGAGCTCCTCGCCGCCAAACAGCTGGGCATAATTGACCACTTGCAGCGCCTCTGCGGCCTTGAAGGGGGCGGGGATGGTGGTGAACCAGCCGAGCAGCTCCTTGCCTTCTGCCTGCGGGTTTGTTGCTTCCAGCAGACGGCGACCCGGATCGCCAGCACGCAGTTTGCCACCCACTTCATCCTGGAACTTGTTCCAGGCGGAGGGAGAGTTCCAGCCCGGCGCCCAGGCGAACGGCACTTGCGGCAGTGGCTGACGGGCTCCGGCATACCCTTCCATGGAGAAGTTGAAGGGGGAGTCGGGATCTTGCGCTACCCGCGGCTCGCTGACGTTCTGATCCGCCAGCATGGAGGTGCGACCGCTGTAACGATGCGGCTCACGGGCCAGTCGCATGCCACGGATCCGCAAGCCTGCATTGGGCGCCGCTTCCAGCATGGTAGCCAGCAGCGGATTGCTGGTGGCACAGTCATGGTTGACCTGGTCGAAGTTCTGCCAGCGCAGCGGCTTGCGTCCGATCGCCCCTTGCAGCGCCGCCAGCCAGCGCCACCCTTCACGCACCTGAATATCGGCGTTGTAAAAGGCGGGTGCATAGACCTGGAAGAAGCGCTGGGCGCGCCCTTCCATGTTCACCAGCGTGCCATCGGCTTCGGCAAAACTGGCCGCTGGCAGCACCAGATCAGCCTTGTTGGCGGTCGGGGTCGCCTGATGGTCGATGACCAGCAGGTGCTGCAGCCGTGCCAGTGCAGTATCCACCCGGTTGCGCGGCGCGCGGCGGTAGAGATCGTTCTCCAGGGTGACCAGCGCCAACCCCTCTTCTGACTCGATACGCGCAAGGGCGGCTTCGAGTGGCTTGTCTGACAAGGTTTGAGCGCCCAGCATGGCCAGACCCAGCGAGTTGGCCTCCTGGCCAACCAGCGCGATGCTGGCTTCCAGACCTCGGCCTTTCAGGGCGCGGGCAATGTTGCTGGCCGCCTCAAGCAGCGCCACATCGCGGGCACTGGAGCCTGCAATGATGAGCGGCTTCTTGGCGTTGCCGAGCAGCTCGGCCCAGCGAGTCGCTTGTGCCTGCAGCTCGGGGCAGAGGTCGCTCACGGCCGGTGCTACTGGGTCGAGCAGGTTGGCGATGGCAAAGCCAAGGCGCGCCTGATCGGCATAGGGGGCGTGCAGCTTGTCGGCCGCCACATCGTCAAGACGGGTGGTGTCGAGACTGGTGATGAGCAGCGGGTAGCGCTCGTTCTGACCCAGGGTCTGAACGGCGGCGACTTGCCACAGATCGACCTTCATCTTGCGGGCCAGCTCGCGAGCCTTGCCCTTGACGGCTTGGCGCAGCGCCAACGCGATACGGGCGGCACTCATGGTGACATCTTCGCCGAGCACCAGAATGGCGTCAGCCTCTTCCATGTCCCGCAGGCTCGGAGTCGGCACGCCGCCCTGTTGCAGGATCTGCAGCATCTTCAGCTGACAGGCCCACTCGGCCTGCTCGACACCAGCGTAGAAGTTGTCTGCCCCCACCAGCTCGCGCAGGGCAAAGTTGCTCTCCAGCGAGGCGCGGGGCGAGCCGATGCCGATGAGGCCACGGGCCGTGCGCAGGGCATCGGCGGCGCGGTTGAGGGCGCCATCGACTGTGATGGTCAGCTGGTCGTTGCCATCTTTGAGCAGCGGTTGGCGCGGGCGGTCCGCCAGATTGACGTAGCCATAGCCAAAGCGGCCACGGTCACAGAGGAAGTAGTGGTTGACGCTGCCGTGGAAGCGGTTTTCGATGCGGCGCAGCTCGCCATAACGCTCACCCGGGCTGATGTTGCAGCCCACGGAACATTGCTGGCAGACGCTCGGGGCAAATTGCATGTCCCACTTGCGGTTGTAACGCTCGGAGTGGGTCTTGTCGGTGAAGACGCCGGTGGGGCAGACCTCCACCAGGTTGCCGGAAAATTCACTCTCCAGGGTGCCATCCTCGACCCGCCCGAAATAGACGTTGTCGTGGGCACCATAGACCCCGAGATCCTCGCCACCGGCATAATCCTTGTAGTAACGGACGCAGCGGTAGCAGGCGATGCAGCGGTTCATCTCGTGACCGATGAAGGGGCCCAGCTCCTGATTCTGGTGGGTGCGTTTAGTGAAGCGGTAGCGACGGCTGTTGTGGCCTGTCATCACCGTCATATCCTGCAGGTGGCAGGCGCCGCCCTCTTCACACACCGGGCAGTCGTGGGGGTGGTTGGTCATCAGCCACTCCACCACGCTCTTGCGAAATTCTTTAGCCTCTTCATCCTCGATGGCGATGTAGCTGCCATCGGTGGCCGGGGTCATGCAGGACATGACCAGACGGCCGCGCTTGTCATCGGCATTCTGATACTGTTTCACCGCACACTGGCGGCAGGCGCCAACGCTACCCAGCGCCGGATGCCAGCAGAAATAGGGGACGTCCAGACCCAGCGACAGACAGGCTTGCAGCAGGTTATCTGCCCCGTCTACCTCGTACTCTTTGCCGTCTACATAAATGGTTGCCATACAACTTCCCTGAAACCTGTTTTGTGAAATCTGTGGTGTCGTTACCAGCGCTCGCCCAGCAGATTGGGCTGGATCCCTTTGACCGGCTTGCGGTTATCACCGCTGCCTTTGATCCCTGCCTCGAATTCGGAGCGGAAATATTTGATGGCGCTGGCGAGCGGCTCGACGGCGCCCGGTGCGTGGGCGCAGAATGTCTTGCCCGGGCCAAGGAAACCGCAGAGTTGCTCCAGGGTCGCCAGATCGCCGGATTGCCCTTCGCCACGTTCCAGTGCCCGCAGCAGCTTGACGCTCCAGGGCAGGCCGTCGCGGCAGGGCGTGCACCAGCCACACGACTCGCGGGCGAAGAACTCCTCCATGTTGCGCAGCAGGGAGACCATGCTGATGGAGTCATCCACCGCCATGGCGAGGCCAGTCCCCATCCGGGTACCTACCTTGCCGATACCGGCGGTATACATCTGGGCATCGAGGTGCTCCGGCAGCAGGAAGCCGGTGCCCGCGCCGCCCGGTTGCCAGGCTTTCAGGCGATAGCCGCTCTTCATTCCGCCGGCGTAGTTTTCAAACAGCTCGCGGGCGGTGATGCCAAACGGCAGCTCCCAGACGCCGGGGTTGTTCACCTTGCCGGAGAAGCCCATCAGCTTGGTGCCGTGATCTTCCGAGCCCGGCAGCGCCAGTCCGTGATACCAGGCCACCCCGTTGCCGATGATGGCGGGCACGTTGCAGAGGGTCTCGACGTTGTTGACGCAGGTGGGCTTGCCCCAGACGCCGGAGACGGCGGGGAAGGGGGGTTTGGCACGCGGGTTGGCGCGGCGCCCTTCCAGCGAGTTGATAAGGGCCGTCTCTTCACCACAGATGTAGCGACCGGCGCCGGTGTGGACGAACAGCTCGAAGTCAAAACCGGATCCCAGAATGTTCTTGCCCAGTAGACCGGCGGCCTTGGCCTCTTCCACCGCACGGCGCAGGTGGATGGCAGCATCCACATACTCGCCGCGCAGGAAGATATAGCCGCGATAGGCCTTGAGCGCCCGGGCACTGATGATCATCCCCTCGATCAGCAGGTGGGGCAGTTGCTCCATCAGCAGGCGATCTTTCCAGGTGTTGGGTTCCATCTCGTCGGCGTTGCAGAGCAGGTAACGGATGTTCATGCTCTCGTCTTTGGGCATCAGCCCCCACTTCACGCCAGTGGGGAAGCCCGCGCCGCCACGCCCCTTGAGGCCGGCATCCTTGACGGTGCTGACGATCTCGTCCGGGCTCATCTGGCCGAGCGCCTTGTGGGCGGCTTCATAGCCCTGTTTGGCCTGATACTCCTCCAGCCACACCGGCTGGCCGTCATCCCGCAGCCGCCAGGTGAGCGGGTGGGTCTCGGGGGCACGCGGGGTGCGATTGGCGGTGCCAAGAGAGGCGAGGATCTTGTTCTGCGGCAGGCTCATGGGTAAGCCTCCAGCGTTTTCAGCAAGGTCACCGGATCGAGGCCGCCATAGGTGTCGTCATCGATCATGATCGCTGGCCCCTTGTCGCAGTTGCCAAGGCAGCAGACCGGCAGCAGGGTGAAGCGGCCATCCGGGGAGGTTTGACCGGGGCCGAGGTTCATCACCTCCTTGAGACCGGCCAGCAGATCTTCATGGCCATTGATGTAGCAGACCATGCTGTCGCAGACGCGAATGATGTGGCGCCCCACCGGCTGGCGGAAGATCTGGCTATAGAAGGTGGCGACCCCCTCCACGTCGCTGGCGGGAATGCCGAGCTCGGCCGCGATGGCGTGAATGGCACCGTCGGGTACCCAGCCTCTGGCCTGCTGCACGATCTTGAGCGCTTCGATGCTGGCGGCGCGGGGATCTTCGTAGTGGTGTTTCTCGTGTTCGATGGCATCGCGTTCAGCCTGGCTCAGAACGAAGTCGTCCTGTTTGCTGCTGCATGCCCCTTGCCCCTGTGGGGTCTGATTATTGTGACACTGACATTGCTGGCTCATGACTTGACCTTTGGTGGCTTGTCCTTTTACTGCTCGTCCGGCGATCCCAATTCCCGGCCATGGCCGGGAGGGCGGATCACTTAACGGTCCACATCCGACATAACAAAATCGATACTGCCCAGATAGACGATGAGGTCCGACACCATGTTGCCCTTGATCACCGAGGGGATCTGCTGCAGGTGAGCAAAGCTCGGGGTGCGGATCCGGGTCCGGTAGCTCATGGTGGAGCCGTCACTGGTCAGGTAGTAACTGTTGACCCCCTTGGTCGCCTCAATCATCTGGAACGACTCGGCAGCGGGCATCACCGGGCCCCAAGACACTTGCAGGAAGTGGTTGATCAGGGTCTCGATGTGCTGCAGGGTGCGCTCTTTGGGCGGCGGGGTGGTGAGGGGGTGATCCGCCTTGAAGGGGCCCTCCGGCATGTTTTTCATGCACTGCTCGATGATCGACATGCTCTGGCGGATCTCCTCGATCCGCACGGTGGCTCTGTCGTAGGCATCGCCATTGCTGCCGACCGGCACTTCAAAGTCGAACTGATCGTAACCGGAGTAGGGGCGCCACTTGCGCACGTCGAAGTTGAGGCCGGTGGCGCGCAATCCGGCCCCCGTGGTGCCCCAGGACAACGCCTGCTCGGTGGTGTAGGCAGAGACGCCTATGGTTCGACCGCGCAGAATGCTGTTGCGCATCGCCGCTTTTTCGTAATCCATCAAGCGCTTGGGCAACCAGCTCAACAGGTTGTCCTGCACCAGCCGTTGCCATCCCTTCGGCAGGTCGTGGGCCACACCGCCGATACGGAACCAGGCCGGGTGCATGCGGGCACCGGTGATCGCTTCGATGATGGTGTAGATCTTCTGCCGATCGGTGAAGGTGAAGAAGACCGGGGTCATGGCCCCCACGTCCTGAATATAGGTACCGAGGAACAAGAGGTGGCTCTGGATGCGGAACAGCTCCGCCATCATTACCCGGATCATGTCGACCCGCTGCGGCACCTTGATGCCGGCCAGCTTCTCGACCGCCAGCACATAGGGGAGGTTGTTCATCACCCCGCCCAGATACTCGACCCGGTCGGTATAGGGGATGTAACTGTGCCAGGATTGGCGCTCGCCCATCTTCTCGGCACCGCGATGGTGGTAGCCGATGTCGGGCACGCAGTTGCGGATCTCCTCGCCATCGAGCTGCAACACCAACCGGAAGGCGCCGTGGGCAGAGGGGTGGTTGGGGCCGAGGTTCAAGAACATGTAGTCCTCATTCTCGTTGCCGCGGGCCAGCCCCCACTCTTCCGGTTTGAACAGCAGGTTCTCCTGCTCCATGTCCTGTTTGGCTGCATCGAGCATGAAGGGATCGAATTCGGTAGCGCGCGCCGGGTAATCCTTGCGCAGCGGGTGACCCTGCCAGCTCTTGGGCATCATGATCCGGGTCAGATGGGGATGGCCATCGAAGGTGATTCCCATCAGATCCCACACTTCCCGCTCGTACCAGTTGGCATTGGGGAAGTGGTTGGTGATGGTGGGCAGATGCAGGTCACTCTCGGCCAGCGCAACTTTCAACATCACATCGGCGTTACGGTCGATGGAGATGAGGTGATAGAAGACGGTGAAATCGCTCTGGGGCAGACCGTCGCGATGGCTGCGCAGCCGCTCGTCGGTGGCGCTGAGATCAAACAGCATCACAAACGGGGAGGGCACCTTGCGCAAAAAGCCCATCACATCCTGAAGCAGTTCGCGGGGAAGCCAGACCACCGGCACGCCGGTGCGCGTGGTCTGCACGGTGAAGTGCTCGGCCCCGAAGTGGGCAAACAGTTCGCCAATGACTTTGGCATCCTTGTGGTCGCTGGGCTGCCACTGGGCCATGGCGTAATTGCTGGGAAAATCACGAGTCAGTTTCATGGTCAGATCTCATCCGGCGTGCGCAGGTTGGTCACATTGATCCGTTCGCCGCGCTTGCGCTCTTTTTCGGCCTGCATCTGGGGACGGTAGATCCCCTGATCGCCCACCACCCAGGAGAGGGGGCGGCGCTCTTTGCCGATGGAATCCTGCAGCAGCATCAGGGCTTGCAAAAAGGCTTCGGGACGGGGCGGGCAACCCGGAATGTAGACGTCGACCGGCAGGAACTTGTCCACCCCCTGCACCACGGAATAGATGTCATACATGCCGCCGGAGTTGGCACAGGCCCCCATGGAGATCACCCACTTGGGTTCGAGCAGCTGTTCATACAGGCGCTGGATGACTGGCGCCATCTTGATGAAGGGAGTCCCTGCAATCACCATGAAATCGGCCTGACGGGGCGAAGCGCGGATAACTTCGGCGCCGAAGCGGGCCACATCGTGGGGGGAGGTGAAGGCGGTACACATCTCCACGTAGCAGCAGGAGATGCCGAAGTTGTAAGGCCAGAGGGAGTTTTTGCGGCCCCAGTTGACTGTGTCTTGCAGCACCTCCTCGAGGCGGCCCATCATGATGCCGCGCGTCGCTTCTTGCGCCAGTGGGTCATCGACGGTCTGGCGCTGCTCCTGGGGGTAGCGCTCAACGGGTGCATCCGGGTCAATCCGGGTCAGGGTGTACTTCATGGTGCAACCTCAAGGAAAGGGTCTGTGGTTCAATCACTGTTTTTGTTGTTCAGCTGCGGTTTGCGCGGTGACCAGTCCAGTGCGCCGATGCGCCAGAGGTAGATCAGGCCGATAAGCAGCAGTCCGATGAAAATGGTGGCTTCAATAAAGCCGACCCAGCCGCTCTCCCGCACGGAGACAGACCAGGCAAACAGGTAGAGCGCCTCGACGTCGAAGATGACGAAGAACATGGCGACCAGATAGAACTTGGCGGAAAAACGCAGGCGGGCACTGCCGACCGAGTCGACACCAGATTCAAATGGCTTGTTCTTGGTGCGGCCGTAGGCACGACCTCCCAGCAGGGCGGCGAGGCCTATCATCACCAGACAGATGGTGATGGCACCGATGACATAAATGGCAAAAGCCCAATGTTGAGCAGAAATATCAGCAAACATAGAGGTTTTTCCTAACCAAATTAATCAAGCGACTTAACAATAATGTTACGCATTATGACACTTTCGCACTGATTTACATGTCATTTTTACGGGTTAATTATTAATCGGTTAACCGGTAATTAAATTTTGTTAAGAAGCGCACTTTTTTGCTGGTTATGGCGGGTGGGAAAGGCCTGGAAAGCGCAGAGAGCTGCTCCTCGTCATCACCTGAAAGGGGTAAATGCCGCGGGCGAAGCCGGATCAGGTCGATATCACGTGCAGGGGGCACAGGCGGGAGAAGAGCGTGATGGCGGGTGAGGTAGAGGGGGCGGCAAGAGCAATAAAAAGAGAGGCTTTCAAGCCTCTCCTGTCATCGCGCTCCGGTTTCGAGCGTGGGGCGGTCAGGGTTTATTGGCGACCAACAAGACCTGATCCGGGTAGGCGCCAATGGAGCGAAGACCGATATCTCCCGAGGTAATATCCAGATACGCCCGCTGACCATTGGCGGAGGTTACCGTGCTGCTCATCAGATAGACATAGCCCTCATTGACCTCTTTACCGCCCCCCGCCATGGCGCGCGGGAAAATGGCTTCATTGAGAGAGGGCTTGTAGCAGGCGTGCTCGACCAGGGTCGCCAGCTCCTTGATGTCGGGCAGACGCCACTGGCTGATACCGCCGAAGTGATAGAGAGCATGGCTGCTGTCACTGCGGATCCGCTCCGCCACTTGCAGCCCCTGCTGCCAGTAGTAAACGGTCGGTTCCCCCAGGCAACTGCTGCCACTCCATGTCTGTCCCAGTTTGCAGCGCATCCAGGTGAGGCCGGTGTGTTGATCCGTGACGGTGCCGTTGCCATGGTCAAGAAAACGGGCAGAGGGGGCGGTGCGATCCATAGTGTCATCACAAATGGCAGCACCGTGGGCCAGGGGGGCCAGCAGTGCCAGCATGGCGAATGAAAAGCGATAAAGGCTCATGATATTCCTCGGATTATTGGGGAGTGGCGACCAGTCGTACCTGCATCAGCTCGATATAGGTATCTTGCTGCACCAATGCGGGATAGGTGGTGCCCGCATCTTCTCCCAGGAGCAGGACTGTGCGTTTGCTGATGGGGCCACCGGAGAAGCGCTGGGCGGTGTTGCTGGTGGCGCTCCAGTAGTAGCCATGGTAGGTGTCATCTTCCGAGGAGGCGATATCCGGGAAGTAACGGGTATCCACGATGATGCGCTGACCCAGCGGGTCCTTGGCCAGGCTACCGTAGTGCATCAGTGACATCAGCTCACCCATGGTGGGCAGCCGCCACTGGCTGATGCCGCAGTGCTGCTCGCCATTGAGCCACTGCTGATACGCGCGGGTGGTCAGCATGGAGGTCAGCGCCTGTGCCCGGGCGAGGGCCGCCAGATCTCCTTCGGCGGTGAGCTGTTCGATCCTCTTATGAATATGCTGGTAGGCCGCTTGCTGCTCGCCTGCGGTCGCCTTGAACTGCTCATCCTCATAGGCAAAGGGTCTGCTTTTCCAGGCCGGGCTCAAGGGATCATCCGATTTGACCTCCCACACCAGACCGGTATTGAGATCCTTGACGCACTGCCAGCTCGGCGCGTTGTCGGGGAGAATCTGACCACGATCATCGAGCTTGCGATAGGCAAGTTGGGGACGAGTGCGATTCCAGCTGGCATCTTGTCCCGGATAGTCGTCGGGCTCCTGTTCCAGCAGCGGATCGTTGCCATCGCTGAAGGTGGTGACGCCGGTGACGGTCAGCAGGTTGCGTGGCTGCTGTTGCACCAGCAGGGTCAGCAGCTCGCTTTGGGTCTCTTCGGCAAACTGGCCGTTGCGCTGCCACTCCTGAGCCAATTGCTCCAGCATCAGGCTGATGGCGCGATAGCTGGTGGTGAGCAACTGGGTCTCCTTGGCGTTGGCAAGTCGTGCGCGGGCCTGTTGCTGCAAGCTGATCGCCACCTGCTGCAGCGCCTGATCAAACTGGCCGAGACCCGCGAGGGCCGCGCGGTCGCTGCCCGGTTGCAGCGGCGCGAGATCGGCCAACAGCTGCGCCAGTGCGCGATCGGCGGCCACCCCTTCGGCAATGCGGCTCTGCCACAGGGTACTGAGCAGGGTCGGTTGCAGCCGTTGTGGATCCCCTTTGGCGGCCGGATGTGCCAGCAGCAGGCCTCCGCTCCTCGGTACGAAAAGCAGGGGCGAGTTGACGATGTTGGCCGAACGGCTGACCAGGGCCACAGCGCCTTCGCCGCTGACGGCAGGATCGGCGGGATCACATTGCCAGTTCTGATCCAGATCGGCGCACAGGGTACCGGCAGTCGGCAGGGCGACATCGACCCGGTAGTCCGGGAGCGCCAGTGGTGCGTTATCTTCCCCGCCGCCACAGGCGCTGAGCAGGGCTGAGAGGGTTGCAATAACCAGTACGGATGGTTTCACTTCACATTCCTTGATTCGGTCACAGGTTCACGGGGGCGGTAACCCCCGTGGTACAGGATTCAACGGCGCGGGGTGCTCCGACGCCAGAGGCGGTGCCAGAGGGCCAGCAACAGCAGCAGGGGGGAAGTCGTGCCGCCACCCCCTTCATCCTGCTCAAGGGGAATGATGCCGGTGTTGGGCAGGGCTTCATCCTTGTCACAGCGGGCGCCGACTTGCTGGGCTACCCGCCAGTTGCGCAACTGACCGGTGTCACCGGCGCTGGTGTCGTTGATCTCCAGCAGCCAGCGGCCAGCGAGCGGTTCGCCGTGCAGCTTATCGAGTGATTCGAACGGTACCAGTTCACGGGGGAACTCCCCCTTGAGCCGGGTATGGCTGGCGTAACCCTTGTTCCACAGGCTGATCCGGGTGCCGTAAGGGGAGGTGAGCCAGATCTCCAGCTGCTCCAGCTTGCTGTGCTCCAGATCGAGGGCAACCACGAATCCGCTGTCGATGCGGGCCTTGCTCTCGGGCAGGGTGAGAGTGAAGCGGGACAGGCCGTGCCGCTCACCGCTCACCGCATCTTTGATCTGGCCACCCTGGCCGATGGCCCGCTGCCAGAGCGGTTCACCGATCGGCAGTTGCAGGTCAAGGCTGGTCTGGCGCTCGGTGGGGCTGGGCAGGGTGAGCTGGAACTGCAGCGGCAAGGTGACTGCCTCGCCACAGGTCAGGTTGCTCGCTGCTTCCAGCGGCAGGGTCCAGCGGGCGGTGCCATCGGCGTTGAGCGCTCCCTGCCAGTGACCGTCACCCATGAGCCCCTTGGTCGGGAGCAGGCTGGCGTCAGCCACGGTCAGGGGGCGGCCGCTCTGGTTGGTCAATTCGATGGCTAGGCTCTTTTTCTCCCCGGGCAGCAGGTAGCTGTCATCGGCAAGGCGGGCCGCGATGGGAGTGGGCAGCAGGGCGTGGTGGCGGAAGGCCTGCTCCAGCAGCTTGCCATAGCTGCGGTCCGGATAGAGGCGGTTGGCGGTATCCACGGTGACCCGCGCCAGCTGGGGCATCCGCACCTGCGGGCCGAGGCCGAAGTGGGATTCAATCAGCAGGGTATCGAACTCGTCACGGGCTACCTCGCCATATTGTTCAACGGCCTGGCGCAGCGCGGTGAAGAGCGGGGTGCCCCACAGCTGATCGCCGTTGCTGCCGTTGATGGTGAGGTGAGCCGGATAGAGGAAGCCCGGATGATAGCGCGCCCGCAGATCATCGAGCTGACGGGGCGTCCGGCCGCTGATCCTGGCATCCCAGTTGAAGACCATGAAAGGCTCGAACTGGCGAGCCTCTGGACTACGCTGGCGCCAGCTGGCGGCCAGATAGTCGCTAAAGCCCTCGCCGATGGCGCCCCAGTCACCCTCTTCTCCCATGTCGGGCAGGATATGGTGCTGCACCGCATGGCCAAACTCGTGCCAGATCACCATGGGATCTTCCGCGTCGGGCACCCCTATCCGGCCAATTTCCAACCGGCGCAGGAAGGGGTCATAGAGGGAGTTGTCCTGCTCCCCGGCATCGGTATCGATGGCCAGGGGGCCGCCCATCAGCGTTGGGTAGCCAAGGGATTCCACATGGCGCTGGGCCAGATCCAGATGGTAGTAGCCATTGATATCGAGGAAGGCGGGCTGCTGGTGATCCAGCTGGAAGCCATCGGCATCAGGGCTGCTAAAGGGGGCAGTTTCCGGCGCCGTGCCGTCCACGACCCGGGCGCGTGGGCCATTTAGCTGGTAGGTGTCATCCACCTTTTGTACCGTGAGCTGCACGGTGCGATAGGCCCGGTTGTCCAGCACCAGATCGTGGCGCCACAGCAGGTTGCCATCTTGCAGTTGGGTGCGTGGGTCGAGGGCAAAGATGCGGGCCTGCACCGTAGCCGCTTCCCCTGCCAGCGGGATCGCTTCGGCACGGGTGTTGGCCTCTTGCAGCGTGCGCCCCAGCAGGGCGCTGCCATCGCAGGTGACAAACAGTTGCCAGTAGCTGCTCTTGCTGTTGCCCGGCTGGCTTTCCACCGCCAGCAGACGCCAGGCCGCAGTCAGTGTGTCGCCATCCTGCCAGTACCAAGGCTGGGCTTCGTCACTGCCAGCGAATTTCCACACCGTACCATCCAGCGTGGCGGTATAGGCATCCACCCCGGCGCGGCTTGCTTCATCACATGGCGTCGCCTGTGCCTGCATCAGCCGGGTATTGTGATAAAGGCGCCACGGGCGACCCTGCTCATCGAGACTGACGGCGGCCATCAGGCCGGCGATCGGTGCGCCATTGAGCTGCTGACGATAATGCAGATAGTGGCCCAGCTTGCCTTGGCGCTGATAGGCCGGGGCATCACTCAGGGTGACGCCGAGCTGCTGTTCGAGCCAGAGGCGGGTATCGGCCGGGGCGTCCTGTTCGACAAAACGCAGTTCGGCGGCCTGAGTGGCAAAGCCAGCCAGCCCCAGCAAGAGGGCGGGCAACAGGGGTTTCATAGTGGTACTCCCAATCAGCGGCAGGGTCATTGATTTATCCCCGCCAGATGCAACAAGAAGGCAAATTCACGAGCCCGATCGCCACCACCGGCGCGGTGGCCTCCCTCCAGTTCGGTCAGCAGCAGGTAGGGGCCGGAGCCCGTGCTGTGCTCCCGCAGGCGGGCCAGCCACTTGACCGGCTCCCAGTAGGGCACCTGGCTATCGTGCAGGGCGGTAGTGACCAGCAGGGGCGGGTAGGGGGCGCGGTGCAGGTTGTCGTAGGGGCTGATGCGGCGCATCGCCTGATACTCTGCGGGCTTGGCCGGGTTGCCCCACTCCTGATACTCCTGACGGGTCAAGGGGAGGGCAGGATCGCTCATGGTGCCGAGCATATCGACGAAGGGAACCTGCAACACTGCGCCACTAAAGAGTGTAGGTTGCTGGTTGAGGGCCGCAGCAACCAGCGTGCCCCCCGCGCTGCCCCCCATGGCAAACAGGGGCAGGGGAGCAGAGTCGGGCGACCAGTGGCGCAGGGCGTGACCGGCTGCGATAAAGTCGCTGATGCCGTTCTGCTTGTGGATGCCCCGTCCGTCGCGGGTCCACTGCTCCCCCAGCATGCCGCCGCCGCGCACATGGGCGATGGCGTAGACAAAACCCCGATCCAGCAGGCTTAACAGCTCTTTCTGGTAGTAGGGGCGCATCGGCGTGCCATAGGCGCCATAGCCGTAGAGCAGCACGGCGTGGGGGGCCAGATCCTTGCGCCACACCAGCGAGACAGGCACCCGGGTGCCATCGGCAGAGGTGATCCAGCGCCGCTCGCTCTGATAGGGCAATGCTTTATTGCCTGCGGTGTGCTGGTCGTTGATCCACTGGCCGCTGGTCAAATCCAGCCAGCGTTGGCCGGGGGGCTGGCTCAAGCCCTGACTGCGCACCAGAATACGGTCGCTGGCTGGGTCATGTTCTCCTTGCAGCCAGCCGGTTCCTGCGCCACTGGCCAGCGGCAGGCGCTGGCGTTCATGGCCGTTGCGATCGAGCAGGGCGAGCCAATCCTCCCCCTGTTGGCGAAACTGCACCACCAGATGGCGATCAAACAGTCGCCACTTTTCGGGATCGCCGAGATCCTCCCCTTTGGCGGGCCACAGGCGCTGCCACTCACCGAGCGGCGTGTTGGCTGAGTAGAGGGCAAATGCCCCCTCCCGGTTGCTCTTGATCACCCAGCCGGATTGACTGTCCAGATAGTATTCCACCCCGCGCTGGCGGGGTTTGACCTGCTGCGGCTTGCCCGAGTCGAGCAGGTATTGCTCCGAGCTGTCGTGGTTGTTGCCCTGCAACACCAGATGCTGGCCATCCGTGGTGCGATAGAGGCTGAGCAGCCAGGCGGGATCCTGCTCCTCATAGAGAGTCTGCTCCTGGCCATCCTGCCAGCCGCGCAGTTGCCAGGGGCGCAGGGTGTTGCGCTCGTTGGCGATGGTGTAGAGGGTGCGACCATCTTGTGACCAGGCGAGATCAGCGCTGCGCTGCGCCAAACTGGCCAGCGCCTTGCCGCTCTGGAGATCGAGCAGGGTGACCTGATAGTCGAGATCGCCGCGCCTGTCTTCGGCGATGGCCAGCGTGCGGTTATCCGGGCTCAGGGCCCAGCCGCCCGCTTCGTAATAGCCCTCACCCGCTCTGGTGGGAAGCCGCTGCTGCACCTTGCCCCCGTGGCGTTGCCAGAGTGAGCCATCCGGGCGCAGTTGCCATGCCTGATCGCCGCGGACAAGCCAGTTGTCTGGCACAGATTCCCCCGCCGGATGACGGGCAAACTCGGCGCGCAAGGTTGCTTCCAGCGGCTGCTGCGCGGCGAGTTGCTGCTCGCTCCAGCGATTTTGCTGCTTGAGCAGGGCGAGAATGGCCGTGTTGCTGCGGCTCTCGTCCCGCAACCAGAAGTAGGGATCCTGGCGTACGGGATTGCCTGAAATCAGGTGTGGCTGGGACGGGATCGGCGGTGGCAGGGCCTCTTGCGCCCACGCCAACGGGACGGCTAACAGGGCCGCCATGATTGCATGATGTTTCATCACATCCCCACGAAACGGTAGCTGAGGCTGGCTGACAGGTAGCGGCCGCTCTGGCTGTAGAGGGAGGTGTCGCTGCCAGCCGGGAGTCCGGCCACATCCTGATAGCGGACGTAGCGGGTATCGAGCAGGTTGCCGATGGTGGCATTGACCTTGAGCGCCTCGGTGATCTGCCAGTCGCCGGTGAGGTCCAGGCTGAACCAGCCTGCGCTGCTCTGGCAGGCACCGTTGTAGCCAGTCTGCGCATTGGCGCACTGGGGCACCTTGGTCATGGCGGCGGCATAGTTGCCACTGAGCTCAACCCCCCAGTCGAGCTGTTGCCAGCGCAGGGTGGTGTTGCCTTCCAGCGGTGTCTGGGTGCGCAGCGGCTCACCGCGGTGATCCTTGCCATCCATCCAGGCCAGATTGGTCGAAAGCTCCCACTCGTCGCTCAGCCAGAGGCTGGCGGCCAGCTCGGCGCCCCAGGTTTCTGCTTTGGCAACGTTGCGATATTGGCGCAGGAAGACACCGTCATCGAGGCGAAAACCGGTCTGGCGCCAGTCGATGAAGTTGTAGTAGCGGTTGTAGAAAACGGCCGGTTTGACGCTCCAGTTGTCGCTTTGGCCATTCACTCCCCACTCCAGACTGTGGCTGGTCTCCTCCTTGAGGTTGGGGTTGGCAATGATCTCGAATGGCGGCATGGCAAAGTAGTGAGGAATGTTGCCGTAAACCTGATCGTAAGCGGGGGCGCGGAAGCCGTTGGCATAGCTGAGCCAGCTGCGCCATGTCTCGTTGAAGCGGTAACTGGCTGCCACACTGGGGGAGATGTGGTCGCTGTGGTTCTCGGCCAGATTGCTGTCCGGTGCGCGCAGGCGCTGGCGGTCAAAGCGCAGGGTCGGGGTAAACTGCCAGCTGCCCAGATCGATCACATCGCTCAGCCAGATGCCATCGCGGCGGGTCTCGGCCTTGCTGAAGGGGGCTTTCTGTCCCTGGGTGGTGATGCCATCTTCCAGGGTCAGATTGTTGACCGGCCGCTCGTGGTTGGCCTGCTCCAGCTCCACACCGTAGCTGAAGGTGTGATCCAGCGAGCCGGTGCTCAGCTTGCTCTGCAGCTCCAGCTCACTGCCAAGGCGCAGCTCCTCGAATGTGGAGAGGGTGCGCTGGCTGCGATATCTGGGATAGCCGCTCAGGGCATCGTTGCGCAGCAGCTGGCGCTGGTTGGCTTCGTTGCGTGACTGATTGCCAAACAGGCTCCAGTTGAGGGTATCGACCATGCCCAGATCGCTGGCTTCCCAGCTGAACTTGCCGCCCTGGGTGCGCTGATCGCCATCTTCCTGAAAACCGATCACGTCCCAGCTGCCATCGGGTTGGGGCACCGCCTTTGGGCCCATCTGGCGTTTGGCGTGATCCTCGTAGTAGTCCAGCTCCAGCCGCAGAGCGTGATGGGCATTGAGGGGGAGGCGGCTGCTGGTGGAGGCACTCATGCCATCCAGATCCGCCGGAATGCGGCTCTCTTCAAAGTTGGCGGTTTCGTTGCCGCGCCAGCCGGAGAGGCGCAACAGATGTTCGCTCTCCAACGCCCGCACAGCGCCGGTCATGCTGAGCTTCTTCTTGTTGCTGTCGCCACCGTAGAGGGTTTTGGCCGCCAGATAGCTATCTTGCTGTTGCAGATAATCTTCCGGCTGCTTGGTATTCATCACCACGGTGCCGCCGATGGCATCGGAGCCATGCAGGGAGGAACCGGCCCCCTTGGCCACCTCAATCTGCTTGATGTCGTCGAGATCGAAGTTGAAGCGACCCACCTTGTCATTGATGTTGTCGGCGCCAAAGCCGTCGCTGACGCGCACTCCATCCTTGATCAGCAGGATGCGGTTGCCACCGATGCCGCGCACGCTGATGTTTTGCGGTCGTCCAGCAGAGCCGGTGACCGAGACACCGGGGATCTTGCGAAACACATGGGTCAGCTCGCTGGCGACCTGACGGTCCAGCTCTTCCTGGGTGATGACGGTAATGGAGCCGGAAACATCGGAGAGTTTCTGTTGTACCCGTTGCCCGGTGACAATGATGGTGTCGTCGCTGCGAGCCTTCTCCACAGGGGGAAGATCGGCCGCGCCAGCGGAGGCACACAGGAGTGCCGGCCATGCCTGAAGCAGTTTGTTCATAATGATAATTGTTTTTATTTAAGCCTGAAGGGCGGCATTATTGCAGAGGCCTGACCACTTGACAATAAATGGCAATCATTATCATTAAGAACTTATGGTGTTGATATTATTGAGTTATTTGTTTTTAAAAAAGAGGCTCCCGCGCGAAGCGGGAGTCAGGGCTTGAGCAGTTGCAGCGACTCTTCTGCTGCCTTGCCTTGAGAGAGGGTGATATCGACCCGGCGATTCGCCTGGCGATGTTCGGGGGTGTCATTGGCAAAGCGGGGTTGGGTGTCGGCAACACCCTGAGCGATGACTCGTCTGGCATCCAGCTGGGGGTTGGTCAGCATTGTTTGCACGATGGAAGAGGCCCGCAGCACCGAGAGCTCCCAGTTGTTGCGATAGAGCTCCACCGGCGCCTGGGAGTTGTCGGTATGACCGGTGACCACTACCTGCCCCGGGATGTTGGCCAAAATGCCGGCGATCTTGTTGACCAGCGGGATGAACTGGGGCTGCAGGAACGCCGAATCAGAGGGGAATAGCGCCTTCTCGCCGATGCGGATCACTAGCTGGCTGCCAAGCTGCTCGACCTCGAGATCCTTCGATTCGATCTGGGCCTTTAGCTGCTGCTCCAGCTTCTGCTTGGTCACCTGCACCCACTCCTGCTCCTGGGTCTTGTGGGGCCAGGCTTCGGTGGCGCTCGGTTTTTCCGAGGCACCTATGGTCTCGTTGAAGGGGTCCGATGCCGCCATGGGGGCATCTTTCTCCAGCACAGTCTCCTCTTTCGGGCTGCTCGGCGTGGTTTTTGATTCCGGCTCGAGAATCCCTGTGCCCCCCTGCATCAAGGGTGAGCCGGCAGGCGGGGAGATGAGGCCGATTTTACCCAGAGACTCGATAAAGCCCTGGATAAGCACCCGGGTTTCGGACTGCTTGGCCATGGCAAAGGAGTAGAGCACCACAAACAGGGCGAACAGCAGGGTCATGAAGTCGGCATAGGAGACCAGCCAGCGTTCATGGTTCTCCGGTGCTTCAGCCTTTTTCTTTTTGGCCACCGTGACCTCCCAGATAAGGTTCGAGGGTAACTTGCAGGCGCGCTTGGGATTCGCCATCAACGATGCAGAGAATGCCGGTCAGGGTCATCTCCTTGTAGTGGCGGATCTGGTGGGCAAACCCCTTGTAGCGGTTGCCGAACGGCAAGAAGATCAGGTTGGCTGCGGATACCCCGTAGATGGTAGCGATAAAGGCCACCGCGATGGCGCCGCCCAGCTTGTCGGGGGCATCTAGCAGACCCATGGCGTGGATCAGGCCAAATACCGCCCCGACGATCCCCATGGTCGGGCAGTAGCCGCCCATGGCTTCATAGAATTTGACCGTCTGTTCGAGATCTTCCTGTTCAAATTCGATCTCGTTCTCCAGCACCTCGTGTATCTTGGTTTTCTCGTAACCATCAACCATCATCTGCACCCCTTTCTTCAGGAAGGGATCCTTGATCTCGTCGATCATCCCTTCCAGCGCCAGCATGCCGCTGCGGCGGGCGTTGCCTGCCAGGGTCTCCAGTAACTGGGCCTGTTCATGCATGTCGAGCTTGAGGGGGGAGAGCAGCCATTTGAAACGCTTCATGGTGCTGCCGACGACGGAGAAGGGGAACTGGGTCAGCGCAGCACCTATGGTACCGCCGATCACGATAAGAAATGCGGGCAGATCGAGCAGTGCGCTGGGATGACCACCCTCGATCATGTTGCCGCCAAGGATGGCGATCAACGCCAGTACCAAGCCAATCAAGCTCATTTTTTACACATCCCTGCATGTTGATAATCGCTAGTGTAGCTACTTAAGTATCAGTTTTTCAAAATGATATCCAATCGCTGAGCAATTAATGGGCGCTGGGTAACGTCCATAAAAGAAGGCGTGTTGCGGCCATAAGATGGCATTGCAATCATCTTGTTGCTCCTGTTGTGACTGGAAGGAACGCTTGTCGGGTGGGGCAATCACAAAAGCAAGGTAGGGGGCGGGAGCTGGCAATGCGAAAAGCTGTGATGTACCATCAGGGTTTTGCAAACCGAGGGGGAGAGCGTGGATGATCCGCCACTGCGTGGTTCTGGCTCACTTGTCGGCATAGGTGTTTGCGTTTGCCGGAAAGCAAAAAACCGACCCTGAGGTCGGTTTTTTTAAATTTGGCGGTGAGGGAGGGATTCGAACCCTCGATACGTTGCCGTATACACACTTTCCAGGCGTGCTCCTTCAGCCACTCGGACACCTCACCAAATTTTCGTTCGCTGCGCTGTTGCGCTGGAACGGGGCGTAATTTAGGGGAAAGGGCTGTGTGGGTCAACCTCTTTTCCCCTTATTTTTCATAATCTTTTCCGAATGCCTAACCCTTGTGCAGAATGCCGGTTTTTTAAACCGGATCAGGGCTTGTCGAGGATGATCAGGCTGTCCGGCAGCTCGTTTTGATCCCGGGTGGCCGGGAAGGCGTCGGTCAGAATGGCGCTAACGCGCTCTACGCACTCCAGAAAACCCTGTTCGATCTCCTTGTTGCGCACTCGAGCCACGAAGTCGTCGATGATCTCCTGCCACTGGCCATTGTCGATATGCTGGGCGATGCCGTCATCCACCAGTATTTCTACATAGTGCTCGGCGGCTGAGACGAAGATCAGCACCCCGAGCCGGTCGCGGGTGCGGTGCAGCCCTTGCTCGACAAATTGCAGGCGAGCCATCAGCGCAGCCCGGTGCTGGCGAACCTTCTTCGGGATGAGCCGCATCTTGATGGGGGTCCAGTGGAACAGCAGGCTCAGCAGCAGCCAGACCGACCACTGCACCAGCAGGATTTCGTACCAGCCGAGCCAGAAGCCGAGCTGGAACACCAGCAGCGGGGTGAGCATCGCCAGCAGCGCCGCCCAGAGGGTGGGAATGTAGCGATAGCCATCGCTGGCCGGGGCCAGCACGGTGACCAGTTCAGCATCAGTCTCTAGCTCCGCTTCGCGCACCTTGGCCTGAAGCGTGTGGAAGAACTGTTTAGAAATCATGATTTGTCTCTTTACTCCTGTTACCAGCCACCGGAGGCTCCGCCGCCGCCAAAACTGCCGCCGCCACCGCTGAATCCGCCGCCGGCGCGACCACCAAAGGAGCCGGCACCCAATCCACCGGCCATGTAGGCCGACCGACGTCGTCCTCCCGGCCCACCGCCACCACCGCCGCGCAGGTTGTGGAGCACGATCATCGCAATCACCACCAGAATAAACAGCCAGGGGCCGTCACCGTTGTCACTCTTTGGCTGCTCGACCGGCTGATATTCTCCGGCGAGTGCCTTCATGATGCTCTGGCTGCCCGCCATGATCCCGGCCACCATATCGCCGCGCTTGAAGGCGGGCAGGATGCGGCCATGGATGATGTTGGCGGCGATGGCGTCGGGCAGGGCGCCTTCCAATCCATAGCCTACCTCGATGCGAACCTTGCGCTCATCCTGGGCGATCAGCAACAGCACGCCATTGTTCTTGCCTTTCTGGCCGATCCCCCAGTGGCGACCGAGCTGGTAGCCGTACTCCTCGATAGTCTCCCCATCGAGGCTGTCGACGGAGACCACCACCAGCTGGATACCGCTGCGCTTTTCAAAGGCGGCCAGCTGTTGGGTCAGTTGATGGGCCTGTTTGCGGGACATCAGACTGGCTTCATCCACCACCCGTCCGCTCAGCGTCGGGAAGTCCGGTGCCGCTTGCAGGGCACTGGCCCAGAGCAGTAGACAGGGAAGAAACCAGCGCAGCATCATCTTCATTGGAAGCTGACCTTGGGCGCCTCATCGGCACCGGGTTTGGCACTGAAACTGGGTTTGGCTTCCAGATCCGAGTAGAGCAGCTTGGACCAGATAACGCCGGGGAAAGTGCGGATCTCGGTATTGAACTGGCGCACCGCCTCGATATAGTCGCGGCGAGCCACCGAGATGCGGTTCTCGGTTCCTTCCAGCTGTGCCTGCAGGGCAAGGAACTGCTGATCCGCTTTCAGCTCGGGGTAGCGTTCTACCACCACCATCAGGCGGGAGAGGGCGCTTGAGAGCTGGTTCTGCGCCGCTTCAAACTCCTTGAGCTGGGCAGGATCGCTCACCTGTACGCTGCCGACCCGGGCACGGGCATCGGTGACCGCCTTTAGGGTCTCCTGCTCATGGCTGGCGTAGCCCTTGACGGTTGCCACCAGATTGGGAATGAGATCGGCACGGCGCTGATACTGGTTTTCCACCTGTCCCCAGCTCGCCTTGACCTGCTCATCCAGGGTCGGAATGTTGTTCATGCCGCAGCCGGTCAGGCCGAGCAGCAGGGTCAGGGTCAACAGGCTCTGCGTGGTTCTGCGCCAGAGTGATGTGGCCATCTTGTTGTTCTCCTTTGGTATTTCGAGTCGATAGTGCGCCATGGATGGTGTACGACCAAGCGTGCATCACCATACCAGCTTGGGGTCAGTTGCCACAACGCGCAGGTAGCTCAGGTCGCTTGTTGATGCCGGATACCTTGGGCAGCTGGGGCTTGTCTTTGAGCCAGGATGCCAGCTCTTCCCCGCAACCATTGCCGGGCGGAATGGGAGCCTGTGGTTCGCAATCGGGGCTGCCTACCGGGCAGCGCAGCCGTACGTGGAAGTGGCTGAAGTGGCCCACCCAGGGGCGTAGCTTGGCGACCCAGGGCTCGCTACCTGCCTGCTGGCAGACTGCGGATTTGATCACTGGATTGACGAAGACGCGGGCGACTTCGGGTTTGCTGGCCGCCAGCCGCAGCAGGGTGAGCTGCTGGGGGCCAAAGCGACCCGGCAACATCTTGTAGCTGGGTTCGTCGATCAGTGCCCACTCCTTGGGGGCATCCTGCTCCCACTTGCTGATGGGGCGGTTGGCCATACGAAACCAGATATCGGCATCAAGGCCAGTCTGGTGGCTGCGATGGCCAGAGGTAAAGGGGCCGCCACGGGCCATCGCCAGATCGGCGATATAGAGATCCGGCAGCCCGGCCATGCGGGTCTGGTTGGCCAGCGCTTGCAGATAGTGGATGAGGTCGGGGTGGCCGTAGTAGCGCAGCCGTTTGGTGCGGATCACCTGATAACCCGGCCCTTCAAGGGGCAGGGATACGCCGTTTTTCAGGCAACCGGCGGCATAACCGCCGATGGCTTCCGCTTGCAATACAGTCGCCAGCAACAGGGACGTCAGCATGTGCGTGCTCCTTGTCTTGCTTCGAGTCGGCTCAGCAATACGAACAGACTCAAACATATAAATAAATAGGCCGCGGCCACCAGCAGCCAGATCTCGTAGACCAGTCCGCTGGAGTTGGCCATCTCGGTGCCGACGAAGGTGAGCTCCTGCACCGAGATAAGGGAAACGATGGCGGTATCCTTCACCAGCGCGATGAGCTGGCCGGTGAGGGGGGGGAGCATCAGTAGCATGGCCTGCGGCAGGATCACATGGCGCAGCCGCACCCAGGGGGAGAGCCCGAGGCTCTGCGCCGCCTCCCACTGGCCACGGGGGATGGCGGCCAGCCCGGCGCGGACGATCTCGGCGACGAAGGCTGCGCTGATCATGCCAACGCAGAGGGTGCCTGAGATGAGGTTTTCCCAGCGGGCTGGTGGGCCAAACAGCGCCTCTTGCCACGGGGAGAGTGATACGGTGCCGAGCCAGCGGGAGAGGCCGCTCGAAGGCAGCAGCTGGTTGGCGATAAAGAAGTAGAAGATGAAGATAAAGACCAGCGGCGGCAGATTGCGGATCAGCTGGATAAACAGGGTCGCGGGCATCACCAGCCAGGGGCGGCGGCTGAAGGCGGCTACCCCCAGCGCAGTGCCGAGCAGCAGCGCCAGCACCATGCCGAGCAGGGCGATGCGCAAGGTGGTGAGCAGACCGCTGAAAAAGTAGGGCAACTCGCCGTGAGGGCCAGGGGTGAACAGCAGATCGAAGGCTTCATGCCAGCGCCACTGATAGGCTACCCCGATGTGCAGGCGGCTGGCCAGCCAGAGGCCAGCCAGCAGCAGGATCAGGGCGATCGCCCCATCCAGCCAGTTGATGTTCCGACATGCCCCACGGACGATGCGCCGGATGGTCTCTTTTAGAGCAATCAGCATCAGGGGTTGGCGACCTGCGCTTCCCACGCCAGCGACTTGAACCAGTAGTCATGGCGCGCCTTGAGCCAGCCATCGGCCTGACGGGCGGCGATCCACTCGTTGAACTGCTCAGCCAGGGCATCATCCCCCTTGCGCAGGGCAAAGCCTTCATCGCCTTGTGCCAACGGCTCGGCAAACGGCATAAAGAGGGCATCCGGGTGGCGCAGCGCCTCTTGTTCGGGTTTCGGGGAAGAGGAGAGGGCGCCGTGAGCGCGGCCGTTCAGCACCTCCTGAAATACCTGTGACTCGTCATCAAACTGGCGCAGGGTGGCCTTGGGGAAGTGTTCTTTTGTCACCTGTACCGGTGAGGCGCCACGGCGTACCGCCAGGATCACCCCGCGCTGGTTGAAGTCCGCCACGGTTTTCTTCTCTTTGGCCATGGTGCTGGAGGCGGCCAGCTGCACCCCCGAATGGGAGTAGGCCTGGGTGAAGCGCACGCTCTTCTCCCGCTCGGGGGTGATGGTGAGGCCGCCGATGATGACGTCATATTTTTTCGCCAGCAGGGAGGGGATGATGCCATCCCAAGCGGTAGGCACGAACTCTACCTGCCAGCCGTTATCTGTGGCGAGGCGACGGGCCACGTCAATCTCGAAACCGATCAGGGCCCCCTGCTTGTCGCGCATCGCCCAGGGGGCGAAGGTGGACATGCCGACCCGCAGGGTACCGCTCTGCTCGATCTGTGCCTGGGTGTCGGAGGGGGCAGTTTCTGCCAGTGCCGGAGTGAGCAGGCTTGCCAGCAGCAGGGCTGCGCCCGACAGGGTGGTCTTGAATGACAGAGTCATGGTTAGCGTCCTTGTTGATCCGGATTCAGGTGACGGGCCAGCGCCCGCGAACAGGCTGACAGCGTCAGGGTTAACAGCAAATAGAGGGCAGCCACGGTAAACCACACCTCAAAGGTCAGAAACGTATCGGCAACCAGAGTACGCCCTTCGTTGGTCAGATCGAAGATGGCGATCACACTCACCAGCGCCGAATGTTTGATAAGGGAGACCAGCTCGTTGGTCAGCGGCGGCAAGGTGATGCGCACCAGCTGGGGCAGGATCACCTTGCGCAGGGTGATGGCCCGTGACAAGCCAAGCGACTGGGCTGCCTCCCACTGTCCTTTGGGAATGGCCTGTACGCCTGCACGCAGCACTTCGGCGGTGAAGGCCCCCTGATAGAGGGAGAGGCTCAACACGGCGCAGGCAAGGGGGGGCAATCCTAGCATGGGGCCCAGCAAGAAATAGAGAATATAAAGTTGCACCAGCTGGGGCGTGGTGCGCACCAGCGCCAGATAGGTGATGGCGAGCCAGGGGCCGAGTCTGGAGGGAAGCAGCCGCAGGCTGACCACGCACACCCCGACCGCCATCGTGCCCAACAGACTGAGCAGCGCCACCTGCAAAGTGACCAGCAGGCCGTTTAGCAAGGGGCCGGCATAAAAGGTTCCCTCATCCCATTCGCCGAGAAAGGGCAACACCCGCGGCCACTGCCACTCATAGCCCATCTGGCGAGCGCCGCTATAGAGCGCCCAGCCCAGTAGCGCAGAGAGCATCACAGTGCCAGACAGCCAGCCAAGCAGGCGGGAACGATTGAGCCTAGCCATGATAGCTGAGCACCTGTTCGAGGAAGGCCTGGGTTCGCGGGTGCCGGGGGGCGTTGAACAGCTGGGCGGGCGGGGCCGACTCGATGATCTTCCCCTCATCCATAAAGAGCACCCGATCCGCCACTTGACGGGCAAAGCCCATCTCGTGGGTAACGCAGATCAGGGTCATCCCCTCGTCAGCCAGCTCGCGGATCACATCGAGCACTTCGCGGATCATCTCGGGGTCGAGGGCGGAGGTGGGCTCGTCAAACAGCATCAGCTCGGGTTGCATGCAGAGGGAGCGGGCGATGGCGACCCGCTGCTGCTGGCCGCCGGAGAGCTGGTGGGGGTACTTGTCAGCCTGTGCCTGAATGCGCACCCGCTCGAGCAGTCCGAGCGCCCGGGCTTTGGCCTCCTGAGGGCGCAACCCCAGGGTATGCACCGGTGCCACCATCAGGTTCTCCAGCACCGTCATATGGGGGAAGAGGTTGAACTGCTGAAACACCATGCCGACCCGACCTTGCAGGCGACGCAGGTAGGAAGGGGTCACCGGCTCGCCAAACAGGAATAGCTGGCCGCCATCGATCCCCTCCAGCCCGTTGATGGTGCGGATCAGGGTCGATTTTCCCGAGCCTGACGGGCCACAGATGACCCACTTCTCTCCCCGTTCAATGGTGAGTTCGATGTGATGAAGAGCCTGAAAGTCGCCATAGAATTTGTCGACGCCACAAAAGCGTACACAGGGTTGCGAGCTGGTCAAGAAGCAGGTTCCACTGAGAATCATTTACGCCATGGTATTGATTTTATAGGGGGATGACAAAGAAAACCCCCTTGTCAGCATCCTGATGGCTATTCACAATGGCGCCATTTCGTGATGACAGGAGCTTTTCATGCGTATTACATCCTTGCTTGCCGGTTCGCAGGTGCAGCTGTTGATGCCGCCAGCGGTTCGCTATCGCTGCGTCATTTTTCTGCTGTTGCTGGTGAGTTGGGGCGTGGTGGCGGCCTCCTTGTGGGATGGTTGGGGCGCCATGGCGCTGCTCAACTGGGTGGGCGTGGTCTTTGGTGGCATCACCGGGATCATGGTGTCGCTGCCCCGCAGCTGGCAGCCTTGGCGCCTGGCGGAGCTGGGGTGGGACGAACAGCATATCTATCTGCTCAATGGCAACAAGGATGAGGCGCTGGCGCTGCCCCGCAACCAGCTGGTGGCGCTTGAACGGGAGCGGCGAGTGGGCCACGACGGCCAGTGGCTCGACTTCAGCCTCGATCTGCAACTGAGTGAAGAGGAGCTGGCGGCGGCCATGGCCTTGCTGGATCTCAAGGCGGGGGAGCTGCATCTGGTGAGCCCGTCTGTCTATCGCTTCGGCTTTAAACGGGCCTGGCACGGTCGCCGGATGCTGGCGCAACGGTTGTCAGATCTGCAATCGGCCTGAGTCGACTATTTTCTCGACAATTCCCGGCAAAGCTCAGATACTGCCAGTGACTCGAATTGATCTTGTCTGCACTGTTAACCCAAGAGATCAATCACTTGACGACAGTGTGGAGAAGGCCACGGCATGAAGCCATGGCAGGTCCGGCATAGGGGTTGTGCCCTTACCGTTATGCTGGGAATTGCATAGAGAAGGCACCTTGAATCGAGAGTGGATGGCATGAAGATTTACGTAGGAAATCTGTCGTACCGGATGACGGCCGACGAACTGAAAACCCTGTTCAGCCAGTTTGGACAGGTCGACAAGGTTGATATCATCATCGACCGCGATACCGGCCAGTCAAAGGGGTTTGGTTTTATTGAAATGCCGGTCAATGGTGATGCCGAGAAGGCCATCGCTGGTCTGCATGGCACAGAAGTCGGTGGCCGTACCATCACCGTCAACCAGGCCAAACCGAAGACAGATGCTCCCCGTGGTCGCCCGCAACAGCGCCACCGCTAAGGTACCTCGGCAATAAAAAAACGGCATGGGTTTCCCCCATGCCGTTTTTGTTTCTGGACGTTTTGCTGTGATCAGGGGACGTCGTAACCGAGCGCCGCCTTGCGGATGCGGAACCACTGCTGGCGATTGAGGACGATGGATTCGGCGGCCACGGCGGCAGCAATCCGCTCCCGTTTGCCGGAGCCAATTAATGGCAGCGGCTGGCTTGGCAGCATCATTACCCAGGCGTAGACCACCTGCTCGATAGTCTGGGCGCCCACTTCCTGACGGATCTGCTCCAGTTCGGCACGCAGCGGGGCATAGGCGTCATCGCTGAACAGTCGGCCGCCGCCGAGACATGACCAGGCCATCGGCTTGATGCCAAGCTGCTGGCACTGATCCAGGGTACCATCGAGGGTCCCTTCCTGATGAAGCGGCGAGATCTCCAGCTGGTTGGTGACCAGCGGGAAGGGGAGGCGCGATTGCAGTAGCTCGAACTGACGGGCGGTGAAGTTGGATACCCCGGCTTGCTTGATCTTGCCCGTCTGTTTCAGGGTGATAAAGGCGTCGGCCACTTCATCGGCGTTCATCAGGGGATCCGGGCGGTGGATCAGCAGCAGGTCCAGATGGTCGGTGCCGAGCTTGCGCAGCGAGGCCTCGGCGCTGGCGATGATATGGTCCTTGCCGGTGTTGTAGTGGTTGAGAGCATGCTCCGGCTTGGCGGTGAGGGCGATACCGCACTTGGTGACGATCTCCATCCGGCTGCGCAGGGAAGGCTCGAGGCGCAGGGCGTGACCAAAGGCCTCTTCGCACTGGTAGCCACCATAGATATCGGCGTGATCGATGGTGGTGACCCCCAGATCCAGATGATATTTCATCAGATCGAGCAGAGCGGCCGGAGAGAGCTGCCACTCCATCAGGCGCCAGTAACCCATGATGAGGCGAGAGAAGGTGGGGCCTTGCGGATGCAGGGCGACACGGGATACAGACATGGTTGACTCCTTGAAAAACACGATGCGAAAACGATGTGCAACATAGATGACTGCGGGCATCTTGGCCTCATGTGGCTGGCAAAGCAATAATGGGCAGTGGCATGATTCGAACTTTGGTTCTGATCGCAGAGTAGGAGAGAGAGTTGGATGGAAGGATTTGCCGAGCGCTTGCAGAGCCTGATCGGGGAGATGAGCGTGAGCGCGTTTGCCCGCAAGGTGGGGCTCAGTGAAGCGCTGATCCGCAAATATTTGAAGGGAGCCGAGCCTGGCCTGGCGCGGGCCAACCAGATCGCCATGGGGGCCAACTGCTCGCTGGAGTGGCTGGCAACCGGCTGCGGTTATCTCTACCGTCAGGCGGAAGTGGTAGACAGGGAGGCGCTGGCAGCGGCGCAGCTACTGCTGGGCGAGCAGCAACCCGGGGTGGGGCTGCCCGATGAGGAGGCACTGGTCACCCTGCTCGCCTATTACCAGTTTTTGCGCACCCACAAGAAAGCTGACGGTTTTCTCGACTTGGCGCTGGCGCGGGAGTTTGGTCGCCATCTGGGGGAAGCGTGATGAGGGGCATATTACCCTTTGGTCGTGTCACGGCCGGTTGATTATTCTGATACGCTCTAAGCAAGATAACTCTCCATGGAATGGGCGATGAGCTACTTGATCCTCGGAAGCGGTGCGCTGGGCTCGGCGCTGGCAAGAGAGCTGATGGCAAGGGGGGAGTCCTTCCTTCTGGCCGGGCGCACCTATCCAAAAGGGATCGAGATGGGGGCCTTCTTCCCGCTGCAAGAGGTGGACGCCATCTCGTTCGACGCCCTGTTTACCCTCTACGACACCGATCCGCTCCCCACTGTGGTGATCAACACCATCGGCGTGTTGCACGATGTCAGCTTTATGCCGGAGCGACGGGTCGAAGAGGTGCACCCCAAGTGGCTGTGCGACAGCCTGCTTGCCAATGCCTGGCCAACGCTGGCGCTGGCTGCCCGTTTCAGCCGGTTGATGGGTAATGACCATCCACTGTGGCTCTGTGCCATCTCTGATCTGGCGGGCTCCATCACCTCCAATCTGGAGGGGGGGCGTTACAGCTACCGGATGAGCAAGGCGGCCCTCGACATGGGGGTGAAAACTCTGGCCCTCGAGTGGGCGCAGCGTTTCCCGCAAGCAGGGGTGGTAGCCGTTGCGCCCGGCTTGATGGACTCCCCGATGAATACCCCCTTTCTGAGCGAGTTGCCCGCGGATCAATTGCAGGATCCTGCCGAGGTGGCGGTGAAACTGCTCAATCTCATCAAGGGGTTATCGTTGACCCAATCGGGTCAGCTACTGGATCTCAACGGTCAGCCGCTGCCTTGGTAAATCCCGCCTGCGGGTTCTATGGACGTCTATTGGCTTCACATTCTGCTCATGCGCCCCTTGCCAAGCGAGGGGCGCATGGCTAACGTCACTCTCCTGTTTCAGGAGGGATCTCATGCGCTATATCGATTTACGAAGTGACACCGTCACCCAGCCTACTGACGCCATGCGTCAAGCCATGCTCCACGCCGAAGTCGGTGACGATGTCTATGGTGAAGATCCGGGCGTCAACGCGCTGGAGGCCTTTGGGGCCAGATTGCTGGGCAAACAGGCGGCGCTGTTTGTGCCGTCCGGCACCATGTCCAATCTGTTGGCGGTGATGAGCCACTGTCAGCGCGGTGAGGGGGCCATCCTCGGCAACGCCGCTCACATCTATCGCTATGAAGCGCAGGGGAGTGCCGTGCTGGGCTCTGTAGCCCTGCAACCCTTGCCGATGCAGCGCGATGGCACGCTGGCATTCGATGATATCAAAGCTGCGCTGGCCCCTGATGATGCCCACTTCGTCCAGACTCGCCTGATCTGCCTTGAGAACACCCACAACGGCAAGGTGCTGCCGCTCTCCTATCTGCAGGAGATGGGGGCATTCGTTGCCGAGCGCGGTTTGAAGCTTCATCTCGATGGCGCCCGGCTCTTTAACGCCGCCGTGGCCAGCGAGACCCCGGTCGAGGTGATCGCTGCACCGTTTGACAGTATCTCGATTTGTCTCTCCAAGGGGTTGGGCGCACCGGTGGGCTCGCTGCTGGTGGGCAGCCACGATTTCATCGCCCGTGCGCGCCGCCTACGCAAGATGCTGGGAGGTGGCATGCGTCAGGCGGGGATTCTGGCGCAAGCCGGTCTGTTTGCCCTCGAGCAGCACGTGACCCGTCTGGCCGATGATCACCGCCGTGCCAAACGGCTGGCCGAAGGATTGGCTGCACTGCCGGGCATCGAGCTCGACCTCTCGCTGGTGCAGAGCAACATGGTGTTCCTGCGGCTGCATGAGGGGGAATCGGCCCCTCTGCTCGCTTTTATGAAGGAGCGGGGGATCCTCTTCTCCGGTTACGGCGAGCTGCGGCTGGTGACCCATCTGCAAATCAACGATGACGATATTGAAGAGGTGATCGACGCCTTCACCGAGTATCTCGGAGCGCGTTGAGACGGCTGGTCAGGTAGAGGTTATACCGATACCTGTTTATACCGAAATAACAGAGGGCGCCGCGGCGCCCTCTGTTATTTGCAGCAAGCTCAAGCCTGCCGCTGGCCGCTCATCAGCATGGCCTCATCGGTGGCGTCGTAGATCATCACCGCGATGTGGGTCACCTGACCGCCGAAATCGGCCAGTGGCACCAGCGTCAGGTTCTGGAACATATGGGGGGCCGAGCCGGTAATGGGGCGATAGTTGGAGAAACGCAGCAGATAGGGCTTCTGCTCCCAGGTGCTGAAGGCGCGGTTGTTGAGCTTGAAGACCATGTTGGCCTTGCGCTCGAACCAGGTTCTGTCCACATCGGGGAAGAGCTCGAACAGTACGCCATCGCGCACGTCACTGGCCAGTCGGCCGCTGTGGCTCTCCATAAAGCCGTTCCACACCTGTACCTTGTACTCCTTGTCGAGCACTACCAGGCCTACGTCCAGGTTCTGGACTATGTTCATCAACCAATGAAATTCACGGATTTCCATAGTCACTCCTAGAGCATGTGCATGATTTTGTTGTTCATGGTGGCGATGGAATCTTCGGTAAACAGCAGCAGCAGATCACACTGCACCGCGTAATCCTGGATCCGGTAGTTGATCTCGATGGCGAGCGTGCGGCGCCAGCGACTCTTGTTAGTGTTGATCAGCTCGTTGATGGGTCTGTGCTGGCCGAGCACCACCGGGTGGCCCTGACTGAAGGGGGTGTCGAGCTGGTTGGCGTAGCCGCGCAGGAAGGCGCCGATCAGCACGTTGGCGGTATCCATCAACAGCTCCAGTTCGGCGGTGCGATCCAGCGTCCCCTGATGGTTCATCAGCTTGGCCAAATCTTTGAAGCTGGAGTCATGGAACAGGATCAGCGCTTCACCGGCGATCCCCGCTCCGATAAACCCCTGACAGACGGCGGAGAGGGTATCTGAATCCGCAGCGGCCGAGAGGGCCATATGCAACTCTGATACTTCCAGTACGTTGACGTTGGGGATAGGCAGTACCACGAAGGCGTTGAGCAGACGAGCCAGCAAGTCGGCCGCCTGACCCATGGAGACGTTGGCCAGCTCCTGATAGACATCGCGGATTTCGGGGGTGATCTTGACGCCTGCATCGGCTACCACGCCGCTTGTCAGCTGCTCGGGGGTGCTTGGTTGACCGCTCGGGGCGGCACTCCAGAAATCATGCTTTTTGAGCAGGGCGAGCAGGGTCTCGGGGGCCGCGGGTTTCTTGATGAAATCGAGCGCCCCCAGCCCCATGACCCGTTGATAGGCCTCTGGCTGGATATCCCCGGAGACCACGATCACCTTGTTGCGCAGACCCTCCCGTTGGAGGGTCTCCAGTACGCCGTAACCGTCCATTTCCGGCATGGTCAGATCGAGGAAGATGAGATCGCCATGACCCATCAGCACCTGTTCGATCCCTTCGAGACCATTGGCTGCGTAGTGCAAATCGACTTTCCAGTCGGCCGGGAGCGCCCGCGCCAGCTGTTTGCGGGCGAACCCGGAGTCATCACATATCAATACATTCATGGCGTTAGGCAGGCTCTGTTGGCAAGGGATGCTATAAGTGTGGCCCGCTAACGGTCAGATGCAATGGGTGAGGCTATCACCTTGTGAAAATTGATTGTCCCACTGCCGATTGCGATAGCGTGCTGAGTATTTTTCAACGAATTCAACGAACATCTTAACACGCAACGGAGCGAACTGGTGCTGGCAACACAACATGTAGAAGGGGCGATTGCCGGTTTGCCAGTCGGTCAGTACCGGCACCAGCTGCTCGTCATGGAGGAAGCTGCTCAGATAATGCAGTGGGGCGTTGACGATCCCCAGATGACGTCGGGCTGCGCGTACCGCGGCCTGGGTCTGGTTGACGGTCAGTTTGGCGCTGCGTTTGATGCAGACGCTCTGGCCATCCTTGTCGGTCAGCTGCCAGTGCTGGTGAGGCCAGCAGTAGATGAGATCGTGCTCTTCCAGCTGGTTGGGATGGGAGGGGGTGCCTTTCTTGGTCAAATAGAGTGGTGAGGCAAACAGGCCGTACTCGATATGACCGAGACAGATCGCATTTGGCAGCGACTGGGGCAGCTCACCGTTGAAGAACACCAGATCCCGATCATTGTCGAACAGGTGCTGGTGATCATTAGTCTGGGTGATATCGAACTGTACCTCGGGATAGTGCAGCCCGAATTCGGCCAGCATATCGATGAGGATGGTGTTGGAGAGTGCGAT
This sequence comes from Aeromonas sp. R9-2, assembly GCF_040908025.1. Taxonomy (NCBI): domain Bacteria; kingdom Pseudomonadati; phylum Pseudomonadota; class Gammaproteobacteria; order Aeromonadales; family Aeromonadaceae; genus Aeromonas; species Aeromonas sp. R9-2. Next base: position 89,080 of record NZ_JBFOCX010000024.1, read on the forward strand.
GGGCGCAGCTATCCGGATAAGCCCGGTGATATCGGCCTCTTGACCCTGGATCTCGCTGGTGGCCTGCTCGATTTGCGCGAGTGGCGTGCAGAGACGTTCATAGTATCTGAGGCCATCATCGGTAAGGCGGAGCTTGCGGGTAGAGCGATGTAGCAGGGAGCAACCCAGTTGCTCTTCCAGCTGGGAAATGCGTCGACTGATGGTGCCTGTTGGCATGCCCAGTGCGGCTGCAGCGTGGGAGAATCCTCCCTCTTGCACCACCTTGACGAACAGGTAGAACTCTTCGATGTGCTTCATAAACGCTGTTCTGGGTGTAACAAGGGGGCAACCATAAAAAGAGCGTTCCGGGTTGGCAAGGGTAATTCAGCGTTTAATTGATCTGGATTCGATTTCTGTTGATACCAGTTATCCACCCGCCCGTCATCTCAGTTTCCCCGAGCTGGTGATTATTTCGGCACGATGCCAAATGGTACTGCGGCAGTGATGTTTGCCATATTCCCTGATGTGTTCCGCTATAACCGCAGGCGAAGGCCGATATTGCAACCTGATGGAAGTACGCAGGGTTGCTCTGCGTGCTCAGCCGGGGTGGTTTGCCATCCCCAGTCAATGTGATGCAGATCATATATTCGGGTTTTGCTCATTGCCTGTTGAAAAATGAATTTGGGGTATATCAATTCCGCCTTAGTGAACTATTTTTGTCCGTTTTGGCGTTTTTTTGGCTGTTTATCCATCCGCTTGGTTAATTAATGGAAGCTTTGTGACAGAGAGTGATGACTATTTCCACCATTGATTTAAATGTTAATAACAAATTTATCGCGGCAAATATGCAATTGATCTTTCAAGGTCTCGAGTGGATAGCTCTTAGTGCTTGTTTTTACTGGGGAAAAAAGTTAAAAATCGACTATATGATTTGCCTGGATTAACAGGGTCCTTGGCTGAGTCCTTTGTAGTATTGCCGCACAGGCTGCCCTGTTGTTGATATCTGAAATAGTTTTGTCCGCTCTTGGCTATGTGAAAAGGGATAATGGCCGAGAGGTATTTGCACCTTGCATTCTGCAGCTAGCGGTTTGCCAGATCTGTTTTCCGGTTAACCAGTGACCATCCAGCATGAATGACCTTGACCAGATGAATACGCTTGACGAACGGTTACTGAAGACGATGGATGTTCTGCATACCCCGATCTGGGTTTATGACATCGAGCATCACCATATTTTCTGGGCAAACAGCGCCGCGCTCTCCGTGTGGGAGGCGACGTCTCTCGACGAACTCTGCTCCCGCGACTTCTCTGCCGATATGGCAACCGCCATCGATCTGCTGCTGCAGCGCTATCTGGGTGATTTTCAGCAGGGGCGTAGTTACAACGAGTGGTGGACCCTCTCCCCAAAGGGGGTCAAGAAGCAGATCTATCTGCGCCTCTCCGGTATTCAACTGGCTGGCCGGCTGATGATGATGACCGAAGCGGTGCTCGACTCCGATACCCTCTATCAGGAGTCCTCGCTGGCAACCGGCGATACCCTTGCCTGCCTGTTCGATAGCCATGGTGTATTCGAGAGTGGCAACTATCACTTCGAAATGTGTTTCGGCCACCAGATCGCCAAGCTCTCCCAGGTTTTCTCCGGCAATGATGACAGCTTCTACCAGAAGCTCTCCCGTCTCGATGAAGTGGTGACCGAGGGGGAGTGCCGTACCCTCAAGGGGATGCGCTGGTTCCAGTATCAGTTCCGCTATATCCAGCAGGGGGCCCGCATTCTGCTCACCATGCGCGATATTACCGATCGCAAACTCGAAGAGCTGGAGCATCGCCACCTTGCCTGGCACGACTCCCTGACCGGCCTGCTCAATCGGTATGGCTTGATGAAATCCCTTGAGGCCTATTGCGGGCTGGGGGAGCGTTTCGCGCTGGTGTTCATGGATCTGGACAACTTCAAGCTGGTCAACGACAACTACGGCCACAAGGCGGGAGATCGCCTGCTGGAGCGGGTCGCCGGTCGCCTCAAACAGATTTGCCCGCGGGATGTGGAGCTGGCTCGCCTAGGTGGCGATGAATTCACAGCACTGGTGCCGCTGGGCAATCAGGGGGATCGGGCGCAAGAGGTGGCCGATCAGATGCTCTCCCAGATGACCAAGCCGCTGCAACTGAGCGGGCTGCCGGAGGTGACCATCGGCGGCAGTATCGGTATCGCCATCTATCCCGATGATGCGGATGACGGGGACAACCTCATCACCCGTGCCGATATGGCCATGTATCAGGCCAAGCAGATGGGGCGGCTGCGCTGGCAGCGTTTCACCCCCAGCATGCAGCAGACCCTGCAGCGCAAGCTCAATCTCAAACAGTTTCTGGCCAAGGCCATCGGCCGTCAGGAGCTGAGCCTCTGTTACCAGCCGCAGGTCGATGCCGCCAAACGGCGTCTGATCGGTTACGAGGCACTGCTGCGCTGGTACAACCCGGTGCTCGGCCATGTCTCGCCGGTGGAATTTATCCCGCTGGCCGAAGAGATGGGGCTGATCCGCGAGATCGGCAGCTGGGTGCTCTCCACCGCGCTGGCACAGGTAGCCAGCTGGCAGAAGCGCTTCCATCAGCGGGTGCCGGTCTCCGTCAACCTCTCCGGTTTCCAGCTCTCGTCGGCGCTGCCCGGGCAAGTTCGCCAGCAGCTGGAGCTGCACGGGGTGGATGCCTCCCTGTTGACGCTGGAGCTGACCGAAACCGTGCTGATGCTCGATATGAAGGGGTGCCTCGGCATTCTCGACGATTTGAGCGAACAGGGGATCAAGATTGCCATCGATGATTTCGGTACCGGCTACTCCTCGCTGGCCTATCTCAACCGGTTGCCGATCAACAACATCAAGCTGGATCGCTCCTTCGTGGTCGGCCTCAACTTGCCGGTGATCCGGGCGACTGCAGCCATGGCCACCAATTTGGGATTGGGGATCATGGCGGAAGGGGTGGAGGAGCCCCACGAGCTGGCCGCACTGCAGACCCAGGGGTGCCATGTGTTCCAGGGATATCTGTTCAGCAAGCCGCTGACTGTGGCGCAAGTCGAGGCGAGCGGTTTCGTGGTGGAGTGCCAGGTTGGGCGTTATCCACTGCTAGATGCCGTGATGGCAGAGTAACAAGTGTGCGTTAGGCCACAACTTGGGATTTTATTCCGCAATATTTAATCAAAATTAATCATTCTTTTGCGATCGGTCATGAGACGGATTGGCTGGAATTGCTAGCATGCGACCTCGTTTCTAGGGAAAGGAGTATCGCAATAATGAGTCATGCTGCTGTCAATGACCGTCCGGCCAGCCCTCCCAAAGGTTGGCTGAACCGTTTCCTCAATGGCGTCGAGAAAGCCGGGAACAAATTACCCGACCCCGCCATGCTGTTCCTCTACGCCTTGCTGATCGTCTGGGTCGGCTCCTGGGTGTTGTCACAATTCCAGTTTGATCTGGTCAATCCCCGTACCGGGGAGGCGGTAGTGGTCAACAACCTGCTGACCGGTGCCGGTCTGGCCGAGTTTCTCTCCACCATGGTGACCACCTTTACCGGCTTTGCCCCGCTGGGGATCGTGCTGGTGGCCATGCTCGGGGTCGGGGTGGCCGAGCAGTCCGGTTTTATCAATACCGGTCTGAAAAAGTTGCTGAAAGTGACGCCTGCCCGTTTTCTCACTCCCATGCTGATCCTGGTGGCGATCGTCAGCCACACCGCCGCAGATGCGGGTTATGTGCTGGTGATCCCCATCGGTGGCATCATCTTCCACGCTGCCGGACGCCATCCGCTGGCGGGGATCGCAGCTGCCTTTGCCGGTGTCTCCGGCGGTTTTGCCGCCAACTTCCTGCCCTCCGGCGGGGATGCGCTGCTGCAGGGTTTTACCCAGTCCGCCGCTCAGTTGCTCGATCCTGACTACATGGTCAACACCCTGTGCAACATCATCTTTACCGGTGCCTCTTCGTTGCTGATCATCTGCGTCGGCTGGTTCGTCACCGAAAAGGTGGTGGAGCCGCGCCTCAAGCATGTGGCGCTCAACGAGGATCTGGAGAGTGCCGACGAGATGGGGCGCTACAGCGCGCAAGAGAGCCGGGCCTTCAACTGGGCCGGGTTTGCCATGCTGGCGGCTATCGTGCTGCTGGCGCTGGCGCTCTCCCCGAGCGATTCACCGCTGCGTGCTGCCGATGGCTCCCTGACCACCTTCGCCGCACCGGTGATGAAGTCCATAGTGCCGCTCATCTTCCTGCTCTTTATCCTGCCCGGGATTGTCTACGGCTTTGTCGCAGGCAGCTTCAAGAGTGGCAAGGATGTGATCGATGCCATGTCGGCCACCATGAACAAGATGGGCTCCTACATGGTGATGGCCTTCTTCTGCGCGCTCTTTATCAAGGCGTTTGGTGACTCCAATCTGGGCACCCTGCTGGCCCTCTCTGGTGCCGAAGTGCTCCATGCGCTGGCGCTGCCCGGTGAGGTGACTATCGTCGGGATGATCCTGCTCACCGCCACCGTCAATCTGGTAGTCGGCTCGGCCTCCGCCAAGTGGGCGCTGATCAGCCCGATCCTGGTACCCATGCTGATGGCGGTGGGGATCTCCCCCGAGCTGACCCAGGCGGCCTATCGGGTCGGGGACTCTGCTTCCAATATCATTACCCCGCTGATGGTCTTCTTCCCGCTGGTGGTGGTCTATTGCCAGCAGTATGTGAAGAGCACCGGGATCGGTACCCTGGTCTCCATGATGCTGCCGTACTCGCTGGCCTTCCTGGTGAGCTGGACGATTTTCCTGCTGCTCTACTGGGCGCTCGGCTTCCCGCTCGGGTTGCAAGCCCCTTACGTCTATCCGGCCCCTTAAGCTGGGTGTGCGAGGGAGCCTTGGGCTCCCTCGTTTTTTTCGCTATGGTGTTACCTCATTTTGGAGGTGCCATGAATCAGACCATCGATCTTATCCTTTCCCATCGCTCCATTCGTCAGTTCACTGCCGAGCCGATCGCACCGCAGCAGCTGGATGCCATACTCGCCGCCGCCCAGTCAGCCTCGACCTCGAGCTTTTTGCAGGTGACCAGTATTGTGCGAGTCTGCGAGCCCGAGGCGCGTCAGCAGTTGGCCATGCTGGCGGGCAATCAACCCTATGTGGTGCAGGCGGCCGAGTTTCTGGTGTTCTGCGCCGATTACCACCGCCACACCCAGATCGTGCCCGAGGCCCAGACCGGCTATGCGGAGCAGTTGCTGATCGGTGCCATCGACGGCGCCCTGATGGCGCAAAACGCCTTGCTGGCGGCCCAGTCGCTGGGGCTGGGCGGGGTCTATATCGGCGGCATTCGCAACCATCCGGCCGAGGTGAGCGAGCTGCTGGGCTTGCCCCATCAGGTGATCCCGCTGTTTGGCCTCTGCCTTGGTCATCCTGCCCAGCAGCCGGAGCAGAAACCCCGTCTGCCCAGGGGATTGGTGGTGCATCAGGAGCGCTACCAGCACGAGCTGGATCGCGACCTGCTGGCCCGGTACGATCAGCAGATCGCGGACTACTATCAGGCCCGCAGCAGCAATAACAAGCAGCAGACCTGGAGCGGACAGATCCGCGCCATTCTGGGCAAGGAGTCCCGCCCTTTCATGCTGGGATTCCTGCAATCGCGGGGCTTTAACCTCAAGTAATGGCGCTGATGGGCGATACTATGGGGAGGTGACCGTCATGGTCATCATCCCCTGATCCTGCAATCTCTCCCTGAGACCGGGGGCACAGCTTGGTGACAAATCGTGGGCAAGGGGGGATCTGCAGGCTACCTTAAGTGGGTAAGCTGTTGTAGGATCACGCAATTGGATAGGAACAGGGGTTTGGACATCCTATGATTTTAACTTTGGTATTGCTGTCTATTGGCGCACTCCTGTTTTTGGTTATCGCCTATAACGTGGTGCAGCAATATAAGCAGAAGGCAGAGGCGGACAAGCGTCACGCCGTTGCCAGACACAAGACGGTGGCTGACGAGACCGAAGAGGTGTTGCTGAACGTCAATCTGGTGCCTTTCTCCAAGAACATGGTGTTGCTGTTGCAGCACCGGATCCTCGATGCCTATCGCGCCATCGCCCAGGTGATGCCGAACAATCAGATCAAGCAGCGCATCGTTGATGTACAGACCCAGATCAAGAATGTGCAGGAGAACTACAGCGTGCAGGATGAGGGTCAGTTCAAGACCCCGGAGTCCGATCGTCAGGCGATCCAGATGCTGCAGCTGGTCAAGAAGATGCGGGCCGTGCTGCGGGTAGAGCACAACAAGGGCAAGATTGACCCTCAGGGGTTTGCCCAAGAAGAGCGCCGCCTTGAGCTGATGCAGCTCAAGATCAACATCTCCAATCTGGTCAAGCGGGCGATGGATGCCCGCATTCAGGGCCAATATGGTACTTGCCGCCAGCTCTATACCAAGGGACTCTCTGCCATGGCGAGCGTGGGCGACAAGGATCCCTATCTGCTGGCCCGTGAAGAAGATATGCGTCAGGGGCTCAAGGAGCTTGAAGAGCTGCAGCAGCAAAACAGCGCGCAGGATCTGCAAAACATCAAGGACAAGGAAGCCGACGAGCTTGATGTCCTGTTTCAACCCAAGAAGAAATGGTAAGCATGTCCCACCCACTCGATTCCACACTGGGGCCAATGGCCCCATTTGTTTCTCAGCTGTTGGCCGAACTGGCCGCCAGTGGCGTCACAATTTCCCGGCCAACGGTCGATCACCTCTGTTATCGGGCGGCTACCCTGCAGGAGTACCGCGCGCTATGTGCTGTGCTGGCTGAGGCAGGTACCTTGCTGGTGGAGGGTATGATTGGCGGACGTCCCATCGCCACTTATCAGTTGCATCAGCCGCTGTTGGCTGGTGAGGTACAGGTACCCTGTATCGAGCTGGCTGCACCGAAACCGGGTCGCGTCCATCAGGCGGGGCTGGAACATATCGAGCTGGTGGTCACTTCACTGCAAGATCTGGTAGCGTGCTATCCCGAGCTGCCATTCAAAACCGGCAACATGCAGGATACCCGCAACCCCGATATTGGCCTGATGTTGCCTTCCGGCCAGATCAAGTTTCATCTGCGCCCGCTGGCTGAGGTGATCGCCGAAGAGGTGGCGACCGACGCTGTGGTCGCGGTGCCTGCGGATTATTTCGATCAGGAGTGATCCTGCGCACAATGCCGAGCGGGCCTGACAGGCTCTTGAATAACGCAGCAAAAGGGGTCACCGGTGTGACCCCTTTTGTTATCTGGCGGTGCTGGGTTGCGAGATCGCCATCTGCTCGTGGGTGACCCTGTTTGCGCTGAGCCTGTTACCCGTGTCGGTGGGGTTGCTGGGCGGGCAGTGGCGATTGGCTTCGCTGCTTGAGACGGCCGAGCCAGAGGCTCAAGCCTGCCGTCAGGATGAGGACCAGTTCAATTCCCATGACCAGACCGCCCAGCTCGCCTTGCTCCCAGAAGGGGTGCAGGTAAAGTCCCCCCAGACTCGCCCCCAGATAGTAGGCCACCAGATAGAGGGAGGAGGCGAGGGCCCGGTTGTGTTCGACATGATGACCTACCCAGGCACTGGCACAGGCGTGAGCCAGGAAAAAACCGAAGCTGGAGACCAGCAAGCCGCTCAGGATCCCGAGCAGACTGCCCTGCAGCAGCCACAGACTGCCGATAGCCATCAGCGCGATCCCCACTAGCAGCATCCGTTGTGCCCCCCAGCGGTTGGCAAAGCGGCCGCTCAAGGAGGAGGCCACCGTCCCCGAGAGATAGGTGAGAAACAGCATGCCGAGCCACTGGGTGGGCAGGGAGAAGGGGGGCTTGGCCAGCAAGAAGGTGAGGTAGCTGAACTGGTTCAGAAACACCATAAAGTTGAGGCCGCCAATCAGATAGGCCCCTACCAGCAAGGGATTGGTCAGGTGTTGTTGCAAGGCGCGAGCAAATTGGCCGCGAACGGGGGCGCTCGCCACAAAGCGGGTCTGATGGGGCAGCAGCCAGAAGACCAGCGGCAGCAGTGACAGGCTGATCACACCAATCCCCAGAAAGGTATGCTGCCAGTCGCCAAACCAGCCCGCCAACAGACCGCCGACCACCCGACCGGCAATGCCACCGAGGGAGTTGGCGGCAATATAGACCCCCACCGCCGAGAGGAGCGCCCGTTTGCTGAACTCTTCCCCCATATAGGCAATCGCGGTCGCGGGCAGTCCTGCCAGCAGCGCGCCCTGCAGGATGCGTAGCAGCAGCAGGGTGCCAAACTGCTCAACCATCGGGATCAACAGTGAGAGCAGGATCGCCAGGGTGAGTGTACCCAGCATGACCTGCCGACGGCCATGGCGATCCGCCAGTCTGGCGCAGATCAGCAGGGAGGCGGCGAGGCCAGCAGTGCATCCTGCCAGGGTCCAGCTGGCAGAGAGGGAGTTGACCGAGAAGACCTCGGCAATCAGGGGTAACAGGGGATGGGTCTGGTAGAGGTTCAGAAATACCAGAAAAGAGCCCAAGCTGAGGGCCAGGGTTGCACGTATCCACTCGCGACTGCCAACTTCAATCATTGCGTATTGTCCTGACTACTTTTGGTCAGGGTAGAGTCCTTTCTGTTATAAATATAATATATTTAAGTTATCCGTCTCATAAGATGAATTGATACATGGATCTGAAACAGCTCACCTATCTGCTGGCGGTCAGGGATGCCGGCTCATTTACCAAGGCAGCCAACAGTCTGCATGTGGCACAACCGGCCATCAGCATGGCCATCGCCAAGCTGGAGCAGCAGCTCGAATTGCGGCTGTTTGATCGGCAGGACCGGGCGGTACGGCTCACCCCAGAGGGAGAGGTGCTCTGTCGCCATGCCGAGCGTCTGTTGCTGCAGATGCATCAGGCCGAGGCCGAGATGGCCGAGCTCAAGGGGCTGGAGCGGGGGGAAGTGCGGATCGGGATCCCCTATATGATGGGCTCCTACTATTTCCCCCCTCGTCTGATGGCCTTCAAGCATCGCTATCCCGGCCTCAAGATCCGGGTCGAAGAGGCCGGCACCCGTGAGCTGCTCAGCCGGATGGTGGATGGCTCCCTCGATCTGGCCATTCTCATCACCAGTGATCTCCCCCCCGCCATCGAGGGGGCACATCTGCTGAGTGAAGAGATGTTGATGGTGGTGGGGGACGATCACCCCCTGCGCGGTGAACCAGCCGTCACCCTCTCGCAGTTCTTTGCTCAGGAGCTGGCGCTGTTTCGCCGCGGCTTTTATCACCGGGAGCATATGGAGGCGCTGGCCCAGAGCCTTGGCGTTGAACCCGATATCGCCTTCGAGAGCAATCTTATCCCTCTGCTCAAGGCGGTGGTGCGGCAAGGTTTTGCGGTGACAACCTTCTTGCGGATGGTGCTGGAAGAGGAGCCGGATCTGAGTGGCGTGCCCTTCGACCCGCCCATCTACCTCGACCTCTGTGTGGCGTGGCGGCGTGGCGATCCGCTCTCCATGGCCAACCGTGCCTTGCGTGATTTCCTACTCAAGGAGCGCCCGGCCTGATGGCGGCGGGTCATTGCTGAAAGTTTGTTACTATTAACGGTGGGTTCGCTTGAGGGCTACACCATGAAACTGCAGCAATTGCGCTATATCGTCGAGGTGGCGAACCACAGGCTGAATCTGTCGGCCACCGCCGAGAGCCTCTTTACCTCCCAGCCCGGGATCAGCAAACAGGTGCGGATGCTGGAGGATGAGCTGGGGATCCAGATCTTCGAGCGCAGCGGTAAACACCTGACCCAGATCACTCCCATCGGTCGGGATGTGATCAAAGTGGCCGCCGAGGTGCTGGACAAGGTCGCCACCATCAAGGTAATGGCCAGGCAGCATGTGCATCCGGAGCAGGGAACCCTCACCATTGCCGCTACTCATCTGCAAGCCCGTTATATTCTGCCCGCCATCCTCAAGGGCTTCATGGCCCGCTTTCCCAAAGTTGCCGTAACTGTGATGCAGGGGAGTGCGGCGCAGTGCCGCGCAGCCGTGCATGATGGCGCTGCCGATCTGCTGCTGGTGGATGAACCGGAGGAGGGGAGCGATCTGCTCATGCTCCCCTGTTTTCAGTGGCAACGGGGCTTGGTGTTGCCAAAGGATCATCCGTTGGCCAAAGCGACATCGCTGACCCCGGCCGAGCTGGTGGAGTTTGCAATGGTGACTGACGGAAGGGCTCTCTCCACTACTCAGGTCACTGATTGCGCTCATGCCGAGAGCCGGATCGCCTGTTGTGCGAGCGACAGCGATGTGCTCAAGACCTATGTCAGACAAGGGATGGGTATAGGGGTGATGGCAACCTTTGCCTGGGAGCCCCAGCGCGATGGGGATCTGGTGCTCAAAACGGCGCCCTGGCTACCAGGCGGTGTAGCTGCTATCGGGTTGCGCAGAGGGGCATTTTTATGCGGCTATCTCTACAATCTGATTGAACGTCTCGCGCCGCAATTGACCCGCGAGCGGGTCGAACAATACTGTGCTGCCCGCACTGGCGAAGAGCTTGAAGCTCTGCTGGCCAATCTGACCGTACCACAGCGATAGCTAGGGTCGTCCCAAGAAAAACGCCTCCGTTCGGGAGGCGTTTGACTATCTGACATTCGTCAATGCAGGCTCACTTCTTCAGCATATGATCCAGCTTGTTGGCCTTGGTCGACAGATAGAACTCGTTGTGGGGATTGCGCCCTTCCTGCAACGGTACCCGTTCGGCCACCGGAATACCGAAGGATTCCATCGCTTTCATCTTGCGCGGGTTGTTGGTCATCAGTTTGAGAGACTTGACCTCAAGCTGCTTGAGCATATCGGCGCAGATGGTGTAGTCGCGCATATCGGCGGCGAAACCAAGGGCCACGTTGGCTTCCACGGTATCGGCCCCCTGATCCTGCAGGTGATAGGCGCGGATCTTGTTGAGCAAGCCGATGCCACGGCCCTCTTGACGCACATACAGCAACACGCCACGACCGGCTTTGGCGATATTTTCCATGGCCGCTTGCAACTGGAAACCGCAGTCACAACGCAGGCTGAACAGGGCGTCGCCGGTCAGGCACTCTGAGTGGATCCGGCCCAGCACGGGCTCTTCACCGGTAATGTCGCCCATCACCAGTGCGGCGTGATCTTTGCCTGTGCCGGTTTCCTGAAAACCTACCAGCGTGAAGGTGCCCCAGGGGGTTGGCAATTTGGATTTGGCCACGAGGGTAACGCTGCTCATAGGTTGCTCCTTACTACTAACGGCTCAAAAAAGGGGGGCCAGTTTAGCGCGCCTTGTCAGGAACGACCATAAGAACAAGTCCCTGCATTGCTTAATGAAATCTCCAAATGAGATACAAGCACAGCTGTCCGGCGGGGTTTTGGCCCTTTGTGCGGATTGATGACTGCCAGGCTCACCACATTCGGGTATAATCGGCGCCCATTAACCCACCCCTTCGGGATGGGAGCAACACAGTGCAGGAGAGAAGTTATGCCTCAGATGGCCCCCGTAATGACAATTGATGGCCCCAGTGGTGCAGGTAAAGGCACCTTGTGTCAGCTGCTTGCTGAGAAGCTGGGTTGGCACTTGCTGGACTCGGGCGCCATCTATCGGGTGTTGTCCCTGGCCGCCCTGCATCACGATGTAGAGCTGGACAGTGAAGCCTCACTGGTGCCACTGGCTGCCAATCTGGATGTGCAATTTCAGGTTGAGGGCGATCTGGTCAAGGTGATCCTGGAAGGGGAAGATGTCTCCCGCACCATCCGCACCGAAGAAGTGGGTAATGCTGCCAGTAAAATCGCCGCCTTCCCCCGGGTGCGCGAAGCCTTGCTGCGCCGTCAGCGGGCATTTCGTCAGGCCCCGGGTCTGATTGCCGATGGTCGTGACATGGGCACAGTTGTTTTCCCCGAGGCCGAGGTGAAGATTTTCCTCGACGCAAGTGCCGAAGAACGGGCCCAGCGTCGCTATAAGCAGTTGCAAGATAAGGGCTTTGATGTTAACTTTGAGCGTCTTTTAACCGAGATTCGGGAACGTGACGATCGCGACAGAAATCGCGCTACTGCACCCCTGAAACCGGCAGAAGATGCTCTGGTGGTAGACTCTACCGCCATGACCATAGATGAAGTGCTGGCAACAGTACTCGCCTATGCAGAGCAACAACTTGGTGATGCCAGCGCAAGCTGACATCCGGTCGTCTGCACCAAGGATGGCGCAGATTATTTAAAACAGCCCCGCTTGTGCCGGATTGCAAGTGGATGTTTCATTTGTGACATAAACAATGATCGAATCTTTTGCTCAACTCTTTGAAGAGTCCCTGAACGCCGTTGAAACCCGTCAAGGTTCCATCGTCAAGGGTACTGTCGTTGCTATCGAGAACGGTTTCGTACTGGTTGACGCCGGTCTGAAATCCGAGTCCGCTATCCCGGCTGAAGAATTCAAGAACGCCATGGGCGAGCTGGAAATCAACGTCGGCGACACCGTTGACGTGGCTCTGGACTCTATCGAAGATGGTTTCGGCGAAACCAAGCTGTCCCGCGAAAAAGCCAAGCGCCACGAAGCCTGGCTGCAGCTTGAGAAGGCTTACGAAGAGCAAGCTACCGTTATCGGTATCATCAACGGCAAGGTCAAGGGTGGTTTCACCGTTGAACTGAACGGCATCCGTGCCTTCCTGCCGGGTTCTCTGGTTGACGTGCGTCCGATCCGTGACACCGCTCACCTGGAAAACAAAGAACTCGAGTTCAAAGTCATCAAGCTGGACCAGAAGCGCAACAACGTTGTTGTTTCCCGTCGTGCCGTGATCGAGACCGAGAACACCTCCGAGCGCGAAAGCCTGCTGGCTAACCTGCAAGAAGGTCAAGAAGTTAAGGGTATCGTCAAGAACCTGACCGACTACGGTGCATTCGTAGATCTGGGCGGTGTTGACGGCCTGCTGCACATCACCGACATGGCGTGGAAGCGCGTTAAGCATCCTTCCGAAATCGTCAACGTTGGCGACGAGATCGCTGTCAAGGTTCTGAAGTTCGACCGCGAGCGTACCCGTGTATCCCTGGGTCTGAAGCAGCTGGGCGAAGATCCCTGGGTTGCTATCGCCAAGCGTTACCCGGAGACCACCCGTCTGTCTGGCCGCGTGACCAACCTGACCGACTACGGCTGCTTCGTTGAAATCGAAGAAGGCGTTGAAGGCCTGGTACACGTATCCGAGATGGATTGGACCAACAAGAACATCCACCCGTCCAAAGTTGTTAACGTTGGTGACGTGGTTGATGTGATGGTTCTGGACATCGACGAAGAGCGTCGTCGTATCTCCCTGGGTCTGAAGCAGTGCAAATCCAACCCGTGGCAGCTGTTTGCCGAAACTCACGCCAAAGGCGACCGTGTTTCCGGCAAGATCAAGTCCATCACTGACTTCGGTATCTTCATCGGTCTGGATGGCGGCATCGACGGTCTGGTTCACCTGTCTGACATCTCCTGGAACAACCAGGGCGAAGAAGCCGTGCGTGAATTCAAGAAAGGCGACGAGATCGAAGCCGTTGTTCTGCAAGTGGATCCGGAGCGTGAGCGCATCTCCCTGGGTGTCAAGCAGATCGAAGAAGACCCGTTCAACAAGTACCTGGCTGACAACAAGAAAGGTGCTATCGTGAAAGGTAAGGTTACCGAGGTTGATGCCAAAGGTGCCGTTATCGAACTGGCTGATGGCGTAGAAGGCTACCTGCGTGCCTCCGACGCTGCTCGTGACCGTGTAGAAGACGCCACTCTGGTGCTGTCTGTTGGTGACGAAGTTGAAGCTAAATTCATGGGCGTTGATCGTAAGAACCGCACCGTAAGCCTGTCTGTCCGTGCTAAGGACGAGGCTGATGAGCGTGTTGCTATCGATAACCTGAACCAGCAAGAAGAAGTTGTGTTCAGCAATGCTATGATGGAAGCGTTCAAAGCCGCCAAGGGTGAGTAATCCTTGATGCAAGAAAAGGGCGGCATTGCGCCGCCCTTTTTTATCCTGGCAAAATGAATATTGCATGTGATCGGGGAAGGAGATTTAACGTTATGACCAAATCAGATCTCATCGAACAACTGGCAGCCAGCCGCATGCATATGCCGGCCAAGGATGTCGAAGCCGCCATCAAGGAGATCCTTGAGCAGATGGCGTCGACCTTGCAAAACGGCGACCGGATTGAAATCCGCGGATTTGGCAGTTTTTCACTGCACTATCGTGCGCCCCGTGTGGGCCGCAACCCCAAGACTGGGGACAAGGTTGAACTGACCGGGAAATATGTCCCGCACTTCAAACCTGGTAAAGAGTTGCGCGAGCGCGTCAACATCGTTGAATAATGCAGAAATGGGCATACCTCGGGTATGCCTTTTTTGTTTTTAGCGCCGATTCCTGTGCCAATCGTCTTGTTTCTTAAACTCTTTTCCCATTCACTCTAGAGTCTGCCTGCGATTTTAAGGATAATCAGCCTCTCATTAGATACTGACAGGGAGCTCTTATGAAGCGTATTTTGGCCCTCATTCCGCTGGTGCTGGTGTTTGTTCTGACCCTGGCGCTGGGCTCACAAAATGGCCAGCTGGTTCAGTTCAATTACCTGATCGCTCAGGGTGAGTTTTCACTTGCCATGCTGTTGGGCTTCTTCTTTGCTGGCGGCTTTTTGCTGGGCTGGCTGGTATTCGGCCTGCTGTTCCTGCGCCTGAAAATGCAAAACCGCACCCTCAACCGCACCATGCGTCGTCAATCCCGCGAGTTGGAGCTGGCCCGGTCACCGGGTAAGGAATAATGTTCCTCAATGCTTGAACTGCTTTTCCTGCTGTTGCCCATCGCCGCCGGTTATGGTTGGTACATGGGTCGCAGGAGTGTTCGCCAGGACACCCAAAAACAGAGTAACCAGTTTTCCCGCCAGTATGTGGCGGGCCTCAACTATTTGCTGTCCGATGAATCCGACAAGGCGGTGGATCTCTTTATCCAGCTGCTTGAGGTGGACAGTGAAACCATCGAAACACACCTCTCCCTCGGCAACCTGTTTCGCCAGCGTGGGGAGGTCGATCGTGCCATCAAGATCCACCAGAACCTGGTAACCCGCCAACTGACCCGAGAGCAGCGCCAGCTTGCTCTGCAGGAGCTGGCTCGCGACTTTCTTGCTGCAGGTCTGCTCGACCGGGCGGAAGCGCTCTGGAATGAGCTGTGTGACGACAGCGATTTTGAAGAGACGGCGCTGGCACAGCTGTTGATTATCCATCAGCAGTTGCGGGATTGGGACAAGGCCATCGATGTGGCAGTTCGTCTGCAAAAATTCCAGGGCAAGAAGCTTGCCGACCCCATCTCCCATTTCTATTGCGAACAGGCCGAAATCGCGCTGCGTGAGGGCAATAAAGGGGAGGGGCTGGTCAAGCTCAAACGGGCGCTCAATATCAATCCGGCATGTGCCCGGGCCAGTTTGCGCCTCGCTGAGCTCGCCATGGCTGAGGGGGAGTATGAGCAGGCCAGCAAGGAGCTGCTGCGGGTGTTCGAGCAGGATATCGACTTTGCCTCCGAGGCAATGCCCAAATTGCTCGAGTGCTATCAGCAGTTGGGCCGCACGCCTGCGTTGATCCCGCTGCTTGAGAAGGCAGTGGAAGATCACGCCGGTGTCAGCGTGACCCTGGCCCTTGCCAAGCTGGTTGAAGAGCGTGATGGCCTGAGCCAGGCCCGTTCCCTCGTGTTGCGTCAGCTGCGTCGTCATCCGTCGATGAAAGGTTTTTACCAGCTGGTGGGTTTTCAGCTGGCCAGTGCGGAAGAGGGGCCTGCCAAGGAGAGCCTCGAACTGCTGCAACAGCTGGTCGGCGAGCAGATCAAAATCAAGTCAACCCACAAGTGTCGGCAGTGCGGCTTTGCCACTCACTCGTTGTTCTGGCAGTGCCCGTCTTGTCGCCAGTGGGGTTCCATCAAGCCGATCCGCGGTCTGGACGGTGAATAACAAGCAATAGGATGTGAGATGCAAGATCCCAAAGTACTGGTAGCGCTGGATTATCAGCACGAGGCAGATGCCTTAGCGTTCGTTGAACGTATCTCTCCGGCCCAGTGCCGTCTCAAGGTAGGCAAGGAGATGTTTACCCTGTTTGGCCCGCAGTTTGTACGCCAGCTGGTGGCCAAGGGATTCGATGTCTTTCTGGATCTGAAGTTTCACGATATTCCCAATACCGTTGCCAAAGCCGTGGCAGCCAGTGCCGAGCTCGGTGTCTGGATGGTCAACGTGCATGCCAGTGGTGGTGAGCGGATGATGCGTGCCGCCAAAGAGGCGCTTCTGCCTTATGGTGACAAGGCCCCCCTGCTTATCGGCGTGACCGTGCTGACCAGCATGGAGCAGTCCGACATGATCCCTCTTGGTCTGGATGTAAGCCCCGCCGAGCAGGTGATCCGGCTGGCTACCTTGACCAAAACATCCGGTCTGGATGGGGTGGTCTGTTCCGCCAACGAGGCCCATGAGCTTAAAGCCTTGCTGGGTGATGAGTTCAAGCTGGTGACCCCGGGTATTCGCCCGACCGGTTCAGCGGCCGGGGATCAGCGCCGGGTGATGACACCGAAAGCGGCGGTCGAGGCGGGGTCCGATTATCTGGTTATCGGTCGCCCCATTACGCAGGCTGCCGATCCGGCCGCCATGCTGGCCAGCATCAATGCCGAGCTGGTTGGTGCGTAACAGGCTCACTCAGTGATACACGGTGCAGGCCGAGCAACAGGCCTGCACCGGCCCCGATAAGATGAGAGCCGATGTGTACCCTGGCATTGATCAGGGTGGATATCGGGCTCTCTCCTGCATTGTAGAAGTCCATCGCCAGCTTGAGCCCCATCCCTGCCAACAGTAGCCAGCCCGATGTGCGGCGTCCGTGGCGAATATCCTGCATTGCCCCCCAGACAAACAGGCCATGCAGCGAGCCAGATAGCCCCATGTACCACTGGGTCTGCGGGCACCACCACCAGATCCCCAAGCCCACTGCCAACCAGAGCAGCAACATCAGCAGCGGCAGGCGAGCCCCACCCAAATAGTCGCGAAACAGGCTATAGAGGATGGCGAGGCCGCCCAGATTGAGCAGCAGGTGCCACTGATTGGTATGAGCCAGATTGCCTGTTATGATCCGCCACCCTTCGCCCCCGGCGATCAAGGGCCGATCGAAGGAGAGCTGAAGATTGGGAACGGTAAAGAAGAGTAGCAAGCTGGTGAGAGAGAGCGTGATAACCCAGAGCAATCCAGATTTGTCTGACAACATGAAACAGTCCAACGACAAGAACAGTCGATACTGTACACGTTGCACCCGAGCCCTCAAAGCCTGCCTGTGCGATTATATTGTGCCGGTTGACAATCACACGCCCCTCTACATCTTGCAGCACCCCAACGAGGTGGCACATCCCAAGGGGACTGCGGCGCTGCTGGCGGCCTCTTTGCAACAGTGCGAGATCCATGTGGGGGAGGACTTTTCCCGCGATGAGTGGCTCAATGGGTTACTCGCAGAGCCTTCCCGCCGCTGCTATCTACTCTGGCCGGATGAGGATGCCATTTCGCTGACCGATCTTCGCCAACAGCGGGAGAGTGAACCCTCTGGCAAAATGTCCATCGCCTTTATCTTGCTCGACGGCACCTGGCGCAAAGCCTATCGCATGTTGCAGAGCAACCCGGCACTGGCCCGCTTGCCCCGCATCGGCATTGGTGCCATTGCCGGTCAATATGCCATTCGCAAGAAACCCTTTCCCGATGCCCTCTCTACCATAGAGGCGGGCTATCACCTCTTGTCCCGGTGGGAGGGGAGGCCGGAGCACTATGCGCCCTTGCTGACCCTGTTTAACCGGTTGAATACCCAGTGGCAGGACTTTGCCGAAGGCCGCCGCGCGTGACAATTCAAGGAGTTATCAAGATGAAAAAAGCAGTCGTGGTTTTCAGTGGCGGTCAGGACAGCACCACCTGTCTGGTACAGGCATTGGCTCAGTATGATGAAGTGCACGCCATCACCTTCGACTATGGCCAGCGCCATCGGGAAGAGATCGACACCGCGCGTCGTCTGGGCAGTGCTCTAGGGATCGCCGCCCACAAGGTGATGGATGTGACGCTGCTCAATGAGCTGGCGGTCTCTGCCCTGACCCGTGACGACATCCCGGTCAGCTGCGAGCTGCAGGATAATGGCCTGCCCAACACCTTCGTGCCGGGTCGCAATATCCTGTTCCTGACCCTGGCTTCCATCTATGCCTATCAGGTGGGCGCCGAAGCGGTGATCACCGGTGTCTGCGAGACCGACTTCTCCGGCTATCCCGATTGCCGTGACGAGTTCGTCAAGGCCCTCAATCAGGCGGTGTCGCTGGGGTTGGATCGCGGCATCCGTTTTGAAACTCCCTTGATGTGGCTCGACAAGGCCGAGACCTGGGCTCTGGCGGATCACTATGGTCACCTCGACACGGTGCGCCAGCAGACCCTGACCTGCTACAACGGCATTGCCGGTGACGGTTGCGGCACGTGTCCTGCGTGTGAACTGCGCAGTCGCGGCCTGAACAACTATCTGGCCGACAAGGCGGGCATCATGGCCAGACTGTTTGAGAAAACCGGGCTGGGTGAGAAAAGCGCAGAGTGAGCCTGCGTCTTGCCGTGGCTTGGGGTATAATCCGCGACTTTTGCAACAAGCCGTGATCGAGATGCACTACCCAATCAACGAGATTTTCCAGACCATCCAGGGGGAGGGCATCTTTACCGGCCTGCCCGCCATCTTTGTTCGCCTGCAGGGTTGCCCGGTGGGCTGCCCCTGGTGCGATACCCGTCATACCTGGGTTGTTGATCCGGCTCGTGAAGTGGGCAAGGCTGCGGTGCTGGATCGCTCCAACGAATCCGATTGTTGGAGCCAACTTAGCACCGCGCAGATTATCAAGAGCTTTACCGACCTGGGTTATCAGGCGCGCCATGTGGTGATCACCGGTGGCGAGCCCTGCCTCTACGATCTGCACGAACTCTCGTCAGCCCTGCTGGCGGCGGGTTATCAGGTGCAGATTGAAACCAGTGGCACCAGCGAGATCAAGACCCATGAGCAGACCTGGGTGACCGTCTCCCCCAAAATTGGCATGAAAGGGGGGCTGCCTGTGCTGGTCTCGGCGCTGGAGCGGGCCAACGAGATCAAGCATCCGGTGGCCACCGAGCACCATATTGAAGAGCTGGATACGCTGCTCGCTACTGCTACCCTGCGCCCTGATGTGGTCATTGCCTTGCAGCCGATCAGCCAGAAGCCAAGGGCCACCCAATTGGCGATGGATACCTGTATCGCGCGTAACTGGCGACTCTCAATCCAGACTCATAAATATCTGGATATCGATTAATATGGATTGGCTATCCGACGAACAGGTACTGCTGACCCTGACCAACAAGATGCCTTACGGTAAATATCAGGGGCGGCGTATCATCGATATTCCAGAGCCCTATCTGGTGTGGATGGCGCGCAGCGGTTTTCCGGCGGGTAAATTGGGCCAGACGCTGGCGTTGGCTTACGAAATCAAACTCAATGGACTTGAGTCCATGATTATTCCCATTATTAACAGGATGTCGGTATGAGAATATATACGAGGCAGGGCGATAAGGGCATGACCCGGCTGGCCGATGGTATCCAGTTGCCAAAGGATCATTTGCGGGTCGAGACCTACGGTTATATCGATGAGCTCAACTCCCATATTGGCTTGCTGATTTGTGACGTGCCGTCGCAAGAGATCGGTTTATTGGCTGATTTACAGCTGTTGCAACAGGAGTTGTTTGATCTGGGGGGGGAGTTGGCATTCTCCAGTGACGCCCAGAATGAATCGATTTGGCAGGTTAATGCCGCTTGGACCACTCGCCTTGAACAGCAGATAGATCGTTATAGTGAGCCATTGCCACCGCTGCGCCAATTTATATTGCCCGGTGGTTCCCGTGCCGCGGCGCAAGCACATGTGGTGCGTACTCTGGTGCGTCATTGCGAGCGCTTGCTGCTGACATTGAGCCGGGAAGAGCGGGTCAATCCCGAGGTGCTGCCCTATCTGAACCGGATGAGTGACTGGTTCTTTACCGTTGCCCGCTATCTCATCTGCGTAGCAGGGGATCGTGAAGTGCTGTGGGTCAAGGCAGCAGAACGCCCGCAATCGGCTATCTGATATGTCACATTTAAGCGGCAATAAAAAACCTCGCCTTGGCGAGGTTTTTTATTAGCAACGAGATTGAGATCAGATAGCAAAGTCTTCCAGTGATTTGCCTGCTGCCACTGCGCTGGCAATAGCCGAAGGCATACGGCCCTGGCCGGT
This sequence comes from Aeromonas sp. R9-2, assembly GCF_040908025.1. Taxonomy (NCBI): domain Bacteria; kingdom Pseudomonadati; phylum Pseudomonadota; class Gammaproteobacteria; order Aeromonadales; family Aeromonadaceae; genus Aeromonas; species Aeromonas sp. R9-2. The sequence goes on from NZ_JBFOCX010000024.1 coordinate 109,250, forward strand.
CCAGGTTTTCTCTACGCCATTATCCTGATAGCGATATTTGGCAGGACGTGGCGCCCGCTTGGCTTTTTCTGATTTGCCGGGGGGGGTAGCGACAGCGCTTACCAATTCTGCCGGGTCAATACCGGCGGCTTTCAGCATTTCGCTATATTCGTTAATTTTCCGCAGATGCTCTTCACGGGCCTGACGCTCGGCAGCTTCATCCTGCTGACGTTCAGCAACGATAGTAGAGAGTTTTTCCAGTGCCTCTTCCAGTTGTTCCAGAGAAAGCTCGCGGCAGGTCGCACGCAGACTGCGGATATTAAGCAGTACCTTTAAAAATTCATTCATAGGAGTTACCACGTCGAGTCAGAGAAAAATATTATGTTCCAGCTGATTCTTGCTTGGTGATTTAAATAAGTCAAGCCGGGTTAAATATTATATCCGTGGGGAACATCAATACAGATATTTAATATGGCCAGCAATAGGCTTGGTGATTGGATGCCAATGAAACCGCAGTAGGTGAAAATAGCGTCAAAGCTGGCGTTGTTGCATCATTTGACTACCATTTTCCGACCTTGATCTGTTTATTATGATTATTTAATCAAAAAACTTGCTATAAGTTGCCATCTCGATAAAATGTGCGGCGAATACCTTTAAGTAGAGGCGCGCTGCCTATGAGTATTTGTGCGGAGGGTGATGCCTGTGATGCACAAGGAAAGGAGTCAGCGCCGAAGTGGCCAGGCCATCATACCGGGCTGCTGGTTCTGCATCTAATAGGTGCAGGACTGCCATAGTCATCCACTATGGAGCGCTACCTGAAGGGGCTGAGGAGTATAACCTCCCCATAGGTTTTGTTTCTTTAGATCCTCTCGGTAGATCTCCACCTGTAATCTTTAGGTGCAAAGAGATCATGGACATTAGTCATTTCGCCGACTCCGGTTGGTCCGTTCTTCCCCCCCTGTTGGCTGTCGCGCTGGCGATCATGACCCGCCGCGTGCTGCTGTCCCTTGGTGTGGGCATCGTCACCGGCAGTTTGCTGCTCAATCAGTTTTCACCCCTCGAATCCCTGCATTACATGTTGAATACCGTGCTCAAGATCTTCTGGGTCGATGGCGCGCTCAATCGTGACAACGTCAACATGATCCTGTTTATGCTGCTGCTGGGTGGCCTCATCAGCCTGATGAGCGTCTCCGGGGCGACCCGTGCCTTTGCCGAGTGGGCCGAGCGTCGTGCCAAGACTCGCAAGGGCGCCAAAGCCCTGACTGGCATGATGGTGTTTGCCTTCTTTATCGATGACTTCTTCCACAGCCTGTCGGTGGGGGCCATCTGCCGTCCGGTGACCGACCGCTTCCAGATCTCCCGTGCCAAATTGGCCTATCTGCTGGACTCCACCGCGGCGCCGGTCTGCGTGCTGATGCCCATCTCCTCTTGGGGCGCCTATATCATCGCTCTGGTTGGCGGCATCATGGCGGCACACGGTCTGACTGAACAGAGCCCCATCGCGGCATTTGTCGAGATGATCCCGATGAACCTCTACGCCGTCTTCACCCTGATCATGGTGCTGGTGGTGATCGCCTGTCAGCTGGATATCGGCCCGATGCGTCAACACGAAGCGTGGGCGCTGGAAGGCAAGCTGTGGGATGAGTCCAAGGGCCGCCCCATCGGTCTGGATATGGAGAGCCCCGAAGAGAGCAACGGCGGCATGATCGATATGGTATTGCCGATCCTGACCCTGACCGCTGCCACCATCTATTTCATGATCGATTCCGGTGCTGCGGTGCTGAGCGAGAAAGGGCTGCCGTTCAGCGTGCTCGGTTCGTTCGAAAATACCAACGTCGGCTCTTCGCTGGTCTACGGTGCCCTGTGCAGTCTGGTGGTCTCCATCGGTCTGGCGATGCGCCTGAAGCTGGGAGCCAAGAACTGGATCAAGGCCGCGCCGCAAGGTGTCATGGCCATGCTGCCGGCCATCAACATCCTGCTGTTCGCCTGGACCATCGGTGCTGTGGTGCGTGATGTGGAGACCGGCAAGTACCTGGCTTCGCTGGCTAACGGCAACCTGCCGATCGAAGTGCTGCCTGCCGTGGTCTTTATCCTCTCCTGTGCCATGGCGTTTGCCACAGGTACCAGCTGGGGTACCTTCGGCATCATGCTGCCGCTGGCCGGTGACATGGCCGCCGCCAGCGACATCAGCCTGATGCTGCCGATGCTGGCTGCGGTACTGGCTGGCTCGGTGTTCGGGGATCACAGCTCACCCATCTCCAGCACCAGCATCCTCTCTGCCACCGGTGCCGGTTGCCATCACATCGATCACGTGATGACCCAGCTGCCCTATGCACTGGCCATCGCCTTCGGCGCGGCCATCGGTTACCTGGCGATGGGCTTGATGCACTCCAGCCTGGCCGGTTTCAGTGTCAGTGCCCTCTGGTTCGTGCTCTTTACCGGCTATCACCTGAAAAAGGCCAAAGCGCGGCCAGTGTTGGCCACCGCGTAACATTTATAGAGCAAGGGGCCCGCGGGCCCCTTGGTTTTGTCAGGGGCTTTGGTTAGCATGCGCCCCATAAATTCAGTTTCGGAACAGTATCATGGCTTCACTGCACTACAAATTTGCCACCATGAATTCAGGCAAATCCACCCAGCTCATTCAGGCGCACTTCAACTATCTGGAGCGGGGCATGCATCCTCTGGCGATGACGCCAGCCATCGATGACCGTTTCGGGGTCGGGGTGATCAGTGCCCGGGTTGGCCTTGAACTGAAGGTGGACGTGTTCAGCGACAGCTGCGATCTGTTTGAAATGGTGAAAGCGCGCCATGCGAAGAAACATATCGATGTTTTCATCGTGGACGAGGCCCAGTTCCTGACCCGTGAGCAGGTCTACCAGCTGGCCCGGATCGTCGATGAGCAGGATATTCCGGTGATGGCCTATGGCCTCAAGACCGATTTTCGCGGCGAGCTGTTCCCCGGTTCCTACCATCTGCTCTGTCTGGCCGACAAGTTTGAAGAGCTGAAGAGTATCTGCTGGTGTGGCAACAAGGCTCACATGAACTCCCGGGTCAACGAAGCGGGGCAGGTGATGCGTGATGGCGAACAGGTGGAGATCGGCGGCAACGATCGCTATGTGTCGCTCTGTCGCAAACACTATCTCGAAGGTCAGGCCTACAAGTAATTCGGCTGCGATATTTGAATCGTCGAGAAGGGCGCCAATCTGGCGCCCTTTTTATATTCCCCAACTTGTATCGCTGTGGTTCAGTCGATCTCGATATCCACCGGCGCAATGATGGGGTCGGCCACCGGCAGGCGTTGAAACAGCTGGCGAAAATGGTGCTGTACCCGGCCTATATCGACCAGTGACATGCCGGAGGCAAAGCCGAACCAGACATAGAGGCCGGTGAGATCGCGAAACATCGGCGGCAAATAGCGGGGAGCGGCGATCAGCCCCTCCAGATAGTGCTGATAGAGCACCGGAATGTCATCCAGCGTCACCTTGCCGACAAACAGCATCGGCAGGATCTCGGGCACCCCTTCCAGCACGGCGCTGCGGATAAAGTTGACCGTCTCCACATAGCCACGCACGTAGGAGAGATCCTTGGTAAAGCAGGCGCCGCCGCCCACCATGCCGCCACGAAAGACCCGCTGGGTGATCTTGTAGGCGTCGTGCTCGCTGGTGCCCTGCTGTACGAAGTGCTGAAACACCTCGATAAAATCGGCGCCGCGCTCGGCCATGTCGATGGCCATCACCCGATCGGAAATGCGCTTGGCCCGATCCGGAAAGGAGCTGAAGGTGAGGGTCTCTATCAGAACGGCCAGCCCCTCCTGACAGGCGGTGATCCGCGGTGAACCGGCGCTCAGCCAGGTGGCATAAGGCTGCTGGCGACCGTTGAGGGTGGTGCCGACATGGACCCACCCCTCGTGTACCTCCAGTACCTGCAAGTCCAGCTCGGAGAAACGGGCGTGGGAGTTGAGCTTGATGTAGTCGCCACCAGCCGCGGCATCGGAGACGATGCCATCGCTCAGCTTCACCTGCACAGTGCCGTCACTGAAGTAGCTCGACAGCTTGCCCTGCAGTTTGGCGACCGCGGCTTCTCCTTCGAACTCCTTGGGGTAGGGGCGCACCAGATGGCGGGCGCCGGGCAGGGAGAAGATATCGCACAGGCGGGCGCCCAGCTCCTTGAGAGTCTTGCGATCCCCGCGCAGGTGATCGCTGGCAGAGCCATAAAGCAGCTGGCTGTAACGCTGAAAATCGGGTTGGCCCCGCTGGCGCAGCATCTCGATCACCACCATGTACTGATCGACCGTCTCTTGCAGGATCCGGCCAAGATCGTCCTGTGGCCCCAGTTTTCTGCGGATCCGGTCCCGCAGCTCCTTGAGCTCCAGATACTTGTTGCGCGGATCGAAGCCGAGGGGGAGGGCATCATAGAAGTGCCTGTCGATAGCGGGCAGCTCCCTGCCACCGCTTACCAGAAAGCGATCCTGCAGATGGCGTGGCCATTTGATGGCATCCAGAATGCGGATGGGTTTTTGCAGGGTGAGCAGCTCATCCGAGAGTAATTTCAGATGAAGGCGATACTTTTCTTGGATAGTCATGGGCCCCCTGTGGGGCAAGCGTCATCGTGGATTTGGCTGAGTATATGCATAGCGCTTGCCAAAAAGAAGCGAGCCGCAGGGTTATCGGGTTGGCGTGCTTTTTGTTGATAGCAAATTGGTTTAGACTGCGCCCCTTGATCCCAATCTTGTCGTGGAAATGATGAATATCCCCAGCTCCGAAATGATAATGCGTTGGTTGCAACAGGCTCGTATCGAGCACTATGTCTGCGACCAGTGTCACGGTATCCACATTGTCTCTTTGCAGTCGGTCGATGGTATTCAGGAGAGCCGGATCTTCGTGGAAGAGGAAGGCCTGCTGTTCTCCTCCGAGCTGGAAGTGCGCCCCTCCGCAATGCTGCCGCTGGTTGCCGAACTGGGCCGACTCAATATGCAGTACCCCTCCCTCAAGGTGTTCCTCGATATCATCGATGACAACCTGCCGCGGCTGGTGGTCGGCCACACCGTCTTTACCAAGGCCGGACTCAGCGTCGAGCAGTTCCTGCTGTTCGTGCAAAGCACCATCGCTGCCACCCACGAACTGGTTGCCGAATGCGAACGTTCCGGCTTCCTCAACCTGCCGGAAATCCAGGTTGCACCGGAATCTGTGCATTAAGTGTTCGAACGGTTCGCCAGGTGAAAAAAGCCGTTGACGCGGGCGGGGCTTTCCCCTAAATTACGCCCCGTTCCAGCGCAACAGCGTAGCGAACACCGTGTTGGCTGAACACGTTAAACCACAGACCAAAATTTGGTGAGGTGTCCGAGTGGCTGAAGGAGCACGCCTGGAAAGTGTGTATACGGCAACGTATCGAGGGTTCGAATCCCTCCCTCACCGCCACATTGCAAAGCCCTGATGGAAACATCAGGGCTTTTTGCTATCCGCGTTTTTGCGAGCGCTGTAGGCAAGCCGATGGCGATGGACGGCGGGCTCGGGTATAGTCCTGCGCCAATGGCGTTATCCTGTTTTGCTGACCCGTCGTGGCCCTGGTGGTGGCGAGGGGCAGGCCCGTGTAAGGAGTGTTATGAAGTTCAGTCCCCTGCTCGATGAGATGATGAAAGCCCTGCAGGTATTGCCGGGGGTGGGGCCCAAGTCTGCCCAGCGGATGGCTTTTACCCTGCTCGAGCGTGAGCGCAGCGGCGGCTTGCGGTTGGCCCAACTGCTCTCTCGCGCCCTGACCGAGATTGGCCACTGCAGCCACTGCCGCACCTTTACCGAGAACGATCGCTGCGATATTTGCGCCAATCCCAAGCGGGAAGAGAACGGTCTGCTCTGCGTGGTGGAGAGTCCGGCGGACGTGGCCGCCATCGAGCAGACCGGCCAGTTTTCCGGTCGCTACTTTGTGCTGATGGGCCATCTGTCGCCGCTGGACGGTATCGGCCCGGAGGAGCTGGGACTCGATATTCTGGAGCGCCGCTTGAAAGATGAGGCGATCAGCGAACTGATCCTCGCCACCAACCCCACCATTGAAGGAGATGCCACCGCCTGGTATATCGCCGATATGGCCCGTCATGCAGGGGTGGAGGTGAGCCGCATCGCCCACGGGGTGCCGGTAGGGGGCGAGCTGGAGCTGGTGGATGGCACCACGCTCTCCCACTCCCTGATGGGGCGCCAGCGCTTGAAATAGCAAGGCGAAAGCCAGTTTCCCCGCATTAATAGCGGTCGCGCTGGGTAAGAAATAGCCGTTTGAGCGGATTTAAAGGGGCGAGTGAGCGGGATTGCACACTCGCCCCTTGATATTTGATTGGCCGTCCCCATCTAGGTTGGGCATATGTTCAACCCGATGTTTCTGAGGATTGGTCCATGACCCAAAGTGTTCATGCCGAAACCCACGGCTTTCAGACTGAAGTCAAACAACTGCTGAGCCTGATGGCTCACAGCCTCTACTCCAACAAAGAAGTATTCCTGCGCGAGCTGATCTCCAACGCATCCGATGCGGCGGACAAGCTGCGCTTCAAGGCGCTTTCCGATGCCTCTTTGTTCGAAAACGACGGCCAGTTGCGTGTGCGTCTGGTGGTGGACAAAGAGAAGCGTACCCTGACCATCTCCGATAACGGGATCGGTATGACCCGTGATCAGGTGATTGAGCACCTGGGTACCATCGCCAAGTCCGGCACCGCAGAATTCTTCAAAAACCTCTCCGGCGATCAGGGTAAGGATTCCCAGCTGATCGGCCAGTTCGGGGTCGGTTTCTACTCCGCCTTTATCGTAGCCGACAAGGTGACCGTGGTCTCCCGCGCCGCCGGTACTGCTCCGGAGCAGGGCGTACAGTGGGAATCGGAAGGGGAAGGCTCCTTCACCGTCGCGGATGTGACCAAAGCCGGTCGCGGTACCGATGTCATCCTGCACCTGCGTGCCGAAGAGGATGAGTTCCTCGACGACTGGCGTCTGCGCTCCGTGGTGGGCAAATATTCCGATCACATCAGTGTGCCGGTCGAGATGTTCAAAGAGGGCACCCCGGATCGCGAAGAGTATGGTGAGACCATCGTCGGCACCCCGGGCGAGTGGGAGCAGGTCAACCGCGCCACGGCACTGTGGACCCGCAACCCGAAAGATATCAAGGACGAGGAGTATCAGGAGTTCTACAAGCACGTCGCCCACGACTTTGAAGATCCGCTGCTGTGGGGTCACAACCGGGTGGAAGGGGCGCAAGAGTACACCAGCCTGCTCTACGTACCGGCCCGCGCTCCGTTCGACCTCTACAACCGCGAGCAGAAGCACGGTCTGAAGCTCTACGTGCAGCGCGTCTTCATCATGGATGACGCCGAGCAGTTTATGCCGACCTACCTGCGTTTCGTCAAAGGGGTGCTGGACTCCAACGATCTGCCGCTCAACGTCAGCCGTGAAATCCTGCAGGACAACAAGGTGACCGCCTCCCTGCGCAAGGCTTGCTCCAAGCGCGTGCTGACCATGCTCTCCAAGCTGGCGAAAGACGATGCCGAGAAGTACGCCAAATTCTGGAAAGAGTTCGGTAACGTGCTCAAAGAGGGCCCGGCCGAGGATTACGCCAACCGCGAAGAGATCGCCAAGCTCCTGCGCTTTGCCAGCACCGCGGGCGAGGGCGAAGCCCAGACCGTCTCTCTTGAGGATTACGTTGGCCGCATGAAGGAAGGTCAGCAGAAGATTTACTACATCACTGCTGACTCCTATGCCGCTGCCAAAAACAGCCCGCACCTTGAGATCTTCCGCAAGAAGGGGGTCGAAGTGCTGCTGATGTGGGAGCGCGTGGACGAGTGGCTGATGAGCCACCTGACCGAGTTCGACGGCAAGCAGCTTATTTCCGTCACCCGTGGCGAACTGGATCTCGGCGATCTGGAAGACGAAGCCTCCAAGCAGGCGCAGATCGATGCCGAGAAGGCCAACGCCGGTCTGGTGGAGCGGGTCAAGAAGAGCCTGGGCGATGCGGTGAAAGAGGTGCGTGTCACTCACCGTCTGACCGACTCCCCCTCCTGCATCGTCACCGACGCCTACGGTATGAGCACCCAGATGATCAAGCTGATGCGTGCGGCCGGCCAGCCGGTACCGGAGCAGAAGTACATTCTGGAGCTCAACCCCGACCATGCGCTGGTGAAGAAACTCGACACCATTGAAGACGAGGCACTGTTCGGTGAGTGGGTCACCCTGCTGCACGAACAGGCCCAGCTGGCCGAGCAGGGCGGGCTGAACGATCCGGCGAGCTTCGTCTCCCGCATCAACCGTCTACTGCTGCAAGCCTAAGCAGCAACGCCGGTAACAGAAAGCCCACTGCATGCAGTGGGCTTTTTTGATCCCGCCGTGTGAGCTCGGCGAAACACAGCGGTGAGGGAGGTGGCCAGCGCCTCTCTATTTGCGGTATTCGTTGTTGTAGTTCTGGATGAGACGCCGGGTAACCTCATGCTGGGGATCGGCAAACACCTTGAGAGTCTTGCCGCGCTCCACCACCCGACCTTCGTGCATTACCAGCACCTCGTCGCTGATATGGCTGACGATACCCAGATCGTTGGCTACCAACACATAGCTCAGCCCCATGGTCTCCTGCATCTCCAGCAGCAGGTTGATGATCTGGGAGCGCACCGAGATATCCAGGGTGGAAAGCGCCTCATCGGCCACCACGATCTTGGGGTTGAGGATCAGTGCCCGCGCCAGCGCCACCCGCTGCTGCTGACCGGAGGAGAGCATCTGCGGATAGAACAGGGCGTGATCCGGCAGCATCCCCACCATACGCAGGGTTTGCACCACCTTCTCACGGCGCTCCTCCTCGGTCATCTCGGTGTTGAGACGCAGCGGGGTTTCCAGGATCTGGCCGACCCGGATCTTGCGGTTCAGCGAGGTGTTGGGATCCTGAAAAATCATCCGCAGCAGTTTGCAGCGTGTCTGGTAATCGCCATGCACCATCAGCTGGCCGTCGATGGCGATGTCGCCGCTGGTGGGTTCGATCATGCCAGCCAGAATGCGGGCGAGGGTACTCTTGCCGGAGCCTGCCTCGCCGACGATGGCGAGGGTCTGACCCACTTCGAGATCGAACGAGAGGGGCTTGATCGCCTCCACCGCCTGACGACGGAATAGACCGGTGCGGTTCTGGTAGGTTTTGCTAAGGCCTCTGACCTGCAACAGGGATGGCTCGATCACAAGCGGGGCTCCTTAATGGGGGCATTAACGGTCATCATTTTTTCGGTTCCTCCATGTTCAGCGGGAAGTGACAGCTGAACTGATGGCCCTTGATCTTGTTCATCAACGGAGTTTGCACGCACTGCTTCTGGGCATAGGGGCAGCGCGGCCCCAGACGGCAGCCGATGGGCAGGTGTTGCAGTGGCGGGATGACGCCGGGCAGGGTCTCTAGGCGCGACTTGTGGCGCACCAGCTTGTCAAAGTCGGGGATCGATTTGAGCAGGGCATCGGTATAGGGGTGATGCGGGGTCTCGAGGATCTGCTCCCGGGTGCCTACCTCCACCATCTGGCCGCAGTACATCACGTTGATGGTATCGGTCAGGTTGGCGATGGCGGCGATATCGTTACTGATGATCAGGATGGTGGTATTGCCCAGCTTGTTCATCTTGTCCAGCAGTCGCAGGATCTGGGAGTGGGTGGTGGACTCCATGGCGCTGGTGGGCTCGTCGGCTACCAGCAGACGCGGCTGGTTGGCAATGGCCATGGCGATCATCACCTTCTGGCACATGCCATCCGACAGCTCGTGGGGATAGGCGCGCATCACCTTGCGGTGATCCTTGACGCCGACCCGGTGCAGCAGGGCGATGGCCTTTTTCTTGCGCCACTGGAAGCGCTGCCAGAATTGTCCCTCGAACGAATCGGTCGGGATCGCCTCTTCCAGCTGGGTGCCGATCTCCTCGGAGGGGTCGAGACAGCTGATGGGGTCCTGGAAGATCATGGCGATCTCGCGACCCATGATGCGACGGCGTTCCTTGGGGGCCATGGTCAGCAGATCCATGTCGTTGAAGCGCATCCGGTCGGCACGTACCGTCCAGTTGTCCTTCTCGATGCCGACGATCACTTTGGCGATCAGACTCTTGCCGGAGCCGGATTCACCCACCAGACCGCGGATCTCCCCCTCGGTCAGGGTCAGGCTCACCTTGTCCACCGCCTTGACCTTGCCTTGCGGGGTGTCGATCTCGATGGTGAGATTGCGTATGTCGAGCAGCGGCATCAGTCGTTCCCCTCTTTGAGTGCTTCACGAATGCCTTCACCCACTAAATTGGTGACCAGCACGCTGAACAGGATGGCGATGCCGGGCAGGGTGACGGTCCAGGGGGCGAGATAGATGAGGTCGCTCGAATCGGCCAGCATGGTGCCCCACTCAGGTTGGGGAGACTGGGCGCCGAGACCGAGAAACCCGACCGCCGAGATATCGAGAATGGCCGCCGACAAGGTGCGTGTGGTCTGGGCCACCAGGGTCTCGACAATGTTGGGCAAAATAGCCAGACGCATGATCCGGAAGGGGGGCGAGCCATCGAGGCGGCTGGCGGTGATGTACTCCTTCTGCATCTCGGCATGCACTGCGTTGTAGGTGGCCCGGATAAAGGGCGGGATCAAGGCGAGCGTAATGGCAATCAGGGTATTGCCAAAACCCGGCCCCATGATGGCGACCATGATGATGGCCATCAGCAGGGAGGGGATGGAGAGCAGGGTATCGAGTAAGTGGTGCAGCACGCTCGATTTAAGCCCCTTGCTCATGCCGCCGAGGATACCGATGGCGGAACCCACCACCATGGCGATCACCACAACGACCAGCGCATAACCGAAAGTGAGGCGCGCCCCTACCACCAGCCGGGAGAGCATGTCGCGCCCCAGATCGTCGGTGCCGAGGAAGTAGTCGATGTTGCCGGTCGCCGCCCACGAGGGGGCCAGCAGCAGCTTGTCGGTGTGCTGTTCATCGATGCCGTAGGGGACGACCAGCGGCCCCACCAGCGTGATGAGCAGCAACAGCAAAAAGCACCATAGCCCTGCCATCGCCAGCGGATTGCGGCTGTAGGAGGCCCACGTCTGCTCAAGGGGCGAGAGGATCTTGAGCTCGGGATAGATGTTCGATTTATCTTGCATAGGATACCTGGCTCCTGGTCACGCCATGAGCGCGTTCAATCTTGTTTGGCATACAACTCTTTGCGCCGTACCGGATAGATAAGGGTGGTCAGCAACTCGGTGCTGACGCTGGTCAGGATCACGAAACTGGCGACCACCAGGGTCGCGCCGCGAATGGCGGCGTAATCCTGCAGGGCGATGCTGCTGATGAGCCAGCGGCCGATCCCGTGCCACTCGAACACCACCTCGGTGATCATGGCGGAGGTGAGCACGCTACCCAGTTGCAGACCCAGCAGCGGCAGTACCGGCGGCAGGGCGTTCTTCAGACCATGGCGCCAGACGATCTGCGCCTTGGAGAGTCCTCGGCTCGCCGCCGCCTTGATGTAGTTCTGCTTCATCACGTCGATGAGGGAACTGCGCACATGGCGGATCACCTCGGTAGTGGGCACTACCGCCAGCACGAGTGACGGAAGGATCAGGTGGCGCAGGGCATCGTGCAGCGCCGCTTGCCGCAAGGGTTCGTTGCTGAGCAGCACATCGAGCACCGCGATGCCCGTGATGGGGGGCACGTCGTAGAGCAGGCTGATCTGGCCCGACGCCGGCAGCCAGCCGAGATCCAGCGAAAAGAGCATTACCACCAGCAGCGCCAGCCAGAATACCGGCACCGCATAGCCGATAAGACCGGCTGTCATGATGGAGAGATCCAGCGTCTTTCCTTGGGACAGGGCCGCTAGGGTGCCGAGGGGAATGCCCACCAGCAGCGAGATGGCGAACGCCGCCAGACAGAGGATCAGGGTCGCCGGGAAGTAGTGGCGGATCTCGTCCAGCACCGGTAGCCCGGAGACGCTGGAGAGCCCCAGGTCACCTGCGAAAATGCGGCGCAGGAAATCGGGGTAGCCGCTCCAGAAGCTGAGCTGATGGCCGATCAGCCGATAGTCCAGCAGATAGGCGACAAAGGTCAGCGCCAGCAGGGTGATGAGCAGCAGGTTGATGCGGCGCAAGGTGTATAGAAGCATGCTTACTCCCTGTGAGCCTGGTTGAAGGAGGTGCCGCCAAAGGGCATCAGCGTCAGCCCCTCGATGTCGCTGCGGCTTACCTGGGTACGCAAGGCGTGCGCCAGCGGGATTAGCGGCAGCTGTTCGTTAAGCAGGGTCTGGGCATAGTAGTAGTTACGCAGCCGGAACGAGAGCTGGGGCGTGGTGACAGCATCATCCAGCAACTGATCGAAGGCCGGGCTACACCAGCGGCTGTAGTTGTTGCCCCGCTCCACTGCCGAGCAGCTCAGCAGCTGGCGGAAGAAGTTGTCCGGATCGGCGTTATCGGCAATCCAGCCGGAGAGCAGACTGTCGTACTGCCCCTTGGTGAGGCGCCCTTCGATCACCGGCCACTCCCGTTGCACGATCTTGAGCTTGATCCCGACCTTGGCCAGATCGCTGCGGATCAGCTGGGCGGTCTTGACCGCATCCGGGTTGTAGGGGCGGGCGTCCGGTTGCACCAGCACCTGCATCTCGAACCCTTTCTCCAGTCCCGCCTCCTTGAGCAGCTGGCGCGCCCGTTTCAGGTCGGGTTTGCGCTCGGGCAGGCTGGGGTTGTAACCCCATGAGAGGGTCGGCAACAGGCTGTTGGCGGGCAGGCCGGTATCGAAATAGACCGCCTGCAACAGGTTGTCGATATTGATGGCGCTGGCAATGGCCTGACGCACCTTGACGTTGTTGAACGGCGGCTTGCGGGTATTGAGGGCCAAAAAGGCGACGTTCATCCCCGACTGGACCGAGAGACTGAGCGCCGGATTTTGCTTGATCACCGAGAGCTGACTGGCGGAAGGGGTGCTCATAACGTCGCACTCACCGGTCAGCAGCTTGGCCAGCCGTTTGGCGGATTTGGGGGTAATGTCGTAGACCAGCTGTTCAATCTTGGCATCCCCGCCCCAGTAGCCGGGATGGCGCAGATAGCGAATGAACTCGTTGTGGCGATACTCCTTGAAGCTGAACGGTCCGGTGCCGATAGGGCGGCTATCCAGCAGGGCCGGGGTGCCTGCCTGCAACATCTGCTCGGCGTATTCGGCGGAGAGGATCACCGCATAGTCGCTGGCCAGGGTGGCGAGGAAGGAGGCGTTCGGCTGGTTCAGCTCGAATACTACCGTCTGCGGCCCTTTCTTGCTCACCCGTTTGATCAGCAGATCTTGCCCCAGGCTGTAGAAGTAGGGGTAATCGCCGCCGGAGACATTGTGATAGGGGTGCTGCTCGTCAAGCTGGCGGGCATAGGTAAAGACCACATCATCGGCATTGAAAGTGCGGGTGGGCTTGAACCAGGGGGTATGGTGAAACGTCACCCCCTTGCGCAGGGTCAGGGTATAGGTGAGGCCATCCTCGCTGACATGCCAGTTGGTGGCGAGCGCCGGCTCCAGCGCCAGGGTGTTGGGGTTCACCTCCAGCAGGCGGTCGTAGAGCGGACGGGCACTGGCATCCAGTGTCACCCCGGAGTTGGAAACATGGGGATTGAAGGAGAGGGGGGATCCCTCAGCACAATAGATGAGTCCGGTTTTGGAGGCCTCGGGTTGCTTCTGGCAGCCGGTGACCAGCACCAGCAGACCCAGCAGCAAGGGTGTGAGCATTCTCATTGTTGAACCATGTTCTTATAGGGGTTTTGTACGCACGTTTTGATACAAATGTGCCAGCGCGAAGGCTGGCGTGTTGCTGGAGTCGGCATCAACCGCGCTCCTTCACTCTTGTTCTGCATCGTTATCGCCATCCAGCAGCTGATATTTGCGTAGCATGCCACGGAACTGGTGATAGCTTAAGGCCAGCAGTTGAGCGGCTTTGCGCTGATTATACTGGGATTGCTGCATCGCTTGCTTGAGTAAATTAATCTCGTACTCCGCCACCGCCTGCTTGAGATCGAGCGGCAGGGCGAGGGGGGATGCAGATTGTACCTCGCTTCGGGCCTCTTGCGCAGGTTGCGTGACCTGTGGTCGCCAGGGGGAATCAAACGGGTTGAGCACCAGGGTCGAGAGCGGCAGCTGGGGATTGCCCTGACGATAGATGCTGCGCTCCACCACGTTCTTCAGCTCCCGCACGTTGCCCGGCCAGTGGTAATCCAGCAGTAGCTGGGTTGCCTTGCGCGAGAAACCGGCAAACAGCGGATACCCAAGCTCCCGGGTCATGCTGTGGGCGAAGTGCTCCGCCAGCATCAGGATATCTTCCCGCCGCTCCCGCAAGGGGGGGAGGGTGATCACATCAAACGCGAGCCGGTCGAGCAGATCGTGGCGAAACTGCCCCTTGTTGGCCAGCGCAGGGAGATCCTCGTTGGTGGCGCAGACCAGTCGCACATCAACCTTGAGGGGCTTGGCCCCACCCACCCGCTCGAACTCGCCATACTCGATGACCCGCAGCAACTTCTCCTGCACCCTGGCGCTGGTGGTGGCCAGCTCGTCGAGGAAGAGGGTGCCGCCATCGGCCCGCTCGAAGCGGCCCTGATGGCGCTTGGCCGCGCCGGTAAACGATCCCGCTTCGTGACCGAACAGCTCGGTCTCCAGCAGGCTCTCGCTCAGGGTGGCGCAGTTGATGGTGACAAAGCTTTGATCCCAGCGCGCCGAGAGATAATGTAGGCGGTGGGCGATCAGCTCCTTGCCCGTCCCCCGCTCACCGATGATCAGCACGGGTTTGCGCAGCGGGGCGAGCCGTGAGGCCTGCTCAATGATCTCGAGAAATGCGTTGGATTCCCCCAGCAGGCTTTCCGTGGCCGTGGTCATAGTGATCCCTGTCAGTTGTAAAAGCTGGTCAATCTTACCAAAAGTTGGTGATTTTAATCATCACTTGCGCGAGGCATCTTGCAATCCGGCTATTCTGCCCCATATAAATCAACAAGTTAAATTTTTTTCCAGATTGGCACACAAGTTGCCATTGTCAATGGAGAAACAACGCCATGCCAATAACAGGAGTGCAATCATGAGTATTTTTTCCCGTCTGGCCGACATCATCAATTCCAACCTGACGGCCCTGCTCGACAAGGCAGAAGATCCCCAGAAGATGGTGCGCCTGATCATCCAGGAGATGGAGGACGAGCTGGTCAAGGAGCGTTCCAATCTGGCCCGCTTCCTCGCCAGCCAGAAAGAGATTGGTCGTCAGGTCGCCCGTCATCAGGAGCGGGTCGACGAGTGGCAAGCCAAGGCCGAGCTGGCCCTGACCAAAGGGCGTGAAGATCTGGCACGCGCCGCCCTGATCGAGAAGAAAAAGCAGACCGAGTTGTCAGAGACCCTCTACCGCGAGCAGCAGGCGGTCGACAGCGGCATCGAGAAGCTGGGTGAGGAGATCCGCCAGCTCGAAGCCAAGCTGGAAGATGCCCGCGCCCGTCAAAAGGCGATGGCCATTCGCACCGAAGCGGCCAGCAGCCGTCTCAATGTGCAGAGCCAGGTAGCCCGTGGCGAGAGCCAGGCGGTGGTGAGCAAGTTTGAGCGGATGGAGCGTCGCATCGACGAAATGGAAGCGCGCGCCGATCTGGGACAGTCCGACAAGGCGCTGGCGCAGCAGTTTGCCGAGCTGGAAGTGGACGATCAGATAAGCCGCGAGTTGGAAGCCATGCGCCAGAAGCTGGGTCAGGGCGACAGCAAAAGCGAAGGCAAACAGGGGGAGTAACAGATGGAAGATCTGCTGGGCGTATTGATGGTTCCCATGGTGGTCTTCATGGTGGTGGTGGCCCCCATCTGGCTGGTGCTGCACTATCGTGCCAAGGGGCGGATTGGCGCCGGTCTTGCTGATAGCGAGCGGGAACAGCTGCAAGGGCTGCTGGCTCGCACCGAGAAGATGCAGGAGCGAGTCGGTGCGCTGGAATCGATCCTGGATGCGGAAGTACCCGGTTGGAGGAACAAGGTAT
This sequence comes from Aeromonas sp. R9-2, assembly GCF_040908025.1. Classification (NCBI taxonomy): domain Bacteria; kingdom Pseudomonadati; phylum Pseudomonadota; class Gammaproteobacteria; order Aeromonadales; family Aeromonadaceae; genus Aeromonas; species Aeromonas sp. R9-2. The sequence goes on from NZ_JBFOCX010000024.1 coordinate 125,191, forward strand.
GAGCAGTGTCAGTCGTGAAGGGCGTAACCTCTATCGCGATCCCCAGCGTGGCAAGATAGCCGGGATCTGTGCCGGTTTGGCTGAGTATTTCGGGGTGGAGACCTGGATCGTGCGGCTGCTCGCCATCAGTGGCCTTATCTTCGCCGGTTTCATCACCTTCACCGCCTATATCGCCGCCTGGTTCCTGCTCGACAAAAAGCCGGTCACCCTCTATTCGCAAGAGGATGCCGACTTTGCCGAGGTGCGGATGAAGGCGCGTAGCTGGCAGGCGGGGATCACCCCTCATCAGGCGCTGGGCCGCATCGCGCAGGAACTTGACGCGCTGGAGCCCAGAGTTCAGCGGATCGAGAAGCTGGTGACCTCCAGGGAGTTCACCCTGCAGCGGGAGTTTCGCAAGCTGTAGTTCTTGCTCAAGCACTCAATGTCGATGGTGGAATCTTCTGCGATGATCCACCATCGACGACAACTATCCAGACGTGGATAAGCGGTCGACCTCTCGCACGGCTGAGCACGCCGGATGCAACCACCAAGGGAGAACGGATCAAGCCTTGATACTCAATAAACTGGAACAGAAGTTGACTCGCCTGCAACACAAGGCGAACGACGTGGTGAACCGGGTGCGGGATCGCCATATTCGGCTGGCGGTGACCGGCCTTTCTCGCAGCGGCAAAACCGCCTTTATCACGGCGCTGGTCAACCAGCTGGAACACGCGGCCATCGATGGCCGTTTGCCGTTGTGGGATGCCCTGCGTCAGGGGCGCATCCTCGGCGCCCGCCGGGTGCCGCAGCTCAATGCCCACATCCCCACCTTTGCCTACGAGCGTGGCCTCGACTCCCTGTTTGGCGAGCCACCGACCTGGCCCGAGCCCACCCGCGGCGTGGCCGAAGTGCGCCTCGAAATCCGTTATCGCACCCGTCATCCCCTGCGCAAGCATCTGGGGGAGATCTCCACCCTCTACGTGGATCTGGTGGACTACCCCGGGGAGTGGCTGCTCGACTTGCCGCTCCTTGAGATGAGCTACGAGCAGTGGAGCGAACAGGTGCGCGAGCAGCTGCGTCGCCCAGAGCTACAGGCACTTGCCGCCAGCTGGCTGACACCCGGGTGGCAGGTCGATCAGCGCTTCGAAGAGCGGCCGGTAGCTGAGCTTGCCGAGCGCTACACCGCCTATCTGCATGCCTGCAAACAGGAGCTGGGATTGCACCTTATTCAACCCGGTCGCTTCGTGTTGCCGGGGGAGTATGCCGGTGCCCCCATGCTGCAATTTGTCCCCTGGGTGTGGGAGATGCCTGTCGGCGAGCCCGCCGATGGCACTCTTTACGCCACTCTCAAGCAGCGCTTCGAGCAGTACAAACAGCATCTGGTGCAGGGTTTTTATGAGCAGCACTTTGCCGGCTTTGATCGCCAGATCGTGCTGGTGGATTGCCTGCAGCCCCTCAACGCCGGGGCAGCCAGCTTTGGCGACATGCAGCAGGCCATTGCCCGCATCATGGAGAGCTTTGCCTACGGCAAGAGCAACTGGTGGCGGCGACTCTTCTCGCCCCGTATCGACAAGCTGCTGTTTGTGGCGAGCAAGGCCGATCACGTCACCCCCGAACAGCATGCCCCCATGGTCTCACTTCTGCAGCATCTGGTGCGCAGCGGCCGCGGCCAGGCCCGTTTTGAGGGGATCACCACCGAGTGTCTGGCGCTCGCCGCCATCAAGGCGACCGAGGTGGGCAAGGGGGTGGCCAATGGCCGCGAGTTTCCGGCCATCCGCGGCACCAGTCTGAGCGGTGAGCCGCTGCTGCTGTTCCCCGGAGAGGTGCCGCCTCATATTCCCCCCGCACAGTGGTGGAACAGTCAGGGTTTTGATTTTCAGGCGTTTCGCCCCATGCCCATGAGCCCCCATCAGGCGCTGCCCCATATCCGGCTCGATGCGGCGCTGGAGTTTCTGCTCGGGGATCACCTCGAATAACGGTGTGCGGTCTTGGCACCTGAGCCGAAGGCTGCGCACAGGAGAACAATGCGATGAACGATCAGATAAAAGAGCGGCCACCGCTGCAGGGCAAGGTGATCCTTGAGCCAGCCTTGACGGTGGCCAGTGACGAGCGACCGCCCGCACCGGCCCAGCGGCTGGAGGAGGCGAGTTTCGAGCGCCTCGACGAGCTGGACGAGTTCACCGAGGTGGAGCCCGCCCTGGTCATCAAACCGCGCCGCCGCCATCGGGTGCTGGCGTGGGGGCTGGGGGCAGTCGGTCTGCTCTCGTTGGGCCAATATGGCGCCTTCCTTTACGATCAATTCCTCACCACCCCGCTCTGGGGCAGCGCCTGGCTGGCGGCCTCGGCGCTGGTGGCGGCGGGCACCGCCAGCGTGGTGGGGCGCGAGTGGCTGCGGCTGCGCACCCTCAAGCGGCGTCAGGATGTGCGCTCGCGAGCAGAAGATCTGCTGGCCCATCAGGGAGTCGGGCAGGGGCAGGCCTTTTGCGAAGGGTTGGCGGTCAAAAGTGGCGACAAGGGGCGCGAGGGGTATCAAACCTGGCTGGCCCAGCTCGATGAGAGCCACAGCGATCGGGAAGTGCTGACCCTCTATAGCCAGCTGGTACTCGGCGAGCGTGACAAGCTGGCGCAGGCGCGGGTGGCCAAATGGTCGGGGGAGGCCGCCGTGCTGGTGGCGCTCAGCCCGCTCGCCACCGTCGACATGATGCTGATGCTGTGGCGCAACCTGCGGATGATCGAGGATATCGCCGATGTCTATGCCATCGAACTTGGCTACTGGAGCCGCATACGCCTCATCCGTCAGGTGTTTCGCAACATGCTCTACGCCGGTGCCACCGAGCTGGTGACCGAGGTGGGGATGGACTTGCTGGGTGCCGAGTTTGCCGCCAAGCTCTCTGCACGCGCCGCACAAGGGGTGGGGGCCGGGCTGCTCACCGCTCGCCTTGGCCTGCGCACCATCGAAGCGTGCCGCCCGCTGCCCTGGTGTGCGGACGAGAAACCCAAACTGGGAGAGCTGCGCAAGCGGCTGATCGGCCAGTTGGCGGGGTATCTCAACAAATCCTGATAGCCCTGTCTGCACCTTGCTGCGATGACCCATGCTCCTGTTGTGCTCGCCAAGCCGCAGGGGCATGGTTTTAATCGGCAGATCATTGAGTTGGCAGCAGTGCCCGGTTTTGGCGAGACGCCCGTTTACGGTTAAGCTGGCAGTCAATCTTACCAATCACACCAATAGTACCAATCGGCAAGGATGCCCGATGAACTTTACCTTTCGCCAGATCCGTTATTTTGTGGCCGTGGCCGACAGCTTTTCAGTGAGCCGCGCCGCCGCCGAGCTGCATATCTCCCAGTCGGCGGTGACCAGCGCCATTCGCGAGCTGGAGACCGAGCTCGGCGCCCCGCTATTCGAGCGCAATCCGCGCGGCGTCACCCTCACCACTCAGGGGCACCAGTTTTTGCTCCACGCCCGCCGCATTCTCGGCGCCATGACCGAGGCGAGCCACTCCCTCAAAGCAGTAGCCCAGCAGGATCAGGGACGGCTCACTATAGGTGTGACCACCTTGGTGGCGGGTTACTACCTCTCAGAGGCGCTCGGCCGTTTTCGCCGCGCCTTTCCGGCGGTACAGATCGAGGTGAAGGAGGATGAACAGCCTTTTCTGGAGCACCAGATCGTCAACGGTGAGGTAGATGTGGGGATCCTGATGACCAACCGCACCATCCGGCAAGAGGCGTTTGATACCGAATTGCTGACCCGTTCGCCGCTGCGGCTCTGGCTGGCCGCCAACCACCCGCTCTGCGCCGAGTCGACCCTCTCGCTCACCGCGCTGGGGGAGGAGCCGATGATCTCGCTGACCGCCGATCAGCTGGATCAGATCATCGGTGGCGGCCTGCGCCGCTACGGCATCTCCCCCCGTATCGTGCTGCGCACCGCATCGGTGGAGGCGGTGCGCAGTCTGGTGGCCAGCCAGCTCGGGGTCGCCCTGTTGCCCGACTTTGCCTATCGCCCCTGGTCGCTGGAGCAGGAGCGGGTCGAGGCGCGCCCCATCAAGGAGCCCATTCCCGCCATCGATATCGGGCTGGTGTGGCGCCGTGGTTCTCGGCTGGATTGGACGGCGCGGGAATTTATCGATATTGCGCGGGATCAGAGCCGGTTGAGAGCTCGTCAGGCGCTCCCTCGCTAGCCATCTCTTGCGGGGTAGCCACCAAAAATCAGATTCATCTGCACTCGATATCGATTTAGCTGATACCTGAGCCATCAAAAATTGAAATATTCATCGTATTGCCACTCCCCTAAGCTCATTGCTGGTTAACAGGATGTTAACGCCCGCGGTGGCGTTCCTTCACCTGATGCAAGTCAACACAATGCAAGGAGTGCATGATGAAATTGACCCCTCTGATGCTGGCTCTTGTGCCGGCGCTGCTGGCTGGCCAGACCCAGGCTGCCCCGACCGAGCTCGGCAAGGGTGAAGGCCAGCTCAATATCGTGGCCTGGGCTGGCTACGTTGAGCGTGGCGAGACCGACAAGAACTACGACTGGGTGACCGGATTCGAGAAAGAGACCGGCTGCAAGGTGAGCGTCAAGACGGCGGCCACCTCGGACGAGATGGTGGCGTTGATGAACGAGGGGGGCTTCGATCTGGTGACCGCCTCCGGCGATGCCAGTCTGCGTCTGATTGCCGGTGGCAAGGTGCAGCCGCTCAATCTGGCGCTCATCCCGAGCTACAGCAAGATTGATCCCCGGCTGCAAAATGCCCCCTGGCACACTGTGGATGGCAAGCACTACGGCGTCCCCTACCAGTGGGGCGGCAATATCCTGATGTACAACACCAAGGTGTTCCCCAAGGCACCGGACTCCTGGAACGTGGTGTTCGAGGAGCAGACTCTGGCGGATGGCAAATCCAACAAGGGGCGGGTGCAAGCCTTTGACGGCCCGATCCACATCGCCGATGCCGCCCTCTATCTGATGACCCATCAGCCTGCCCTGGGCATCAAGGATCCTTACGAGCTGAACGAGGATCAGTACAAGGCCTCCCTCGATCTGCTGCGCAAGCAGCGCCAGCTGGTGGGACGCTACTGGCATGATGCCTTCGTCCAGATCGATGACTTCAAGAATGAAGGAGTGGTTGCGTCAGGCTCCTGGCCGTTCCAGGCCAATACCCTGATCGCCGACAAGCAACCCATCGCCACCACTGTGCCCAAAGAGGGAGTGACTGGTTGGGCCGATACCAGCATGGTGCACAGCGATGCCAAGAACCTCACCTGCGCTTACAAGTGGCTGGAGCACTCCCTGAGCAACAAGCTGCAGGGGGATCTCGCCGCCTGGTTTGGCTCGGTGCCTGTGGTGCCTGCCGCCTGCGAGGGCAATGCCCTGCTGGGCCCGACCGGGTGCAAAACCAACGGTATCGACAACTTCGATCGGGTTCGCTTCTGGCGCACTCCGGTCTCCCAGTGCAAGAGCCAGGGAACTTGCGTGCCCTATTACCGCTGGGTTTCCGACTATATCGCCATTCTGGGCGGTCGCTGAGGTGGGGTGAGCAAGGTGGTCGGAACAGCTGCCACCTTGCCAACGGCAGGGGAGCTGCGCCTCCTCTGCACGACTGCCGAGAGCGGATAATCAAGCGGGCCGGACAGGAGTCCGGCCCATCCCAGCACAGACAAGGACGCCCCATGAACGCCGTACAATTTGACCGGGTCAGCCGCCACTATGGCGAGGTGAAGGCGGTCGATGACATCTCTTTCCAGATCCCCTCCGGGGAATTCTTTACCCTGCTGGGGCCGAGCGGTTCCGGCAAGACCACTTGCCTGCGGATGATCGCGGGCTTCGAGTACCCGAGCGACGGGGAGATCCGCCTGTTTGGCGAACCCTGCTCCACCGTGCCGCCCTATGATCGCAACCTCAACACCGTGTTTCAGGACTATGCCCTGTTTCCCAACATGGATGTGCGCGACAACATCGGCTATGGCCTGATGCTCAAGGGGGTCGCCAAGGCGGAGCGTTACCGCAAGGTGGACGAGATGCTGGAGCTGGTGCGACTGCCCGGGGTCGGCAAGCGCCGCCCAAGCCAGCTCTCCGGCGGCCAGCGCCAGCGCATCGCCATCGCCCGGGCGCTTATCAACCAGCCACGCATCCTGCTGCTGGATGAGCCGCTGGGGGCCCTCGATCTCAAGTTGCGCGAGCAGATGCAGCTTGAGCTCAAGGCGTTGCAACGCCAGTTGGGCATCACCTTTATCTTCGTCACCCACGATCAGCAGGAGGCGCTCTCCATGAGCGACCGGCTCTGCATCTTCAGTCAGGGCAAGATCGAGCAGATCGCTGCGCCCGATACTATCTACGACGCTCCGGCGACGCCGTTTGTGGCCCGCTTCGTCGGTACCGTCAATCTGTTCGAAGGGGAGCAGGCCAGACGGCTGTGCGGCGACGGCAGCCAGATGATGGTGCGCCCGGAGCGGATCCGGCTCGCTGAGGCGGGCGCGCCGGGCTGGTCGGGGGAGATCCGCGAGGTGGAGTATCTGGGTCCCTTCGTCCGTTATCGGGTTGATCTCGGGGAGCAGCTCGAGATCATCGTCAACCACCCCAATGAGGGGCAGGCCCGTCTGGCCCGTGGCTGCAGGGTCAGCCTCAGCTGGCCGGAGCAGGCCATCCACCGCCTGAGCGGTGCCCATCAGGGGGCGCAGCCATGAGTGCCCCTCACAGTGCGAGTCTTGCCATGAACCATCAGCCCGAACCTGCCCGTTTCAGGCCGCTGCGGCGCCTCTCGACCCTGCTCTATGGGCGGCCCGGCCTGCTGCTGGCGATCCTGCTGGGGCCGCCGCTGCTGTGGCTCGGCATCATCTACGTCGGCTCCTTGCTGATGTTGCTCTCCAACTCCTTGTTCGGGCTGGACGAGTTCAGCGGTCAGGTGCGCCACGAGCTGGGGCTGCAAAACTTCGTCGCCCTGCTACGGCCGGAGAATCTGGATGTGATCGGCCGCACCGTCGGCATGTCGCTGCTGGTGACCCTGGCCTGCGCCCTGCTCGGTTTTCCGGTTGCCTACTACATGGCGCGCTACACCAGTGGCAAGACCCGGGCGCTGTTCTATGTGGGGATCATGCTGCCGCTCTGGTCCAGCTATCTGGTGCGGGTCTACGCCTGGAAGCTTATTTTGGCCAAGGAGGGGGTAGTAAGCTGGCTGGCCGACAGCATGGGGCTGGAGTGGCTGCTCGATGCCATCCTCTCCCTGCCGGTGATAGGTGGCCCGTCGCTCTCCTTCTCGCGGCTCGGCACCTTTATCGTGTTCGTCTATGTCTGGCTGCCCTTCATGATCCTGCCCATTCAGGCGGCGGTGGAGCGTATTCCGCGATCCCTGCTGGAGGCGAGCAGCGATCTGGGGGCGACACCCGCCCAGACCTTTCGCAACCTGATCCTGCCGCTGGCGTTGCCCGGTGTGGTGGCGGGCTCCATCTTCACCTTTTCGCTGACCCTCGGTGATTACATCATCCCCGGCATCATCGGCAACTCGACCATGTATATCGGTCAGGTGGTCTACATGCAGCAGGGAACGGCGGGCAATCTGCCCTTTGCCGCCGCCTTCTCGCTGGTGCCGATCCTTATCATCGCCATCTATCTGGCGATTGCGAAACGGTTAGGAGCCTTTGATGCGCTTTGACCCTATCGCTTTGAACCGGCAGCAAGGAGGCCGTCATGTCAGCTAGCTCAGTGAGCCGTCAGGGAGAGCGCCCTTCGGGCCTGCTCAAGTACGCCGCCATCGGTGGACTCTTGTTCCTGCACTTTCCCATTCTGTTTATCTTCCTCTACGCCTTCACCAGCGAGAGCAAGAGTTACCAGTTTCCGCCCCCCGGACTCACCCTCAAGTGGTTCGAGGTGACCCTCAATCGCCCCGATGTGTGGCGTGCCATCCAGCTGTCACTGGAGGTCGCGGGGCTGGCGACACTGGCGGCCATGATCCTCGGCACCTTGGCAGCAGGGGCCATTGCTCGCAGCCGCTTTTTCGGTCAGGAGGTGGTGTCACTGCTGCTGGTGCTGCCCATCGCGCTGCCCGGTATCGTCACCGGTATCGCGCTGCGCTCGGCCTACGGCTTGATGGAGATCCCGTTCAGCTTCTGGACCATCGTTATCGGCCACGCCACCTTTTGCGTGGTGGTGGTCTACAACAATGCGCTGGCCCGTTTTCGCCGCACCAACCAGAGCCTCATCGAGGCGTCGATGGATCTCGGGGCCGACGGCTTCCAGACTCTGCGCTACGTGATCCTGCCCAATCTGGCCACGGCGCTGCTGGCGGGGGGCATGCTGGCCTTTGCCCTGAGTTTTGACGAAGTGATCGTCACCACCTTTACGGCGGGCCAGCAGACCACCCTGCCCATCTGGATGTATCAGGAGCTGATCCGCCCCCGTGACAGGCCGGTCACCAACGTGGTGGCCCTCATCATAGTGGCCTTCACCACTATCCCTATTTTGCTTGCCTACTACCTCACTCGCGACACCCATGATGTCGCTGGCAGTGGCAAATGATGACTCAACGCGTGCGCAAGGATGCAACCATGAAACTCTCTACCCAACTCTTGATTGATGGCCAGTTTGTGACCGGCGAGGGGCAGGCCGAACCCATTCTCAACCCGGCCAATGGCGAGCAGATCGCCGCCGTACCCGAAGCCTCGTTCGAACAGGTGAACCGGGCGGTGAACGGTGCCCAGCGCGCCTTCGCCCAGTGGAGCCGCACCACCCCGGCAAGCCGCAGCAACCTGCTGCTGCGTCTGGCGGATCTCGTCGAGCGCCACGCCGAGGAGTTCGCGGCGCTGGAATCCCTCAACTGCGGCAAACCCTATCTGGCAGTGCTCAACGACGAGCTGCCCGCGGTGGTGGACTGCTTCCGCTTCTTTGCCGGGGCGGCCCGCTGCCTGCAAGGGCCGCTGGCGGGGGAGTATCTCGAGGGGCACACCAGCATGATCCGCCGCGACCCCATAGGTGTTGTGGGCAGTATCGCCCCCTGGAATTATCCGCTGATGATGGCGGCCTGGAAGATGGCGCCGGTGCTGGCGGCGGGCAATACGGTGGTGCTCAAACCCTCCGAACAGACCCCGCTCACCGCGCTGCGTTTGGCGGAGCTGGCCAGCGAGATCTTCCCCCGCGGCGTCATCAACGTCATCTGCGGGCGGGGCGAGAGTGTGGGGGCGCCGCTGGTGGAGCACCCGCTGGTGCGGATGGTGTCGCTCACCGGCGATATCGCCACCGGCCAGAAGATCCTGCAAAGCGCCGCCCGTACCATGAAGCGCACCCACCTTGAACTGGGGGGCAAGGCGCCGGTGATCATCTTCGACGATGCGGATCTGGAGGCGGTGGTGGCGGGTATTCGCACCTTCGGTTTCTACAATGCAGGGCAAGATTGCACCGCTGCCTGCCGTATCTATGCCCAGGGCAAAATCTACGACAAGTTCGTCGCGGCCATGACCGAGGCGGTGGCCTCCATCAAGGTGGGCAGCCAGTACGAGGAGGGTGTGGAGATGGGGCCGCTCATCTCGGACCGGCAGCGCAACCGGGTTGCCAGCTTTGTCGAGCGGGCCCAGAGCAGCGGTCATGTGGAGGTGACGGCGGGGGGCAAGATCCGCCCCGGCAACGGCTTCTTCTTCGAGCCGACCCTGATTGTCGGGGCCCGGCAGGAGGATGAGATCGTGCGCCGCGAGGTGTTTGGCCCTGTGGTGTCGGTGACCCGTTTCAACGATGCCGAGCAGGTGGTGCAGTGGGCCAACGACTCGGACTATGGTCTCGCCTCGTCGGTCTGGACCCGGGATTTGAGCCTCGCCAGCAAGGTGGCCAGCCACCTGCAATATGGTTGCACCTGGATCAATACCCACTTCATGCTCACCTCCGAGATGCCCCACGGCGGCATGAAGATGTCGGGCTACGGCAAGGATCTCTCCCTCTATGCGCTGGAGGATTACACGGTGCCGCGCCATATCATGGTCAAGCTGTAGTGGGGACTGGCTAGCTAGTTGTCACAATTTATTTACAACTGTTTCAGGCAGCCGACTCATGGGGCGGCTGCTTTTTTTGTTGCCATTTCGTTACAGTGAAGCCGTGATGAAACGGCAAGGCGCCTGATGTGGCGCCAGAGGATGGAACCGCTATGGCAACCTTCTACACCGCCCACCAGCCGGATGCTGACGGGGTGATCCACTACAGCAACGAAGAGCACGGCACCTGGCAGATCCTGATCGAACGTCAGTTCGCCGCTCTCGATGGCAAGGGGTGTGACGAGTATCTGGCCGGTCTCGACAGACTGGGGCTGCCCCGTGATCGCATCCCCCAGCTGGCCGAGATCAACGCCGTCTTGCAGCCTGCGACCGGCTGGTCGGTGGCGGCAGTACCTGCACTTATCTCGTTCGATCGCTTCTTCGCCCTGCTGGCCAATCGCCAGTTTCCGGTGGCCACCTTTATCCGGCGCCGGGACGAGCTCGACTACCTGCAAGAGCCGGATATCTTTCACGAGATCTTCGGCCACTGCGCCATGCTGACCAATCCGGCCTTTGCCCACTTTACCCACCTCTATGGCCAGCTTGGCCAGCAGGCGAGCAAGGAGCAGCGGGTTTTTCTGGCGCGGCTCTACTGGTTCACCGTGGAGTTTGGCCTCTTGGCGACGCCTGACGGGCTGCGTATCTACGGTGGCGGCATTCTCTCCTCCATCGGCGAGACAGCTTATGCCCTTTCTGGCAAGCCGCTGCTGCAACCCTTCGATCTACTGACTGTGCTGCGCACCCCGTATCGCATCGACATCATGCAGCCCACCTATTTTGTGCTGCCGAGTCTCGATCATCTCTACCAGCTGACCGGGGAGGAGATCATGGCTGCTCTGGCCGAGGCCAGTCGGCTTGGCCTCTATCCGCCGCGCTTTGAGGTTCCCGCTGGCAAACAGGCGAGCTGACCAAAGGCAAACAACCCTATTTCATTTTCATTAATTTTTCATTAATTCAAGCAGGAGTAACCCATGTCCGAACTGGCCAGCCAGCAGTGTGAAGCGTGTCGCGCCGATGCCCCCAAGGTGAGCGATGAGGAGCTGCGCGAGCTGATGCAGCTTATTCCCGACTGGCAGCCGCTGGTGGAGGAGGGGGCGCTGCAACTGCGGCGGGAATTTACGTTTCGCAACTTCAAGGAGGCGTTGGCGTTTACCAACCGCCTGGGGGAGCTGGCGGAAGCGGAGTTCCATCATCCGGCCATCCTGACCGAGTGGGGCAAGGTGACCGTCAGCTGGTGGACCCACAAGATCGGCGGCTTGCACCGCAACGACTTCATCATGGCTGCACGCACGGATGAGCTGCTGAAGTGAACGCCACCACTCATCCAGTGAGCGATATGGTGATCGTCAGCTGGTGGATGCATAAGATCGGCGGTTTGCATCGCAACGGCTTCATCATGGCGGCGCGCACCGATCAGTTGCTCCGGTAATCGCGCCCCACACCAGCGTCATCGGTTGACCCGGGCCTGCCTGCGAAAGCGGGGCAGGCCCGCATTTTTATGGGCTGGCGCTCGCACTGGGGGGATCGAGACTGTATTATCCGCTCATTCATAGAGTTAGCTAGGAAGTGTGTCCCGAATGCGTCTTGAAGTCAGCTGTGAAGACCGCCTGGGCCTGACCCGGGAACTGCTCGACCGCCTGGTGGAGCACAATATCGATCTGCGCGGCATCGAAATCGATACCTCAGGCATCATCTATCTCAACTTTCCCGAGCTGGAGTTCAGTGATTTTCAGCACCTGATGCCGGAGATCCGCCGTATTCCCGGCGTCTACGACGTCAAGACCATCCCCTACATGCCTTCCGAGCGAGAGCATCACGAGATCGAGGCGCTGCTCAAGGCGCTGCCGGATCTGGTCTTCTCCCTCGACAGCAAGGGCAAGGTGACCCAGGCCAACCAGTCTGCCCTCACCACCCTCGGCTTGCCGGTGGAGGAGGTGCGCGGGGTGGCGCTCGGTTCGCTGGTCAAGGGTTTCTCTTTCACCCGCTGGCTGGAGGCGAGTGAGATCAAGCCGCAGACCTGCAAGCTCAGTTTCAATGGCGAAGAGTATCTGGCGGATCTGATGCCGCTGTTCGTGGCGGAAGCCCGCGGCAAGCAGGCGCTGGCCGGTGCCGTGGTGGTGCTCAAATCTGCCCGTCGGGTCGGCCTGCACTTCAGCGCGCTTCATGCGGTGGAAGTGGGGGGCTTCGAGCATCTGCAGGCCGAGAGCCCCAAGATGAAAGAGGTGCTGTCGCAAGCGCGCAAACTGGCGATGCAGGACGCGCCGCTGCTGATTGTCGGTGAGACCGGTACCGGCAAGGAGCTGCTGGCCCGTGCCTGTCACGGGGCCAGCCTGCGCTCCAGCCACCCCTTTATGGCCCTCAACTGCGCCGCCATGCCCGATAACGTGGCCGAGAGCGAGCTGTTTGGTTATGCCCCCGGCGCCTTTGGCAACAACACCGAGGGCAAGCGCGGCGTGCTGGAGCTGGCGAGCGGCGGCACCCTGATGCTGGACGAGATCGGCGATATGTCTCCCCATCTGCAGACCAAGTTTTTGCGGGTGCTGCAGGATGGGGTGTTCCGCCGGGTCGGTGACGAGCAGGAGGTGAAGGTCAACGTGCGTTTCATCTGCACCACTCAGAAGCAGTTGCTGGATCTGGTGCACGAAGGAACCTTCCGCGAGGATCTCTACTATCGCCTCAACGTGCTCAGTCTGGCGCTGCCCCCCCTGCGCGAGCGCAAGGCAGACATCATGGTGCTGGCCCAGCAGTTTGTCTCCCGCTTTGCCAGCGAGTTGCAGCGACCCCGTCCGCGCTTTACCCGCAACATGGCCGACTACCTGACCGCCTACCGCTGGCCGGGCAACGTGCGTCAGCTGCGCAACTGTCTCTACCGCGCCATGACACTGCTGGAAGGGGATGAGCTGGGGCCCGAGCAGATCGACCTGCCGGTGGCGGCCGATACCATGCCGCTGATCGACGAGTGGTTTGAGGGGAATCTCGACGATGCGGTGAAGCGCTTCGAGAGCCAGCTGCTGGCCCGGCTCTATCCCGCCTTCCCGTCGACCCGTCAGTTGGCCAAACGCCTGGGCGTGTCGCATACCGCCATCGCCAACAAGCTGCGGGAATATGGCATCAGCAAGAAGTAAGTTGTTCCGGATGCCAGCCAACAGAGAGCCCGTCACCAGACGGGCTCTCTGTTTTCTTTACACGGCTTCCGGGCGGGAGGGCTTCGGGAGACTTGTCAGGCCAGTGTCCACCAACTTACTATCTGGATACATGTACCCGAACCGCCATGCCACTGCAGCGGTGTTGTCAAGGCGGCCACTTCCCGATCATGCTGTTACTCTTTTCTCCCCGTTTCGCCGCTCGCCTGGCGCCCTTGCTGTTAGGGTTTGGTCTGCTGTTGCCTCACGCGCTGGCGGAAACGGCCGCAGAGAGCCGGGCGACGGCGGTCAGAGAGCTGGTGCTCGATATCCTGAGTTACACTCGCTGGCCCACCGAGCCTGCGGTGCTGCGCCTGTGTGTGGCGGCGCCGACGGAGTATGCCGGAGCCCTCTTTACCATCGATCGTCAGGCCAATGGCCGTGCCGTGCAGGTCAATCGCTACGACGCGAGTGATCCGGCCATCAGTGATAATTGCGATGTGCTCTATCTCGGCGTCGTCGACGAGCCGACCCGGATTGCGTTGTTTGCGCGCTTGCAGGGTCATTCAGTGCTCAGCATCAGCGAATACAACCACGACTGTTCCACCAGCTCGGTGTTCTGTCTGCAGACCGAGCCACAGAGTGTGCGAGTGCGGTTTAAAGTGAACCTCGATGCCCTGGCCCTGAGCGGCGTACGAGTACATCCCGCTGTGCTCAAGCTGGCCCGTGCCGACAAGGGGGTCCCATGAGGCGACAGGTGAGCGCGGCTCCCCGCCGTCTGACCCTGCGTCAGAGCCTGGGGCGAACCCATCTGGTGGCCGCCATCACAGCCGTCAGTGTGGCGGGACTCTTTTTTACTCTGGTGGCCCTGCTGGTAGTGCGTTTTTACGCCGACCACAATCTGGAGCTGGTAGCCCGCGCCATCAGCTACAGCGCCGAGGCGGCGGTGGTGTTCCATGATGAGGAGGCGGCGAGCGAGGCGCTCAGTGGCATCGTTGCCAAGGAAGAGGTGGCCCAAGCCACTATCGTACTGACCAATGGTCAGCTGCTCGCCAGTTGGGAGCGCCCCAGAAGCAACCCGCTGGTGACGCTCGAAGACTATCTGGCCCAACTGCTGATGCCGGGGCCTGTCAAGCTCCCCATGCTGCGGGGTGGCGAGCAGATCGCCACCATCGAGCTGCGCGGCCACGGTGAATATCTGTTGCTGTTTTTGCTCTCGGCGCTGCTGGTGATGGTTGTTTGTCTGATGCTGAGCGCCATGGTGGCACTCTATGTGGCTGACCGGATGCAGGTCTCCATCACCGCACCGCTGCGCAAACTGGCACTTGTCGCCCACTCGGTACGTCGACAACGCACCCTGGGGATGCGGGCGCCACCGGCCGATATCGTCGAGATTAACGAGCTGGGGGATGACTTCAACTCCCTGCTGGACGAGCTGCAAGCCTGGCAGGCCCAGCAGGCCCGCGAAAATGCCAGCCTGCTCCATCAGGCGACCCACGATGCCCTCACCGGACTGCCCAATCGTGCCCTGTTTGAAGCGCGGCTCGCGCAGGCCATCTCCCTCGGCGAGCAAGAGGGGTTTGCGCTGCTCTATCTCGACTGCGATCGTTTCAAGCAAATTAATGACACGCTGGGGCACAACGCCGGTGACGATGTGCTGATCGCGCTCTCAAGACGGGTGCAACATCAGTTGCGTCCGGATGATCTGGTGTTTCGCCTCGGTGGTGACGAGTTTGCGGTGCTGGTTGGCCCACTCCAGCGACAGCATGAGGTGGAAGAGGTGATTGGCCGCATCCAGCAGGCGATGAGCGAACCGGTGGCGCTGCGTGACGGTCGTCAGCTGGTGGCCGAGGTGAGTGTCGGCTTTGCCGTCTATCAGGCGGGCATGAGTGCCAGCGTGCTGTGTGATCAGGCCGATGCGGCCATGTATCTGGCGAAACGGGCGCGCCGCAGCGAACAGCAAACCATCGCCTGACTGGCAAGAATAACAACATAAACAAGGAGCAAACCATGAAGATCACCCACCTGTTGAAAGTGACCCTGCTGGGGTTGATGTTGTCACTGCTGGCCGGTTGCCAGAGTGCCCCCAAGGGGTTGACCCCGGAGCAGATCGCTGTGCTCAAGGAGCAGGGCTTTTATCTGACCGATGAGGGGTGGACGCTGGATCTGGCCAACCGGGTGCTGTTTGCCAACAACGTGGGGGCGCTCAATCCCCAGACTCGTCAATCCGTTGAAAAACTGGGTAAAACACTGCTTGGCGTAGGGTTGGACAAGGCGCGGGTGGATGGCCACACTGACAATACCGGCGAGAGCAGCTACAACCAGCAGCTCTCCCTGAAGCGGGCCCAGTCGGTGGCCGATGTGCTGGTCTCGGTCGGCATGAAGCCAGCCAATCTGGAGATCCATGGCCGTGGCGAGACCATGCCGCTGGCAGATAACAAGACCAGAGAGGGCCGGGCCGCCAACCGCCGGGTTGCCATCGTCATCAGCGATCAATAACCCTTTCATCGTTTCGTTACCCATAAAAAAAGAGCGCCCGATCGGCGCTCTTTTTGATCGCGACAGCTGGGGTCGCGAGGGCATGTGGGGCAGGGTTACTGCGCGCTATTTTGCCCGCTATTGTCGTGATGGCTGCGCAGGCGGATGTTGATCATCTCCACCACCAGCGAGAAGGCCATGGCGAAGTAGATGTAGCCCTTCGGAATATGCAGGTCCATCCCCTCGGCCATCAGGGCGAAACCCACCAGGGTGAGGAAGGAGAGGGCCAGCATCTTGATGGTGGGGTGGCTGTCGACGAAATCACCGATGGATTTGGCGGCAAACATCATGATGAAGACGGCGATCATGATGGCCAGCACCATCACCGGCACGTGATCGGCCATGCCGACCGCGGTGATCACCGAGTCGAGGCTGAACACGATATCGAGGATGGCGATCTGGATCAGGGTGCTGATAAAGCCCGAGGCCGCTTTGCTGACGCTTTCCGGCTCGGCCGCCCCTTCCAGGGTGACGTGGATCTCGTGGGCACTCTTGCCGATGAGGAACAGGCCCCCCAGCAGCAGGATCAGATCGCGGCCGGAGATGGCTTCACCCAGCACGGTGAAGAGCGGGTCGGTGAGGCGCATCACCCAGGCCAGCGAGAGCAGCAGCAGGATCCGGGTACCCATGGCAAGCCCCAGACCCAGAATGCGCGCTTTTTGACGCTGCGCCTCCGGCAGGCGACCGACCAGGATGGAGATAAAGATGATGTTGTCGATGCCCAGCACGATCTCGAGCAGGGTAAGGGTGGCGAGTGCGACCCAGGCAGAGGGATCAAGAACCCATTCCAGCATGATTGAACCTTGGTTGAAAATTGGTTGGAAAATTGAAGCAGCGCATTCTAGCAGGGGCGCCACTGCTTGTCCCAGAGGGGGGAAAAGATAAAAATGGTGGCCATCGCAAGGGAGGCAGGTATGTTTCGATTAGGGTTCATCATTAATCCGGTCGCCGGGATTGGCGGCGCAGTGGGGCTCAAGGGCAGTGACGGCGTGGTGGATGAGGCGCTTGCTCGTGGTGCCGTGCCCAAGGCGCAGGAGCGGGCGCGGCAAGCCTTGTTGCCACTGTGCGAGCTGAGCGTCCCGTTCGAACTGCTGACGGTGGCGGGAGAGATGGGGGAGGCGGTGGCCCGAGAGCTGGGATTGCCCTCACGGGTCATCTATCAACCGGTCGGGGAGAGCACCTCGGCCGATGATACCCGCCACGCCGCCGGGCTGATGCGCGAAGCCGGGGTCGATCTGCTGCTGTTTGCCGGTGGCGATGGCACGGCGCGGGATATCTGCGCCGCGGTGGGGGAGTCCTGCCATGTGCTCGGCATTCCGGCGGGGTGCAAGATCCACTCCGGCGTCTACGGGGTGACCCCCGCCGCCAGCGGGCGGGTGGTGGCGCGGATGATCGCAGGGGAACTGCTCAGCCTGATCGATGCCGAGGTGCGCGACATCGACGAGGAGGCGTTTCGCGCGGGCAAGGTGCGGGCCCGCCACTACGGCCAACTGAAGGTGCCCGGCGATCTGCGTTACGTACAGGCGGTCAAGCAGGGGGGAAAGGAGTCCGAAGAGCTGGTGTTGGCGGATCTCGCCGCCGGTGTGGTGGAGCAGATGGAGCCCGATACCCTCTATCTGATGGGCTCCGGCAGCACGGTGGCAGCCTGTATGGCAGAGCTCGGTCTGGAAAATACTTTGCTCGGTGTGGATCTGGTGGAAAATGGCCGACTTATCGGGCAGGATCTCAGCGCCGCCGAGATCCTGACCCGGATCCGCGGCCGTCGCTGCCGACTGATCATTACCCTGATAGGCGGACAGGGACATCTGTTCGGGCGCGGAAATCAGCAATTGAGTCCTGAGGTGATTCGGTGTGTCGGGCTGGAGAATATCCAGGTGCTGGCAACCAAAGCCAAGCTTGCCGCCCTTGCGGGCAGGCCGCTGCTGGTGGACACCGATGATCCCGAATTAAACCGGGCGTTGCGTGGTTATCTGCGAATAACCACGGGATACAAGGATCAGGTCATCTACCCGGTGGCCAACCCGGAATAGGACGCCAAGGACGCTGCTGGCCTGGCGCCAGAGAGCCGCAATCAACCGGATTGCGGTTCCATACCCCCGAATTTTTTGCCGCAAATGAGGCTGCGTTACATGACGATTCACGATTTTGAGCACAAGTTGTTGGGACTGATCGACAGCATGGTTGCCACCGCAACCGACGATGAGCTGTTTGCGGGGGGTTACCTGCGAGGTCATATCTCATTGGCCGTTGCCCGGGCCGAGCTGGAAGGCAAGACCCTGGTGCGGGACGTCAAGAGCTATGTGCTGCGCAGCCTCAACGAGGCGATCTTGCAAGGTGAGCTTTCTGAAGAGGATGAAAAACTGGTGCAGGCGATGTGGAGCCGTTTGCAACAAGACGCAGAAGCTTGATCGGATACACAATTCAAACTGAAGTTTGAGTTTATTCTTCCCCTGAAGTTAGTGAAAGGTTAATAATAAGTTTCGCCTTTTGTTTCAGGGATTAAACTATGGCCTCCTCCTCACGCATTGCCAATAAACTGCCGCTCGAGATGCTCTATCACTGGGAGCGGCAGTGTCCTGATCGAACCTACCTGCGTCAAACCATCAATCGCGAATATGTCGATTTCACCTGGGGTGAAGTGGCCGATGAAGCGCGGCGGATGGTGACGGCCTTGCGTCACCTCGGTCTGGTGGCCGGTGACAAGGTGGCGCTGCTCTCCAAGAACTGCGCCCAGTGGTTTATCGCCGATCTGGCGATGCAGATGGGGCAGTATGTGAGCGTGCCCATCTACCCGACTGCCAACGTCGACACCATCGAATATGTGCTGCGCCACAGCGAGGCCAAGGCGATCTTCGTCGGCAAGCTGGATGACTGGAAGAGTCAGGAGGCTGGCGTACCCGCCGATCTGCTGCGCATCGCCTTCCCCTATGACACCATGCCGGCCAGCCACCAGTGGGACGATCTGCTGGAGGCGCATGAGCCGATCCCTGACAGCCCGGTGCAGGCCCCTGACTCCCTGCTGAGTCTGGTCTACACCTCCGGCAGTACCGGCAAGCCGAAAGGGGCCATGCTGAGCGTCGAGCGCTACGCCTGGTCGTGCGAGAAGCTGGTGGAGACGGTGAGCCTGAGCCAGGCCGATCGGGGCTTCTCCTACCTGCCGCTGGCCCATATTACCGAGCGGGTCTACATCTACGGCGGTAGCCTCTATGGCGGTGCTACTATCGCTTTCCCCGAATCCCTCGATACCTTTATCGAAGATGTCAAACGTTGCCGTCCCACCGTCTTTATCTCGGTGCCACGACTGTGGGCCATGTTCCGCATCAAGATCCACGAGAAGCTGCCCCAGAACAAACTGGCGTTGCTGCTCAAGATCCCGCTTATCTCCGGCCTTATCAAACGCAAGCTGCAAAAGGGGTTGGGACTGGATCAGGCCCGGGTACTCGGCTGCGGCTCCGCGCCTGTCTCCCCAGCGCTGCTTGAGTGGTATCTGAGCATCGGCCTCAAGGTGACTGAAGCCTGGGGCATGACCGAGAACCACGCCTACTCCACCATCAACTACCCGTTCCGCGCCGACAAGATCGGCACCGTCGGCAAGGCGGGGATCGGGGTGACCATCAAGATCTCCGACGAGGGGGAGATCCTCTGCCGCTGCGAAGGGATGATGCTGGGTTACTACAAGGATCCCGAGCACAGCGCCGAGGCCATCGATGCCGAGGGGTGGCTGCACACCGGTGACATGGGCAAGCTGGACAAGGAGGGTTATCTCACCATCACCGGCCGGATGAAGGATGTGTTCAAGACCGCCAAGGGCAAGTATGTGGCGCCGGTGCCCATCGAGGGACTGCTGGGGCAGGAGCCCATCATCGAACAGCTCTGCGTGATTGGTTACGGCATGCCCCAGCCCATTGCGCTGGTGCAGCTGGCCGAGAGTGCCATGAAGGGCAATCGGGAGGAGGTCAACGCCAGACTGGAAGCGGCGCGGGTACGGGTCAACGATCAGCTGGAATCCCACGCCAAGATCCGCGGTATTCTGGTGGTGAAAACCCCTTGGAATATCGAAAACGGCGTGCTGACCCCCACCATGAAGATCAAGCGTCACTTGCTGGAGCAAAAGTACGCCCAGGTCGGGGATCGCTGGCCCTCATCCCAGGTGGTGGTGTGGGAGGAGTAAATCCCGTCTTTCCATAGCGCAACAAACAACAACGGCCCTTGATGGGCCGTTGTTGTTTTTGAGGCATATCACTCGCCGCTGTTTTGTCGGCGAGTAAAAGCGCGCCCGGTTAGATCTGCGCCAGCGCGGCGGCCAGATCGGCGATCAGATCGTCGGCATCTTCCACCCCGATGCTGAAGCGGATGAGGTCGTCGTTGACTCCGGCGGCGAGGCGGCTCGCCTCGTCCATGGCGGCGTGGGTGGTACTGGCCGGATGGCAAGCGAGGCTCTCGAGATCCCCCAGACTCACCGCCTGCACGAACAGCTGCAGGTTATCGAGCAGGGTGGCGCAGCGCTCAAACCCGCCTTCAAGTTCAATACTCACCATGCCGCCAAAGCCGCTGGCGAAGGCGCCGAGGGCATCGTGGCCCGGATGGTTGGCAAGCCCCGGGTAGATCACCTTCTTCACTGCCGGATGTGCCGCCAGAAACTCGGCCACTTTCTGGGCATTGTGCAGGTGGGCATCCATCCGCAGCGGCAGGGTCTTGACCCCGCGCTGCAGCAGGTAGGCCTCCTGCGGGCCGATGGGGGAGCCGATATGTTTGAGGGCCACGGTGCGGATCGACTTCATCAGGGCGTGGGAGCCCGCCACCACCCCGGCGATGATGTCGCCGTGGCCACCCAGATACTTGGTACCGCTGTGCATCACCACATCGACCCCGAGCTCCAGCGGACGCAGCAGGTAGGGGGTGAGGAAGGTGTTGTCACACACAGTGATGGCACCCACCTTGCGGGCTGCTTCCACCACCAGCCGCGGATCCACCACCTTGAGGGTGGGGTTGGTCAGGGTTTCGAACAGTACCACCTTGGTGGCGGGGCGGATGTTGGCCAGCAGATCCCGATCGCTCTCGTAGGCGGTGACTTTTATGCCGGCGCGGCTGAAGGTCTGCTTGAGGAAGGCATCGGTGCCGCCGTAGAGCGGGCCGATATAGGCCACCTCATCGCCGCTGTCGGCCAGCGCATACATGATGGCGCTCACCGCCGCCATGCCGCTCGCCACCACCAGCGCTTCATCGGCACCTTCCAGCGCCGCCAGTTTCTGCTCCAGCTCGGCAGTGGTGGGGTTGCCAAAGCGGCTGTAGATAAAGCCGGGGGCTTGACCTGCAAAGCGCTCCTTGCCCGCCTGGGCGTTGAAGTAGCTGAAGGTGCTGCTCTGGTAGAGCGGGGTGGTGAGGGCACCGGTCTGTGGGTCGATCCGCTGGCCGCTGTGTACGCTCATGGTCTTGAATTTCATCGTGTTGCTCCGTGATCGCCAGGCTCTGGCCATGACTTGTTTTGTTGTTCGTTGCTTGTTGTTTTTGTCAGCGCGGGTATGTGCATGCGGCTTGTGGCTTATGCATATACCCGCCTGTGGATCTCTGCGCTGCTTAGGCCGGTATCGCTTCGCTCTTTGTGCGCGGTAGGCGAGCGGGTTCCCCATAGTGGCGGGCCGCCACATCCGGGTGGGAGCGCAGCCGCCCTTTCAGCACGTTCTTCCCCACCTGATTAAAGAGCGGGTTGGTCGGGTCACTCTCCGGCCCTTGCGCCTGCGCTGCCAGCTCGGGGGAGAGGGTGAGTAGGGGCACGGTGGCATCGAGCCGCGCCGCCATAAAGAAGGCGCAGGAGAGGCGCGAGACGCCGGGCGGCTGGCTCACCACCCGATGCAGGGTCGCCTTGAGATAGCCGTTGGAGGCAAGCTCCAGCAGCTCGCCGATATTGACCACCAGCGCTCCCGGCAGGGGGGGCGCGGAGATCCAGCCGTCGGCCGTCTCGACCTCAAGCCCCGAGTGATTGTCCTGCATCACCAGCGTCAGGTAGCCAGGATCCTTGTGGGCGCCGACCCCCTGACTGCTGCCACCCGCCTCTTGCCCCGGGTAGTGAATGAGCTTCATGTGTTGGTAGGGGGCGCCGCGAATACTGTCGTCAAACACGTTGGCCGGTTGCTCCAGCACCTCGGCGAAGGCAGCGAGCAGGGTGAGGGTGATATCGCTCAGCCGCCCCTGCCACGCCAGCAGATGAGCTTTCATCTCTGGCAAGGCGGCCGGCCACTGGTTGGGGCCGATCAGCTGCTGCCAGGGTTCACGGATCTGCGCCACAGGCAGAGCCTGCGCCTCATTCATGATATCGAACTGCTCTCGCAGATCCGGCCGCTGGCGGGTTAGCTCGGCACCGACCCGGTTGTAGCCGCGAAAGTGGGGGCTGTTGACCATCTGCACCGTCAGCTTCTCCTGCTCCGGCAGGGCAAAGAAGCGCTCTGCCAGCGCCAGAATCTCTAGCATCTCAACCTTGCTCAAGCCGTGGCCGACCAGATAGAAAAAGCCCACATCGCGGGCGGCCGCGGCCAGCCTGGCCAGCATAGGGCGACGTACCTCGGGCGCCCCGTTGAGGGCAGCCAGATCGATGATCGGCAGTGGTGAATGTTCCATGTGCACCTCCTCACTCTTTCTTTATCTCTGGCGCCATCTCTTGCACTGCCTCCGCTGTTGGCAGACCTGATAAGCGGCGAACGGGATGGCGCGACAGTGTGGCGCCATCTGGGATAAAGGGGATGCTACTGTTCGGTGTTATAAGACGGAAACAACAAATTATTCTTAGTTATATACAAAATTCGAAATGGAATTCGGCGCCTGATGGGCTGAAGGTTTTTTGCGCAGCCATTGCGGGCTAAAGGGGCAACGATGAGAGGGCGAGTGATAACCAGAAGCAAGCTACCAGCGGCAAAAATGACCAAAACAGAAAATGGCCAAAACAGAAGGGAGGCGGATGCCTCCCTTCTGGTTGAGCGGGTGTTCACCTGACCGAAAGCACAGGCGAGTGACCGTGCATTCTGGCCTTAACCGATTGCTGGCTCTCAGTAACCCAGGGTAAAGCGCTGGCGCTGGTGAGCCGGTTTTTCCACCTCGTTTAGCACGCCATCGGCCAGATCACCGGCGGTGATCCCGGCAGGCTGTTCGCCGCTAAAGAGCACCTGATCGCCACCAATCCGATAGCCGCCGCGTTTCTCGCCCGGTTCGAGGAACACCGGGGGAGAGACAAAGCGCCAGTCGAGGGTGGTTTCACGACGCAGGGCGGTGAGACCGTCGCGGGCCGCCAGTGCCCCCTGTTTCCACTCAGCCGGGAACTCCGGGGTATCCACCAGTTGCACGCCGGGGGCAACCTCCAGACTGCCGGCACCACCCACGACCAGCAGCCAGCTGTTGGCCGCTTTGGCTGATGCGACGATCGCGTTGGCGCCCTTGAGGTATTGGTCGTAGATATCCGGTGTGGCCCAGCCCGGGTTGTAGGCGCTGATCACCCGATCGTGCCCCTTGAGCACCTCGGCCAATGCCTGTGGGTTTTGGGCATCCACCGCCACGGCGGTGACCTGCGGATGGGCGGCCACCTTGCTGACATCGCGGACGATGGCGGTGACGTGATGGCCGCGGCTGATGGCCTCGTTCAGGATGGCTGAACCGACAAAACCGCTGGCACCGATCAGGGCAATCTTCATGGGGAACTCTCCTTCACTGTTGGAATGGGGCTATCCTACGCCGCCATTTATGATTTAATAATCACCTCAAAAATGCATTCACTTGTAAGCTGGATTTAATAATGGAACAGCTCAGACGTTACGCCATCTTCGCCGCCGTGGTGGAGGCGGGCAGCATGACAGGGGCGGCCAAATCCCTCGGCATGACCTCCTCTGCCGTCAGTCAGCATATCAGCCAGCTGGAGAGCCTGCTCGGGCTGCCCCTGCTCCATCGCTCCACCCGTCGCCTCAGTCTGACCGAGGCGGGAGAGGTGGTATGGCAAGGGTGCCGGGCGCTGCAGCAGACCCTGAGCGAGACCGAGCTGCGCCTCTCCGAGGTGCGCGACGCCCTGCTCGGGGAAGTGCGGATAACCGCCCCGGTGGGGATGGCGGGCCAGCCGCTGGCGCTGGCATTGTCCCCGCTGTTGCAGGCCCACCCCGGCCTCACCATCCAGATAATTGCCGATGACGAAAAGCGGGATCTGATTGCCGAGCGGATTGACGTGGCATTGCGGGTCGGCACCTTGCCCGACTCGACTCTGGTGGCCCGCAAACTGGGGCAAACCCGGATGCTGCTCTGCGCCGCCCCCACCTATCTGGCGCGCAAGGGGCCACCGCGCACGCCCGCCGATCTGGCCGCCCACGATTGGCTCTGTGGCGACATGCTGGGCAACGGTTTGCTGCTGCTTGACGAGAAGGGGGGCGAACACAGGGTGAGGTTCAAGGCCAAGGTGCTCTGCAACAACGTGTTGCCCCTGCGCCAGTTTGCGCTGGCAGGGCAGGGGATCTCGCTGCAACCGGAGGGGGAGATTGGCGAGGATCTGGCGCAGGGGCGTCTGCTCGAACTGCTGCCCGGTTTTCGGGTGGCGCCGATGGAGATCCACGCCATCACGCCGCAGCGGGAGATCCCGGAGAAGGTGCGACGGGTGGTGGAGGCGCTGCGCAGCTATTTCGGCACGACGATGTCGTCATGAGCTGCGCCTTAATGGTTGAGAAAAGCCCCCCGATTATCCTGAAGGGGAATTATCCATAAGGCGGTTTGTCGAGAAGATCGATAGCCCGGATGAGGAGATGGGCATGCTTGACTGTTAAGCGTACTTAAAACGAACTGACGGCCCGCACCTGATCTTTGAGCCAATTAAGCCCGGTATCCTGACCGGAGCTCTTGTGCCAACTCATGTAGACGGGGCAATCCTCCGAGAGCCAGGGGAGGGGATAGCTGGCCAGATCCAGCGCCTGCCCCAGTTTCTCCATGTGCCACTGGCTGGCGACGCAGAGCCAGTCGGTACGACTCACCAGATGAAGGGCGGTGAGCAGAGAGTCGCTCTCGTAGGCAATCTGGCGCGGCGGCAGCGGCGCCTTGGTCAGGGTGTTGAGCAGCAAGCTGTCGAGCCGCCTGGTTTGCAATACCACGTGCTTTTCGTTGAAGAAGGTGGCCATGTCGGGGGCCTGGCGGATCCTGGGGTGATCCTTGCGGCAGGCGATGCGCAGGGCCTGGGACATGATCTGCTCGTTTTCGATCCCCTGCTCCGCCATCGGCTTGGTGGCCAGCACCAGATCCACGCTGTGTAGATAGAGGCTGTTCTGGCGCAGGGCTTCGTCCTGCACCTGGGTGTTCCACTCCAGCTGACAGTTGGGGGCTTGGGTCTGCAGCAGGTTGTTGAGCTCCGGCAGGAAGAAGATATCGATATCGGGCACCCCCGCGATGCGAAAGGTGCGCCGACTGGTCTGGGGATCAAAGAGATCGGTGCGCTGCAGGCTGCGCTCCATGTCGTGCAGCGGTACCATGATCTCGTGGTGCAGACTGAGCGCTCGCGCCGTGGGGGTGATGCCGCGTCCCTGGCGGACAAACAGCGGCTCGCCCACCAGGGTGGTCAGGCGGCTGATGGCCTGGCTGATGGCCGAGGGGGTCATCTCCATCATCTCGGCGGCCGTGGTGACACCACCATAGCGGATCACCGCATCGAGGACGCGAAAGAGATTGAGATCGACTTGAGACATGGTGGCTACCGTTAAGCAAGATTAAACAGTTAACATACTGAACAGCCTCTTGTCCGGCCAGCATTCCCTGCGATAACTGTGATGTTTCCCTCTCTATTCGTCATCTTCCATCATGCCGCGAATGCGATCGAGCCTGTTTTGCAGTCATGCTTGAGTCCGGCAGGGGGCCCGCGGCATAGAGCAGCGCGACCAGCAGCAAGCCGCCCAGAAAGAGCCAGCGAGCGTTCCCCCATTGGCCGCTGTCCGTCATCAGGGCCGCCAGCAACAGGGGGCCAAGCAGCTGACCGAGGTTGGCGAGCTGGACAAAAAATCCCTGCACGATGGCCAGTTGCACCGTCCCCTGACTAACTCCCTGCGCAGACGAGAGGATCGCCGGCGGCGCCATACCGCCCGCCAGGGAGAGGGCGAGACAGAGCCCATAGACCCACCACGGCGACAGGCCGGGCCAGAAGGCGAACATGCCGCACAGCGCCATCAGGCTCAGTGCCCAGCTGATGAGCCGATCTCGCGTCACGCTCCGGCGCAGCAGCCATGCCCCCATCAGGTTGCCGGGAATGTTGGCGACCACCGCCAGTGCCGAGAGCAGGGCGATCTGGCTTTGGCCAGTCCCGGGAGTGCCTTGCAACATGGTTGACAGCCAGACAAAGAGCGCCCATAGCATCAGGCTGTAGAGCGTGAACGCCAACCCGTAGCGCCAGAGTGCCTTCTGCCGGAGCACCGTGAGTTGGCGCAGCGGGTGGCCCGAGTTGATCGAGTTTTGGGGTGCCCCGACCCGCAGTTTATCTGCCGAACGACTGGCCAGCAGAAGCAGCAGGGCCGAGAGTTGCAGAGCCATCAGGATCAGCCAGGCCAGGCGCCAGCCACCTTGCGCCGTGAGCCAGGGGGTGAGCAGCATGCCGGCCGCCGCACCGAGGGGCAGGTTGACTGCCCACAGGCTTATGGCCAGCCGTTTATCCTCCTCCCGGGTCACCGCCACGATAAAGGCGGGCATGGCCACCGAGATCAGCAAAAAGCCAATCCCCTCGACAATGCGCGACAGCAGCATCATGGCCAGCCCGGTGGCGGGCAGCGCCAACGCACCGCCTGTGACGATAACCAAAAGCCCGACAACCCCGGTTTGCCGCCCACTCCAGCGGGTCAGCAACAGGCCGAGAAAGAGACTGCAGAGGATCGCCAGCGTATTGAAAGCTGAGGCGAGATAGCTGGCTTCGACCAGTGTCAGCCCCAGCTCGCTGCGCAGTATGCCGAGTACGGCGGGCACTTTGCCAAGGCAGAGGGCGCCGCTGGCACCGGCAAAAATGGCGAGGAAGACCAGAGGCCAGCGCGTGCTTTGTGGCTGGTGGCAAGCGAGCGTGCTCATGGCCGATATTGGCCGCTGCGCAGCCACTCATCGTTGAGCTGACCAAATTCGCCGCGCTGATAGGCATGCAGCCGATCTGCAATGGCGTCGTGGCTGTTCATGCCGAAGGGGCCATGTTTGACCAGGGGTTCATTGAGCGCCTGGCCTGAGAGCAGCACGAAGTGGCAGGGCTCGGTGGCCTCAAGCTGCAGAGCCACCGCCTCGCCGCCCTCGGCAGAGAGGCTGACACCCATCCCGTGACCTGCCGGGATGAGGTGCCGCTCTCCCTCCGCCTGCAGGGTCAGCGATCCGGTCAGGGGATAGATCATGGCATTCCAGCCTGCCGCCAGCAGATGGGTGAAGCGGCTGCCGGGCGCGCAATGGCCATCGAGCAGGGTAAAGGGTTGGGGCAGCTCTGCCGAGTGTGGCGCCGTTATCCCGTTGCTGTGGCCTGCGACCACCCGTACTCGCACCCCTTCGCCATGAAACTCGGGGATGATGGCAGCGGCTGCGTGGACGGCAAAAGGCGACATCATCTTTTGACGGGCAGGCAGGTTGACGAAGATCTGCAGGGCGTGGACATAGGGGGATGCCCCTTCCGGCTGCTCGGTATGTACGGCCCCGCGCCCGGCCGCCAGCCAGTGGAGCGTGCCCGGTTCGATGGGGCCCTGATTGCCGAGAGAGTCGTAGTTGACGTGGGGACTCGTCGAATCCTCGAACAGATAGGTGACGGCAGAGATCCCGGCGTGGGGATGGGGCTCGAAGGTGGGGGCGGTCATCTGGAAGTGATCCACCATCACCACGGGGTCTATCAGACCGTTGAAAAAGTGTTCGCCAAAATGGCTGGCTTCAAAGTCGCAGCCAATGCGCAGCGGTTGGCCCTTGACGGGGGCGGAGAGAGTCAGGCGTCTGGTCATCGATATAACCTCTTGAAGACAAAAGATGCCTTCGGTCATCTGACCGAAGGCGGTGCGAGTTACGACTTCTTGGCACCCTCTTGCATCTGCCACACCAAGGTGGCGAAAGGCATGTCGAGGGCGCTGTAGACATCGTGCGCCTTGGGGTCGACGTTGCTGCGCAGCATCTCGACCGCGGCGGAGGCGTAGTCGGTGACCGGGATACCGGCCCCCAGCAAGCGTTGCAGCCCAGTGGTGCGCTTGGCTTCGTTGAAGGTGCCGGAGGCATCGAGCACCACCCGGGCATCATAGCCGGCAGCCTTGGCAGAGAGGGCCGGGAAGCTGGCGCAGATCTCGAGGGATACCCCGGCGATGATCAGCTGTTTGCGGCCGGTCTTCTCAATGGCGGCGCGCACGGCAGGATCGTCCCAGGCGTTGATGACGGTGCGGTTGATCACCTTCACATCCGGCAGGGCACTGGTCAGTTCAGGCATGGTGGGGCCCCACATGCCATCGGGCATGGTAGCGGTCACGATCACCGGCACGCCGAGGGCGCGGGCGGCGTTGGCGAGCGCCACCACGTTGTGCTTGAGCTCGCCCACCGTGGTGTCGCGCACGCCGCTCAGCAAGCCGACCTGATGGTCGACCAGCAGCAGTACCGCATTGTCTCGGGAGAGCATCTCCAGATAGCGGTTGGGTGATACGGTCGGATGGCTGGCAGCCTCGGCGGCCATGGCCGGTGTCGCTGTGGTGGCAAGCGTGGCGGTCAGGGTCGCCAGACCGAGCAGGGTGGCAGAGCAGATTTGTCGCAGTTTCATGGTGAACTCCTTGTGATATCGGAACAGTCAAACGGCCCTTGCTGGTGGGGCGGATTGCCCGCGCAGCAACCGTCTGATGGGGACAGGGCCATTATGATGGCTGCAAAAACGGCGACAATCTGGTGAAATAGGTTCTTATCGTTCCATCAATGGAACGATGTGAATGCACCTCACCCTGACCAAGGCTGCCCGATGACACCACTGGAACTTGATTTGAATGATCTCTATCTCTTCACCCATGTGGTGCAGCGACAGGGATTCACCGCCGCCGCGCGGGCGCTTGGCGTGCCCAAGTCGCGGATCTCGCGCCGGATCCGGCTGCTGGAGGAGCGGCTGGATACCCGGCTGCTGCAACGTACCTCGCGCCAACTCAGCCTGACCGATGCCGGTGAGGTGCTCTATCGCCACTGTCAGGCGATGCTGGCCGAGGCGCAGGCCGGAGAGGCGGCTGTGCGGCAACGGCAGCAGGAGCCGAGCGGTCTGGTGCGGATCGGCGTGCCCATTACCATTGCCGATGCGCTGCTTGCCCGCTTGCTGCCCGCTTTTATGGCGCAATACCCCAAGGTGAGACTCGCCGTGCAAGCCAGCAACCGGCAGGTGGATCTGCTGGAGGAGGGGCTGGATGTGGTGATCCGCGGGGTGGCCTTCGAGCAGCCCCCCTCCAGCCTGGTGCAGGTGCCGCTCTGTACGGTGCAGTGGGGCGTGCTGGCGACCCCGGCGTGGCTCTCCCGCCACAATGCGCTGGCGCACCCTAGCCAGCTGGAGGGAAAGGATGCCCTGCTCTTCAGCTCGCTGGAGCGTCAGGCCGATCTGTTGCGGCTGCGGCACGATAGCGGGGAGAGTGAGGAGGTGGCGGTCAATGTGCTGCTGCGCAGTGACAATGTACAAACCCTCAAACAGGCGGCGCTGGCGGGGCTAGGGATGGTGGGCTTGCCACTTTACGCCTGCGTGAGTGAGTTGGCGGATGGGCGGCTGCAACAACTGCTGCCCGAGTGGCGTCCCAAAGATGGCAAGCTGGTGATGCTCTATCCCGCGCGGCGCGGTCTGTCACCGGCGGTCAGGGCCCTCATCGACTTTATCAAGGTGCAGTTGCCTGCACTGCTGGCAGAGGTCGGTCAGCCACGCTGAGGAGGGCTATCCCTCCATCTTGCGGCGAATGCGCTCGAACAGGCTCTGCAGGCAGGCTTGATCCCGATCGGCGGCCCGCACCGCGCCGTACATATGGCGACGAATACCGCTCCCGAGGGGACGGGCGCAGAGCATTCCCTGTCTGACAAACTCGTCGCTGGCCCAGCGCGGCAAGGCGGCGACCCCGAGTCCTGCGGCGGCCATTTGCAGCATCACCGAGGTGTTGTCCACCGGCTTGCAGCGGGCGGGCTCCACCCCGGCGGGTTGCAAAAAGCGGCTGAAGATATCCATGCGGCTGCGCTCCACCGGATAGACCAGCAGCACCTCCGGCCCCAGATCGCCCGGCTCGATGCGGCTCTGGTGGCAGAGGGGATGATCCGGCGCCATCACCAGAGTCAGATCGAAGGCAAACAGCGGCTCGAAGTGGAGATCGCCGCGGGCCTGCACATCGGAGGTGAGCAGCAGATCGAGCTGGCCGCCCAGCAGGGCATTGATGGCATCAAAGCCCGGCACTGACTCCACCTCCAGGTCCACCCCGGGCCACTGGCGGCGAAAATCGGGCAACAGCGGCAGCAGCCACTGGATGCAGCTGTGGCAATCGAGCGCCAGATGCAGCCTGCCCGCATCGCCGCTCTGCAGGGCCTGCAACTGTTTCTCGGTCTGGGCCAGAGCGGGCAGTACCTGACGGGCGAGGGCGAGCAGCTGGCTGCCGGCTGCGGTCAGCACCAGCGGGCGGCTTTTGCGCAGGTAGAGCTCCAGATTGAGGCGGGTCTCCAGCTCTTTGAGCTGGTGGGAGAGGGCGGACTGGGTGAGGTTGAGGGTCAGCGCCGCACCGGCCAGCGAGCCCTGCTCGGCCAGCGCGGTCAATGTTTTCAAGTGTTTGATCTCTATCCCTGCATTGCTTGGCACTGCCATAAGATGGCTCCTTGTGAGATTGCGTCTGGCGCTGAGGTTACGGTCGGCGGTGGCCTGCTGCGCTTCTTGACTGCAGCACCTCTTGCACCTGTAAAAATCGGCCTCTGTATCCTCGCGGTGAACCTTACCGGCGGTCAGTTGAGGATTATTTGAGAGCCACTTGAAGAGGATTCAATAGCCAGCGTCACCTTATCTTGTCATTTTGGATGTGTAAACATCTGGATGGCTAAATCATCCAGTTTCCCATCAGATGAATGAGCATAAGGAAATGAACCTATGACACGAGCACACACCCTGGGCTTCCCCCGCATCGGCGCCAAGCGCGAGCTGAAATTTGCCCTCGAATCCTACTGGCGTGGCGAGACCACTCAGGCCGAACTCGTTGCCGTGGGCAAGACGCTGCGTGAGCGCCACTGGCAGGCCCAGCACGGCGCCGGGGTCAATCTGCTGCCGGTGGGCGACTTTGCCTGGTATGACCAAGTGCTCGGTACCAGCCTGCTGGTGGATGCGGTGCCTGCGCGTCACCGTCATGGCGAGACCGATCTCGACACCCTGTTCCGGGTGGCCCGTGGCCGTGCGCCGACCGGCCCGGCGGCGGCCGCCGCCGAGATGACCAAATGGTTCAACACCAACTATCACTATCTGGTGCCGGAATTCAGCCGTGATCAGCGCTTCAAACTGGGCTGGAGCCAGCTGTTTGACGAGGTCGAAGAGGCCAAAGCGCTGGGGCTGCCGGTCAAGGCGGTGCTGCTGGGGCCGGTCTCTTATCTGTGGCTCGGCAAGGAGAAAGAGAGCTGCTTCTCCCGCCTTGAACTGCTCGATCGCCTGCTCATCGTCTATCAGGAGATCCTGGCCAAGTTGGCCGCCCAGGGAGTGGAGTGGGTACAGATCGATGAACCTGCGCTAACGCTGGACCTGCCGGACGAGTGGCGGCTGGCCTACCTCAACGCCTACGAGCGCCTCGCGGGCCCTTGCAAGCTGCTGCTCACCACCTATTTCGGTTCAGTGGCTCATCAGCGCGACATTATTACCAGCCTGAAAGTAGATGGCCTGCATCTGGATCTGGTGGCCGCCCCCGAACAGCTGGAGACCCTGGTGCCGCATCTGCCCGCCCAGTGGGTCATCTCAGCCGGGGTGATCAACGGCCGCAACGTCTGGCGTGCCAATCTGGCCAAGCTGGCGCCGACTCTGAAGGCACTGAAAGCCAAACTCGGCGAGCGGCTCTGGGTGGCCTCATCCTGCTCATTGCTGCATAGCCCGGTGGATTTGACCCTGGAGCAGGAGCTGGATCCCCAGACCCGCAGCTGGTTCGCCTTCGCCTTGCAAAAATGTTTCGAGCTGGGACTGCTCAGAGAATATCTGGATGGGGGCGAGCTCGACAAAATCACCGCCTACGGCCAGCCCATCGTCGATCGGGAGTCCGACAGCCGGGTGCACAAAAAAGCGGTGCAGTCACGGCTCGCCAGCCTCACCAACAGCGATTTTGATCGCCACAGCCCCTATCCGGTCAGGGCCGAGCTGCAGCGCTCGGATCTCAAACTGCCGCTGCTGCCCACCACCACCATTGGCTCCTTCCCGCAGACCTCGCAGATCCGGGTGTTGCGGCAGGATTGGCGCGCCGGTCGCATCGATGACAGCGCCTACGAGGCGGGCATTAAGGCGGAGATCCGCGATGCCATCGCGCGTCAGGAGGCCATCGGGCTGGACGTGCTGGTGCACGGCGAGGCCGAGCGCAATGACATGGTGGAGTATTTCGGTGAGCTGCTGGATGGCTTTGCCATCACCCGTTTCGGCTGGGTACAGAGTTATGGCTCACGCTGCGTCAAGCCGCCGGTGATCACCCGCGATATTGACCGCCCGACTCCCATGACCCTAGCGTGGACAAAGTTTGCCCAGAGCCTGACCGACAAGCCGGTGAAGGGCATGCTGACCGGTCCTGTGACCATCCTCTGCTGGTCCTTCCCGCGGGAAGATGTGAGCCGCGAGCAATCCGCCCTGCAAATCGGCCTTGCCATTCGCGACGAGGTGGCAGATCTGGAAGCCGCTGGCATCAAGATCATCCAGATCGACGAACCGGCGATCCGCGAAGGCTTGCCCCTGCGCAAGCAAGATCATCAGGCCTATCTCGACTGGGCGGTGCGGGCCTTCCGTCTGAGTGCAAGCCCGGTGGCGGACCGCACCCAGATCCACACCCACATGTGTTACAGCGACTTCAACCTCATCATCGAGGCGGTGGCGGCGTTGGATGCGGATGTGATCACCATAGAGACCAGCCGCAGCCAGATGCAGCTGCTCGAAGCGTTCGAACGCTTCAACTACCCCAACGAGATTGGCCCGGGCGTCTACGACATCCACTCGCCGAACGTGCCGAGCCAGAGTTGGATTGAGGGGTTGCTGCGCAAAGCCGCCAAACAGATCCCGGCCGAGCGGCTCTGGGTCAACCCGGATTGCGGCCTCAAGACCCGCGGCTGGGAAGAGACAGAAGCCGCCCTCAAGGTGATGGTCGATGCTACCAGGGCGCTGCGGGCCGAGCTGGCGTAACCGGCAAGCCGTGACCGCCATCGATAAGGTGGTGTGCTGAAAAACGAACGAGAGAGGGGAAGCCACTGCTTCCCCTCTCTTTTTTCGTTGGCCACTTTTTCCACTGGATCCTGAACCTTGCTGCAGCCTGCTTTGCACTAGGCTCAGAGTTGGCAGAAGTGGATGGAGTCGCGGCCATGAGAGTCAGTCTGGGGAGTGCAATCCTGTGGGGATTGCTGATGTGGCAGAGTGTATGGGCGGCGCCAGCGGCCGAGTTGAAGATGGTCTACTTTGACGACTTTGCCCCATATTCGTGGCGTGACGAACAGGGCAGGATGCGCGGGCTGATGATCGACGTGATGGATCGGGTGGTTGTGCAGATGGGGCTGCGGGTGCGCCACGAAGGCTATCCGTGGCAACGGGCGCAAAAACTGGTGCGGATGGCGCAGGCCGATGGCTTCGTGACCATCGCAACTCG
Organism: Aeromonas sp. R9-2; assembly: GCF_040908025.1. Lineage (NCBI taxonomy): Bacteria > Pseudomonadati > Pseudomonadota > Gammaproteobacteria > Aeromonadales > Aeromonadaceae > Aeromonas > Aeromonas sp. R9-2. Next base: position 158,624 of record NZ_JBFOCX010000024.1, read on the forward strand.
GGAGCGGCGCAGCTATACCCTGATTGTGGAAGAGCCGGTCACTACCACTGTGCTAACCATTTTTACCCAGCGCGCCCATCCCCGCATGGCGGAGTTTCAGCGAGCCAGCCGCTTGAGCGACTTCAAATCGCTTACCTTTCTCGACTATTTCGGTAACGGCTGGGGCAAGGAGAACCTGGCGGGCTTCACCGTTCATCACACCATCAATGTCGATAATGTCTTCAAAATGCTGGCGGCGGGGCGGGGGGACCTGATGGTGACCGACCCACTGGTGGCACGCTTCAAACTCAACCAGCTGGGTCTCTCCGGGTTGGTGGTCGAGGTGCCGCTGCAGCTTGACTCTACCCCGTTCAATCTCTGCATCGGCAAGCACTCCCGCTTCAATACCCGGATAACCGAGTTCAACAGTGCCCTGCAACAGCTGCGACAAAGCGGCGAGTTGGCGCGTATCGTCGAACGATATCGTTGATGCGCGGCTGCCATCTGCTGTTTGCCAACGGCGTGTCTATCTTGGCGTCATATCGGCGATGGTTGCCCAGAAGGCATCGATCAAGGGCCCCTTGCTGTGGGGCGGACGGATAAGGCCAATGGTCCAGCAGGCTTCCCCATCTCTGAGGGGGAGGGTGAGCACATCCGGGTGCTCGATGGTGGTGGAGGAGGGAACCAGAGTCCAGGCGATCTCTGCCGCCGCGGTGGCAACACCGGCGGCGAAGTCGTTGACGTACTGGATATCGCGAAAACGCAGCCCGCTCTGGGCCAGATAGTTCATCAGGTGATCGTAAAAGGACGGCGCCTTGTCCCGACGCAGGATCGCCAGCGGCTTGTCCACCAGATCCGCCAGCTCCCTCACATCGCGGTAGCTGGCGGGCAGGACGGCGACAAAGTGGGCCTCGACCACCGGCAGGGCGTGCCACCCCTTGGGGGCGGGCAGGCGGCAAAAACCGAGATCCAGCTTGCCTTCACTGAGCGCCAGTAGTTGGTGGTGAGTAGAGAGATCGTTGAGCTCAATGGTCACCTGCGGCCGATCGGCGCGAAAACGGGCAATGGCGGCGGGCACCAGGATTTTGGTGGCCACGCCAAAGCCGATGCGCAGGGTGCCGACATTGCCCGCCAGCACGTCGCGGGCGGTGCGCGAGAGCTGCTCGCTCTGGATGACTACTGCGCGGGCATCCTCATACAGCGCCCTGCCCAGTCCGGTGAGGCGAGTGGTACTGGCGTTGCGCTCGAACAGTTCACCGCCCAGCTCCTCCTCCAGTCGCCTGATCTGTTTGCTCAGGGCCGACTGGGTAACGTGCTGACGTACCGCCGCCTGGCCGAAGTGCAGTACCTCCCCCAGAGTGACGAAGGCTTTCAGATCCCGTAGCTCCATCAGGGCTCCTTTCATTCTTGTTGGGAATGTTGAGTGGTCAAATTTGTCATTGGACGGAATTTTAGAAGTGATGGATGCTTATGCCAATTCATTTCGGATGCCCCGGCACGGGGGCGCCGAGTTATCAGAGATGGTTGACACCATCAGCGCAGAAGGAGCAACACCAGATGCATCACCACAAGTTCAACGACTTCCCGAGCGATTTTCTGTGGGGCGCCGCCTCCGCCGCCTATCAGGTGGAGGGGGGCTGGAATGCCGATGGCAAGGGGCCTTCGGTGTGGGATCTCTTCACCAAGCTGCCGGGCAAGACCTTTGAGGGGAGCAACGGCGATGTGGCGGTGGATCACTACCACCGCATGGAAGAGGACGTGGCGCTGATGGCCGAGATGGGGCTCAAGGCTTACCGCTTCTCGGTGAGCTGGCCGCGCATCTATCCCACCGGTCGGGGGGAGGTGAACGAGGCGGGTCTGGCCTTCTACGAGAAGCTGATCGACACCCTCTTGGCCCACCAGATCGAGCCGGTACTGACCCTTTATCACTGGGATCTGCCGCAGGCGCTGCAGGATGAGTACGGCGGTTGGGAAGACCGACGCATTATCGAGGATTTCGAGCGCTACTGCGTGACCCTCTATCAGCGCTTTGCCGGCAAGGTGAAGTACTGGGTGTCGCTTAACGAGCAGAACTACAACCTGACTAACGCCTATCAGCTCGGCACCCATCCGCCCGCTGTGCAGGATCGCAAGCGCTTCTTTGCCGCCAACCATATCGCGTTTCTGGCCAACGCCCGGGTGATCAAGGCGTTTCGCCAGCATGTGCCAAATGGCCTCATCGGCCCGAGCTTTGCTTACTCTCCTGCCTATCCGGCGTCGTGCGATCCGAAAGATATGCTGGCCTACGAGAACGCCGAGGAGTTCAACAACCTCTGGTGGCTGGATGCCTACTGCTTTGGCCGCTATCCGCAAGCGGCACTCGCTTACTTGCGGGAAAACGGCGAGGCGCCGGAGATCCTGCCGGGCGATATGGAGCTGCTGCGAGAGGGGACGCCCGACTACATTGGCGTCAACTACTACTACACCCTGACCTACACAGATAACCCCTTGGGCGGTCAGACCCTGCAGCGGATCAACACCACCGGCAAGAAGGGCACCACGCCGTCCAGCGGCATCCCGGGCCTTTACAAGACGGCGCCCAATCCGCACCTTGAGACCAGCAACTGGGACTGGGCCATCGACCCGACCGGGATGCGCATCGCCCTGCGTCGCCTCTCTTCCCGCTATGGTCTGCCGCTGATGATCACCGAGAACGGCCTTGGCGAGTTCGACAAGCTGGAGGCGGGCGACAAGGTGAACGATGCGTACCGCATCGATTACCTGCGCAGCCACGTAAAGGCGTGCCAAGAGGCGATGCAGGATGGGGTGGAATTGCTCGGCTACTGCGCCTGGTCGTTCACCGACATCCTGAGCTGGCTCAACGGCTACCAGAAGCGTTACGGCTTCGTCTATGTGGAGCGTGACGAGCAGGGGGGCTCCCTTCGCCGGATCAAGAAAGCGAGCTTCCACTGGTACAGCCAGGTGATTGCGAGCCAGGGTAAGCAGCTCTGACGGTTTATCGCGTCGCGTAACAAGCGGGCCCGGGCAATCCCCGGGCCCGCGCTGTTTGTGGCGGGGGAGAGGGGGCAAGCCGGTTTCTCTCTGTGCGACTCACCCCTGTTTGCTGATTTTTGTCCTGCCAAAGCCGCCGACCCCTGCTATTATCTGCGGCCGAACATGAGCCAATAAAAATCAGGATATCGTGATGACTGACCACACTTTTATTCCCGGCAAGGACGCGGCGCTGGAAGACTCCATCGAACGCTTCCAGACCAAGCTGCAAGCCTTGGGCTTTGATATTGAAGAGGCCTCCTGGCTCAACCCCGTGCCGAACGTCTGGTCGGTGCATATTCGCGACAAAGAGTGCGCCCTCTGCTTTACCAACGGCAAGGGTGCCAGCAAGAAGGCGGCCCTCGCGTCTGCCCTTGGCGAATATTTCGAGCGTCTCTCCACCAACTACTTCTTCGCCGACTTCTATCTGGGCGAGCAGGTCGCCAACGGCGATTTCGTTCACTACCCGAACGAGAAGTGGTTCCCCATCGAGGGTGACCAGTTCCCGGCCGGTCTGCTAGACAGCTTCACCCGCAAGTTTTACAACCCGGATGGTGAAGTGACCGCCGACATGCTGGTGGATCTGCAGTCAAACAACGAGGAGCGCGGTATCGTCGCCCTGCCGTTCGAGCGCCAGTCCGATCACGAGACCGTCTACATCCCGATGAACATCATCGGCAACCTCTATGTCTCCAACGGCATGAGCGCTGGCAACACCAAGACCGAAGCGCGCACTCAAGCGCTCTCCGAGGTGTTCGAGCGCCACGTGAAGAACAAGATCATCGCCGAGGCCATCAGCTTGCCGCTGATCCCGGACGAGGTCATTGCCCGTTATCCGGGGATTGCCGCCTCCATCGCGGCGCTCGAAGCGGAAGGCTTCCCCATTTACAGCTTCGATGCCTCCCTGGGTGGCCGTTATCCGGTCATCTGTGTGGTGCTGCTCAACCCGAGCAACGGCACCTGCTTTGCCTCCTTCGGCGCCCACCCGCGCTTCGAAGTGGCCTTCGAGCGTACCGTGACCGAGCTGCTGCAGGGCCGTGGTCTCAAGGATCTCGACGTGTTTGTGCCGCCGTCATTCGACAACGAGCAGGTGGCGGATCACCACAACCTCGAGACCCACTTCATCGACTCCTCGGGCCTCATCAGCTGGGATCTGTTCAAGCAGGATGCGGACTTCGAGTTTGCCGACTGGGACTTCCGTGGTACCTCGCAGGAGGAGTTCGACCACCTGATCGGCATCTTCCATGAGCTGGAGCAGCCGGTCTATATCGCCGACTACGAGCATCTGGGGGTCTACGCCTGCCGCATTCTGGTGCCGGGCATGTCCGACATCTATCCGGCCGAAGATCTGCTGCTGGCCAACAACAACATGGGCGCCAACCTGCGCGAAGTGATCCTGGCGCTGCCATCACTGGATTGGGATGCCGAGCAGTACATGGCGTTGTTTGATCAACTGGATGAAGAGGGGCACGACGAGCGTACCCGTGTACGCGAGCTGCTGGGCATCGCCGCAGTCAAGGGTACAGCGCTGCACACCCTGCGCGTTGGCGAGCTGAAAGCCATGCTGGCGCTGGCCGCCGGTGAGTTGGAGACTGCTCTCGATCTCATCGACTGGACCATGGAGTTCAACCAGTCGGTGTTTACTGCCGAGCGTGCCAGCTACTACCGCGCCCTGCGTGCCTGCGTCGAGTTGTTCCTCGACGAGGAGCGGGATCCGGAGCAGTATCGCGCCGTCTTCACTCGCATGTATGGTGAAGAGACGCTGGCACAGGCATGGGCCAACGCCACTGGCGAAGCACGCTTCCACGGGCTGGAGGCGGCCGATCTGTCGCTCTCCCAGTTCCCGCTGCACCAGAAGCTGCTGGCGGCCTACGAGAAGCTGCAGAAGGCCAAGCGAGCCCATCACTGGGCGTGATCGTTGCTGTAAAGGAAGGGGCCGTGTGGCCCCTTCTGTTTATCGTGCGGCAAGGCACGGGATTGTTATTCAAAGATGAAATAAAAAACAAAAAATACCCCTAAGGGGGTTGATGGCAGGGCAGGGGATGTGCTGTCGATCTGCAAAGATATCTTGCCAATGCCACATTTCCATGCTCTAGAATAAATTCTTTAAAATCATTGCATTAAAAATGTGATATTTCTGTTTCAGCTGATACCTGGTGTAAAGTGGCGTAGCCATCGCACTAAAATATTTGTAGTAAAATTACATTCGCACTCTGATAAACTTGATCAATGTCAATTTTGGCTATTTGGCCCTTTGTTATGATTTCAACAGGCAAAACATTCAGGTAGAAAATAATTGAAAGCTGAATCTCCATTCGATTGTCTCAAGCCCGAAGCCATCGCTGCACTGGCTGAAGACATCACCTATGCCAAGGCTACCAAGCCGGCATACAAGGTCATTCCACTGGCCATTACCGCAGGCGCTTTCATCGCCATCGCATTTATCTTCTACATCACAGTGACTACCGGAACCGGCTCCATGCCTTGGGGTATGGCCAAGCTGGTGGGCGGTCTCTGCTTCTCTCTCGGACTTATCCTCTGTGTGCTGCTCGGTGCCGAGCTGTTCACCTCCACCACCCTGACGCTGGTGGCCAAGGCTGCCAATCGCATCAGCTGGGCTCAGCTGCTCAAGAACTGGGGTCTGGTCTACTTCGGCAACCTGATTGGCGGTCTGCTGATGGTGGCGCTGATCATCGTTTCTGCCGAGTACACGGCCGCAGACGGTCAGTGGGGTCTCAATGCCCTCAAAGTGGCCCAGCACAAAATTCACCACACCTTCTTTGAAGCGGTGGCGCTGGGTATCCTCTGTAACCTGATGGTATGTCTTGCTGCCTGGATGGCTTTTGGTGCCCGCAGCGCGACTGACAAGGTAGTGGTTATGCTGCTGCCGGTTGCCATGTTCGTTGCCTCAGGTTTCGAGCACAGCATCGCAAACATGTTTATGATTCCGGTTGGTATCGCTATCCACAGCGTGGCTAGTCCGGAATTTTGGCAGGCCATCGGCCAGGATCCGGCAACCTTTGCTGACCTGACCGTATCCAACTTCGTCCTACACAACCTCATCCCCGTGACCATCGGCAATATCATCGGTGGTGGCGTGATGGTTGGTCTGACTTACTGGTTTATCTTCCGTCGTCATCATTAAGGATGATTGCGGGATACTACATCAATACCGTGTGAGGTAATGAAAAATGGCAGAACTTAACGAACAGTTCCAAAAAGCATGGGAAGGCTTCGCGGCCGGTGAATGGCAGACCTCTGTCAACACCCGTGACTTCATCCAGAAGAACTACACCCCGTATGAAGGTGACGAGTCCTTCCTGGCTGGCGCGACCGAAGCGACCACCAAGCTGTGGGACAAGGTCATGGAAGGGATCAAAATCGAGAACCGCACTCATGCGCCGGTTGATTTTGATACTGACCTGCCCTCCACCATTACCGCACACGATGCCGGTTATATCGATCAGAGCCTGGAGCAGATCGTTGGTCTGCAGACTGACAAGCCGCTGAAGCGCGCCATCATCGCCAACGGCGGTATCAAGATGGTTAAAACTTCTTGCGAAGTGTACGGTCGTCAACTGGACCCGATGGTCGAGAAGATCTTCACCGAATACCGCAAGACTCACAACCAGGGCGTGTTTGACGTTTACACCAAAGACATCCTGAACTGCCGCAAGTCTGGTGTTATCACCGGTCTGCCGGATGCCTACGGCCGTGGCCGTATCATCGGTGACTACCGTCGTGTTGCTCTGTACGGTGTTGACTTCCTGATGGCCGACAAACTGGCCCAGTTCAAGTCCCTGCAAGCTGACCTGGAAAACGGCGTCAACCTGGAGGCCACCATCCGTCTGCGCGAAGAGATCTCCGAGCAGCACCGTGCCCTGGCACAGATGAAGGTGATGGCTGCCAAGTACGGTTGCGATATCTCCGTACCGGCCAAGAACGCCAAAGAAGCCGTACAGTGGACCTACTTCGCCTACCTGGCGGCAGTCAAGTCCCAGAACGGTGCAGCCATGTCCTTCGGTCGTACCTCCAGCTTCCTGGATATCTACATCGAGCGTGACCTGCAGAAAGGCCTGATCACCGAGCAAGAAGCCCAGGAGCTGATGGACCACATGGTCATGAAGCTGCGTATGGTTCGCTTCCTGCGTACTCCGGAATACGATTCACTGTTCTCCGGCGACCCGATGTGGGCGACCGAGACCCTGGCTGGTATGGGCGTTGACGGCCGTACCCTGGTCACCAAGAACAGCTTCCGTATGCTGAACACCCTGTACACCATGGGCCCGTCCCCTGAGCCGAACCTGACCATCCTGTGGTCCGAGAAGCTGCCGGTCGGTTTCAAAAAGTACTGTGCCAAGGTATCCATCGAGACCTCTTCCGTTCAGTACGAGAACGACGATCTGATGCGTCCGGATTTCAACAACGATGACTACGCCATCGCTTGCTGTGTATCCCCGATGATCGTTGGTAAGCAGATGCAGTTCTTCGGTGCTCGTGCCAACCTGGCCAAGACCATGCTGTATGCAATCAACGGTGGTATGGACGAGAAACTCAAGATCCAGGTCGGTCCGAAAACCGAGATGGTCAAGTCCGAGTACCTCGACTACAACGACGTAATGGATCGTCTGGACCACTTCATGGATTGGCTGGCCAAGCAATACGTTGCTGCGCTGAACATCATCCACTACATGCATGACAAGTACAGCTACGAAGCCTCTCTGATGGCGCTGCACGACCGTGACGTATATCGCACCATGGCGTGTGGTATCGCTGGTCTGTCTGTAGCGGCTGACTCCCTGTCTGCCATCAAGTACGCCAAGGTCAAGCCGATTCGTGACGAAGATGGCGTTGCCATCGACTTCGAAATCGAAGGCGAATACCCGCAGTTCGGTAACAACGACGCTCGCGTCGATGATATCGCCTGTGACCTGGTTGAGCGCTTCATGAAGAAGATTCAGAAGCTGAACACCTACCGTGGTGCTGTTGCTACCCAGTCTGTTCTGACCATTACCTCCAACGTGGTATATGGTAAGAAGACCGGTAACACCCCGGATGGCCGTCGTGCTGGTGCTCCGTTCGGTCCGGGTGCAAACCCGATGCACGGTCGTGACCAGAAAGGTGCTGTTGCTTCCCTGACTTCCGTAGCCAAGCTGCCGTTCGCTTACGCTAAAGATGGTATCTCCTATACCTTCTCCATCGTTCCGAACGCACTGGGTAAAGATATGGAAGCCCAGAAAGCCAACCTGGCTGGCCTGATGGACGGTTACTTCCACCACGAATCCAACGTAGAGGGTGGTCAGCACCTGAACGTTAACGTGATGAACCGTGAAATGCTGCTGGACGCCATGGAAAACCCGGAGAAATATCCGCAGTTGACCATCCGCGTATCCGGTTATGCCGTTCGCTTCAACTCTTTGACCAAAGAGCAACAGCAAGACGTCATCACCCGTACCTTCACTGCTTCTCTGTAATCGAGAGATAGTGAGCAAAAACCGGCGCCAAGGCGCCGGTTTTTTTATGCGTGTGATTCAGGGGAGTAGGCTTACATCCAGTTCCATCGTAATCACAACATGTATGGAGATGGTATTCACCTGACAGTTGTCTTGGGGTATTTGAACAGTGCTATGGCGCAGGTGTTCATCAGGGTTGAACTTGGCACAGCCTGTAATGCGATAACTCGTTATTCATGCTCTAAGGGAATAGGGCGATTGCTTTGCCTGCCATTGCATCAGTGTTGCTATGGCTCGTGGAACAGCTGATCAGGTTTAAGGGGTGAACAGAGGCGCCATCGCGAGTATCAAGCAATACCCATAAGCCTGTGACTATGGAATCATTCTCTGCCTCTGCCTCTGCCTCTGCCTCTGCCTCTGCCTCTGCCTCTGCCTCTGCCTCTGCCTCTGCCTCTGCCTCTGCCTCTCTCAATGCGCAGCTGGGAGGGGGTCTGGTTTAGCCAGCCAGATATGTGTGAAGCTACAAACCCTGCTTGCAGAAACAACAAGGGCTGCACATTGTGCAGCCCTTGCCTCTGGAGAATAGCGGGTTGAGCGTGTCAGCTGGCCCAAGTGATGATGTGATCGATCCATTCACCCGCCTGATCCTCGTGAATGACTTTGCCACGGACGGATTGACCAGCCTGATGCATCGCAGAACGACTGCCGGTCAGCAGAGGATGCCACTCTGGAAGAGCGTCACCTTCAGACAGCAGGCGATATGCGCAGGTTGAGGGAAGCCAGTCATATTCGGCGATCTTGTCATGGGTGATCTGCAGACAGTCAGGCTCTTTTTTGAAACGATTGGCGTAATCAGAGCACTGACAGGTCTTGGTGTTAAGCAAATTGCAGGCGACATTGGTGAAAACCAGTTCGTCGGTATCTTCATCGATCAGCTTGTTGAGGCAGCATTTTCCGCAACCATCGCAGAGGGATTCCCATTCGGATTCAGTCATCTGCTGCAGACTCTTGGTCTGCCAAAAGGGGGCTTGCATCATACCGCTCACTTATTACACCTGATAAAACGCGTGGTTATACCCCTTGTTACCCAGTATTTCAAGGAGAGGGTCACTCCGGTGGGCAAATTGTCGTGATCAGCTCAAATGAATGCAATGACTTTCAGCCTCATCATATTGCTCAAACGGGTTCGCTGGTGGGCAGGAAGTCCCGCAGGTTTGAATACTTGGGCTGCATGATTGTCCAGTTCAGGTTTTATTTTCTGCCTCTTTATCTGTTACATCTTTTGATGTTTGTCTGCTTGCAGCAAGCAGGGTCAAATGATCTCCGATGCCTACCGTCAGGCTGTTGCACGCTTGTCTTTCAAATAAAGCCGCTGGTCACATATTGGTTGCGCCCTTCTGTCACTGCGCCCCGCGGGAGAGCCTGCGTAGGTGTTCGTTTTTTTTCTTAATGATTGAGGTAGATATCTTGCTCTGCATAGGCCAGCAGAGGTGTGCCGAGGTTAGTCCGTTTCGCGCCAAAGAAGCGGGTGAGTACGCCAGATTGCTGTCCCAGTCGCTGCAGCTTGACGTGATCCAGCTCGATCTGCTCGGGTAGCCAGGTAAATACGGCGGCGCAGTGACCATTGCCCAGACTGCGCTCCAGGGTTTGCTGCCAGTTCTTGATTTTGGGGCTATGTACCACCAGCACTCTCTTGGGATCGATACCTCGCTCTTCCAGACGGCTGACTGTGGGGCGTCCCGGCGGGGCGATCAACAAGATCCAGCCGGTATGAGCCTCCCCAAGCTTTGTCAGCTCGCTCAGAAACTGATCATCAGACTGGATAGTCACACCATAATGAGCCAACTCCGCTTTGCAGGCGGTTCTGGTTGGCCAGGGCTTGCTCATGACACGATTCATCGCAAAGGGCAGTGAGTGCAGGGGCTGGTTCATATATGGGTTTCCTGTATGAATATCCAAGCTGTATGTGTATACAGTAGTTATATCCTGTGGCAGTGACAAGGAGTTTTTGCTGAAAAATGTGATGGTGTTGGCATGTGTCGTTAGTAAGGTTATGTTTTTAAACACTATTTAATATAAAGCTGGCTGGGTGTTTTTCGTACTATGGACAAACCTTGCGTAACCGCCCATGGTTATACAGGTCATTTACAGGAGGTGCCGCCATGGATATCAGTACCTTGCAACGTCTTGATGCCAACATCTTGCTGGGCATCATCAATGAGAAGCTAAGGCTTGAGTGTGACGGGTTGGAGGAGTTACTGGCCTATTACGATATGAGTGAAGAGCAGTTGGCAGGACGTCTGGATCAGATTGGGTACCATTACGATCCATTGAGTAATCAGTTCAAGGCACATCTTTAAGGGTGCAATGATTGCTTCATATTTATACGGTAATTTTTCAGGCACATTGAAACCGGTTTCAATGTGCCGTCTTGCTGCCTATTTTCAGGGATTTTCAAGGCTTGGCAATCTCTGAAAACCTATTCATGCCAGAATATTTTTATTGTTTCATTAAGTTTATGATAATAAAGGGAATGTTTGTTTTTGTGCGATCAATTAAAGGAAAGGGTTTTCAAGCTTTTCAGGCTGTTTTTATCGGTTAAAGTGTGACTTGCGTTAACTTTTAATTCTGCCGCTTTAGTTAGTATTCTCACGCCGGTACATATTTTGAGATAACAACAGCGCCGGTCCCGCAAGCGGGATAACAATTTTATTTGTAACGAAGGAATATGGTTTATGGCTACCAAGAAGAAGACAGACCAGGATCTCCAACTGGATAAAGATCAGCTCAAGGCGAGTATCGTGCGTCACCTGCGTTCTACCTTGGGAACAAGCGAACAGAAAGCCTCTCCCGAAGCGTGGTGGAAAGCCACTGCTGCGGCTGTCAATGAACAGGTGTACGAGCGCCTGACCCGCACTCAGCAGACTCATTTCAAGAAAGATACTCGTGCGATTCACTATCTCTCTGCTGAATTCCTGATGGGACGATTGACTTCCAACAACCTGCACAACCTCTCCCTCTACAAGACTTGCGAAGAGGCGCTGGGCGAACTCGGTCTGGAACTGACCGACCTTTGCGAACAAGAGCCGGACATGGCACTTGGCAACGGCGGCTTGGGGCGTCTGGCTGCCTGCTTTATCGACTCGCTGGCCACTCTGAACTATCCGGCGGTTGGTTATGGTATCCACTACGAACACGGTCTGTTCCGTCAGGAAATCCAGGATGGCCGCCAGATCGAGCGTCCGGACTCCTGGCGTGAATATGGCAACCCCTGGGAGATCTGCCGCCCCGAGTCGGTGCAAGAAGTGCCGCTCTATGGCTACGTCGAGACCGTGTTTGGTGACAATGGCGGCCTGAAGAAGGTATGGCACGCCGGTCGCAAGATTAAAGGGGTGCCTTGGGATATTCCGGTGGTCGGTTTTGGCGGTCACACCGTCAACATCCTGCGTTTGTGGGAATCCCGCGCCTCCGAGTTTTTCGACTGGGACGTGTTCAACGCCGGTGGTTACATCGACTCCCAGGCTGAGAAAGCCCAGGCTGAGACCATCTCCAAGGTGCTGTATCCGAACGATGAGACCGATGCAGGTAAAGAGCTGCGTCTGATCCAGCAGTACTTCTTCTGTGCTTGCTCCATCAAGGACATCATGCGCCGCTACAAGCGGGTCCATGGCAGTGACTTCAGCAACTTTGCTGCGCAAATCGCCATTCAGCTCAACGATACTCACCCGACTGTCGCCATCCCGGAACTGATGCGGGTGCTGGTTGACGAGGAAGATCTGAACTGGGATGCCGCCTGGGCTATCTGCTATCAGGTCTTCTCTTATACCAACCACACTCTGCTGCCGGAAGCGCTGGAGAAGTGGTCGGTCAGCCTGTTCGAGAAAGTACTGCCTCGCCATCTGGAAGTGATTTACGAGATCAACGCCCGCTTCCTGAACGAGTTGGTGGAGCCCAAGTGGCCGGGCAACGATGCCATCAAGGCCAAGCTCTCCATCATCGAAGAGGGGGCCGTGCGCAAGGTTCGCATGGGCAACCTGTGCGTGATCGGTTCGTCCAAAGTGAACGGTGTGGCCGAGATCCACTCCAAGCTGGTGAAGGAAGATCTCTTCCCCGAGTATGCCGAGCTATGGCCGGAAAAAATGTGCAACGTGACCAACGGGGTAACCCCGCGTCGCTGGCTGCTGGCGTGCAATCCAGAGCTGGCTGGTCTTTACAACGAAGTTGTGGGCAAGGAGTGGCCGCTGCAACTGGACAAACTGCGTGGCGTGGTGAAGTTTGCCGACGACAAGGCGTTCCAGCAGCAGTTCATGACCATCAAGCGTCACAACAAAGAGAAGCTGGTCAAGGTCATCAAAGACGAAACCGGTATCGATGTCAGTGCCGAGGCGATCTTTGACGTTCAGATCAAACGTCTGCACGAGTACAAGCGCCAGCAGCTGAACCTCATTCACATCATGGCACTCTATCGTCGTCTGCTGGCCAACCCGGACTATGACATGCACCCACGCGTGTTTATCTTCGGCTCCAAAGCGGCGCCCGGTTACAAGCTGGCCAAAGACATCATCTATGCCATCAACAAGCTGGCGGATCGGGTCAACAACGATGCTCGTATCCAAGGCAAGCTGAAAGTGGTGTTCATGCCGAACTACCGCGTGAGTCTGGCCGAGAAGCTGATCCCGGCGGCAGATGTCTCCGAGCAGATCTCTACGGCAGGTTATGAAGCATCCGGTACCGGCAACATGAAGATGGCACTCAACGGTGCAATCACCATCGGGACGCTGGATGGAGCCAACATCGAGATCGCTGAAGAGGCGGGTGCCGAAAACTGTGCCATCTTCGGTCTGAACGTGGACGAAGTGAAGTCGCTGAAGGCGCGCGGTTACAACCCGTACGACTTCTACTATGCCAACTCCGAGCTCAAAGCCGTGCTGGACTGGTTTGATACCGACTACTTCACGCCTGGTCGTCCGGGTGAGCTGGCCTCCATCAAGCGCTCCTTGCTGGAAGGGGGAGACCCTTACCTGACCCTGGCGGACTTCCAGTCCTACTCGGATGCACACAAGCTGATCGATACTTGGTATCGGGATCCGGCACTGTGGGCGAAGAAGGCCATCATCAACTCGGCCACCATGGGCAAGTTCAACTCCGACCGCTCCATTCAGGACTATGTGGATCGGATCTGGGATCTGAAGGCCTGCAACATCAGCTAATCGGATTCATAAATGAGAAAACCCCCGCAATGCGGGGGTTTTTGTTTATTGGGGGGAGCTGGATCAAAGGATATCGCCAACAAAGTAGGCCAGCAGGGCGAGCAACACGGTAAAGACCACGTTCAGAGCCATACCGGCTTTCATCATCTCCCTCTGGCGGATGTGGCCACTGGCAAAGACGATAGCATTGGGCGGCGTGGCGACCGGCAGCATAAAGGCACAGGAGGCACCGATAGCGATCAACACCGACATCACCACAGGTGATACACCCAGCGCCTCGGCGACACCGGCAAACAGGGGAACCAACAGCGCGGCGGTGGCGGTGTTGGAGACCAGCTCGGTCAGGAACACCACGAAGGCGGCCAGCATAAGCAACACAACAAAAATGTTGGCGTTGGAGAGCACGGCCGACAGATGGCTGGCCAGGAAGGCGCTGGTACCAGTGGCTTTGAGAATGGCGCTCAGGGTCAGACCGCCGCCAAACAGCATCAGTACGCCCCAGTCGGTATTCTGGTTGACGTCATCCCAGCTGGCGACACGGCTGACCACGATGGCCACGATGGCGCCCATGGCAATCAGGGTGTCGAGTTGCGGAATACCGCCAAAGGCGTTGGAGATGGGTTGTGAGCCGATCCAGAGCACAACGGTGGTCAGGAAGATTGCCAGCGTCACTTTACGCTCGCGGGTCCAGTTGATGGTGACATCCTGGATCTCGACGCGGTGGCTGAGACGCGGGCGGGTTACCAGATAGAGCAGGGCAATACCGCAGGGCATCAGGATCAGCACTACTGGAACACCGAATTTCATCCAGTCAGTGAAGCCAATCCCCATCTGGGCGGCTGCGATGGCGTTGGGTGGGCTACCCACCAGGGTACCGATGCCGCCGATACTGGCGCTGTAGGCGATCCCCAGCAATACGAAGACGAAGGTGGCGCGCTCTTTTTTGCTATCGAGGCGTGCCAGCATACCGATCGCCAGTGGCAGCATCATGGCGGTGGTAGCGGTGTTGCTGATCCACATCGACATGGCGGCTGTGATGGTAAAGAGCAGGATGACGCCCCAACCTAGATGACCATTGGCCAGGTGCATCACCTTGCCTGCCATCAGGGTATCCAGTCCCTGTTTTGAGAGAGCTGCCGCGAGGGCGAAACCGCCAAAAAAGAGGAACAGGATCGGGTTGGCAAAATCGGTGAGGGATTTGCTCATGTCAAACACCCCGAGCACGGTCGCCAGCAGGGGTACCAGCAGCGCGGTGATGGTGACGTGCAGTGCTTCGGTCAGCCAGAGGATGGCGATAAAGACCAGAATGCCCAGCCCCTTGTTGACCATGGGGTCAAACGGGAGCCAGGCGAGCATGGCACAAAGTAGCAAAACATCCAGGATGACGATCCCTGATTTGATGTCCAGCCAGCGAGATGGAGCAGAGGGTACAGCTGATGTGTGCATAATGTTCTCTCGGTTAATTTATGGTTGTTTTTGTGTTGCCGAGATTACATCCATTCACTTGTTTGAAACAGACTCACATGTTGAAAATCAGCCTCTACTCACATACTCATTGATAAAAATGAGGAAATGAACACATAAATAAAACATGTGCGAAATATAAATCAAACATCCATGAACTGTTCCAGCCATTGCTTGAACATGCTCTTGGGCAAGGAGCCATTTATCTGGTTCACCAGTTTGCCCTGTTTGAAGACCATCAGGGTGGGGATACTGCGAATGGCGTAACGGGCGGCAATGGTGCTCTGTTGCTCGGTATCGACTTTGGCAAAGCGCATCCGTGGTTCGAGTTCATGGGCAACCTCATGAAATACCGGAGCAAACTGCTGGCAGGGGCCGCACCAGCTGGCCCAGAAATCGACCACGACCGGGATATCTGAGTTGATCAGGGTATCGAAGTTATCCGTCTTCCCGAGGCAAGGGGTCTGGCTGAACAGGGGGGCTTTGCAGCGCCCGCATTTGGCAGATGTATCGATATGGGTAATGGGCAGGCGGTTCCTGGTAAAGCAGTGGCTACAATAAGTAGTGATAAATGACATAATTGGTTCCTTCTAAATCAGCTCTGGCCGGGGATATGATGAGAAGCCAGAATGAAGCAATCGCGAAACAATAGCGAAATATCAGAGCAATAACGGTAACACAGTGCCCAGCGGGAGTGGATAATTCCCCCAGGGGTCATTGCCTGACCGGATAATTCAGCGACCACCAGATGAGAGTCGAGACGGGATGAATAAAGGATCACGGAAAAACCGTGCTGTGCCAGGGCTGATCGTTGCCTTGCTGCTCGCCTTTTCGGGCTACTGCTGGCAGTCGCTCAGTCAGCAGCAACAGGCCCACGACCTGAACGACGCGGCCGAGGTGGTGCTGAACCGGATCAACGCCGATACCGTCTATCTGCTTGGGCGGGAGCAGGCCAATGACAGCAATGTCCAGCAGCGCCTGAACCAGTTATCCATCACCCTTGACGGTTTTGTACGGGAAGTCAGAAGCGATCCCGAGCTGGTGCAAGACGATCTCTCCCAAGCACTGCTTGAGGACATGGACACCTATCTGATGGCGCTGGCCAGGCTTCATGCCATTGAGATGGCTATCGAGTACCTCAATGCGCCCCTGCAGGCCCAGATTAAAAAGGTGCGGGGGATAAGCCCGTCAGACAGTGCTCTCCATCGCGACCTGGAGGAGTTGGCGCAACTGAGCAACTATCTGCAGCGCAGTTGGGACAAACGTGAACAGACTACGCTGGACCAGCTGCAACAGCAGTTGCAATCCCGTTATGGCAACTTGCCGGAGATCGCCACCCTGATCCGCCTGAGCAAGGAGATGAGCCAGCAGGTGATTGCTTATCACACCTTGCGTTACCAGCTCATCGACATGCATGTGATCGAGAGTCTGGTGCGCTGGAAACTCGACAAGCTGGAGCGCGCCTCCTCTTTGATGAACCGCTTCTATCTGATGGTGCTGTGCGGGGCTTTGATCTGCTTTGCGCTGGTGGCCTTCACCCTGTGGCGCCGCAACCAGAAGCTGAGCGAGTTGTCGCGCCAGACCGGCTTGCTGGCTCAGGCCAAAAGCGATTTTCTGGCCAACATGAGCCATGAGATCCGCACCCCCATGAATGCCATCATAGGTTTTAGCTCGCTGGCACTGCAGACCGAATTGGATCAACAACAGCGGGACTATCTGGGCAAGATCAAATCCTCATCCGATACCCTGCTGTTGCTGATCAACGACATCCTTGATTTGACCAAGGTGGAGTCAGGCAAGCTGACGTTGGAGGAGATCGACTTCGATCTCAGCGAGCAGCTCGATTCGCTGGCGGGCATGTTTGCCGATCTGGCGGAGCGCAAACACGTGGAAGTGGTTATTCGCAAGTCACCGGAGGTGCCGGTCTTCTTGCGGGGGGATCCCTTGCGACTGGGACAAGTGCTGGTCAATCTGGTGAACAACGCCATCAAGTTTACCGAACGCGGTGAAGTCGAAGTCTGCATCGAGCTGGCCAATCCTCACCCAATGCGGATCCGCTTCAGTGTTCGCGATACCGGCATCGGCATTGCCGAAGAGAAGCAGACCCAACTGTTTCAGGCGTTTACCCAGCTGGAGGCGGGCAATACCCGCAAATATGGCGGCTCGGGACTCGGGCTCAATATCTCCCAGCGGCTGGTGGAGCTGATGGGGGGGCGGATCACCGTAGAGAGCAAGCCTGGCGTCGGCTCTCTGTTCAAGTTCGATATCCCGATGGCGCAGGCGGTCTACGGCGTGGCTGGACGGAAAGTCTTCTTCGAAAACCAGCCGCTGGTGATGGTGATGGATGACAACGAACTGGTGCTGGATCTGGCCCGGGACATTCTGACTCGGGCGGGAGTGCGAGTGCTGCCGGTCAACTCCCTTTCCCGTGCCCGTCAGCTGCTCCGTGAAGAGGGACCGAATCTGCGGTTGGCGATCCTCGACTGGCGCATGGGTCAGGAGGATGGGCTCGATCTGGCGCTGGAGATGTATCAGCACAGCCAGTGGCGGCGGATCCCCATCCTGATGATCAGTGCCTGGGCCAGAGAGGGGCTACACGCCAGGATGGACAGCATGGGGCTGACCCATTTTCTGCCCAAACCGATGACCGAAAATGCCCTGCTGGCCAAGGTGGACGAGCTGCTCAACGGCAGCTCCTACGAGCTCAACCTGCGCAAGGCAGAGGCACAGGGGGATCAGCAACACTTCAAATCCCTGTTGCAGGGTACCCGAGTGCTGTTGGCGGAAGATAACCGGGTCAATCAGCAGCTCATCATCGAGTATCTGCGGCGCGTCGATGCGGTAGTGTGTGTGGTCAGCAATGGTCGGGAGGCGGTGGAGCGGGTTGCAGAGCAGCCTTTTGACGTGATCCTGATGGATTTGCAGATGCCGGTGCTGGACGGACTCGATGCCACCCGCCAGATCCGCAAGATGGTCGACAAACACGATGTGCCCATCATTGCCCTCACCGCCAGTGCCATGCCCGGTGACAAGGAGCGTTGTCTGGGGGTGGGGATGAATGGCTATGTCACCAAGCCGGTGAGCAAGCTGGATCTCTACAACAACCTGCTGCAGTGGGTAAAGCCGCAAGGGGTGGAGCAGGCGGGGATCATGGAGGTGAAACCGCCGGATATGATCGGGATCCTCGATCTGCAGGATGCCCTCAAGCGGCTGGAGCAGGACAAGGAGGCATTGCAGATCCTGTTCAAGCTGTTCATGTCGGAGCACAAGGACGATCTGTGGGAGATCCGCTCAGCCCTGCGCCGTCAGCAGCCCGAGGTGGCAAGCAAGCTGCTGCACACCCTCAAGGGGGTGTCTGCCAATATCTCGGCGGCCCGTCTGCAATTGGTGGCTGGCGAGCTGGAGTGGCGCTTGCGGCAAAACGAGGTGCTAAGCGAGACAGATCTGGAGCAGTTGCAACAGGTGTTCAGCCAGACCCGGGAAGAGGTGTCACACTTCCTGTTGACCGGTGAGCAGCATGAAAATTCGTATAATCCCTATTCATCAGGGGATGATCGCATGTCACAGTGAATTAAATAGTAATTATTCTCAACCATCCCGGTTCGGGATATGATGAGCTTTCGTTCGAATCGCCTCCAGCCGGAGGCGATTGTTTTCATTCTTCTATTTCTGCGTGGCTTCGCTGATGGCCGCTCCTTGGAGCGGTCACGGGCAGAGAGCGCTAAAGGTTGGTGGTGTGAGCGTATTTCTACGATTGAGCTGGTTTTTCAAGGAGCAGTGGCCCCGTTATCTGGCTGCCATCTCCCTGCTACTGATGGTAGCCCTGTTGACCGTTATTCCGCCCAAAGTGGTGGGCTGGGTGGTGGATGGCATCACCAAGGACGGTCTCGACAATGGTACCCTGATGCGCTATCTGGCGGGGCTGTTTGGTCTGGGTGTGCTGATTTATCTGCTGCGCTACGTCTGGCGGGTGATGCTGTTTGGTGCCTCTTACCGTCTGGCCTATGTGTTGCGCAATCGCCTGTTCAGCCATTTCACCCGGATGAGCCCCGATTTTTATCAGCGCCACCGTACTGGCGATTTGATGGCCCATGCCACCAATGACATTCAGGCTGTGGAGATGACCGCTGGCGAAGGGGTGCTGACTCTGGTGGACTCCATCATGGTCGGGGTATTGGTGCTCTCCATCATGTGCAGCCAGTACTCCTGGCAGTTGACGCTGGTCTCCTTACTGCCGCTGCCGGTGATGGCCTATTTCATGAACCGCTTCGGCACCCAGATCTACACCCAGTTCAAGGCGGCGCAAGGGGCCTTCTCCAGGCTCAACAACAAGACCCAGGAGGCCCTTTCCGGCGTGCGGGTGTTGAAATCCTATGCGGTTGAATCGCTGGAAGATGAAGGCTTTGCCGAGCTGACCAAACAGGCGGGGGAGCGCAATATGGCGGTGGCCCGCATCGATGCCAAGTTCGATCCGGTCATTTATCTCTGTATCGGTTGCTCCTACTTCCTCGCGGTGGCGGGGGGCAGTGTGCTGGTGCTGCGCGATGAGTTGACCCTGGGTGAGCTCACCAGCTTCACCATGTACCTCGGCCAGCTGATCTGGCCGATGTTTGCCATCGCCTGGCTGTTCAACATCATCGAGCGGGGCAGCGCCGCCTACTCCCGTATCGAAAGCCTGCTGGGGGAGCGCAGCGATATCGAAGAGCCCGCCCAGCCGGCCGCGTTTACCTCTGCCTTTCCTTTGCAGATCAAAGGGGTGAGCTATCAACTTGAGCAGCGCACCCTGCTTGCGGATATCGACGTTACCCTCAAGCAAGGGGGGATGCTCGGGGTGGTGGGGCGCACCGGGGCAGGCAAGAGCTCCCTGCTCAAGCTGTTGATGCGCCTTGCCAATCCGACTCACGGTTCGATTGTCATGGGTGGCGTTCCGATTGACCTGCTGCCGCTCGCCACACTGCGCAGCCAGTTTGCCTATGTGCCGCAGGAGCCATTCCTGTTTTCCACCACTATCGCCGCCAATATCGCCCTGGGCAAACCCGATGCGAGCCGCGAGGAGGTCGAACGGGTGGCGCGCATTGCCTGTGTTCACGATGATATTGTGCGTTTCCCCAAGGGCTATGAGACCGAGGTGGGGGAGAAAGGGGTGACCCTCTCCGGCGGCCAGAAACAGCGGCTGGCCATTGCCCGCGCCCTGCTGCTGGATGCGCCCCTTCTGGTGCTAGATGATGCGCTCTCGGCGGTGGATGCCCACACCGAGCAGCAAATTCTGCATGCCCTCAAGGCCCATCGTCGCACCCTGATCCTGGTCAGCCATCGCATGACGGCGGTGGAGCAGGCCGACGAGATCCTGGTGCTGGAGCAGGGGACCATCAGCGAGCGGGGTCATCACGGTACCCTGATGGCGCACAATGGCTGGTATGCAGATATGGTGCGTTACCAGCGTCTCGAAGAAGCGGTGGAGGAGAGCCTGTGAATCCGACCATTAAACGACTGCTCGCCTACTGCGCCCAGTATCCTCGCTGGCTGATCCAGGCGGGGATCTGTTTGCTGCTCGCCACCGGTGCCGAAGTGGCCGGGCCGCTGCTGATCAAGCTCTTTATCGATGACTATCTGGCGCCTCGCAATATCGTGCTGCCCACCATAGCCCTGATTGCAGCGGGCTATCTGGGCTTGCAGGTACTCTCGGCGGCGGGCTTCTATTTGCAATCCCTGCGCTTTAACCGTATCGCCCAGGCGGTGGTGCAAACCTTGCGCGAGCAGGTGTTTGCCACCGCCATCCGCTTGCCGGCCCGCTACTTTGACAAGCATCGCTCCGGCTCGCTGATTTCCCGCATCACCAACGACACCGAGGCGATCATGAACCTCTATGTGCAGGTGATCGGCTTGCTGGTGCAAAAAGTGGTTCTGTTGTGCGGCATCCTCATCTCGATGGCGCTGCTGGATCTGCGGCTGATGCTGGTCTGCTCCCTGTTGCTGCCCGCAGTGGGTGGGGTGATGTGGCTCTACCAGAAACTTAGCGTGCCGGTGGTGCGAGCGACCCGCAGCCTGCTCTCCGACATCAACAGCCGCCTCAACGAGTCGCTGCAGGGGATGCCGGTGATCCAGGCGATGGTACAGGAGCGCCACTTTGCCAACGCCTTTGCCGAGGTGAATCAGCAGCACTGGTCGGCACGGGTCAAGAGCCTCAAGATCAACGGCATTTTGCTGCGTCCGCTTATCGATCTCTTCTACATGATGGTGCTGATTGGTCTGTTGGCGCTGTTCGCCCACGAGGGGGTGAGCCACGCCGGTGCGATTCAGGTGGGGGTGCTCTACGCCTTTATCAGCTATCTGGGGCGGATGATAGAGCCGCTCATCGAGATGACCAACCAGCTTAACCAGTTGCAGCAGGCGATGGTGGCGGGGGAGCGGGTCTTTGCCCTGCTCGATGAAACCCGCGAGAGCACCGATGGCGAGATGATTCCGCTGGAAGGGCGGGTCAGTTTCGAGCGGGTGAGCTTCTCCTACGATGGTGAGCAGCAGGTGCTGCGGGAGGTCAGTTTTGCCGCAAAACCGGGCCAGATGCTGGCGCTGGTGGGCCATACCGGCAGCGGCAAGTCCACCATCATCAGCTTGCTGATGGGCTTCTATCCGCTGGATCAGGGGCAGATCCGCTTCGATGATCACGCACTGGATACCCTGTCGCTGGCGGCGGTGCGCCGCAGCATCGGGCTGGTGCAGCAAGATCCCTTTATCTTCGTCGGCACCCTGGCGGAGAACCTGCGTCTCGGTCGGGCCGGAATAGACGAAACGAGGCTCTGGCAGGCGCTGAGCGAGGTGCAGTTGGCCGAGTTTGTGCGCAGCTTGCCACAGGGGATCAACACCTTGATGGAGGAGGGGGGCAAGAACCTCTCCGCCGGTCAGCGGCAACTGCTCTCCTTTGCCCGCGCGCTGGTGGGGGATCCGCGTATCCTCATTCTGGATGAAGCGACGGCGAGTGTGGACTCCCAGACCGAGCTGGCGCTGTCGCAGGCGATCTCTGCCGCCCGTCGTGGCCGCACCACCATCGCCATCGCCCACCGCCTCTCGACCATCGTCGATGCGGACGAGATCCTGCTGCTCTCCCGCGGTCAGGTGAGCGAGCGGGGTACCCATGGTGAGTTGATGGCCCTCGGCGGTCACTATGCCCAGCTGTTCGAGATGCAGAGTCAGGGGGCCTGGCTGGAAGAGAAGCGCGCCTGATCGGCACATTTGCTGTAACAGCGACATGAGCGAAAAGAGGGAACCGGTGCGGTTCCCTCTGTTTTTTTGGGTTGGGCAAAAGGTCGTAACCGTGATCCCTGTGCTTGTCGAATGGCGCAGATGCAGGCAACATGTTGTTTACATTAACTCATCGGATCAGTTCGCATATGGATTTGCAACGCTTCAAA
Source organism: Aeromonas sp. R9-2 (assembly GCF_040908025.1). Taxonomy (NCBI): domain Bacteria; kingdom Pseudomonadati; phylum Pseudomonadota; class Gammaproteobacteria; order Aeromonadales; family Aeromonadaceae; genus Aeromonas; species Aeromonas sp. R9-2. The sequence goes on from NZ_JBFOCX010000024.1 coordinate 181,169, forward strand.
GCCAATCTGGCGCTTCGGCTGTTTGCCTGGCGCTACATTCCCGTCATCGGGTTTTGTGCCCCGATCATCGAAGAGATGAACGCCAAGGCGCTGCGCATTCGCATTCCCCTTGGCTGGCGTACCCGCAACCACCTAGGCAGCATGTATTTTGGCGCGCTGGCGACCGGCGCCGATCTGGTAGGTGGTCTACTGGTGATGGAGAAGGGGCGGCAGCGGCGCAAGAAGGTGCACTTCGCCTTCAAGGATGTGCAGGGGGAGTTTTTGAAACGACCGGAGGGGGATGTGCAGTTCGACTGCGCAGCGGGGGAGGAGATTGACGCCATGATCGACGAGTCGCTGGCAAGCGGTCAGCGCATTAATCGCCCCATCCGGGTGGTGGCCACCTGCCCGTCATTGAACGGGGATGAGGCGATGGCGCGTTTTGTGCTGACCCTGTCGATCAAGGCCAGCTAGCGGGTTGCCGGAGAGTGGCTCCCCGAAACGGGTTTAGCCAATCTCCGGGCTGACACCCTCTTTCACCACGACCTTCATGCCGTTGAAGTTGACCACCTGTTCGGCCACGATCTTGCAGCGCTTGCGGGTCTCCACCTGACCGTCCACCTCGACCAGCCCTTCGGCAACGAGGGCTTTGGCGGCGCCGCCACAATCGGCCCACCCCTGATGTTTGATAAGGTCACACAAGGCAACGAAGGGGTGACCTTCGAGCAGAAACGTCTCCATGGGAAATCCTCTAGATGGATGAATGCCGGATACAGCAGGGCGACTATTTTAGGCAGTTCGCTCAGGCAAAGAAAGGAAGAGGGGCCACTCGCTGCGAAAAAGTGGCCGATTGTCTTTAAGGTGGCGCTTTCGCAAGACCTGATGGAGAGGTGAGAGGGCCACCCGTGACGTATCGTGACGCACCTCGTCCCTGCTGGTGTGCCCACATTAGCCCCTGACTGTTAGGATCGGGCCACTCTCAATGGCCCAAGGAACTTTCCATGACACTCTCCCGCCTGCTGCTGGCATGCAGCGCCCTTACTCTGTGCGGTGTCGCGCAGGCCAGTACTCCGGTGCAGGTCTCGCTGCCTGGGGTCAATTTGCCCGCGTCCCATCAGGTGGAAGGGGCGCGCGCCTCGCTGCTCTACGGCCGGACCGGTCAGGTGAAGGGTATTGATCTGCCGATCTTCGCCCTCTCCGATGTGGATCAGTTCAGCGGCCTGCAGCTCGGGATCTTCCTCGGTGCTGGTCGGGTGCGCCACCAGTTTGGCGGGGTCGCCATCAACGCCATCAACTGGCACGAAGGGCAAGATACCGGCGTCAATCTGGGGCTGGTCAACCTGACCAACAATGTACAGGGGCTTAACTGGGGAGCGGTCAATATCGCCAAGGGCAATGCGCTGGCCAACGTTGGCTTCGTCAACTATGCCGAGCGTACCACCTTCCAGATTGGCTTTATCAATGCGACCAAGCACCTCGACGGCTTGCAGATCGGGCTGGCCAACTATGCCGCCAACGGTGTGTTCCCCATTCTGCCGCTGGTGAACTTCCAGAAATCGTTCTGAGTGGGCGGTTCGCTTTGCGTTAAGGGCCTCTGCTGATTACCCTGTGCCTCTTGCAACTTGTGACAGGCGAACAGAGGTAATTGATGACGGCAGGGCAAATGAGTGCAATCGGGATCGGCTGGGATGTGCGTGGCTGGCAGGGCAGTGCCCAGGCGGTGGCCGTGGTGGGCTGGCAGGCCGAATCCAACCGCCTGCACTGGCTCGGGGTGTCGCCGCTGTTTCGTCTGAGCTCGCGGGTGGCGCCGGATCTGGCCGCCCTGCTGCGTCCGGCCCTGCAAAACGAGCTGACCCTGATGCAGGTAGAAGCCTGCCCGCAACTGGCGCTCGGTATCGATGCTCCGCTCGCCTTTCCCCGTGCCTTGCGGGATCTGCTCAATGGCCAGCCACACAGCTGTGCCGTGCCCGAGCGGGAGATAGACAACCCCTACGCCTACCGCGACTGCGAGCGCTGGCTGTATCAGCAGTACGGCAAGAAGCCGCTGTCGGCTACCTTCGACCGGCTCGGCAACAACGCCACCCTAGCGCTCTCCATGCTGCCGCGACTCTCGGATCTGCAACTGGTGCCGACCGTTGCTCCGAAGACCAGTCGCGCCGTGCTGGAGGTCTATCCGGCATTGGCCAAAGTGGGCGGCAAGGCCTCCCCGGCATGGCCCGAGCTGGCGGCACAGCTGCCTGCGGATGTGCTGGTCGGCACCGATCGCTACGATGCGGCGCTCTGCGCCCTGATGGCGCTGCAATATGCCGCTGGTGGCAAGGTGACGGTATTGCCTGAGCTGATTTCGCCACCCAGTGACATGCCTTGTGATGAGGGATGGGTCTATCACTTTGCCCGTCATGCTGTTGAACGTAACGGGATGTGACGGACGGACGCGGCGGATCATGGCGCCGCTCACCCTGTTGACGCGGGCCATATGGCGTAAAAAACCTGTCTTTAGTCAGGAAATTGCCTGTTCATCCCGCGCCAAGGTGGCGCATCGTTATCTTCATCCGATATATTGCCCACCTTGCTGATCCTTTGCTGTGGTATTCCCGATGAAATCCGTTCTCTCTATTCAGTCCCACGTGGTCTTTGGTTGTGCCGGCAACAGCGCGGCCGTCTTCCCCATGCGTCGCCTTGGTATGGATGTATGGCCCATCAACACGGTGCAGTTTTCCAACCACACCCAATATGCCCAGGGGTGGCAGGGAATGGCGATGCCGGCGGGTCATATCAGTGCGCTGGTGAAAGGATTGGGCAATATCGAGGTGTTGAGCCAGTGTGACGCCGTGCTGAGCGGTTATCTTGGCTCCGCCGAACAGGGAGACGAGATCCTGACCGTGGTCAACGCCGTCAAGGCGGCCAACCCCGATGCAATCTACTTCTGCGACCCTGTGATGGGGCACCCGGAGAAGGGGTGTATCGTCGCTCCCGGCGTCACCCGTTTCCTGACCGAGCAGGCGCTGCCGGTGGCCGACATGATGGCCCCCAACCTGCTGGAGCTGGAGACCCTCTGCGATACCCATCTGGCTGATCTGGATCAGACCCGCGCGGCTGCCCATCAGCTGCTGGCCCGCGGCGTCAAGCTGGTGCTGGTCAAGCATCTCGGTCGTGCGGCGCAGGACTCCAGCCGCTTCGAGATGCTGCTGGCGACCCCGCAAGGGGATTACCTGATTGCCCGTCCGCTCTACGACTTTGCCCGCCAGCCGGTGGGGGTTGGCGATCTTATCAGCGCCCTGATGCTGGCCAATTTGCTGGCCGGTCACGATGCGGTTAGCGCGTTCGAGCGCACCAACGCCTCGGTGGATGCGGTGCTGCAGGAGACCTGGCGCCAGCAGGCTTACGAGCTGCAACTCATCACCGCGCAAGATGCCTTCGCCCTGCCAGAGGTTGAAGTGCGAGCGGTGAAACTCCCCTGAGTCAACGCGGACTTTCGTCTATCCCGACAAGGGGGGGGATGCAGATGAAAAAGGCTTGCCAATGGGCAAGCCTTTTTACTGTTTGCCTATTTAGTGCGGCAAGCAATCAGATGCGGGGATGGCAGAGGCGATAACGCTCAGCCATGGCATTGGCCGCTACCATGGCGGCGTAGACATCCTGTTCACTCACTGTCATCGGCATGTTGCCCATGGTATCGAGGGGATCGCAGGCCAGCTGCGCCACCTTGCGCCACTCGCTTTCATCAAAGTGGGTGAGCCCCAGTTCTTGCAGTGTCATGGGCAGGCCTGCACAGTCGATGATGCGAAACACCTCATCAAGCTCATGTTGCGGGGCGCGCTCAAGCACGAGTTGGGTCAGCAGGCCGAAGACCACCTTCTCGCCATGTTGGGCACGATGGAGATCCGCGATCAGTGACATGCCATTGTTGATTGCATGAGCGGCGGCCAGCCCACCGGCTTCTGCGCCGACGCCACTGAGGTAGATGGTGGCCTCGATAACCTGCTCCAGCGCCGGAGTCGAGACATGGTGGCGTATCGCATCCATGGCCAGCTCGATGTTCTCACCAAGCAGCTCGTAACAGAGCTGTGCCAGACCAAGGCCAGTACGTGAAGGGCGCTTGCCGACCAGATTGAGCCCGTCCGCCCGATAGCAGGCGCGCGCCTCGAAATAGGTGGCCAGGGCATCGCCAACGCCTGCGGAAAAGAAGCGGGGAGGGGCGGCGGCAATGATGGCAGTGTCAGCCAGCACCACGTCCGGATTTTGCGGCAGGAACAGATAGCGCTCAAATTCCCCCGCCTGGTTGTAGATCACCGCCAGTGCCGTGCAGGGGGCATCTGTGGAGGCAATCGTCGGGAACAGCACAACCGGACGGCGCAGATAGAAGGCCACGGCCTTGGCGACATCCAGCGTCTTGCCGCCGCCGATCCCGACAATCACGTTCGCACCATATTGCTCTGCAAGGTGGGTCAGGCGGTGGATCTCCTGTTCGGTGCATTCATAGCGAAACTTGTCGACCACTCCCCTGAGGCCTGCCTGCAGGAGCCCCGCCAAAGCTTCTTCCCGTACCCGCTCCAGAATGAACTCATCGCTGATGAGCAACGCATAGTCACCAAAATCTTTAACGTGCTCATGGAGTTGCGGGAGAAGGTGTTGACCGATGATGAACTTTTTGGGGGAGGTAACTGTACGAGGCAAAGTGGGCATCCATTATTCCTCAAGGCAGTGAACAACATAGATTTGATTATCAAATGGGTCTCTCACGATACGCCTGATGAGGCAATAGATGAAGAAGAAAAGGGGGGTGTTTTAATCATTAATTAATCTTTCTGTTTATTTGGTTGTATTTTGGGGTGAGCAATTGGCGGTGTTGAGGCATACAGGAGCAATGGCTCTATCGTGGCAATCCGTCGCAAGCCATATTGCTGCAACAAACAGTCACGCTGGCAACAAGCAGGGCCGCTTGGTGCGGCCCTGCTGTATTTGTATAAGGCATAGGGGATGGTCAGAGCGGTTTGTAGAAGATGACTGTCGCAGCAAGGGAGCCTCGGCGTTGCGTGCACTTTGGTAGGTTGCTGCGCTCTTAACTTCCACAACGTTCATCTGACATCCTTGTCGTTGCGCTGTTATGTGGCTGATTGCCACCGTTGGTTCATATGAGGTAGGTACTTATGCTCGCCGCGAGTACGGCTTGTCAGCGGATCAGCTTCTGCTCAACCAGCCAGGTAAACAGCAGGCGGGAGACGGGGGAGAGCTCATCGAGGTGAGAGCTGTCGAGCCAGCGCAGCTCGGCAATTTCTGCCGAGGCGATTGGGGTGCCGCTCGCTTCGCCGGTGTAACAGCGCAGTCTCACCACGACTCCTGCCGGTTTGCCATCGGCCTGGGCGCTGAACTCGCAGGCAAAGCGCAGGGTATCGGGCTGCAGGGTAACGGCCAGCTCCTCCTCAATCTCGCGGATCAGCGCCGCCTCGTCGCTCTCGCCCGGTTCCCGCTTGCCGCCTGGGATGTAATAGATGTCCTTGCCGTGGGAGCGGGCGCAGAGCAGCTGCTGATCTTTAAAGGTGAGCCAGGCGAGTTTGTCGATCATTGAGTTGCATCCTCTGGTTATGTGGTGCGTATTGCCTGCATGTACAGGGTGCGGTAGGAGCGAGGCTCCTGCGCATCGGGAGAAAGTCCCAACTGATCTGCCAGCGCGAGCAGTTGCTGGCGAAACGCCGGGAGGCGTTCCTCGTCATCGGTCATGATGGCGAGCTCGGCAAAATCCCCGATCTCGGCCAGATGATCCAGGGTGACGTGAAACGGGCCAATAAAGTAGATGCTGCGCCTTTTGGTGATCACGAGTATCTGCCGGTAGTTCATGGTCAAGAGCATGCTGACGGCCTTGTCCGCATTATTGATATTGACCGCCTCGCAGCGATCCGTCTCGGGCCCCTTGACGATCCAGAGCTGGATGCCGGAGGGCTGCATGGTGCGGATAGCCAGACTTTTGCCAGCCTGGGCAAGGGCATCATCCGGGGTGTCGAAGTAGCGATCCTGCTCCAGATTATCCTCCAGCATGATCTCCGGATTGAGGGCGAGCAGTGCCTTGAGGAAGGCGGGGCGATCCGTCAGCTGATATTTGAACTCGACTTCGAAGCGGCCCTGAAAGTGCGCCTGTGACATCAAGAAGATCCCTCTGTGAGCCTGTGTGGCAGGCAGCCTAACAAAGATGAAGTTGAGTCCCAAGGAGAAAGAGGGGATAGGTCGGAAACGCACTGTTTCCAGCGCGGTGACCGCGTAGCTGAATGAGTGCGCAATCGCTGGTTCGCCACAGCCTTCTCGTCCCTAAAAAAGCGGACTGGCGCACATCACGACAGGGCCGGACTGGGCGAAGGCGGGCCCCTTGTGGTTTAATCTTGCCACTTTAGCGGTAGTGGGTGACGGGCCTGCTACCTTGCGTGGGCAAGATGCAGGTGAGCAAGATGCAGATAGCAGCAGAGAGCAAGTTTATCGGACTCGGGGTCGCGGGCAATTTCGCCGGTCATCTGGAGCAGGCGGGCGAAGCATCGGACTTCGTAGCGGTAGTCGTGCGCGACACCACGGCGCCCAAGGCGCTGTTTCCCTTCTTTGTGCCGGGCCATCCGGGTCAGCTCGGGGTATTCCCGTTGAGCGACAAGGCGATCTTCCTGCCGGAAGCGGCGGTCAGCGGTGACGAGAAGGTGCAGATCGAGCCGGAAGTAGCCCTCTGGTGCGAGCTGGAGTATGCCGGCAAGCAGGTGGTGGCGATCCATCCCCGCGCCTTTGGTGCCTATAACGACTGCTCCATCCGCCGTCCCAACGCCAAGAAGATCAGCGAGAAGAAGAACTGGGGCGAAGAGAGCAAGGGGTTGGCGGCCAAGCTGCTGCCGCTTTCCGGTTTTGCCGCCGGTTGCGAGCTCGATGACTATCGTATCGCCTGCTATCTGGAGCGCGATGGCGAGCTGCACGCCTACGGGGTAGACAGCGCCGCCATCGACTACAGCTACTTCCACGGCAAGCTGCTCGACTGGGCCATCGACAAGTTCAATCATCAGCAGGATGAAGGGCCGGCGGAGCACATTCAGGGACTGCTGGCGCAGGCGGGACATCCTCCCCATGCGCTCATCAGTATCGGTGCCACCCGCTATACCCCGTTTGGCGAGACCCACTTCCTCAAACCGGGCGACACCTCCTGCGTGGTGGTCTATCCGGGCAGCCGTTATAGCGAAGCGGATATTCGCGAAGCGATCTGCAGCCGCAACTTTGGCGCTGATATGTCGGTGCTGCTGCAGGCGGTGCAGGCGCGTTAATCACCGTTGCCAGCGGGAAGGTGTCTCTTCCCGCTGGTTATCATATCGAGTTATTTTATGACGATTGTTCCGGTATCCCGGGCCGATTATCCGGCCCTGATCGATCTGTGGGAGGCTTCGGTGCGGGCGACCCACCACTTTCTGCCCGAGGCCGAGATCCTCGCGCTCAAACCGCTTATTCTGGAGCACTACTTCGATGCGGTGACACTGCACTGTGCCCGCACAGAAGAGGGGCACATTACGGGTTTTAGCGGGGTACACGAGGGCAAGCTGGAGATGCTGTTTGTGGCTCCCGAGGCGCGCGGCAGTGGCGTGGGGCGTTTGCTGGTGGCCCATGCCATCAGCCAGTGCGGCGCGACGCTGGTTGACGTTAACGAGCAGAACGAACAGGCGGTGGGCTTCTATCTGAAGATGGGATTCACAGTGACGGGTCGCTCGCCGCTGGATGGTCAGGGCAAGCCCTATCCGTTGCTGCATATGGCGCTGGCGCCGACCTGATCGTGCCTGATGAGGCGCAGTACCCATAAACCAACGGGGGATGGCATCAGCCATCCCCCGTTTTTTGATCGTGTTTGTTACTTGCTGGCGACCTTGTTCACCACCTTGATCAGCTGATAGCGCACGGAGGGGGCATCGGCCGGCACATCGGTGAGCTGCTCCTTGCTGACAGTGAGCTGGTAGCGGTAACCCGGCTCGAACTGGAAACCTTCAATATTCTGGTAGAACAGCGTCCAGGGCTGCTGCTCATCACTGCGAACCTGCATGCACTGCATTGGGCCAACCCCGACGCAATCGACCAACTGGCTGTTGATATAGAGGGTCTCCCCCTGTGACGAGGCGGGGGCGCTCTGGCAGGCGGTCAGCAGCAAGGCTGCGCTGATAAACAGTGGTTTCATAATGGACTCCTTAACGCGAAAGGGGGCATTAGAGCGGCAAACAAAAAGGCGGTCAATGACCGCCTTTGTAACAAACCATATCAGCGCAGTGGTTAGCGCTGCTCGAGTGGAGTGAACTCGCGCAGCGGGTGGCCCACGTAGAGCTGGCGTGGGCGACCAATCTTGCTGTCCGGGTCTGAGTGGAACTCGTTCCAGTGCGCAATCCAGCCGATAGTGCGGGAGATGGCGAAGATCACGGTGAACATGCTCATCGGGATGCCGATCGCCTTCATGATGATGCCGGAGTAGAAGTCCACGTTCGGGTAGAGTTTCTTCTCGACGAAGTAGGGGTCGGAGAGCGCAATACGCTCCAGCTCCATGGCCACGTCCAGCAGCGGATCCTTGATCTGCAGCTCGGTCAGTACTTCGTGGCAGGTTTCGCGCATCACAGTGGCACGAGGGTCGTGATTTTTGTAGACACGGTGACCGAAGCCCATCAGACGGAACGGATCATTCTTGTCCTTGGCCTTGGAGATGTACTCGGGGATGCGATCCACCGAGCCGATCTCTTCCAGCATGCGCAGGCAGGCTTCGTTGGCACCACCGTGGGCCGGTCCCCACAGGGAGGCGATCCCCGCGGCGATACAGGCGAACGGGTTAGCACCGGAGGATCCAGCCAGACGAACGGTGGAGGTGGAGGCGTTCTGCTCGTGATCCGCATGGAGGGTAAAGATACGATCCATGGCGCGTTCAACGATGGGGTTGACCTTGTACTCTTCGGTCGGCACGCCAAACATCATGTGCAGGAAGTTACCGGCATAGGAGAGGGCGTTACGCGGCTGCATGAACGGCTGGCCGATGGAGTACTTGTAACACATGGCGGCCAGAGTCGGCATCTTGGAGAGCAGACGGAAGGCACAGATCTCGCGATGCTGCTCGTTATTGATGTCGAGGGCATCGTGATAGAAGGCGGAGAGGGCGCTGACTACACCGCACATGATGGCCATGGGGTGGGAGTCACGACGGAAGCCGCGGAAGAAGAAGGCGATCTGCTCGTGCACCATGGTGTGGCGGGTGACCAGACGTTCGAATTCGGCATATTGCGCCTTGGTCGGCGCTTCGCCGTACAGCAGGATATAGCAGACTTCCAGATAGGTGGCCTGGGTGGCCAACTGGGCGATGGGGTAACCACGGTGCAGCAAGACACCCTGATCCCCGTCAATGTAGGTAATGGCAGATTTGCAAGAACCGGTGGCCATAAAACCGGGGTCAAAGGTGAAATACCCCTGTGATCCCAATTTTCTGACATCGATGACATCCGGGCCGATGGTGCCGGAGAGGATCGGCAGTTCGACCGGATCTTTTCCGGGCAGGTGTAGGGTGGCTATCTTATCAGCCATAGCACGTCTCCTTTGCTCTTTATAATTTGGTTCCAGTCCTACTCTATTACGACTTTTATGACGCTGGCAAAGGTTGTTACCCATACCGAAGTGGCTGGAGCGCCTTATTTGAAACAGAGTTCCTTATCAATGTCAATTTTGCTGAAACCCCATTAATGGCATTAATGAAATGTTAAATTAAATATGCGATCGAGTTTGCGGTTTTGTGTTTTCTTTGTAGCTAATTGATTGTCTTCGGTTAAGGCCGCCGATATACTGCGCCACGTGGGTCATGGCTGCGGGTGTTTGAAACGCTTTGGCAAAGCCTGATGTGAAACCGAAAACTCGCGTTTTGGCTTTTTCAGAGTGTTTTGGTAACAAAAAACCAACAATCACCATTCCGTGCCCTCAAGTGTGAGTTAAAACAATAACTAACGTGCTCAATGGAGCTGAGTGGGCAAGCGTGAAAAACAAACAGAGACCGGTCAACCTCGACCTACAGACGATCAGCTTTCCTGTCACTGCCATTGCATCCATCCTGCACCGTGTTTCAGGGGTCATTACCTTTGTTGCACTGGGCATCTTGCTGTGGATGCTTGGTACTTCACTCGCCTCTCCCGAAGGGTTTGAAACCGTGGTTGCCATCATGGACAACTTCCTGGTCAAACTCGTGCTGTGGGGGATCCTGACTGCGCTGGCATACCACATTGTGGGCGGCTTGCGTCATCTGGTCATGGATATGGGCTATTGGGAAGAGCTGGAATCCGGCAATCAGAGCGCCCGCGTGGCCTTCGTGATCACCGCGATCCTGGCTGTATTGGCGGGAGTGCTTGTATGGTAACCAATTCTGCAACCTTCGGGCGCAGCGGCGTTCACGATTACATCCTGATCCGCGCCACCGCCCTCATCATGACCTGTTATGTCCTCTATCTGGTGGGCTTTGTCGCGTTCAACGACATCACCTACGAGGTGTGGGCAGGCTTCTTCGCCAAAACATTCACCAAGGTATTCACCCTGTTGACCCTGCTCTGCGTACTGATCCACGCCTGGATTGGTCTGTGGCAGGTGCTGACTGACTATATCAAGCCGGTAGGGCTGCGCGGGGCGCTGCAATTTGCCCTGGTCGTGGTGCTGTTTGTCTATCTGATGACGGGTTTCGTCGTGCTGTGGGGTGTGTAAGGTGACTATTCCAACTCGTGAATTTGATGCGGTGGTGATTGGTGCCGGTGGTGCCGGTATGCGCGCCGCGCTGCAGATTGCCCAGTCCGGCAAGAGCTGCGCTCTGTTGTCCAAGGTTTTTCCAACCCGTTCTCACACTGTCTCCGCCCAGGGCGGGATCACGGTTGCGCTGGGCAATGCCCACGATGACAACTGGCAGTGGCATATGTATGACACGGTAAAAGGTTCCGATTACATCGGTGATCAGGAAGCCATCGAGTACATGTGCAAAACCGGCCCCGAGGCTATCTATGAGCTGGAGAACATGGGGCTGCCCTTCTCCCGTTTCGACAACGGGTCTGTCTACCAGCGTCCGTTTGGTGGTCAGTCCAAGAATTTCGGTGGCGAGCAGGCTGCCCGTACCGCAGCGGCCGCCGACCGTACCGGTCACGCCCTGCTGCACACCCTCTATCAGCAGAACGTCAAGAACAAGACCACCGTCTTCTCCGAGTGGTATGCGCTGGATCTGGTGAAAAACCAGGATGGCCATGTGGTGGGTTGTACTGCCATCGATATGGAGAGCGGTGAAGTGGTCTACTTCAAGGCCAAGGCCACCGTGCTGGCGACTGGCGGTGCCGGTCGTATCTACCAGTCCACCACCAATGCCCACATCAATACAGGTGACGGTGTCGGCATGGCGTTGCGTGCCGGCGTCGGCGTGCAGGACATGGAAATGTGGCAGTTCCACCCGACCGGCATCGCCGGGGCAGGGGTGCTGGTAACTGAAGGTTGCCGTGGTGAAGGCGGCTATCTGCTCAATAAAGATGGCGAGCGCTTCATGGAGCGTTACGCCCCGAACGCCAAGGACTTGGCCGGTCGCGACGTGGTGGCCCGCTCCATCATGATCGAGATCCGTGAAGGCCGTGGCTGCGATGGTCCTTGGGGCCCGCACATCAAGCTCAAGCTGGATCACCTCGGCAAAGAGGTGCTGGAATCCCGTCTGCCGGGGATCTGCGAGCTCTCTCGCACCTTCGCCCACGTGGATCCGGTCAAAGAGCCGATCCCGATCATTCCGACCTGCCACTACATGATGGGCGGCGTGCCGACCAACGTGAATGGCCAGTGCCTGACTCAGGACAAGAATGGCAACGATGTACCGGTGGTCGGTCTGTTTGCGGTGGGCGAGATTGCCTGCGTCTCCGTACACGGTGCCAACCGTCTGGGTGGCAACTCCCTGCTGGATCTGGTGGTGTTTGGCCGCGCTGCCGGCATGCATCTGGTCAACACCCTGGGCGAGATGGATCACGGCCGCGATGCTTCCGAGTCGGATCTGGATGCCGCACTGGCCCGCTTCAACCGCTGGGAAAATTGCCGTGACGGGGAAGACCCGGTGCAGATCCGCAAAGACCTGCAGCGCTGCATGCAGAATAACTTCTCGGTGTTCCGCGAAGGTGCTGCGATGGCAGAAGGGTTGGCCGAGCTCAAGGTTATCCGCGAACGCCTCAAGTCAGCCCGTCTGGATGACACCTCCAAAGAGTTCAACACCCAGCGCATCGAGTGCCTGGAGCTGGACAACCTGATGGAGACGGCGTTTGCCACGGCGGTTGCCGCCAACTTCCGTACCGAGAGTCGCGGTGCTCACTGCCGCTTCGACTTCCCGGATCGCGACGATGAGAACTGGCTGTGCCACAGCCTCTATCATCCGGACACCGAGTCCATGACCCGTCGCGCTGTCAACATGTCACCCAAGACCCGTGAGGCGTTCCCGCCCAAGGTCCGGACTTACTGATTGCGGAGCCAGCCCTATGAACGTCACATTCTCTGTCTACAGATACAATCCGGATGTTGATAACGTCCCCCATATGAAGGAATATCGTCTTGATATTCCTGAAGGTTCCGACATGATGGTGCTCGACGCACTGATCCAGTTGAAAGAGCTGGATCCCACGCTCGCCTTCCGCCGCTCTTGCCGCGAAGGGGTCTGTGGATCAGACGGTCTCAACATGAATGGCAAGAACGGTCTTGCCTGTATCACCCCGCTCTCCGACCTGCTGAAGAAGGGCAATAACGTCGTTATCCGCCCCTTGCCCGGCCTGCCGGTGATCCGTGATCTGGTGATCGACATGACCCAGTTCTACACCCAGTGGGAGAAGGTCAAACCCTTCCTCATCAATGATGACAAGTTGCCGCCGGTGCGTGAGCACCTGCAATCCCCCGAAGAGCGCGCCAAGCTTGACGGCCTGTACGAGTGCATTCTCTGTGCCTGCTGCTCCACTTCGTGCCCCTCCTTCTGGTGGAATCCCGACAAGTTCATCGGTCCGGCCGGGCTGCTCGCCGCCTACCGCTGGCTGGCTGACAGCCGCGACACCGCGACCACCGAACGACTGGGGAATCTGGACGACGCCTTCAGCGTGTTCCGCTGCCATGGCATCATGAACTGCGTGAACGTCTGTCCGAAAGGCTTGAACCCGACCAAGGCGATTGGCCAGATCAAGTCGATGTTGCTCAATCGGGCTGTTTAGTATCAGGGCCGGCCAGGTGCTGGCCCGACCTCTGGATAGCCATCCCACCCGTGGCAGGATGGCTATTTGACCCCTACAAGCTGCGCAGCAGTAACAAGAAGTACAAGGGATAGAAATGCATAACGGCGTGATGAAGGCCTGGTTGGAGTCATCTCACCTGGCTGGTGCGAATGCAAGCTATATTGAGGATTTGTACGAATCCTTCCTGGAAAATCCTGACTCCGTGTCCGACGAGTGGCGCAGCCTGTTTAGCGAGCTGCCCCAGGTCAATGGCCATGCGGTTGAACAACCCCACTCCCAGGTCCGCGATTATTTCCGTCGTCTGGCCAAGGATCCCTCTCGCTACAGTGCCCCCGTCTCCGATCCGCAAGTGGATGCCAAGCAGGTGCGGGTATTGCAGCTGATCAACGCCTTCCGTTTCCGTGGTCACCAGAATGCCAATCTGGACCCGCTGGGCCTGTGGCAGCGTGAAACCGTTGCCGAACTGGATCCCGCGTTCCACAACCTGCAGGGCGCAGATATGGAGGCCACCTTCAATGTGGGCTCCTACGCCATCGGTCGCGAGACCATGGTGCTCTCCGACCTCTACGCCTCGCTGAAGAAGACCTATTGCGGCTCCATCGGCGCCGACTACATGCACCTCACCTCCACGGAAGAGAAGCGCTGGCTGCAACAGCGTCTCGAATCCATTGAAGGGAAGGGGAGCTACACCCTCGAAGAGAAGACCCGTTTCCTCGAGAGCCTGACCGCTGCCGAAGGGCTGGAGAAATATCTGGGCGCCAAGTTCCCGGGAGCCAAGCGCTTCTCGCTGGAAGGTGGCGACGCCATGATCCCCATGCTCAAGGAGCTGATCCGTCGCGCCGGTGAGCAGGGCTGCAAAGAGGCCGTTATCGGTATGGCCCACCGCGGTCGCCTCAACGTGCTGATCAACGTGCTGGGCAAGCGCGCTCAGGATCTGTTCGACGAGTTTGCCGGCAAGCATGGCGAATCCTGGGGTACCGGTGATGTGAAGTACCACATGGGCTTCTCCTCCGACTTCGCCACCCCGGGTGGCAACGTCCACCTGGCGCTGGCGTTCAACCCCTCTCACCTCGAGATCGTCAACCCTGTGGTCATCGGCTCGGTCCGTGCCCGTATGGATCGTCGCGGTGACAAGGATGGCTCCAGCGTGTTGCCCATCACCATTCACGGTGACTCGGCCATGGCCGGTCAGGGCGTGGTGGCCGAGACCTTCAACATGTCCCAGACCCGTGCTTATGGTGTCGGCGGGACGGTGCGCATCGTCATCAACAACCAGGTTGGTTTCACCACCTCCTATATCCGTGACCTGCGTTCCACCGAATATTGCACCGACATCGCCAAGGCGGTGCAGGCGCCGGTGCTGCACGTCAACGGGGATGATCCGGAAGCCGTGGTGCTGGTGACCCAGATTGCCTTGGATTACCGCAACACCTTCAAACGCGACGTGGTGATCGAGCTGGTCTGCTACCGTCGTCACGGTCACAACGAAGCGGACGAGCCGAGCGCCACTCAGCCGCTGATGTACCAGAAGATCAAGCAGCACCCGACCCCGCGCAAGATCTACGCCGATCAGCTGGTGGCCGAGGGAAGCCTCGCTCAGGAGCGGGCGACCGAACTGGTCAACGAGTATCGTGAAGCGCTGGATCGCGGCGAGCGGGTGAGCAAGGAGTGGCGGCCGATGGAGCTACACTCCGTCGACTGGACCCCTTATCTCGGTCACGACTGGAACATGGCCTATGAGAGTGCCGTGCCGATGGATCACCTCAAGAGCCTCGGCGAGCGGGTGAGCCAGTATCCGGCGACCCACGTGCTGCAGCGTCAGGTCGAGAAGATTTACGAAGACCGCCGTCTGATGGCCGCTGGCGAGAAGCTGGTGGATTGGGGCTTTGCCGAGACCCTGGCCTACGCCACTCTGGTGGACAAGGGGTCCCGCATCCGCTTTACCGGTGAAGACTCCGGCCGTGGCACCTTCTTCCACCGCCACGCTGTGCTCCACAGCCAGACCGATGCCAGCACTTATACCCCGTTGTGCAACCTGCACGACGAACAGGGCCCGTTCGAGGTGTATGACTCTGTGCTGACCGAGAACGCGGTACTGGCCTTTGAATATGGTTACGCCAGCGCCGAGCCAGCTGGCCTCACCATCTGGGAAGCCCAGTTCGGCGATTTCGCCAACTGTGCCCAGGTGGTGGTGGATCAGTTCCTCTCCTCCGGTGAGCAGAAGTGGGGCCGGATGTGCGGCCTGACCATGTTGCTGCCGCACGGTTACGAGGGGCAGGGGCCGGAGCACTCCTCCGCTCGTCTGGAGCGTTATCTGCAGATGTGCGCCCAGCACAACATGCAGGTATGCGTGCCCTCTACCCCGGCGCAGGTGTTCCATATGCTGCGTCGTCAGGTTGTGCGCCCGATGCGCCGTCCGCTCATCGTCATGACGCCCAAATCCCTGCTGCGCCATCCGCTGGCGGTGAGCAAGCTTGAAGAGCTGGCGGAAGGTACCTTCCAGAATGCCATCGGCGAGATCGATGCGCTGGATCCGAAAGCGGTCAAGCGTGTGGTCTTCTGCTCCGGCAAGGTCTACTACGACCTGCTCGATGCCCGTCGCAAGACCGAGCAGCAAGATGTGGCACTGGTGCGAATTGAGCAGCTCTACCCCTTCCCGGAAGAGGAAGTGCGCGCCATTCTGGCCGATTACAGCCACGTCACCGACTTTGTCTGGTGTCAGGAAGAGCCGCAGAACCAGGGCGCCTGGTACTGCACCCGTCACCACTACGATGGCGTGCTGCCAGCCGGAGCTACCCTGCGTTATGCCGGTCGTCCGGCGTCCGCCTCACCGGCCGTCGGTTACATGTCTGTCCACGCCAAGCAGCAAAAAGCCTTGGTGGAAGATGCCCTTACCCTGTAAAGCCTCTGGCATAGAAGTAAAAAGGAACTGATTGGATGACTATCGAAATCAAGGTACCGGATCTGCCGGAATCAGTGGCCGATGCCACTATCGCCACCTGGCACAAAAAACCGGGCGATCTGGTCGCCCGTGACGAAGTGCTGGTCGACATCGAGACCGATAAGGTGGTGCTGGAAGTACCGGCACCGCAAGCCGGTGTGCTGGGGGATATTCTGCAAGGGGAAGGGGCGACTGTGTTGTCCCGTCAACTGATTGCCATCCTCACCGCCGCTCCGGTGGCCGGTGAAGAGACCAAAGAGAAACCCGCTGAAGCGGTGGCCGATGATGGTGCCGATGGCTTGAGCCCCTCGGTGCGCCGCCTGATTGGCGAGCACGACATCGATGTGACCAAGCTGACCGGTACCGGCAAGGGCGGTCGCATCACCAAGGATGATGTGGAAGCCTTCATCAAGGCCAAGAGCCAGCCTGCGGCAGCCGCACCGGTCGCCGCTGCCGCTCCGGCAGCCAAGGTTACTCCGCTGGGTGGTCGTACCGACAAGCGGGTACCGATGACCCGTCTGCGCAAGCGCATTGCCGAGCGTCTGCTGGAAGCGAAAAACACCACCGCCATGCTGACCACCTTCAACGAGGTCAACATGAAGCCCATCATGGATCTGCGCAAGCAGTACGGCGAGATCTTCGAGAAGAAGCACGGCATCAAGCTCGGCTTTATGTCCTTCTACGTGAAGGCGGTGGTGGAGTCCCTCAAGCGCTATCCGGAAGTGAACGCGGCGCTCGATGGTGATGACGTGGTTTACCACAACTACTTCGACGTCAGCATCGCCGTCTCCACCCCCCGTGGTCTGGTGACGCCGGTGCTGCGCGACTGCGACAACATGAGCCTGGCGGACATCGAGAAGGCCATCAAGGATCTGGCGGGCAAGGGCCGTGACGGCAAGCTGACCGTGGATGAACTGACTGGCGGCAACTTCACCATCACCAACGGTGGTGTGTTCGGCTCCCTGATGTCCACCCCGATCATCAACCCGCCCCAGAGCGCCATTCTGGGCATGCACAAGATCCAGGATCGCCCGATGGCCGTTGACGGCAAGGTCGAGATCCTGCCGATGATGTATCTGGCGCTCTCCTACGATCACCGTCTCATCGACGGGCGCGAATCGGTAGGCTTCCTGGTCTCCGTCAAGGAGCTCTTGGAAGACCCGACCCGTCTGTTGCTGGACGTCTAAGCCTGTGGCACCCGGGCAAGGGGTTTGCGCCCCGAGCCGAACGTGCTGCTGGACGTTTGAGTAATACCCGAGCGATTGAAAGATAACGAGGGGCCGCCCAGGCCCCCATTCACAGGGGATTGAGAAACACCAGCCCCGGACGGAAATACCTACAACACGGATAGAGCATCTATGAATCTGCATGAATATCAGGCAAAACAGCTGTTTGCCGAGTATGGCCTGCCGGTCTCCGAAGGTTATGCCTGTGCTACCCCACAAGAAGCAGCCGAAGCGGCCGACAAGATTGGCGGCAATACCTGGGTCGTCAAATGCCAGGTACACGCCGGTGGCCGCGGTAAAGCGGGCGGCGTGAAAGTGGCCAAGAGCAAGGATGAGATCCGTGCTTTTGCCCAAAACTGGCTTGGCAAAAATCTGGTGACCTACCAGACCGATGCCAACGGCCAGCCGGTCACCAAGATCCTGGTGGAATCTTGCACCGACATCGCCAAAGAGCTCTACTTGGGCGCCGTGGTTGACCGTGGCTCCCGTCGCGTGGTCTTCATGGCCTCGACCGAAGGTGGCGTGGATATCGAGAAGATCGCCCACGAAACCCCCCATCTGATCCACAAGGCGGCTATCGATCCGCTGGTGGGTCCGCAGGCCTATCAGGCCCGCGAACTGGCCTTCAAACTGGGTCTGGTCGGCGATCAGATCAAACAGTTCACCAAGATCTTCATGGGTCTGGGCCAGATGTTCCTGGATTGCGATTTCGCGCTGCTGGAGATCAACCCGCTGGTGATCACCGCGCAGGGCAACCTGCACTGCCTGGATGGCAAGATCAACATCGATGCCAACGCACTGTATCGTCAACCCAAGCTGCGCGAGATGCACGACCCGTCACAAGATGATCCCCGCGAAGCGCACGCCGCCCAGTGGGAGCTGAACTATGTGGCCCTCGATGGCAACATCGGCTGCATGGTCAACGGCGCGGGTCTGGCCATGGGCACCATGGACATCGTCAACCTGCACGGCGGCAAGCCGGCCAACTTCCTTGACGTCGGCGGCGGCGCCACCAAGGAGCGCGTAACCGAGGCGTTCAAGATCATCCTCTCCGACAGCAACGTCAAAGCGGTGCTGGTCAACATCTTTGGCGGTATCGTGCGCTGCGACATGATCGCGGAAGGCATTATCGGTGCGGTCAAGGAAGTGGGGGTCAAGGTGCCCGTCGTGGTCCGTCTGGAAGGCAACAACGCCGAGCTGGGTGGTATCAAGCTGGCCGAGAGCGGCCTCAACATCATTGCGGCCAAGAGTCTGACCGATGCCGCGCAGCAAGTCGTCAAAGCAGCGGAGGCCAACTGATGAGCGTACTGATCAACAAGGACACCCGAGTCATCTGCCAGGGCTTTACCGGCGGTCAGGGTACTTTCCACTCCGAGCAGGCGCTCTCCTATGGTACACAGCTGGTGGGCGGCGTCTCTCCGGGTAAGGGCGGCACCACCCATCTGGGCCTGCCGGTGTTCAACACCGTCCGTGACGCGGTCGAAGCGACCGGCGCCACCGCCTCCGTCATCTATGTGCCGGCGCCGTTCTGCAAGGATGCCATCCTGGAAGCGATCGACGCGGGCATCAAGCTGATTGTCACCATCACCGAAGGCATCCCGACGCTGGATATGCTGGACGTCAAAGTGAAGCTGCAAGAGACCGGCGTACGGATGATCGGCCCCAACTGCCCGGGCGTGATCACCCCGGGTGAATGCAAGATCGGCATCATGCCGGGCCACATTCACAAGCCGGGCAAGGTGGGCATCGTCTCCCGCTCCGGCACCCTGACCTACGAAGCGGTCAAGCAGACCACTGACGAGGGCTTTGGCCAGTCCACCTGCGTCGGTATCGGTGGCGACCCCATCCCGGGCTCCAACTTTATCGACATTCTGGAGATGTTCCAGAACGACCCGCAGACCGAAGCGATCGTGATGATCGGCGAGATCGGCGGCAACGCCGAGGAAGACGCGGCCGCCTATATCAAGGCCCACGTCACCAAGCCGGTGGTCTCCTATATCGCCGGTGTTACTGCCCCTCCCGGCAAGCGGATGGGCCACGCTGGCGCCATCATCTCCGGTGGCAAGGGTACTGCCGCCGAGAAGTTTGCCGCGCTGGAAGATGCTGGCGTGAAAACCGTCCGCTCCCTGGCCGATATCGGCAAGGCCCTGCGCGAAGTCACCGGCTGGTAATTCCCGTTAGCCCGTTATCTCTAATAAAAATGCCGCCCGATGGGCGGCATTTTTTATGGGTTTTAAAGTGGTTTGATTTAATCAATCATCGCGATTCAGGCGCTAAACGAATTTTATTACAGGAGACCAGAAACAGTGTGGATACTAAAATAGTCTGCGATTTGAACTTGTCAGATTGATTTGTTCCTTTACCCATTGCATCGAGTGACCTGTTTGTGGGTAATGCTAAAAGTCATGCAAGGATGTCAGTGAGATAACGTAGTGTCAGGAGGACATAATGATTTCACGTATTTTGGGAATTGGCTGCCTTACCAGTATCTGCTTGCCAACAGCATGGGCGGCGGATTGCCCGAACAGGCAACCGGGGCAGCATCTAGAGTTTCTTGGGCGTTCGGCTGACAATTCGGTATCACTATGGCTTTCAAGTCCAGGTTCCGGGGGTAATTTTCGCCTCTCTGCTCCCGGGGTATCTGAAATCGATAGTTGGAATGCAAACCGCGCGTCGTTGCACTTGAGTGTCTCACCTGTAGTACTTGATGACCTTAACGGGACTCACAAACTGGATCTCCTCAATGCGGATGGTTCTTTCAACTGCTTCCTCGATTCGAGAAACCAGAACAATCCGGTATTTCCAAATATTCCCCCGATCGATGGGGGAGACAGTAACGGTGGCACTGGTGGAGGAACCGGAGGTGGTGGCGGCAGCAATGGAGGAAGTGGTGGCGGAACCGGCGGTGGGGGTGGCGGCAATGGTGGAACTGGTGGCGGAACCGGCGGTGGGGATGGCAGCAATGGTGGTAGTGGTGGTGGCACCGGCGGTGGGAGTGACCCGATCCGCAATATTGTGACCAGTATCAGTGCAGATGCCTTGATGGGCTATTTGAGCGGCTCCCTCAGTATTTCAGATCGTGTCGTTGTCGGGCTTGACCAATTTGAAGATATTGCCAGTCAAAAGGGGTTGTGGCAGGTATGGACTGATGTACGCCATACCGGAGTCTCCGATGATCGTAACGAGATAGACACATCCGGACATGCCAACAGCTTTTTGATCGGTATACACAGCTCCCTTGGTAAAGACGGGCTGGGCGGTATTGCATTTGCCAATAGCAAAACCTCTCTTGGCACGTTTGGCAGTTCGGTACGAAATGAGGGGGACAGCTTCTTTGTTGGGCCATATGGCGGCTATAGGCTAGATACGCACTGGCTGCTGGATGGCTGGGCTGCATGGGGACGAACTGATAACGATACCGAACTCGATGTACTTAAAGGGAGTTTCAAGACAACGACCGGGTTGATCTCAGCCAACCTGACCGGCGGCTACGACGTTGGTGAATATCTGCTGCGGCCCAAGCTTGCCCTCTTTTACAGTCACAATAAATCCGATGCGTTTAATTACACAGGCTCATTGCCTTATGCAAACCAGATTTATAACGTGACATTGCGGGTTAATGAAAACTCTTTTGAATATGCCACCAGTGAAGCATCAGGGGATATCAGTCGTATTTTCACCACAACCGATGGGGTTCAAATTATACCGGCCCTGCGTCTTGGGGTTCGTTATGATATTGAGCGTCCCAATGATGGTCAGATCCTGAATGAAAATCTGACAATGGAAAGTACGACCCCGTGGAGTGGATCTGCACGGATTGCACTGGCGGTAGCCCCTCAGCGTCATCAGCGTTTTGAAGTTATCACCGGTTATTACAGTATCGGGCGTCAGGACCTTGACCTCTGGGATATTAGATTTAACGCCGCAGTGAATTTTTAACTTACATAGGGAGATAAAAGTACTGATAACTTGGTCGGCACTTTGATTTAAATTACATGTATGGAGATGGTATTCACCTGACAGTTGCCAACAAAAGGGAGTGGTCATACGGCTTCATACCGAATAACAAACTGTATCCCTTGTGGTGGCCCGAGAGAGCCTTATTTAGTTGATGGATATATCCACAAATAGGTGTATCAGGAGTGCCGAATAGCTAGAGACGGATATCCGGATGTAGGGCTGAAAAGGGAAGATGTGTGCGCAGGAACGTCATCTTTGCGAGATAGCAAAAAGGCACCCGAGGGTGCCTTTTTCACAATCTGAGTGGCTTGCCTATCAGGCAGCGGCTTTCAGCTGTACGGCGGCGGCTTTTTTGTGATCGCCGATCGGCATCACGGTGCGGCCGAACTGTTCGTTGATCACGGTGGCCATGGCCAGGTAGATGGCGCTGGCGCCACAGATGATGCCTTCGAAACCGGCGATGGTGCCGATCAGGGTGCTGCCGGTGAAGTCACGGGCGGCCAGCAGGAAGAACAGCACGGTCAGGGAGGCGAACACGAACTGCTTGGCGCGCGGGTAGTTGATGGTGCCAACCAGCATGAACAGGGTGAACATGCCCCACATCAGCAGATACCAACCCATGTAGGCGTGCGGAGTGGCTTCGGCCAGACCCATGGTCGGCATGATCAGCAGGAACACCAGGCTCAGCCAGAACAGGCCGTAGGAGGTGAATGCGGTCACACCGAAGGTGTTGCCACGCTTGTATTCCATGATGCCAGCGATGATCTGGGCGATGCCGCCGTAGCACAGGCCCATGGCCAGGATCATGGCGCTGATGGGGAAGAAACCTGCGTTATGGATGTTCAGCAGGATGGTGGTCATACCGAAACCCATCAGACCCAGAGGGGCAGGGTTGGCCAATTTTTCGCTCACGTGGCGTTCTCCAAAAATAGAGTGGGGGGTTAACAAAAGACGCGCGATTTTAGGCAGGCTGCGGCGCGCCCGCAAGGGGGCAAGGGGGATAAATCGTAAAAAAACTACGTGATTATTTGCATCAGAGGCCAAATGCTCACCAAGACAGGATGTTTGGTGAGCAAAAGGTGTCAAAATAGTTGAGGGGTTGTATTTTTATTACGCTTTTGCGCAGTGTGGCGGCGTCACTGATCCAGTGTCAGGATCACTTTGGCTTCCTTGTCCTCTTCCTTGACCTGGCTGTCGAGCACGAACAGCCGCTCCGGGGTGATCCCCTGGCTGTCGACCAGAAACTCTTTGGTATTTTGCGCCCGGCGCATGGCGAGATTGCGCAGAGATTTGGCGGTGATGAGCTGCTGATCCCGCAGCAGGATCACCGCCTGGGCCCGCAGTGCCGCGCTCTCTTCATCCAGATGGAGGCGATCGGCCAGATCTTCCAGGTCTTCGCCAAAGCGCTCTTCATAGGCCTGGGCCAGCGCCTCTTGCAGGGCTGAGTCCTGTTCCAGCAGGTCGAGATCCGCCTGATTGCCGGTGAGCTTGGCCAGTACCCGCTCCAGCTTTTGCCGTTGCAAGATGGGGCGCTCCTCGTTGAAGTTGACCTTGCCGCGAATGTTCATGCTGAGCTTGGGTCTATCCTTGAGGGCCTGCGCCAGCTTGACCAGTTTCTCCTGCTGGGTGGGGGTGAGATCGGGTTCCCCCGGCAGGAAGGGGAGCTCGTCGAGATCTTCGGTGTCATCGGCCAGCGAGGCGAGCAGGGAGAAGGGGGAGGTGATCGCCTTGCTCAGAGTGTTGCCCAGCACATCCCAGAAGATATTGCCGATGCTGAAGTCCGGTTGATCGAGATCGCCCTTCACCTTGAGGTTCATCTGTATCACCCCGTTGGCATCGCTCAGCAGGGCGATGGCCAGCCCCAGCGGCAGATCCTTGGCCTGATCGCTCTTGATCTTCTCGCCCAGTTGCAGCTTCTTGATGGTGATGTCGTTATCCCCCTCCAGCCGGTTGCCCTCCAGCTTGTAGTGCAGCTTCATGGAGAGCTGCCCCTTGTCGATGGCATAACCGGCATAGGTGCCCGAGTAGGGGGTAAAGGTGGTGAGCTCCAGATTGTGGAAAGCGACCGCGATGTCGAGGATCGGGTTGGCGACCAGCAGGTTGGTGCCGCCGCGAATAGTCACCGGCGCATAGCGATCCACCTTGCCGTTGAAGGCGAGATCGGAGCGTTGCCCCGGAATATTGCTGATATGGCGACTCTGGCCGCCCAGCGAGGCGATATCGGCCACAAAATCCTGACTCAGACTGCGGTCGGCAAAGCGCAGGTTGCCCTGCTCGGTGCGCAGCTGGTCGATGGTGAAACGAAAGTCGGGAGTCTTGCTGCCTGCCGCCACTTGAGTACTTTTGGCTGCCGCCGGCTGCGGTAACAGCAGTTGTTGCAGGTTGGTGGTGCCATCTTCGTTGATCTCGATGCGGGCGAAGGGCTTGTTCAGAGCAATGTCCTTGATCCGCATCTGCTGGCTGATGCCGTCATACGTCAGACCGGTGAGTGCCAGGGTGTTGAACTCCAGCAGCCGCTGATTGTCTGCCCGATCGACCACCTTGAGCCCGTTGATATCGAGCCCCCCTTGCAGGGTCAGCTTGCTGAGATCTCCCTGGGCGGTGGTGGCGAGATCAAGGCGGGTCTTGCTGCTCAGCAGCCCGTTTTGCACCTTAATGCGTACCAGATCGGCCAGATAGGGCTGTGCCAGCGTCAGGGGCAGCCCCTGCTGGTTGATCTCGCCGCTTAAGGTGAAAGGAGTCAGGGTCAGTTGGCCATCAAAGGCGAGGGGGCTGCTCTGGTTGAACTGGGTGGCCAGAGTCAGTTTGCTCGGTTGCTCCCCCTTGCTGCCCAGTGGCCCCATCGCCAGCTTGAGGCCGGAGAGCTGGCGTGCCTGCGGTTTGCCGCTGCTCGATTCGGTGAGAGTGAGATCGCCCCTGTCGATAAGGATCTGCTTGATTTGCCACTGCCAGGGTTTGTCTGGCGCATTTTTCTTGCCGTTACCGGCTGTCTTTGCTTGTTGTGCCGACTTGGGCGCCGCATTGTTGGCCACCTCGTTTGCGGTGTTGGCTTCTTTGACGGGCTTGGCGGGAGCCTGTTCAATCAGCAAGTCAGCCAGATCCAGTTCCTGCTGTGGGTTGAGGGTGGCCTTGAGCAGGGGTTGTTGCAGGGTTACCTTGCTGATCTGGAGGGATTGTTTCTGGCCATCGACAGCCAGCTCGCTCAGGGCCAGCTGGCCGAAGCGGGCAAATTCGTCGCCCTTGTGTTTTTTAAGCTGCCAGTTGTCCAGCGTCAGCTTGCCTTTGGACAATTGCCACAGTACCCCTTGCTTGCCCTCTTTAAGCTGGTACTCCACCTCTGCATTGGCGTGGCCCTTGGCCAGATCCAGCTTGAGATAGGGTGCCCAGAGCGGGGCGAAGGGTTTCAGCTCGACCTGCTTGAGGCTCACCTTACCCTGACCCATGCCGCTCATCACATCGAGTTTGCCGTGAGCGGCGAGGCTGCTTTTGCCGTTGATGGCGGCGCTCAGCTGATAGGCGGTCGGGTGATTTGCCTCGGTGCGCAGGTTATCGAGTTTGAGGGCCACTTTCTCCAGATTGAGGGGCGGCAACCAGCCGGGTTCGCTCTCCTTGCGCTGATCCTGATAGCGCACATTCCCGTCAGTGACATTGACGCTGGCGATGTCGACCAGTAGCGGGGCGCTTGCTGTCTCGGGCTCGGGGGCGGGCGCAGGGGTGAGCAGGGTCGCCAGCGCATCGGTTAGATTGAGTCGAACATCCCCCTTTTTGTCTGCCAGCCGTTGCAGCTGCACCACGGGTTTGGTCAGGGTTACGGCGGAAAGCACGACCCCTTTCTGCTGCCAGCTGGCTTGCAGGTTTGGGGTGATAAAGAGCTGTTCAAAACGGATGATAGGCTGCTGTTTGGCATCGAGCAGGGCAGTCGCGCCGAGGGAGATAGAAGGGTTGCGCAGACCTACGTCAATCTCCCCCAGCGTCAGTTGCAGGCCATAGTGCTCGGCCAGCCAGCCGGGCAGATAGCGCTGGACCAGACGGGGGGTTTGCCACAGCAGCAGGGTGATCAGGATAAGAAGCAGCAGGAAAGCGTAGGCAAGGTAGCGCAGCAAGCGGAGCTTGGGGGACGCGGGCTCGGTGGTGTTCATTTGGTGCACTCCCATTTGGTTCCCACCATGGTACAGAAAAGCTGGATAGTAATCATGGGGTTGCGTGCTGTTGTACGCCGTACTTTGTCCAAAGGCGATCCAGTTCCCCCTTTTTTTGCAGCGCTGCGAGCCACTGTTCCAGCTGGGCAGGGGTAATGGGGGCCACAGGGTGAAGGATGGCGCGGTGCTGATACTGTTGATCCCATTTTTGCGAGATCAGCAGCTGGTCGGCGGTGTCGGGATGGGCCAGCAGATACTGGTTAAGGTAGGAAACGTTGAGAATGGCTACCTCGCCACGCCCTTTGAGCAGGGCTTGCAGGGCGCTGATGTTGTCCTTGACCAGGGTGATATTGAGCTTGCGCTGCAGGTAGAGGGGATCAGCATTGAACTGGCCGACGCCGTAGTGGTAGCCGGTCACCCCGATAAGATGATGCCGAGAGGGGTCATCGAAAAAGCGCTGATCCCGGCCTGTTTTGTTCAGGGCCACATAGACCTCACCACCACCGAGAAAGGGGGCTGTTATCTTGAATTTATCTGTGTCCCAGCCCCACTTGGTGTCTTCAAACAGCATCAGCGAGAAACGGCCCAGATCGAGCGCCTTGTAACGGTTGGCGGCCGAGGTGGGAACAAACACGAATCTTACCTCTTGCTGGATCTCGTTTAGCTTGGCGATGAGGTCCAGCGTCAGCCCTTCATAGCGGGAATCGGAGAGTTTGACCACAAAGGGGGCATAGGGGTATCCGCCAACCTTGATGAGGGGATGGCTCCAGCCAGAGAGGCTGAACAAGAGCAAAAACCAGCACCAATATCTCATGGGATCCCCAGGGCAATAGCTTGCTCCCAGATTCGGTTAATCTGCGCCAGTTTTCAAGCTGTTAAGGGAATTAACACAGCGCTGTTCGGCGGCCGCGAGCTCGGCCATCACCATCTGGATATCCTCCAGTTGCTGGCGCAGGGCGCCGCGTTTTGCCTCGATCAGCTGGATCATGGAGTGGAGCTGGGTTTTGCTCGATTTGTCGGTGTCGTACATATCGAACAGCTCGCGGATCTCGGCCAAGCTAAACCCCAGCCGTTTGCCGCGCAGGGTCAACTTGAGCCGGATCTTGTCCCGATGGCTGTAGATGCGGGTGTGCCCCTCCCGCAACGGGGTGAGCAGCCCCTCATCCTCGTAGTAGCGGATGGTGCGCGGCGTGACATCGAATTCGTGGGCCAGCTCCGAAATGCTGTAGGTGATCTCCTTGCCGGGCAGGGAACGGGACATGGTCATGACTCCTGTTGCTGGGCGTGTGGCTGGCAGAGGCGGGCGCGCAGCCGCTCGGCATTGGCGTGCAGGGCCTGACCGACCCGCGAGCCGTTGGGACGGCCGAGCTGCTCGCTCACCCAATGGCCGGTGGCCGCCAGTTTGTCGAGATCCACCCCGGTCGTCATGCCAAGGCCGTGCAGCAGGTAGACCACCTCTTCTGACGCTACATTGCCGGAGGCGCCCGGCGCATAGGGACAGCCGCCAAGCCCCGCCACCGAGCAGTCGATGGTGCGAATGCCGCGCTCCAGCGCGGGTAGCAGGTTGGCCAACCCCTGGCCGTAGGTGTCGTGAAAATGGACCGCGAGTCGACCCGCCGGGAGCTCGTGCAGCACCGCATCCAGCATGGGCGCCACGGTGCCCGGAGTGCCGACGCCGATGGTGTCCCCCAGCGAAATTTCGTGGCAACCGAGATCCAGTAGTTGCTCGGCCATCGCAGCGACTCGTTTCGGGCGGGTCGGGCCATCGAACGGGCAGGCGATGACGGTGGAGAGGTAGCCGCGCACCTTGATGCCGAGGCGGCGAGCTTCCTGCACCAGCGGGGCGAAGCGTACCAGCGACTCCTCCACGCTGATGCCGATATTGGCCCGGGTAAAACCGTCGGAGCAGGCGGTGAAGAGGCCAATCTCGTCGGCGCGGGCGGCAATGGCTGCCTGCAAGCCTTGCAGATTGGGCACCAGAGCGCCGTAACGGGTTGAGCCCTTGCGCGGCAGTGCCTCGAACAGCGCTGCGGAGTCCGCCATCTGCGGCACTTTTTTGGCAGAGACAAAGGCACCCACCTCGATGCGCTGCAGGCCGCTGTCGGAAAGGCGCTGGATCAGCTCCAGCCGCTGTACCAGGGAGAGGGGCGCAGCTTCATTTTGCAGGCCATCTCGCGGCCCCATCTCCACCAGACTGACCCTGTCGTCACGGACGTCCTGTGATCGGTTCATGGGTGATCCTCCTGTGAAGCTATCTCTTCGGCAAAGCGCACCAGCACGGTCCCCTGGCTTACCTGTTCGCCCTGTTTGCACTGCAGGGCTTCAATTACCCCGTCCCGCTCTGCACGCAACTGGTGTTCCATCTTCATCGCCTCCAGCACCAGCAGGGGTTGCCCCTTGCTGACCGTTTGCCCCTGCTCGACCAGCACGGCCACCACTATGCCGTGCATGGGGGCGATGGCGCCCTGCGCCTTATCATTTGCCTGATCATGGTGGTGGCTGTGCTGCCGATCATCGGCCGCGAAGCGGATGCGCTGGCCCCCCAGGGTCATGATGAAGGCTGCCTCCGAGCCTTCGACTGTCTGAATGGGGATCTGTTGCCAGCAGCCACCCAGTTGCAGCCGGATATGGTCGTCCCCTCTCTGGTAGCAATGAGTCTCCCCTTGCCACTCAAGCTGGCCGCCATGATCGTTAAGGGTCAATACCCGGCGCTCATCACCGATGCGCACCGCCGCTGTCCAGCAGCGATCCGGCCCCAGCCGAAATCCGCAGGCTTGCTGCCAGGGGGAGGTGCCCGCAGGGCGGCTCGCCAGCCAGAAGGCGGCCAGCGGCCAGGCGAGCTCAGGAATGGGCCGTGCTGTGGTGGGGATGGGCCACTGGGTATGGTGGCCCATGGCCAGGACGTCAGGCTCTTCACAAAGGCGCAGCAAGAGCGCGCCGTTGTGCTCCAGCGGGCCGAGATCCAGTGCCGCCAGCGCATCGGCCAGTTTGGCGAACGCCTCGGTGCGGCTCTGGCCGTGGGCGATCAGCTTGGCGATCATGGGATCGTAATAGGGGCTGACCTCATCGCCAGCGGTAACGCCGGTGTCGATGCGCACGCCATCCGGCCAGTGGAGCCAGTGGATAGGCCCGCTGGCAGGCAGAAAACCGGCCGCCACATCCTCGGCGTAGAGACGCGCCTCCACCGCATGGCCGCGCAGCACCACTTCCTCCTGAGTGAGTGGCAGCGGCTTGCCTTCGGCCACGGCCAACTGCCAGGCCACCAGGTCCTGCCCGGTCACGGCTTCGGTGACCGGATGCTCCACCTGCAGCCGGGTGTTCATCTCCATAAAGAAAAACTCATCCTTGCAGAGCAGAAATTCGATGGTGCCAGCCCCCTGATAGTGGATGGCCTTGGCTGCGGCCACGGCTGCCTCCCCCATGGCGCGGCGCAGAGCCGGAGGGATATCGGGGGCGGGTGCCTCTTCGATCACCTTCTGGTGGCGTCGCTGCAAGGAGCAGTCCCTGTCCCCCAGATAGATGGCGTTGCAGAGGCTATCGGCAAAGACCTGCACCTCAACATGGCGAGCTTGGGGCAGATAGCGCTCCAGCAGCACCAGATCGTCACCAAAGGCAGCGTTGGCTTCCCGTTTGACTGCCGCCAGCGACTCGTCAAAATCGGCCAGCTGATCGACCCGGCGCATCCCCTTGCCACCGCCGCCACTGGCTGCCTTGATAAGTAGCGGGAAGCCAATCTGGCTCGCCTGATCGCGCAAGAAGTCCGGTCGTTGATCCGTGCCGTGATAGCCGGGCAGCACAGGTACGCCGGCAGCCTGCATCAGCGCCTTGGCGCCCGATTTGTCGCCCATGGCGAGAATGGCGGCGCCGCTTGGGCCGACAAAGCGCAGGCCACGCTGCTCGCAGGCGGTGGCAAAATCGCTGTTTTCCGACAGAAAGCCGTAACCGGGATGGATGGCATCAGCCCACGCCTCTTTGGCAATCTTCAGTACCTTGCCGGTGTCGAGATAGCTCTCTCTGGCCGGTGCGGGCCCCAGATGCCAGGCCTCATCGGCCAGACGGGTATGCATGGCATGGGCGTCGGCATCGGAGTAGAGGGCGATGGTGTGGATGCCGAGGCGTTTCGCCGTCTTGATGATACGCACGGCAATTTCGCCGCGATTGGCAATCAGCAGGCGCTTAATCTGAGTGTGATGGGTCATGTCTCATCCTTGAAACGGGGGCGCCAGGCGGGAGGGCGTTTGTCGAAGAAGGCTTGCATCCCCTCCTGTGCTTCGAGCCCCACCCGAACCCGGGCGATGGTCTCGACGGTTTTCTCTTCGTGCAGGCGGGAAGGATGGGCCTCTATGGCCGCCAGCAGTCGTTTGGTCTCTTTCATCGCTTCCGGCCCGTTGCGGCACAGACGAAGGGCCTGCGCCCGTCCCTCCGCCAGCAGTTGATCCGGCTTGCAGAGTTGATGTGCCACATTGAGCCGACAAGCGGTGATGGCATCGAACGGCTCGGCACTGAGCATGTAGCGGCGCGCCTGACGCATCCCCATGGTGCGCACCACGTAGGGGCTGATCACCGCAGGCACCAGACCAAGGCTCACCTCGGAGAGGCAGAAGCGGGCATCGTCGCTGGCCAGCACCAGATCGCAGGCGCAGATCAGCCCCAGCGCCCCGCCATAGGCGGCCCCTTGCACCAGCGCCACCGTGGGGAAGGGGAGCTCGTCGAGGGTCTGCATCAGCCGCGCCAGTACCCGGGCGTCTTCGCGATTATGCTCGAAATCGGCGTGAGCCAGATTGCGCATCCAGTTGAGGTCGGCGCCCGCGCAAAAGTGTTTACCCTCGGCCCGCAGCAGCAGGGCGTGAGGGCGTTCGGCAAGTGAGTGACCATGGAGATGGGCCAGATCATCGAGGCAGTCGAGCAGCCCCAGCATCAGGTCGGCATCAAAGGCGTTGTGGCGGGCCGGGCGGGACAGCACCAGCTCGGTCAGCGGGCCGTGCCGCTCCAGCCGAAACGGGTTCTGGGCTGACGAGCTGAGTGCAGGGGAAGTGAGTGGATCGGACATATGCTTGCTCCTTACATCCGGAAGATGCCGTACTGCTCGGGTTCAATGCGGGCACCCTGACAGGCGGCCAGTGCCAGCGCCAGCACGGTGCGGCTCTGGGCCGGGTCGATGACGCCATCATCCCAGAGGCGGGCGCTGGCGTAGTAGGGGTGACCCTGGCGCTCATACTGCTCGATCACCGGGGCGCGGATGGCGGCTGCCTCCTGCTCGCTCAGGCTCTTGCCCTCGGCGGCCAGCTTGTCCCGACGCACCTGTACCAGCACTCCGGCAGCTTGCTCGCCACCCATGACAGAGATGCGGCTGTTGGGCCAGCTAAAGAGAAAATCGGGGTCGTAGGCTCGGCCGCACATGCCGTAGTTGCCGGCGCCAAAGCTGCCGCCGACGATCAGGGTGATCTTGGGCACCCGGCTGCAGGCCACTGCGGTGACCAGCTTGGCGCCGTGCTTGGCGATCCCCTCTTTTTCTGCGCTACTCCCCACCATAAAGCCGGTGATGTTCTGCAAAAAGAGCAGCGGAATGGCGCGGCGGCTACAGAGCTGAATAAAGTGGGCGCCTTTCTGGGCGCTGTCGCTGTGCAGCACGCCGTTGTTGGCGAGGATGCCCACTTCCATACCGCAAATGCGGGCAAAGCCGGTCACCAGTGTAGTGCCGAACAGCGCCTTGAATTCGTCAAAGTCAGAGCCATCCACCAATCGGGCAATCAGTTCGCGGGCGTCGTAAGGGCGTTTGAGACTGGTGCCCACCAGACCGTAGAGCTCCTCTATGGGGTAGCAGGGGGGCTCGTAGCCGGGGCTGCTCTCTATCGGCTCGTTACCCAGATGAGTAACCAGCGTGCGGGCGATGGTCAACGCATGGGCATCGTCACGGGCCATATGATCAGCAACGCCGGAGTGGGCACAGTGCACTTCGGCGCCGCCCAGGGCCTCGGCGCTGATCTCCTCGCCGGTGGCGGCCTTGACCAGCGGCGGACCCGCCAGAAAGATGGTGGCTTGCTCCCTGACCATGATGGATTCATCAGCCATGGCGGGCACGTAGGCGCCGCCAGCGGTGCAGAGTCCCATCACCACTGCCAGCTGGGGAATGTTCTGGGCCGACATGCGGGCCTGGTTGTAGAAGATGCGGCCAAAGTGATCCCGGTCGGGGAACACCTCATCCTGCATCGGCAGAAAGGCGCCGCCGGAATCCACAAGATAGAGGCAGGGGAGGCGCAGCCGCTCGGCGATGGCCTGGGCGCGCAGGTGTTTTTTCACCGTGAGCGGGTAGTAGGTGCCGCCTTTCACGGTGGCGTCGTTCACCACCAGCATGCAGAGCCGGCCCGAAACCCGGCCGATGCCGGTGATGATGCCGGCGGCGGGCACCGGCTCGTCATAGACCTGCCAGCCAGCCAGCGCCGAGAGCTCGAGAAACGGGGAACCCAGGTCCAGCAGCTGATTGATGCGCTCGCGGGGCAGAAGCTTGCCACGGGCCTGATGGCGGGCGTTGTTGGCCGCGCCGCCTCCTTGGGCGATCTCGGCAATGCGGGTATGGAGATCGTCGACCAGGGACTGCATAGCGGCCCGATTGGCCGTATATTCCGGGCTCGCCGTGTCGAGACGGGAGTGGAGCCTGCTCATGCGTTATCCCCCATCAGCTCGCGACCAATCAGCCAGCGGCGGATCTCCGAGGTACCGGCGCCGATCTCGTAGAGTTTGGCGTCCCGCAGTAGGCGGCCGGTGGGGTATTCGTTGATGTAACCGTTGCCGCCGAGCAGCTGGATAGCATCGAGGGCCATCTGGGTGGCGTTTTCGGCGGCAAACAGGATGGCTGCGGCGCAATCTTTACGGCTGGTGCGACCCTGATCGCAGGCGCTCGCCACCGAGTAGACCAGCGCCCGGCTGCTGGCGAGGCGGGTATACATGTCGGCGAGCTTGCCCTGCACCAGCTGGAACTCGCCGATGGCTTGACCAAACTGCTTGCGCTCACGCACATAGGGCAGCACTACATCCATGCAGGCCTGCATGATGCCAAGGGGGCCCGCAGCCAGCACCACCCGCTCGTAATCGAGCCCGCTCATCAGCACCTTGACCCCGCCGTGCAGGGTGCCCAGCAGGTTTTCCTGCGGCACTCGGCAGTTGTCGAACACCAGCTCGCAGGTGCTGGAGCCGCGCATCCCCAGCTTGTCGAGCTTCTGGGCGGTAGAAAAACCGGGAGTGCCTGCTTCAACGATAAAGGCAGAAATTCCTTTGGGGCCCGCACTGGTATCTGTCTTGGCATAGATGACGAAGGTGTCGGCATCGGGCCCGTTGGTGATCCACATCTTGTTGCCGTTCAGCACGAAGTGATCGCCCTCGCGCTCCGCGGTGAGGCGCATGCTGACCACATCGGACCCGGCTCCCGGCTCGCTCATGGCCAGCGCCCCCACATGCTCGCCGCTCACCAGCGGGGGGAGGTAGCGTGCTTTTTGCTCCGCCGTGCCGTGGCGGTGGATCTGATTGATGCAGAGATTGGAGTGGGCGCCGTAGGAGAGGCCGACCGAGGCGCTGGCGCGGCTTACCTGTTCCATCACCAGCACGTGGGCCAGATAGCCGAGGTTCACCCCGTCATACTCCTCCGCCACCGTGATGCCGTGCAGCCCCAGTTCACCCATCCGGGGCCAGAGATCACGGGGAAAGGCGTTGCTCTGATCGATCTCGTTGGCGCGCGGGGCGATCACTTTCTGGCAGAAGGCCGCAACCTGTTCGGTCAGGGCATTCAGGGTCTCATCCATCTGCATCCATGCTCTCCTTGCGGATATGACAGTCGGGTAGGAAGGTGGGTTCGACCGGCTGACTCGGCTTCAAGGCTGGCAGTGGTCGGTCCATTTTGTACTTCACTTTTGCCACAAGTTTACGTTAGCGTAAACGTAAATCAATTGTTAATCTGTTGTGTGTCGATAGAGGGGTGGTAGTGAAAGCGTCATGAGCTACCACGACAACAGCGCCATAGTGGCAGATCCGGCTGACGCAGCGTGTGGGCGCCGCGTCATAAAGCACTAACTCAGGAAAGTAAGCGCGGGGCAACAAGGGAGCGAACGACAAGATGGATTTTACCCTGACCGATGATCAACAGGCGTATGTGGAGGCGGCCGCCGCCTTTGCCGATGAGGCGCTCAAACCCCATGCCGCGCGCTGGGACAAGGAGCATGAGTTTCCGATCCCGACCATCAAGCAGGCGGCCGGGCTAGGTTTTTGTGGTCTCTATACGCCGGAGCAGTTTGGCGGATTGGGGCTGCCGCGCCTCGATGCGAGCCTCATCTTCGAACGCCTTGCCATGGGCTGTACCTCGACCACGGCGTATCTGACGATCCACAACATGGTGAGCTGGATGCTGGGTAGCTGGTTGCCCACCGAGGTTGCCAAAGAGTGGGTTCCGAAACTGGCTAGCGGCGAATTGCTGAGCTCCTATTGCCTCACCGAGCCGGGGGCGGGTTCCGATGCTGCGGCACTCATGACCCGGGCGGTGCGCGAGGGTGATAGCTACCTCATCGAGGGAACCAAGGTCTTTATCTCGGGAGCGGGGAGCACTGACGTGCTGGTGGTGATGGCCCGTACCGGTGGTGAAGGTGCGAAGGGGATCTCTGCCTTTATGGTGCCGGCAGATAGCGCGGGCATCGTCTATGGCAAGCCCGAAGAGAAGATGGGCTGGAACAGCCAGCCGACCCGGGAGGTTGTTTTCAACGGGGTGCGTATTCCCGCCCGCTACCGGTTGGGTGAGGAGGGGGAAGGGTTCAAGTTCGCCATGCAGGCCCTCGATGGGGGGCGCATCAATATTGCCACCTGTTCGGTGGGCACCGCCCAGCAGGCGCTGGACGATGCGCTGGCTTATGTGCAGCAGCGCCAGCAATTTGGTCACCCGATCAGCGAATTCCAGAGCGTGCAGTTTCGCCTGGCCGATATGGCGACCGAGCTGGCTGCCGCCCGTTTGCTGGTGCGTCAGGCCGCCGACAAGCTGGATCGCGGGGCACCCGACAAGAGTGCCTGGTGTGCCATGGCCAAGCGTTTTGCCACCGATGTGGGTTATCGAATCTGTGATGAGGCTCTGCAACTCTTTGGCGGCTATGGTTATATCCGCGAGTATCCGCTCGAGCGCTATCTGCGCGATACCCGGGTACACCGCATTCTGGAGGGCACCAACGAGGTGATGCGACTCATCATCGCGCGCCGCATGCTGGCCGATCCCGGTTTGTCGCTGGGCTAACCGGTGGTCGCATCAAGGGTGTGTTGCCTGCCACCCGATTTGCACCATGCCATGCCGGTTTCGGCTTTGTGAGCCAGCCACAGGTTGGTGTCATTCAAGCCTGTCATCATGGCGGCAGCTTCATCGACAAGGACAATGCTATGACAAGGATCAGACTCGAATATCATGGCCACGTGGCCTATATCACCCTCGACCATCCCCCTGCCAACACCTGGACCCTCGCCAGCCTGCAGGCCTTTTTGCAGATGATGGTGGAGCTCGACAGTCGTCCCGATGTGGTGGCGCTGGTGATCCGTGGTGCGGGCGACAAATTTTTCTGCGCCGGTGCCGACCTAAATATGTTTGTCGAGGGGAATGTCGAGCTGGCCCGCGAAGTAGCCGAGGCCTTTGGCAAGGCCTTCGAGGCGCTGGCCCGTTTTCACGGCGTCAGTATCGCCGCCATCAATGGTTATGCCATGGGCGGTGGCCTGGAAGTGGCGCTGGCCTGTGATATCCGCATTGCCGAGCAGCAGGCGCTGCTGGGACTGCCGGAGGCATCGGTGGGCTTGCTCCCCTGTGCCGGTGGCACCCAGCGCCTGACCGAGCTGGTGGGGCCGGGCTGGGCCAAGCGGATGATCCTCTGCGGCGAGAAGGTGAGTGCCTCGCTGGCCTACGAGATGGGGCTGGTGGAGGAGGTGGTGAAAACCGGTCAGGCGTGGGAGGCCGCGCACCAGATGGCCCATCTGGTGGAGCGCCAGAGCCCGAGTGCCCTGCGCGCCTGCAAAACCCTGATCAATCAGGGCCGCAGTGGCCCGCGGGATGCCGCCTTGCCCCTTGAGCGAGCGCTGTTTCTCGATCTCTTTAGCGATGCCAACCAGCGTGAAGGGGTGGCCGCCTTCCTGGAGAAACGCTTACCGCGCTGGCAATATGGCCCAACAGAATAAATCCATACGGAGCCGTTTATGAGTGAGTTGGTCAAGGTTAGCTGTTATCCCACCGAAGATGGCCATCAGATCGGGGTGTTGACCCTCGACAGCCCTGCGTCTCTCAACGCATTGAGCCTGCCGATGATCCAGATCCTGCAACAGACGCTGACCCGTTGGGAGCAGGATCCTGCCATCGTCTGTGTGCTGCTGCAGGGGGCGGGTGAGAAGGCATTTTGTGCCGGTGGCGATATCCGCTCCTTCTATTACCGCAAGCAGGAGGCGAGCGGATCGGAACTGTTCGAATATGCCCGCGACTTTTTCGAGCAGGAGTACCGGCTCGACCACCACATCCACTCTTACCGCAAGCCCCTTATTTGCGTGGCGGACGGTATCTGCATGGGGGGCGGCATTGGCCTGTTTGCCGGAGCCGATTTTCGGGTTGTCACCGAAAGAAGCCTGTTTGCCATGCCGGAGGTGACCATAGGCCTCTACCCCGACGTGGGGGCAAGCTGGTTTTTAAGCCGGATGCCGGGGCGGCTCGGGCTCTGGCTTGGTTTGACTGGCGCCCGCTTCAACGGGAGTGATGCCATCGGTCTTGGGCTGGCGGATCACGCCATCGCCAGTAGCGAGCGCAGTGCGCTGTTGTCACGCCTCGCCGTGCTCGACTGGGCTGGCAGTGGTGATCCCCGTGAGCAGATCGATCTGCTGCTCACGGGGTTGCATGGTGAGGTGGCGGCCCGCTTGCCAGCGCCAGTATTGCTGCCCCATCAACAGAGGATCGATGCCTTGCTGGCGGGACGCACGCTGCAAGGGGCATTGGCGCGGTTGTTCGAAGCTCAGTTCGATGAACAGGAGGCGGTACTCCAGCAGGCGCAGCAGCTCTGCCGCACCGGCAGCCCCATCAGCCGTGCCATTTTGTGGCGCCAGTATTGGCAGGCTCGCCGCAACTCACTGGCAGAGGTATTTGCCGAGGAGCTGACCCTCTCGGTCAACTGCGTGCTCAAGGGCGATTTTGTGGAAGGGGTGCGGGCACTGCTGATCGACAAGGATAAAGATCCCCGCTGGCAACAGTTGCCACCGGAGGGGGAGTGGCTGGACGAGTTCTATCGCTGGCCGCAGGGGAGCAATCCGTTGGCCTGCAAGGAATAACATCTTGGCAACCGGCGCACGCCGCCATCAGCAACGCAAGGAGCAAGCGGGATGACAAGGATAGGGTTTATCGGGCTCGGCAACATGGGCGGGCCCATGGCGGCCAATCTGGCCAGGGCTGGGCACAGGGTGCAGGTGTTTGATCTGGTTGCTCAAAACATTGAGCGCGCCATCGCCGCTGGCTGTATCGCCACGGGGGATGCCCGAGAGGCGGTGACCGGCTGCGAGGTGGTGATCAGCATGCTACCTGCGGGGGAGCATGTGCGCGACCTTTGGTTGTCTGAGGGGCAGGATCTGCTGGCAGCCCTGCCGGTTGGTGCACTGGTGATCGACTGCTCCACTATCGATGTCGACTCTGCCCGTCAGGTCGGGGAGGCGGCCCGCGCCCGCGGTTTGCGCTTTATCGATGCCCCCGTATCGGGCGGTGTCGCCGGTGCGGCCGCCGGGACGCTCACCTTTATAGTTGGCGGCGACGCGGCAGATTTCGAGGCGGCGACGCCCCTGCTCGCCTGCATGGGGCAGAACCTGTTTCACGCCGGAACGCTGGGGGCGGGGCAGATCGCCAAGATGTGCAATAACATGCTGCTTGCGATCCATATGGCGGGTACTGCCGAAGCGCTGGCCCTCGGGGTGAAGGAGGGGCTGGATCCCGCCGTGCTCTCCACCATCATGGGCAAGAGCTCCGGCAACAACTGGAGTCTGGAGCGCTACAACCCCTGGCCCGGGGTGATGGAGAATGTCCCTGCCGCCCGCAACTATCAGGGGGGCTTTATGACCCGTTTGATGGTGAAAGATTTGGGATTGGCCATGGCGCTGGCCGAGCATGGCCACAGCGCTGTGCCCATGGGTGCGCTGGCCCGCAACCTGTTCAACCTGCATGCCGCTCAGGGGCAGGGGAGCCGCGATTTCTCCAGTATCGTCGAACTCTATCTGGATAAACAGGATCCCACCTGACGGGCCACCTCTCTTTAAGGCATCTCTCTTCGACCAGCTACAAGGAGCATTGATGGATATCAAAGATAAGGTCATCGTTATTACCGGCGCTGGACGTGGCTTGGGACGGGCCATTGCGCTGGCCCTGGGCGCACAGGGGGCGACGCTGGCGCTGCTCGACATCAATCGCGCCGATCTGGAGGCGACCGCAGCCCTGGTGCGCAGTCAGAATGATCAGTGCGATCAAGATAGCCAGTGCGAGCTGTTTGTCTGCAATGTGGCGAGCGAAGCCGAGGTTGAGTCGGTTTTTGCTGGCATCAAGGAGCGTTTTGGCGTGCTGCACGGTCTTATCAACTGCGCCGGCATTTTGCGCGATGGCATGCTGATCAAGGTGAAAGAGGGTGAGCTGGTGGAGAAGATGACGCTGGTCCAGTGGCAGAGCGTGATTGACGTCAACCTCACCGGTACCTTCCTCTGTGGGCGCGAGGGGGCGGCGCTGATGGCGCAAGGGGGGCAGGGGGGCGTCATCATCAACATCTCCTCCATCGCCCGCGCTGGCAATATTGGCCAGAGCAACTATGCCGCCAGCAAGGCGGGGGTTGCCTCGCTGGTGGTGACCTGGGCGCGGGAGTTGGCGCGCCATGGCATTCGGGTGATGGGGATTGCCCCCGGGGTGTTTGCCACCGACATGACGGCGGCGATGAAGCCGGAGGCGATGGCGCGGATGCAGCAGGCCATTCCGGTCGGCACCCTTGGCGAGGCGCAGCAGCTGGCCGAGACGGTGAGCTTTATTTTTTCCAACGACTATCTGTCGGGAAGGATGATTGAACTGGATGGCGGTTTGCGTTTATAGGGATTTACATAATGGGCCCCGGTGTTTCCACCGGGGCTTTTTTATGCAGATTATTTATACAGAGAGCGCCTGAATGGCAATGCATAGGAACCATGCGAGTCAGGTTGTGTTGGCAGAAAAATGAGAAATATCAATGGGTCTTGGTTAATTTGAGCCAGCTCACAGGCCATATGGGTCAGTGCTGTAAAATTGCGCGCGGTCAAGGCGGTGCATGATTGACGGGACGAGGGATTGCGGTCGGAATAGTCATGCAATATAGTTGCCGCCTTTTTCACGGGGTCAGGATTCCCAGCCCCTCCCATATTGCGCGCAGTATGAATACGGACGCTCTGCCGCCGCCTAAATAAACAGGATTGAAATGGACAAGAAACTAGGGCTGGGCGCCCTCATTTCGCTGGTGATCGGCTCCATGGTCGGCGCCGGGGTCTTCAGTCTGCCACAAAACATTGCTGCGCATGCCAGTGCCGGGGCGGTCGCTCTGGGTTGGGCCATCACCGGTCTTGGCATGATCTGTCTCGCGCTGGTCTATCAGAACCTCTCCATGCGCCGCCCCGATCTCGATGGCGGTATCTTCAGCTATGCCAAAGCCGGTTTCGGCGATTTTATCGGCTTCAACGCCGCCTGGGGTTACTGGCTCTGCCAACTGCTGGCCAACGTCTCCTACGCCATCGTGGTGTTCAGCGCCCTGAGCTACTTCTTCGATACGCCGGACAACGTCATCTTCGGTGACGGCAATACGCCGGTGGCCATCACGCTGGCCTCCATCCTGATCTGGTCGGTGCATGCGCTGGTGCTGCGCGGGGTGCAGGTCGCTGCGCTGGTGAATATCGTCACCACCATCGCCAAGATGGTGCCGCTCATCGTCTTCTGTGTCGCGATCCTGCTGGCCTTCAACATGGATACCTTCACTCTGGATATCTGGGGCCAGAACAACATGGAGCTGGGTTCCGTGATGGATCAGGTCAAGTCCACCATGAAGGTGACCCTCTGGGTCTTTATCGGGATTGAAGGGGCCGTGGTGGTCTCTGCCCGTGCCCGTCATCGCAAGGATGTGGGCCGTGCCACCGTGCTGGCGCTGCTCGGCGCCCTGACACTCTATGTGATGGTGACCCTGTTCTCGCTGGGTGTCATGAGCCAGCCGCAACTGGCGGCGCTTAAAAATCCTTCGACCGCCATGATCCTTGAAGCCGTAGTCGGCCCCTGGGGCGCCTGGCTTATCAACATCGGTCTGGTGGTGTCGGTGATGGGGGCGCTACTCAGCTGGACCGTGCTGGCCGCTGAAGTGCCCTACATCGCAGGCAAGACCGGCGTCTTCCCGGGCTGGTTTGCCAAGGAGAACAAAAACGGCTCGCCGCAGGTGTCCCTCTGGTGCTCTACCTGTCTGGTGCAGATCTTCCTGATCATCATCTACTTCCAGAGCAGCACCTATCTGGCGCTGGTCAACATCGCCACCTCTGCAGCGTTGGTGCCCTACGTTTTCTCCGGTGCCTATGGCCTGAAGCTGGCATTGAAAGGGGAGACCTATCAGGGTCAACCTCATCAGCGCAAGCGTGACCTGCTGCTGGCTCTGGTGGCGACCGTTTACGGCTGCTGGCTGGTCTACGCTGCCGGTGTGGAGTACCTGCTGCTGGTGGCGCTGCTATATAGCCCAGGCATCTTCATCTACTGGAAGGCGCGTCAGCATCACGGTCTGCGTGGCCTTAACCGGCTGGAGCAGGGGATGACGGCGGCTCTGCTCGGCTGCGCCGTGCTGGCCTTCTACAAGGTGATGGATGGTACCATTCCGCTGAACTGAGCGGCACAATAGAGAGATGGCCCTCGCGCCATCTCTTTTTTTTTCATGCTGATATCCAGTGTCGTCCGGCCGAGTTGGCCGTTTATCGTTCAAGACAGGAATTTTTATGCTGTTTATGGGTTACCTCCTGCTGGGCGCCTTTGCCGGTATGCTGGCTGGGCTGTTCGGGATTGGCGGTGGATTGATCATTGTTCCCGTGCTGGTGGTCAGTTTTCGTGCGATGGGATTTGAACCCGAAATCATTACCCATTTGGCCCTGGGCACTTCCCTTCCCACCATGATCTTTACCGGATTCAGCTCGCTTAGAGCGCACCAAGAAGCGGGCGCCGTCGACTGGGTGATGATCCGCAGATTGGGGGCTGGTATGTTGGTTGGTGCCTGGCTCGGTGGTATGACGGCCAATCTGCTCAGTGCCAGTACCCTCAATATCATCATCGGATGCTTCGCCTGGACTATGGCGCTGCAGATGGGGCTCAATCTCAAGCCCAAAGCGGAGCGCCATATGCCGGGGGCGCTCGGCACAGGCATCGCCGGTACCATCATTGGTTGGATGTCAGCGCTGTTTGGTATTGGCGGTGGCTCGCTAACCGTCCCTTATCTGAGCTGGAACTCGGTGCCGATGCGCAATGCGGTAGCGGCCTCTGCAGCTTGCAGCATGCCCATCGCGCTGGCGGGGAGCCTCAGCTACCTCTATGCGGGTTGGAGTCATGCC
The DNA here is from genome assembly GCF_040908025.1 of Aeromonas sp. R9-2. NCBI lineage: Bacteria > Pseudomonadati > Pseudomonadota > Gammaproteobacteria > Aeromonadales > Aeromonadaceae > Aeromonas > Aeromonas sp. R9-2. The sequence continues at coordinate 222,267 of NZ_JBFOCX010000024.1, forward strand.
GATCTGCCCGAGTGGAGTGTGGGCTACATCTATCTGCCAGCGCTGCTCGGCATTGTGCTGACCAGTACCCAGTTTGCCCGCCTTGGTGCCAAGCTGGCACACCGATTGTCACCAAGACGCCTCAAGCAGGCATTTGCTCTGCTGATGCTGCTGGTGGGGGCGAAATTTATGCTGTTTAGCTGATTCATTCGGCAGATTGTTGAAAAATAAGGCAAACGATCTGTTGGAGGGTAGAAAGCCGTTGCATTGAACGCCCAGTTTGCCTATTCTCCTCGCCGGTGGTCCTATTGGTCCTCTCGCATTGATAACCCGTCGACCTGGTCAGGACCGGAAGGTAGCAGCCAAGGCGGGGGACTCGAGTGCCGGGATGTGGCTGGTAGGGCCACCACTTGTTTCTGCAATTCAATAAGTTAGCTTCCTAAAGCCCTTGGTCATCCACTTTGTGTGGACGACGAGGAGCTCATCGATGAATCTCTGGCTCAGTCCCCACGGCATCTGGTATTACCGGAAAGTCACCACGCTTCCCTGTGGTCGTCGCAAAGAGATCAAAAAATCCCTGCATACCCGAGACAAGCTGACGGCCCGCCACAAGGTGACCCAGCTGCTTGCCTGCGTGCGTTCCAGACCAAAATCTGGCGTTGAGCCTGCTGAGGCATCAGAGACCCCACCAAATCAATCGAGCACCAAGCCGGTAGCTCGGGCGGTTAAACCGCTTGCTCCGCTCCTGTCAGTCCTGAGTGACCGCTATCAGAAGGAGAAGGCCCTATCCTGGGCTCCCAAAGAGCGAAAGAACCAGAAAAACTATCTCGGCTCCTTTATCGAGGCACTGGGGGATCGCCCTGTGACCGGCTACAGCAAGGCTGACGTGGTCATGTTCAAGGATGGGCTACTGAACTCGGGTAAGAGTCCGGCCACCATCAACAAGTACCTCCAGAAGCTCTCCCTGTTGTTTAGCTGGCTTGCTAACCATCAGGAGGGGATCGTCAACCATTTCGCTGGGCTCAAGTTGCAACGGGTCAAAGAGACCAAGGCCAGAAGTGGTTACACGATGGAGGAGAGGCAGAGGTTCGTCCAATGGGCGAAAAGGCAGGAGCCCTATCGCCGCTGGATAGCCCTGTTGGGGCTCTACACGGGGGCCCGAGCCAACGAGATCTGCCAGCTCTATGCCGATGATGTTGTGTTGGTGGATAACATCTGGTGTATCAAAGTGCAGGCAGGTAGACCAGACCAGAAGCTCAAGACAGACAACAGCAAACGGCTCATTCCGATCCATTCGGCGGTGCTGGAGGCTGGCTTCCTAGCATTTGTGCAAGAGAGGGTGGGGGGAAGGCTCTTCGTCGAACTGCCCCATCGCCAAGACGGCTACAGCCACCTTTGGGGGCAGTGGTTCAGCCGCAACCGGCCGGTGCCTAAAGATTTCCACAGTTTGAGACATACGGTAGCGACAATTCTGAAAGATAAAGGTATTCCTCTTCAATTTGCTGCCGCGATCTTGGGTCATACCAACGGAGCGATCAGTTATGACCGATATGGTGGTGGGATAGCAGTTGAGAAGTTACAAGCCGCTATCGAAGCTGCACTATGAACGCGTTACATTGGTGAACATCTAATAGGTACTTCAACTCACATAGCCACTATTAGCTGGATGCTAATGAGCACAAGGAAGAGCTCCGTTGGAACACAATAGGCCTGACACGGCACAATCTGATTTGAATTACTTGAAAGAGCAAATTGCGTTGGAGTACGGGCGATGTCTCCTCCAGCTACAGCAGTTTGAATTGATGCTCAAAGCAGCCCTGCCCACTATGAAGGTGAGCGGATTTTCGGATGAGCTGGTTGGCAACATTGAACGCTATCGCCAGTTTTTAGTTGGAAAGACGCTGGGGCATTTGGTTGGTCAGTGGAGCCAGAGAATTACGCTGGGCGATGAGCAAGAAATTGATGATGCCCTACACAACCGAGCGTACATCAGCATCAGCGTTGGTCTGGAAGACGGGGAATGGATGAGCGAAAAGCTCAAACAATTGGTCGAGTTGCGAAATGAGCTGGTGCATCATTTCCTGTCACGCTTTACGTTGAACTCGGAGGCCAGTTGCCAAGAGGCAATCAGTTATCTGTCTACTGCAGCAAGCACCATCAAGAGCAATAGGGAAACGCTACAATCCCTCCTGATCGCTTTTGAAGAAAGTAAGAAGAGACTGCTTGAATTTATTAACTCACCTGTCGGAGAGAGTCTCTATTTGTACGGCATCATCCCGGGTGAACCTGTCGAGAATTGGGAAAATACCACCATTATCCAACAGCTGAAATTTGCAGAGCATTCCTTAGCCAAGAACGGCTGGGTACAGTTAAACGAAGCCATTTATAGCATTGGTCAACGGTGGCCAGACTTATCTCCAAAGCTGTACGGATGTAGTAGTTGGCGGGAGGTCATTCATTGTTCCCAGCTCTTCGAAGTAGACAAGCGGCTATCTCCCACAGGTGGAGTGACTTGGTATCGCACACGCCGAACCTAAATTGATACAGCAATGATGGTTTAGCAAACATCATCCCATCGATACAGATTTCCACAGCTTACGTTATGACGTTGAAGTAGCACAGAGTACCGCCTCAGTATGGGGTAGTGATGTGTGCCATAACCGACAACGAAAAGGGGCCCGCAGGCCCCGAAAATGTTACTGATTTGATGCAAGACGGAGCGTGGGGGATGCACTTGGATAAGCATCAAATGCATCATCCCGTAACACAATCCCAATAATTGCAGCCTTGTTACGGTGGCGTGTTGCTTCGAACCCCTTATCCACAAGTTTTTTCTTGAGGATGATTTTACTCATGGTCCACTCTCCGTTCTGCTGAGCCCAGCGGCTAAAAGCAGCGTAGATCTCGTCCATGGTGCATTTGTAGTTACTGCTTGGCTGAGTGCACTCTTCCAAAAAGCTTCCCACTAGATCGGATTCGCCACGGTAGCTCTCGACATCGGCCTTGATGCTTGCTGGCATCGATCGTTTCAGCCCTTGTGCCAACCACATCTGGGTGCCTTGGATGGCCCAGTTCAAGATACCTGGCAGTTCATCCTGAAGCTTCTGCATCAAGTACGGGTCTAATTGCTCTCCCGTAAACGCTGCATTGAAGGGGATCATCATCATCCGTCGCCACATGCCGGGACTGGTATCCCGGATCAAAGGCTTGTGGTTCCCCACCATTGCAAGTGAGAAGCGGGGACGGAACTCCATCTCGCTCTTGGCATAAGGGGCCCGAGCGACAATGATGTCGTCACCCGTCATGGCTTTCACTAGGTTCTCATCCATGCGAGAGCCCTCTGGTAGCTCATTAGCTACTACCAGTCGGGCGTCCACCAGCTTGGTCAACGATGGGTTCGGGCCGGTACTGGCATTTCGGTTAAACAGCAGGACGTTACTGTTGATCTGCCGACTATAGTCCCCGAGCAGTTGCTGGATGACCGACATGAAGGTGCTCTTACCATTACAGCCATTACCATAGAGGAAGAACAACAATTGCTCGTCGGTACGGCCCGTTATCCAGTAGCCCACACAGCGTTGCAGGAAGGTGGCCAGTTCGGTATCTCCACAGGTGATTTCACTGATGAATTGCTCCCAGCGTGGGCAAGTGGCCCCCGAGATATAGACAGCAGGGCTGGCACTGGTCAGCAAATGGGCTCGACGAGCAGCAAGGAAACATCCAGAGTTCAGATCGATAACCCCGTTACCGACACCAAGTAGCATGGGGTTGGCGTTGAGCTCGGCGAGTTTTATCTGCAGCATCGGTTTGGCTAACTCCAGCATGTTCTGGATGCTCGCCCGACTGAGGCAACGGGTGCCATAGCTGCGAACCATCTTGCCCCATTCCATGGCCTTCTCGTCATCCTTCTCTTTGGCAGTATCGAGTAGCTGCTTTGCAATCTGGTGGAGTTCTTCTCCTACTTGTTTGGCCATCAGCAACGGGGTTTGGTTGTCCAGTTCCCAGCAGGTCCCATTGAAGCAGAGGAAACTGCCAAACTCGGGCACATACTTGAGGTCATGGCCGCATAGTTCAACAAGCCGTTCAGCGTTTCGGCTGTCGTGGAACTCGACTGCCAAGACGGACTGACGGGGGACAATTGTGACGGATTCTGGTTGCAGATCGTCATCTTGTGTTCCCGTGGTTTCAACTACTGGTTTTTTCAGAGTAAATGCTGCCACCAGCTCCTGCAGAGGGAGTGGATTGTCACCGTGCAGATACTCGTCAATGTCCTTTACGCTATCCGGCAGCTTGACCTGAGTCAGCGTGAGGTCAAGTTTGGCAACATTTGAACGGTATTTATCACCAGCCTCATCGGTGTCGAAGAAGGTGACGGTGTCACGGTTCGCGAGCTCACGCTCTAGCCACTCAAGCTGGGTCTTTGACAAAGTGCCTATAGTGGCCAGCACTGGTCCAGGCCAACCGGCATCGACCAGCGACAGGCGGTCATTCTCTCCCTCTACCAGGGCGACAGGGCCAGGGGCATTCAGACTCTCTTCCCCGTAGAACTGAACGCCGTTAAGCCAGTTGCGGCTCGGTAGTTGGAACTGGTGCTGCTTGTTTGGGTCCTTGAAGGTGAAGCGACTGACTTGTCCGTTGCGGTCGAAGTGCGGGAACACATAGACACCGCTCGGGAAGAAGTCACGAAGTTGGTCAGGTGCATCCTTGCGGGGCTTGACCAGACCGGATGCCAGCCGTTCTTCTTGGGAAAAGCCAGCATCCCGCAACGCTTTGTTCAGGCCACCGGAGAAACCGATGTCCAGCCCCACTAGCACCTCCTCAGAATGGCCACGCAGTTCTACCAGCTCCTCAATGTCCAAACGAGTTTGATAGTGGCGGGCAGCCAGATTGAATAGCTCCTGCAGGCGAGCTGGTGGAGCGGTGTAGACCGGTTGTTCCAAAGGTACAACCTTGGGAGTAGTGGGACTAGCCTCCAGTTCTCCCAGTAGCAGCAGGCGAGCAGCATCGTAGACATTTGGGGCTTGCTTGTATTTGACGATGAGGTCGAGGACATCACCATTCTCTTCACAGCTAAAACAGTGAAAGCTATTTGTTTCAGGATATAAGGTGAAGCAATCGTTATGCCCGCACAGTGGGCAACTGCGATCATCCAGCCGATAGATCTCACCAAGTTGTTCTACGTCTTGCCCTGTAAGGGCTGAAGTGACATCAAGAATAGAGAATTTAGCCTTGATATCGGCAAGTTCGAAGTTGAGCGGGTAGCCAGCTTCGGCCAAAGCGAACTCGAGATCGCAATTTGTATGTTGAGACATGATTTCTCTCCAGTTTGACAATCAATTAATAACTCATTGTTTGACTGGCTAGATCTGCCATCTCAAAGGCTGATCGGCGGTCCGTCTACGTTCGAACAAAGGGTTGCCAGATGCTGAGGTAGTGGCCACCAGGAATCCATCATGGGAGCTGGCTTCATGGCCACGGGGACGTAAATTACCCAACACAAGGTCGAAATATACTCAGGGATGGATACACAACAAGAGTGAAAGCATTGCTTTTACTGCCTTTATACTGTTTTTGAGATCAAACCTCCGAAACGGAGGGTTTGCAATTTGAGGTCAGATTTGATAATCCTAGCCTTCTTCGCTCGGCTTCAAAAAAGCTGCATATACAAAAACGAGATGCAGCGTTCTAGTTAGGGTAAGGGTTTAGCCGTAGAAGCCCCTCAACTTACACCTATGAGTCCCTTCTGCTTTATCCATGTATTCGACACTCTCCCCGTGCCAAAACGAGATGTAAGCCCTCAGGTTCATGTGCCAGTTTTTAAGCATATTTCTTAACTTTTTCATGTGGTTAACTAAATGAAAGGTTCTCTTAATTAGCCCGAAAATTGGCAGAGAGTACGTCTTTTTAGGCTGATTTCGCTTTGTTAATAGGGATGTAAGCCAGCACAAAATCGGCGTGTCAGTATGAAAATACGGCAGGGTATTCGGTTTGGTGGCCAAAGTGGGGAAGAAAGGGTTGAGGATAACGGTTGGGATCACGCCCATAGCCAGTCCCCTGTGGTAAACTGCCCGCATTTCCGTTTGGTCCTGAATATGCCTCGGCAGTTCCCCGTATTTTGAGAATTCCAATGACCACCAATATCTCTTCCCTTGCTAGCCTGATCTGGTCGGTTGCCGACCTGCTTCGTGGTGATTTCAAACAGTCCCAGTATGGCCGCATCATCCTGCCCTTTACCGTACTGCGTCGTCTTGAGTGTGTGCTGGCACCAAGCAAGGCCCAGGTGCTGGCCATGGTGGATACAACCAAAGCCATGCCAGAACTGGCCAAAGAGAAGCTGCTGCTCAATGCCAGCGGCCACGCCTTCTACAATAGTTCACCGCTGGAGCTGGCCAAGCTTGGTGAAACCCATGTGGGTGATAACCTGGATGCCTACGTGCGGGCTTTCTCCAAGGATGCTCGTGAGATCTTCGAGCACTTCAACTTCGATGCCAGCATCAACCTGCTGGAAGATGCCGACCTGCTCTACAAGGTGGTTCGCTCCTTTGCCAACGTGGATCTTTCCCCGGAAGCGGTAGACAACTACCACATGGGTCTGGTGTTTGAAGAGCTGATCCGCCGCTTTGCGGAAAGCTCCAACGAGACAGCCGGTGAACACTTTACCCCTCGCGATATCGTGCGGCTCACCACCTCCCTGGTGTTTGCTGGTGATGATGAGGCTCTCGGCAAGCCGGGCATTGTGCGTTCCATCTATGACCCCACCGCGGGGACTGGTGGCTTTCTCTCTTGCGGCATGGAGTATCTGCACGAGCTGAATCCCGCCGCACGGCTGGCCACCTTCGGTCAGGAGCTCAACCCCGAGTCCTACGCCATCTGTAAAGCCGACATGCTGATCAAAGGGCAGGAGATCAGCAACATCAAGCTGGGCAATACCCTCTCCGATGACCAGTTGCCCTACAAGACCTTCGATTATTGTCTTTCCAACCCGCCTTTCGGTGTGGACTGGAAGAAGGTCGAAAAGCAGGTGCGGGATGAAGCAACCAAGCTGGGTTTTAACGGTCGCTTTGGTCCCGGCTTGCCACGTGTATCTGACGGCTCCTTGCTATTTTTGATGCACCTCATCGCCAAAATGCAGCAACCCTCGGCCGAGTGTGCGGGCTCCAAGATCGGGATTATCCTCAACGGCTCACCGCTCTTTACCGGTGGGGCGGGCAGTGGCGAGAGCGAGATCCGTCGTTATATCCTCGAGCACGACCTGCTGGACGCGCTGGTGGCCCTGCCCACCGATATGTTCTACAACACCGGTATCGCCACCTATATCTGGGTGCTCTCCAACCACAAACCGGCCGAGCGTAAGGGCAAGGTGCTGCTGATCAACGCTAGCGACCTGCACAGCCCGATGCGTAAATCGCTGGGGTCCAAGCGCAAACAGCTGAACGATGAGGTGTTAAGCGAGATCGTCAGCCTCTACAGCCGCTATGAAGAGAGCCCGATCGCCAAGATTTTCCCCACCACTGCCTTTGGCTATCGCCGTCTGACCATCGAGCGGCCGCTGAAACTGGCATTCTATCCGCAGGATGCCGAACGTCTTGCCAGCCTCACTGCCGATAAGGGATGGACCAAGCTCGATGGCACTTTGCAGTCCGCCATCCTGACTGCCTTGGGCCAGTTCTCTGAGGCCAAACTGCTCTCACGCGACACCTTCAAAAAACAGCTGACCAAGTTGTTGGGTGAGGTAAAGCTGCCTGCTCCGGCCTTCAAGCTGTTGGTGAGCCATCTGGGTGAGCAGGATGATGCCGCCGAAGTGTGTAAAACCAAAGGTGAGCCGGAGGCTAATGCGGACCTGCGGGATAACGAGAATGTGCCGTTGGGGGAAGATATCTATGACTACCTCAAGCGTGAGGTGCTGCCCCATGTGCCGGATGCCTGGATTGACACCACCAAAACCGATCCACTCGATGGTCAGGTCGGCATCGTCGGTTACGAGATCCCCTTTAACCGCCACTTCTATCAGTACCAGCCGCCCCGGGATCTGGCTGCCATCGATGCCGATCTCGATGCGGTAGCCAAAGAGATTATGCAACTGCTGGCGGAGGTGCATTCATGAGCAAGGTAGCAGATGAAGTGCTGCAGTCGGGGAAGTATCATGTCTATCCTGAATATAAGGATTCAGGAGTGGACTGGTTAGGTACTATTCCATTTCACTGGGAGAAAAGTCGAATTGGCTTTGAAGCGAGTATCAAAGCACGCTTAGGATGGAAGGGGCTTAAAGCTGATGAATACGTTGAAGATGGCTATATTTTTTTGGCCACACCCAACATCAAAGGCTCTGAAATTGATTTCAATAATGTCAACTACATAACCAAATTTAGATATGATGAATCACCTGAAATAAAAATTAACGTAGGTGATGTTTTAGTAACCAAAGATGGTTCGACCACGGGCACCTGTAATATTGTTAGAAAATTGCCATCGCCAGCCACGGTTAATAGCTCTATTGCAGTGATTCGACCTATCAGAAATCTTGTTTCAGAGTACCTATATTATTTTTTTCTGAGTCCATATACGCAGAGTGTAATTAAATTGATGCAGGGGGGAATGGGTGTGCCACATCTATTCCAAGCTGATTTGTGTGAATTTAATATCTTGCTGCCTCCAATGAATGAGCAACGTACAATCGCTGCCTTCCTTGACTACGAAACCGCTCGGATTGATCAACTTATTGCCAAGCAGCAGCGGCTGATCGAGCTGCTGAAAGAGAAGCGGCAGGCGGTGATCTCCCACGCTGTGACCAAGGGCCTCAACCCCGATGCCCCCATGAAAGACTCCGGCATCGAGTGGCTTGGCCAAGTACCGGAGCATTGGACTGTGACTAAGCTGAAATATAAATGCAGCCATATAGTTGACTGCCCTCATTCCACACCAAGATATGATGATGGGGGGGATTTTCCTGCGATACGTACAGCGGACATCTCTGCTGGGTTAATGAATTTGCAGAATGCTCGAAGAGTAAGCAAAGACGTATATAATGAGAGAAATATACGTTTGGTTCCTATATGGGATGACATTATCTATTCTAGAGAGGGGGAGAGATTCGGTATCGGTGCTTGCATCCCACAAAATGCGAAAGTCTGCTTGGCTCAAAGGGTTATGCTATTTAGAGCGAAGAGCTCCTCAAGATTTATAATGTGGGCTTTGAATTCTACATCTACTTATAATCAAGCAAAGCAGGACTGCATTGGCTCTACGGCGCCACATGTGAATGTTGAAACTATAAAAAATTTCATTCTAGCTTGGCCCCCAGAAAAAGAACGCTCTGAAATATCAGAATATATCGATCGAGTTTCTTCTAGAATAGACATTATTGTAGATTTGGCGATTAATAAGGTTAATTTGCTTCAAGAACGCCGTACTGCTCTGATTTCTGCAGCTGTCACTGGCAAGATAGATCTGCGTGGCTGGACACCGCCAGCAGAAGAGGCAGCAGCATGAGTTCAATGCCGCAAACCGAGGCGACTGATGCGATTGCTCCAGCCAGCAATGACGAGCAGTACCGCTGGCTGACCGAGCTGATTTTCGATAGCAAGGAGCTCGATAAGTTGGGGGGCATGGTCTCGGAGTTCAACCTGTTTGAAGCGATGGGGATGGTGCGTCAGGAGATCCGCCACTCCCACTTTCTCGGCACCCTCTTCAATCCCCGTGAGCCCCATGGTTTGGGCTCTCGCTTCTTTGAGTCGCTGCTTTCAAGGTTGCTCTATGACTTGCCGGAGCGGCGAAGTGGCGATGTTTCCCTACTCGATATCGATCTCTGTGATTACGATGACCTGCAGGTATTTCGCGAGCAAGATCGTATCGATCTACTGCTGGTGAGCGAGCAAAACCGTCAGGTCTTTGTTATCGAGAACAAGATTGACGCCGGTGAGCACGGCAATCAGCTGGAACGTTATGAGCAGAGCATTGCTCGACGCTATCCGAAGCATCACAAGGTCTTTGTCTTCTTGACCCTCGACGGCAGCGAGGCCAGTCGCGATGGCTGGTTAACCCTGAGCTATGCCCAGGTCATTGAATGCCTGAGCGAACTGGTCACCGATTATGGCCATCAGATCCCGCCATCAGCCCGTATCGGCATCGAGCACTACATCACCCTATTCAAGCGATATTTTATGGAAGATACCGAGATTGCGGAGCTCTGCCGCCGTATTTACAAGAAGCACCAGAAAGCACTGGATCTGATTTTTGAGCACAGACCTGCTGATGGCGATGGCCGAACCGAGCGCCGGGATTGGGCGAAAGAGGTTATCGCTCTTGTCGCAGAGCAGCACGGTTGGGAGATCGATAGTGAGACAAGAACAATGATTCGCTACGCCCATTTACCGTGGGATGACGGGAAGGGGATGCGTTCTTCAAACTGGACCAAAAGTGGCCGCGTTGTACTGTTTGAAATCCAGAGCAATACCGACAAGCTAGAGCTGAAACTGCTGATTGGCCCTAGCAGTGATGCTTCATTGCGTGACCATCTGTTTAGCCGTGTGGAGCAAAGTGGGGTTGCAGCGCTGTCGACACGAAAACTGCGACAAAGCCCGCAATGGAGCCAAGTCTACTCACTGCGTCTGCTCGATAAAAAACACACTGTCGATGAGCCTGACGAAGAGGCGTGCAAAAAACAGATCGACAAGAAGCTACAGCATTTCTGGTCACACGACTGGCCCCTGCTGAAAGTGACCATGGACAAGGCGATTGAGACCTTGTAGCGAGGATGGGGATAACAATGGATAACAAAGCACGGAAAAAGGCATTTCAAGACCATATCATCGCAGATTTTGAGCAAGTCCGTTTATTGGTTGGTCGTGGTTATCAGGAGAGCTAATGCTGATTCGGATACTCAAAAAACTACTGCTATGGTGCGGCGATGATTCATATCAGAGTCAAGCTACGCGGATAAAAGATGCTGATGTATTAAATGATGCTCTTTTGAAAAAAACTGTGTGCTTAGTGGACGAGCGGGACGTAAAGGCTACAGCATTGGAGCACGCTGAGCTTCGAATTCAACGACTGCTATCTGAGCTCAATGATATGGATGAAGCATCTCAGACACAGGCATCCATCATTCGTAGCATGGGGAGCAAGCAAAGGGATTTGGAAGATAAAGTCTATGAGCTGCAACAGTGGGAAACCCGATATCGGCAAATGATCCATAAGCTAACGCCAAAAGATCAAACTCCCAAAGTCATTAAAGTAGATGCTGAATCAACCGCTGTCTTACCTCCCTATAGCAGGGACGAATGCCAAGCATGTGGTGGAATTGGGCCATATTGCAGATGCTCTAACTAAAAACATCCTTACCGATTAAAACGTAGAAGAAGAGTTATGGACAGTAAAGCACGGGAAAAGGCGTTTCAAGACCATATCATCGAGCAGCTGGCCGCTTCGGGTTGGCTGGTGGGTGAGTCGTCTCACTACGACAAAGAGCGAGCACTCTATCCGGAAGACTTGATCGCCTATGTGCAAGAGAGCCAGCCTGAGGGGTGGCAGAAGTTCTGCAAGACCTATGGCGAGCAGCCGGAACGCCACCTGCTGGACGGTGCGGTGCGCCAGCTTAAACGCAGTGAAGGGGGAACCCTGTGGCTGCTGCGTAACCAGATTGAAGATCGCGGCCATCGACTCAAGGTCGCCAGCTTCAAGCCTGATCATGACTTGAATCCAGAACTGCTGGCTCGCTATCAAGCCAACCGGCTGCGGGTGGTGCCCGAGTTGGTCTATAGCCCCCATGGTTATGATGGCCGTATCGATCTGACCCTCTTTTTGAACGGCATCCCGGTGGCGACACTGGAGCTCAAATCTTGCTTCAAGCAGTCGCTGGAGAATGCCAAGAAGCAGTATCGGGAAGATCGTCTGCCCAAGACCAATGGGCGTGATGAGCCACTACTGAGTTTTCGCCGCGGGGCGCTGGTGCACTTTGCAGTGAATCAGTTCGAGGTGGCGATGACCACTAAACTGGCGGGCGACTCGACTTTCTTCCTGCCATTCAACCAGGGCACCCGTGAGGGTGGGGCGGGCAATGATCAGCCCTTGCCAGTGAATGGTGAGGAGGGCATTGCTACCGGTTATCTGTGGCAAGAGATCCTGCAACCGGATAACTTCCTGCGGATACTGAGTCGCTATCTGCACCTTGAGGTCAAGGTGGAAGAGGATGAGCTGGGGCGGCAGAAGAAGAAAGAGACGATGATCTTCCCTCGCTATCACCAGTGGAAAGTGGTTCAGAATTTGTTGGCCACGGTGGGGCAGGAGGGGGCTGGTCAGAAGTACCTGATCCAGCACTCGGCAGGGTCTGGCAAATCCAACTCGATTGCCTGGCTGACCCATCAGCTGGCCTCGCTCTACCTGGATAAAGGGGAGAAGTTGTTCAATTCGGTGATCGTGATTACCGATAGAACGGTGCTCGACAGCCAGTTGCAAGAGACTATCGCCCAGTTTGACCATGCTGATGGGGTGGTGAGTCGCATCAACCGGGAAGAGGGAGATGGCTCCAAGTCGGCACAACTGACCGAGGCACTGGCCAGTGGCACGCCCATCATCATCGTCACCATTCAAACCTTCCCGCACGTACTCAAGGCCATTCAGGAATCGACCACACTGAAAGGCTCTCGCTTTGCGGTGGTTGCCGATGAGGCGCATTCAAGCCAGACCGGCAGCACGGCTCGTCAGTTGCGTGAAGTCTTGATGGCCGAGCAGTTAGATGGGGAAGAGGAACTCAGCGGCGAAGATGTGATGAACATGACGCTGGCCGCTCGTGGCGGCAGCCAGAACATCAGCTATTTCGCCTTTACGGCAACCCCGAAGGGTAAAACGCTGGAGCTGTTTGGCCGCCCAGCGAACCCGACGATGCCGCTTGGCCAGGATAACAAGCCCAAGCCATTTCATGTTTACTCCATGCGTCAGGCGATCGAGGAGGGTTTTATCCTCGACGTGCTGAAGAACTACACCAACTATTCGCTTGCCTACAAACTCGCCATGAAGGCAGAAGAGGCGGATAAGGAAGTGGATGCCAAGAAGGCTCGCATCCGGCTATCCAAGTGGGTGCGGCTACACCCGCACAATATCGGCCAGAAAGTGGCGATCATCGTTGAGCATTTCCGCACCAACGTGGCCAATCTCCTGGGAGGGCAGGCCAAGGCAATGGTTGTGACGTCGAGCCGGCTGGAGGCTGTTCGCTACAAGCTGGCGTTCGATAAGTATGTAACAGAGCAAGGCTATGGTGCTATTCGTGCCATGGTGGCGTTCTCTGGCGACATCGAAGAGGAAGGGCAGAGCTTTAACGAGCGGAACATGAACCCCGAGCTTAATGGGCGGGACATGCGTAAGGCATTCGATACCCAGGACTATCAGGTGATGCTGGTGGCCAACAAGTTTCAGACCGGTTTCGATCAGCCCAAGCTGTGTGCCATGTATGTGGACAAGAAGCTGACAGGAGTGGATTGCATCCAGACCCTTTCTCGCCTCAACCGCACCTATCTAGGCAAGGAGAGCACCTTTGTGCTCGATTTCGTGAATGATCCGCAGGATGTGCTGGAGGAGTTCCAAAAATATTTTGAGACAGCCACCCTCGATACCGTCTCCGATCCCAATCTGGTCTATGACCTGTTCCACAAGCTGAAAGCGACGGGCATCTTTACTTGGAGCGAGGTGGAGGCGTTTAGCGATGCCTATTTCGATCCCAAGCGTGGGGCCGAAGCCTTGCCCGGTTATATCAAACCGGCTGTCGAACGGTTCACCAAACGTTACAAGCTGGCCAGTGAAGCTGTGAGGGAGTGTCGCCAGATGCTCAAACGCATCGAGCGGGAAGGCGGGTCTGCGACTGATAAGGTAAATGCCGAACGGCGGGTCAAAGAAGCGACCGAAGCCCGGGGCGAGCTCGATCTCTTCAAGAAAGATCTCAATAGCTATGTGCGGTTCTATGAGTTTGTCTCCCAGATCACCGCCTTTGATGACGAATCATTGGAGCGGCTCTGCGTGTTCGCCCGCCACCTGCTGCCGATGTTGCGTCAGGAGGTGCTGGAGGAGGACGAGATTGATCTCTCTCAAGTGTTGCTGAGCCATTACAACCTCAAGGCCAAGCGAACTCAGGATCTCAAGCTCAAAGCTGATGCAAGCGGCAATGGTTTGCAGGGCATCTCGGCGCTCGGCAGTGCCAAAGCAAAAGAAGAGAAGAAAGACTTCCTCTCTCACATCTTGGAGCAACTGAACGATCTGTTCGGTACAGAGGTGACTGATGGGGACAAGCTGGATTGGCTGCAGGGGATGGCCAGCAAGATTGCGGAAAACCAGCCCTTGATGGATCAGGTGCGAAATAACCCCCGCGACGCCATCATGCTGGGTGACTATCCCAAGGCGGTTGATGCGGCCGTGATCGAGCGGATGGATATCCAGAACGGCATGTCGCTGGACTACCTCTCTCGACCCGAGGCGGCCAACCGTATCCAGAGCCTACTACTGGATATCTTGCTCAAAGGCTTGCAGGGGGGATTGAGCCATCAGAATTAAGTTGGGTTAATTGGCACCATTGTTCCCCAGCCTAATAACAGGAGGGGGAAGAGGTGATTATGGTCAACTGCCGATTTTGAGGCATATCTATGAACTTTTCTTATCATCGGTAGCATAGAGAAGATCGTATTAATGCATAGAAATCGGCAGATTAATTACCTCGCTTGGTGTTGCAATCGGTTGGGTAATCTTAACTGTTGAATGAACAAGGGGTCCCGAAGGACCCCTTGGGGTTATAGCAAGCAGCTCAAGTAATTTAGCGCGATCTGACGCAATGATAGATAGTATCTGCAACGCATCTCAATACCGGTAATGGAGCCATATCGGTAGCCATCGTATTCTGGGCAACACCGCCATCAACACCATAAAAGTCCATGATTTCATGGATTTTGGCAATCTGCTGCGGTGTTACGTTTAATTCACCGAATAGACGGCCCTGAATCGGATTTTCATCACAAGGCACAATCCACAATGCTTGTGTGCCAGCATGATCACAATCTGAAAAAAGAATATTCAGCTTGTGTTGGCCGGGCAAACTTTGCGCCAGTGTGCGACTCATTAACAAATAGCTGCTGTGTGCTTCGTGTTGATAACGCATAGGTGTTTCCTCATGGTTGGTTTCGTTTGGCTTATATCGATTGCCGTAAGTCGAATGTGTTGCCAAACACCATGTGGATTAAACAGATCCCTGTTTTACCTGGAATTATCAACCCAAGTAATTAATAACATTGCTTGAGGTATATTGACAAGAGGGGGCTGGGTGAGTCATCACTGGGCTTATACCTGAATGTCCAGTATTTAATTTATCAATAATGCGGAGTGTTCTTGGCATAAGTAACTCGTGTATCCAAACGACGCGAGGTTACTGTTATGACACACCACTATGATGATCACCCCGGACAGGGCGATCACATCATCAATCAAGCTTTGGCCATTCTGGAGAGCCGACAGCGGCATCTGGGCCATGCCTTCACTCAGCCCAAAGCGGCAGCAGACTTCCTTCGGCTCAAGATGGGTGAATACGAGCGGGAAGTGTTCGCCGTCATGCTGCTCGACAATCAGCATCGGCTACTCGATTACCAAGAGCTGTTCTTCGGCACTATCAATGCTGGCACCGTTCACCCCCGTGAGGTGGTCAAGGCGGCTCTCAACAAAAACTCCGCAGCGGTCATTCTGGCCCATAACCATCCCTCTGGTATGGTCGATCCCTCGGATGCCGACAAGGCTGTCACAGCTCGTCTCAAGGAGTTGCTCGAGATGGTTGACGTGCGAGTGCTCGACCACTTTGTGGTGGGACAGCACGACATCGTCTCGTTTGCCGATAGGGGGCTGCTATGACCCCATCCAAACAGCTACAGGCTCTGTTCGACAAGATCATCGGCAGCTACCCCGATGCCACTGCCCTGACCCTCAACTTCCGAAGTCCCGATTATTCCGCCGACACTGGTGGATACCGTCCGGTCGAAATTCGTCTGGAGAAACGGGCTGGGAGTTGGGGGCTCCTCTATGTGACGGAGTTCTGCTATGTCACCGATGAGCTGACTAAGTCGCTGGATTTCGACTTCGCCGCTGGGGTGTTCTACGACCCCTGGTGTGGAGAACGGCCGTTGGCCACAACCATGGACCTCTACCGGCTCTGGGAGAGGAACTTTCTCACCTATTACCGGATGGAGGTTTACCACTTGGATATTTCCCAAGAGTGACTGTTATGAACGACTTCACGAAAGCCCTGCTGCTCGATGCCTTGAAAGCGGCATTGACGGCATTTGCATCGGTCATCGTCAACGCGATGATGGCTCGCTATATGCCACCACACTTCTACAACATGAATGGAGATGAATACCAATGAAGAAGATGATCCTGAGTTCCTTGGCCCTGGCAGTATTGACCAGTGGCACTCTGTTTATTCACCAGCAACGTAAGGTCAAGAAGGCTGAATTGGCTAAGGTATTGCGGATGCCTGGTAGTACAACACATCATTAAGTCGAACCTGCAACCTACATATGTACTATTCAGATAATTATGAGTCCGTCATGCTGACAGAATGGGGTGGCGTTACCTGCATGGTACATATGTACCATTCAGATCATAACGAGTCCGTTAATTCGTCAGTATGGGGCGAGGCTACCTGCATGGTACATATGTACCATTCAGATCATAACGAGTCTGTTAATTCGTCATGATGGTGTGAAGCGACCTGCATGGTACATATGTACCATTCAGATAAAAACGAGTCCCTTTGTCATTAGGCTCCTCGACGAGTAGCTTTAACATATGTAGTAAAGAGATTATCTCTGGCCCTTTATGGGCACCTAAAAACCCCTGCGGGCCCTCCATCACGGAGCGGCCCGTTTTCATTTGTATCACTGGCACAGGTCAATAGACCAAGCCCGTGTGACGCGAGCGAAAGTGCCACTTTTTGCCGGTCATATGGGTTCCTTTCGACCTTCTGACCGGTCGCGTCAGTGTACCTTGCCCTATTGACCAGGAGGAGACCATGGCACTGGTGGGATATGCACGTGTCAGCACTGTGGGGCAGAGCCTGGATGCCCAGCTTCAGGCACTGGCCGAGTGCAGCAAGATATTTCAGGAGAAGGTGAGCGGGGCCAAGGATGATCGCCCGCAGCTCTCGTTGATGCTGGATTTTGTTCGTGAGGGAGACGTGGTGATGGTGACCAAGCTGGATCGCTTGGCTCGCAACACTCGCCACCTGTTGGAGATCTCGGAGTACCTGCACGCTAAGCGGGTTGCTCTGAGGATTTTGAATCTGGGTATCGATACCTCGACACCTACCGGAAAACTGATGTTAACCATGATCGGTGCCATCGCCACGTTTGAGCGGGAGCTGATGCTGGAGCGTCAGGCAGAAGGGATTGCTATGGCAAAACAGCGTGGGGTCTACAAAGGTCGCAAGCCGACCGCCATGGCTAAAGGGGAGGAGGTGCTGTCACTCGCTGAACGGGGACTAGCCAAGGCCGAAATCGCACGTCGAACGGGGATCAGTCTCTCCAGTGTGCAGCGGATCTTGCGTGGACTGTCTGGCGAATGAATAGTTTTGACAACAAGGAAAACGACATGGAACAAGAGAAGACGAAACAAGAGTCCGGCCGGTTCTTCGAGCAGCGGGAAACTGCATCGGCACAGGTCGCAGGTAAGTGGGCCCGCTATCGCGATTGGCTAAAGCAATCTGTGCGGCTAGAACTTCCGTCCAATTCAAGCGAGGTCAACAACAACCCTTATCTGCGGGGCGGGATCTGCAGTTATAACGCCTATCTCTCGGGCATGCTGAGGGCTCACCTGTGGGGGTTGTGGCTGACGGCACTTCTCGTGCTCGCTTGGCAGTTTCTACTGCCTCGAATGGGATTAAGCATTAACTACAAAGCAGGGCTATGGCTCATCATGAGCACAGTTGTCGTTGGGACATTGCATTGGGCCATTCTGGTCTTTATTGGCTACGAGAAACGCCTCCAAGCAGCCGCACTCACAGACCCACTGAGCCGCATGATTGGTGTCGCGACCGTAGCGATGACAGCTGCAGGGGTGATCCTTGGGTGGTTCCTAAGCATTGAGCGGTCAGCGTGGTTCACAATGTTTGCCGAACATTCGAGAATTAATGCAGAGGTCTATGGGCGGGGCTTTGATGTGAAAGCCAAGACAGCAGAGCAGCTGTCCTCAATGGGTTACGATTCATGGATATTGGCAGGCCAAGTGATGGTCTACATTGGCTTGGCTCTGCTCTTCCTGATTCCCAGTTACCGCAACAGCGATAACCTTGCAGAAGAGGCGAAAGAGGCGCTAGGGAAGGCACAGGGCTATCCTACCCCGATCCTGTTGGTGTTCCATTTGCTTCTGCTGTTTCCGGCAGTGGCGATTCTGGCCTAGTAGACTTGAAGGAGCTCACATCAGAGCTCCTTTTCTTTAGCAGGTATGCAAGGCATCAAGCCGGTAGCGGTGCTTGGCTCGGCAACCACGGCACCATGATTGTATCCTGGTTACACCAGCCATCCGTCTGAATCCGAATTCTCCTGCCCGATAGAACACATGAACGCCAGCCTGCTCTGAACAGTTCGGGCAGCTTTTGAGTTTCTGCCCGTTTTGATGGAACACAACTGAATGGTTGAGGGGCTGGCCACAAGAACACTGGTCGGTCATCGATGAACTCACTTCCGGCGGTTGTCGGTTTCTTTGGCTACCCCTTTGAAGGGCTCCCCACCTTGTTTCTGCTCGATAAACTTGCCGCTATCCGTATCGCGTTTCGTCCAGTTCCCATTAACTGGGTTCTGAACTTGGGTACGGTCGTTGACGGAACCTTGTCGATAGCCTTTGCCTGTGTTCGTAGCCATATGTCACCTCGGGTTTAAGTGAGACCCAAAGTTACCATTAGATTTCATTTTGCTCAATATTGGGTTGATTGTTGAGCTTCTGAGGGAGGGGATGGGGCCTGTAATGAGGTGCTTGCAGTGTACGGGAGAGGGCGGGTAGGATTGGCCTGTTTGTTACCAATTTAAGCATGTCCACTTGATGTGGATGACCGTACTTGCGGCGGATTCTCGCTTGTTGAGGTTTCAGAACACTGTGATGGCAATCAGTTCCATCCCCAAGTGCCTGATTTATTTGGGCTCGCATTGATAACCCGTCGACCTGGTCAGGACCGGAAGGTAGCAGCCAAGGCGGGGGACTCGAGTGCCGGGATGTGGCTGGTAGGGCCACCACTTGTTTCTGCAATTCAATAAGTTAGCTTCCTAAAGCCCTTGGTCATCCACTTTGTGTGGACAACGAGGAGCTCATCGATGAATCTCTGGCTCAGTCCCCACGGCATCTGGTATTACCGGAAAGTCACCACGCTCCCCTGTGGTCGTCATAAAGAGATCAAAAAATTCCTGCATACCCGAGACAAGCTGACTGCCCGTGCAGCTGTTGCGAAGCGGCTTGCCTGCGTGGGTTCCAGACCCAAGCCCATTCAGTTGCCTGCAGAGGTCAATGTTGCCCCACATGAGCAATCAGTAGCCCGGAATCCGCGGTTTTACTGTTTGGTGACACGCATGGCTGCGTTGTATTTGAGCCGCCCATGGGAAATATGTCTGTTTATCTCGCTCAGTAGCGTCTCTTTATTGATGGGCTTGGTGATATATCCATTCATGCCATGGGAGAGATAGTATTGCTTGGATTCCGGCATCGCATCAGCCGTCAGGGCGATGATGGGGATATCTGCCCAAGGCATCTGGGAGGTGCGGATCCGAGTGGTGGCCACCAGGCCATCCATCACTGGCATCTGGACATCCATCAACACCAGATCAAATTCGGTGTGACCCAGTTTCTCCAGCGCCTCTTCTCCCTGAACGGCCAGTGTGACCTGATGGCCCACGGAGTCGAGCATGGCGCCGATCACCTTGCGGTTGGTGGCATTGTCATCAACCAGCAAGATGCGATAGCTCTCCTGATCCAGTGGCTTGGACGGCAGGCAAACAATCGAGGGGGTCGTGGCTCTGGCGGGCCAGATGTAGGTAAAAGTACTGCCATGTCCCTCGCTGCTCTCTACCGAGATATCGCCGCCCATCAGGCGTGCGAGGTTACGGGATATTTCAAGTCCCAGGCCCGATCCGCCATATTGGCGGGTGATCGAGACATCCGCCTGGGCGAAACGTTGAAACAGGTTCTTTAGCTGACTTTTGCTCATGCCGATCCCGGTGTCCTGGATCGAGATGCGTATCGAGTGGCGATCCTGCTCCAACAGGGTGCTATCAACGCGAATATTGACCTCTCCCTGATGGGTGAACTTGATGGCATTGCTCACCAGATTGAAGAGGATCTGGCGCACTCTCAGCGGGTCGATCATCAACCACTCCGGCGTATCGGGGGCAACAGCCAGGGTCAGCTTGATCCCTTTTGCATCGCAGTTGCTCTGCATCAGGGCCCGGATATCCTCCAGCAGCTGGGGCAAGTGATGGGGGGCCAGTTGCAGCTCGATCTTGCCCTCTTCCAGCTTGGATACATCCAGAATGTCGTTGAGCAGACCGAGCAGATGGTTTGCCGATTCCCGCGCCGTCTCCAGATAGTCTCGCTCCCTCGGATCCATATCCCGGTCGGCCAGCAGTGAGAGCATGCCGAGAATGCCATTCATGGGGGTGCGAATTTCATGGCTCATGTTGGCCAAAAAGCTGCTTTTGGCTCTTGTGCCTGCCTCTGCCGCCTGATTTGCCCGCAGCAGTTTGTCATTGAGCTGCTGCATCAGTTTGTGTTGCAGAAACGAGATATTCATTTGCCGCCAGATCAGCAGGGCGAGCACAAAGAGCAGCGCAAATTGCAGGGTCGCGATGAGTGTCGTCGTGATGATCTGCTCCCTCACGCTGTCGCGGCGTGCCACATCAAACAGGGTCGCCTGCTGGTTCACCTCCAGAGTCAGCTGATGGAGCAGGGGGAGCAGGGAGGCAAGCTGTTGGCGCAGCTCCTGATGGGCAAGATTGTCGAGCGGCTTATTGGCTTCCGGGCCGAGCCAGATATCTGCCAGAGAGATGTAGGATCGAATGGCTTTGCTTGCCTGCTGGTAGATCTCTGTTTGCTGAAGCAGGCTGCGATCCTTGCTCTCCAACACCAGATCCATGCGGCTGACCAGAATATCGTATCTGAGCTGGAAGGTCGGTTGCGACTCATGGAGCAGCGAGCTTTGAAAACGCAGCGCTTCGTTATAGAGCTGGAAATAGTTCCACATCACGTTGTCTTCGCCCTGGCTGGTACTGCGCTGCAGATCCTGAAATTGCCGGTACTGGATGGTACCAATACCGGCAAAGGCAAGGAGCAGCACACAAAGCACCACAAACAAGAAACGTTGACTGGCCGCCATGGAACGCATGATGGGATCTACTCCACTTTTATCGCGCTGATCTGCCAGATAGCCCGACCGTAATAGAGCTTGTTTTGCAGTTCGGGATATTGATCGAACGGATAGACAAGGAACAGCGGCCCTTTGTCACGCACCGACAGTGGCTTGCCATTGATCGTGCGGGCGAGGATGACCCGATACTGCTCGGCATCGCTGGTCGGCACCTGTACCGAGTAGTCATTGAGCGCGGTAATGGTGAGCTGTTTGCCGGTTGCCCCGACCTTGGCCAATACATCTTGCAGCAGCGGGCCGCGAAAGGTCTTGGCTTCGTCATACCAGGGGGTATGGGTTTTGATTTCGTGTACCGGCAGTTGATCCAGCATGGCGCTGTCCCACAGGGCCAGAGCCTGATGAGTGGGGCTGCTGATGGCGCCTTCAACCTTCAACACAGCGCTGTCAGGGGAGGGGGCTGCGTATGCGGTGCCGCAAAGGGCTGCCAACAGTGGTGCGATGTAAAGGCCTGCTTTCATGATCTCTCCTTCCTGGAAAATGGCGCCATGGGGGCCGAGCCAACGGTGGCTTGCGATGTGTGTCCAAAGGCAAGCAATAATCGGGCCCAGTCTAATGGGCTTGAATTATCAGCCATTTAGCCTGTTATCGGGCGATCTCGGCCAAGGTGAATTGCAGTTTGCAACGTGCGGGGGAGGTTAATTGCAATTTGGCAATCAAAACGAGGAGTGGGTGTCGGTGAATAAGGCGCAAAGAGTATCATTTGGAGAACAAGTGCCGTGGCACTGCCCGGCATAACATTTGCAGCGTGCTGAATGCCGTGACAGCAAATAGTCTGAGAATCGACAAGGAGCTAGCGATGGAAAGCATGACTTACACCCTTAATGATATCCAGGTAGTGGTACTGGAAAACGAGTTTGACGCGATGGCCGTCAGTGAGCTCCGCCCGTTGTTTGAAACCCTCTCGACCCACCCGGGAGATATCCTGGCCGATATCAGCGATGTTCATTTTATCGACTCGTCGGGGATCGGAGCCTTGGTATTTCTCTATAAAAGATTGATTATGAACGGGCATCAGATGGCCCTTGTCTGTGGACCCGGTCAACCTCATGACCTGCTGGAGATGCTGCATATCGACCGGGTGATCCCCTGCCATGAGAGCATCAAGGCCTATATGCGTTCCCGTGGCATGATGGCCGCTGCATCATGAAACGCTTTGGTATCCTGCTCTCGTCCATTCTGCTGTCGGGTTGCGCGCAGTGGCCGTCGGAGGGGTATGGCGGCATGGCCGAGGCAAGACCCACCCGTATTCCGGTCAATGAGGATGAACGGCGGGTCTGGTCTCGTTATGATGAGCGTCAGAAGGAACTCGACTTGCAGCTGACGGAATTAAAGCAAGCGAGTCTGCAGGGGTGTATGCCTGCCGAGTTGAAACGACTACAATCTCAACGTATTGATATCGAACGGGATATGCACGGACGGCTCTGGTCGGATGTAGCCTGGCGTCAGACCGTGTTGGCACAATCACTACAACAAGTACGTTTGCGGCTGCAACAGACAACAGCGGATGGCTGTCGTGCTGATTGGTCAGGGCTCCCCTTACGCCAATGGGGGCAGACGTAACAGACGAAAAGGATGTCTATGAAACGGGGCGCTCTCGAAGGATTGATCTGTGTTCTCTTGCTGTTTTTCACCTGCCCGTTACTGGCCTCCACCTTGTTGGCTCCCGGTGATCGGTTGGCCATAGTGCAACCCGGTGAGCCTGCTTTTGATCAGCCTTTCCAGATCAACAAGCAGGGGGAGATTGCACTGCCTGAAGTTGGAAACGTCGTGGTGGGGGGGAAGACCCTGCAACAGGCGGATGAGCTGATCCGCACCGCCCTCAAACCTGTTTACAACAACCTCTCTCAATTGACCGTCACCTTGCTGGAGAAGCGGCTGCTGATCAGCGTGATGGGCTATGTCAAAAAACCCGGCAGTTATGATCTGGCGCCCGATGGCAACGTGCAGATGGCCCTCGATGCCGCTGGCGGGTTGGTGCCCGGTGCCCAGCTCAACAACATGCAGGTGCGGCGCGGCAGCACGGTATCTAGCTTCGACTACAAGCGTTATCTCGATACCGGCGATGCCAGCGTGTTGCCGCCATTGCAATCCCTCGATGTGGTGTTCGTACCCGCCTCTCCGCTGATCGGCAACGTGCAAATAGATTTTGATGCGGCAACCCTGGCGGCAGGCGGGGATGGCGATACCGGCAAGGCGATCAAGGTGTTTGGCGAGGTCAACAGCCCCGGCGCCTTCAGTTTCAAGAGTGGTAACTCCATCGTGGATCTGCTGATGCGGGCAGGTGGGGTAACCCGTTTTGCCGGGGTGGAGCGGATCCGGGTGATCAATGGTGATGCCCCCGAACTGTTCGATCTCAAAGCCTATCTCGACTCCGGCAACAACAAGCTGCTGCCCAATCTGGCGCCGGGCGCCACCATCTTCGTGCCCAAGGATGAAGAGCAGATAAAACGGGGGGCACGCACTATCTACATCATGGGCGAGGTGTTCAAACCCGGCGCCTATGAGGGGCGGGAAGGGGACTCCTTCCTCGATATTCTGGCCAATGCCGGTGGCCCGACCCGCTATGCCGAGAGTCGCCAGATCCGTTTGCTGCGCACCGATGGCACGATCGAACCCATCGACTTGCAGGCCTATACCGAAGGGATGCAAAAGGCGCTGCCCCAAGTCAAACCCGGTGATGCCATCTTTGTGCCGGAAAAAACCGATATCAACGAGAAGTCCTGGTTGAAGGTGGCACCCGGGCGGGCGGTGATGGTGATGGGGGCGGTGCGGATCCCGGGGCGTTATGAATGGTCTGACGAAATGTCGTTGCTGGATCTGATCGCCCACGCCGGTGGCCCCAACGAGCGGGCCGATATCGCCAAGGTGCAGATCCTGACCGCCGCAGGGGGGCAGGCCACGCCAACCCTGTTTGATCTCGACAAGTTCCTTCATCAGGGCGGGGCGCTGGCCAGCCTGCCGAAGATCCGGGCCGGATTCACCATCATGATCCCCGAGCTGCCCACCGATCCCAGTGATAACAAGTCCCAGTGGGTGCGCCAGTCACCGGACAGTTCCATCTATATCTTCGGTCAGGTCGGGGCCCCCGGTCGCTATGCCTTCAATGAGCAGATGGGCTTTATCGACATCCTGTCGGCCGCCGATGGTCCGACTGCGGCGGCGGATCTGCGCAATGTGCGCATCGCCCATCGCAGTGGCAGCACGGCGCGGGTCAGCAAGCTCGATCTTGCCCTCTACTTTGAAACTGGCGATGAAACCTTGCTGCCCAAGGTGCTGCCCGGCGACTCCATCTACCTGCCGGAGAAGAATCGCCCCTGGCTCGACGAGCCGAAGGAGAACACCATTCGGGTGCTGGGAGCGATAGCCCGCCCGGGTCGCTACCGCTTTGACTCCTCCATGACCCTGCTGGATCTGCTGGCCGAGGCAGGGGGCCCGACCAGCAGCGCCTATATCAAGAAGATTGTGGTGATCAACATGGCCACCAGTGGTCAGGGGGATCAGGCCCGCAGCTTCGATCTCGACGGCTTTGCCAAAGAGCCCGACTTTAGCCAGTTACCGGTGCTGCGCGCAGGGGACACCGTCTTTATCCCTGATAGCAAAAGCAGCAACTGGGCCATTTTTATGGATGGTATGCGCGACATCCTGACCACGATCTCGGTGGTGGCCCTGGTCGGGACGCTTTGATATGAGCATCCCCATTCAATATCTGGAGCTCGAATCCCTCTACGCGGCGACGGTCGCCCGGGGGATCCGCTCGCTGGCGGTCACCTCGTCAGAAGGGGGAGAGGGGGTAAGCTCCATCTGCGATGCGCTGGCAAGGCGCTCGGAGGCGGATGGGCTACGTACCCTGCTGGTGGATCTCAACCTCTATCATCCCGGCCGCGCCACGGCGGTTGCTTGGGGGCCCAATGATGTGCCCGAGCCGGTAGCCACTGGCCGGTCGTTGTCGCTGCTCCCGGCGCCGGGCAAGGATCTGATGGCCTTTCGCAACAAGGATACCTTGCGTCAGCTGCTGGTTCGCTGGCTGGAGCATTACGATGTGGTGATCTTCGATACCTCGCCGCTCACCGCCCTCAATCGGGGCAATATTCCGGCCGATCAGGTGTGTGGGGCCTGTGAAGGGGCGCTGCTGGTGGTGCTGGCGGGGGTGACCCCGACGACCGTGGTACAAAGTGCGGTGGATAAACTGACCCGTGCCGAGGCCAATCTGATTGGCGCAGTCTATAACGACAAGCTCAACCCGGGGCTGGCCAGCGAGATCTTGCGCGAGCTCAACCGGCTGCCCAGTAACCGGGTGACCGAATGGCTCAAGCGCTGGTGTCGGCGCAGCGCCTTGCTCAATTTTCGGATCTGATCGCCCGCTGATGGAGGCCCGATATGGATGACTGGTTGCGATCTGCTCCGGCAACCCTGCAGGCGGTACGCGAACTGCGCAACCGGCTGGCGCAGGGACTCTCCCTGTTTCAGGTCTCCCCAAAGGATCAAGCCAACTGGCTGCTCTGTTTCAGTGAGCTGGCCACCAATAGCGTCAAACACACAGCTCCTCCCGCGACCCGGCTCTGGCTCACTCTGAAAGAGGATGAAACGGGTTTGAGTCTGATACTGGAAGATGATGGCGGCCCGCAGCCCGGGCTTGCCAGTGCGCCGTTACCCGATGAACTGCAGGAAGGGGGATACGGGCTGGCGCTGGTGCACCAACTGTTTGCCGAGGTGCACTTCTCTCGCGACGGTGATCGCAATCGCGTGACCCTTCGCCAGCAGGGCCCGGTCAACCAACTGCCGGTGCTCGCGGTGATCGACGATGACAAGGTGATGCGTGCCTTGCTCACCGCCTACCTTCATGAGCACTACTGGGTTGAAAGTTATGCCGACTCCCATGCCGCCCTGCTGGCGCTTGGGAAGCAACCTCCCGCGCTGGTGCTCTCCGATATCGAGATGGAGGGGATCGATGGCTTTGGGCTGCGCCAGCAGTTGATGAAGGATCCCAAGATGAAGGGGGTGCCCTTTATCTTCCTGACCGGTCATCAGGATCAGTGGACCCAGAGTCGGGCGGGGGCGCTGGGGATCGATGACTTTCTGGTCAAGCCCATCACCAAGCAGGACCTGTTGCTGGCTGTTTCGCGGGTGTTGCAACGCTCGCAGCAGCTCAAGTCGCAATGGGGCGAGCAGCTGGATCAGCGCATGACCTCGGCGCTGCGCCCGTTATTGCCCGCCACCTCCATAGGGGGATACCAGCTGGCGCTGCAAACCCGCGCGGCCACCGTGGGGGGCGGGGATTTTCTGCTGGTCAAGGATCGGGTGCTGTGGCTCGGGGATGTGATGGGCCACGATGCAGAAGCCAAGTTTTTTGCCCATGCCTATGCCGGTTATCTGCGTGGCTTGCTGACGGCCCACGATCTGGAGCGCGCCCCCGCCCGTTTGCTGACCATCTTGTCCAATGCGGTTCACAGTGATCCGCTCCTCGGGGCTACCCTGCTCACCACCCTCTGTATTGAGCTCGGCAACGAGGGGCGGGTGCAGTGGGCCAGCGCGGGCCACCCTGCGCCCTGGCTGGTTGGGCCCGGCACCATCCGTCAGGTCGGCGTGACCGGCCCCTTGCCCGGTTTGCGCCCGGATCCCCACTTCGTGACCAATGAGCGTCAGCTCAAGCCCGGCGAGATCCTGCTGTTCTGGACCGACGGTCTGCTCGATAGCCGTGATGCCGCAGAGCGCCAGCGCTGGGAGTCGCAGCTAAAAGAGATCTGCCTGACTTCGGGGCCCGGTCTTGAGCAACTGGCTCATCGCATTGCCCGCTGGTTTGATGAGCGCATCAATGATGCCGCCCTCGATGACATGACCCTCTTGTTGGTCGCCTGTCCCGGCGCCTGATCCTGCCCCTCCTTACCTGACTGGCCCGCTCTATGCAACACCTCATTTCAGGTGGCATGGAGCCACGGGAGGAGGTGACTATGTTACCCATGCAGCAGATCTGGCTGGCCATCGATGCACGTCAGGTCGGTGGAATAGAAGTTCACATTATCCACTTGGCCAACGATCTGCTGGCCAGGGGATTTCGCCCCACCATAGTGCTGGTGAGCAACCACGGCATGACCCCCTTTACGACCCTGCTCAAACAACAGGGTTTGCCTTACGAGGTGTGCCAAAACAGCCGCGATTTTATGCGCCGTCTGGCTCGCCAGCCTGCCTCTGTGCTGATCCATACCCACGGCTACAAGGCCGGGGTGCTGGGGCGGCTGACAGCCTGGTTCACCGGTAAATCGGTGGTCTCGACTTTTCACAGTGGAGATGATGGGGAGGGTTTGCTGAAGTTTTACAGCTGGCTGGATCGCACTACAGCGCGTTTTGCGAAGTGTATTGCAGTAAGCGAGCCCATCGCTCGCAAATTGCCTGTGCCGAGCACGGTGATCAGCAACTTTGTCCCCATGCCTGCGACGCCGGCTGCGGTAACTGGCAACCGGATTGCCTTTGTCGGCCGCCTCTCGCCGGAAAAGGGGCCGGAGGCATTCTGCCAGCTGGCCGCCTTCTGCGCGGATGGGGCGTTTCATCTCTACGGGGATGGCCCCATGAAAAGCGGCTTGTTGCAGCAGTATGGTGATCGCGTCCAGCTTCATGGTTTCCAGAACATGGCCAATGAGTGGCACAACATCGACCTGCTCTGCATCACCTCCCGCTTTGAAGGGTTGCCGCTGGTGGCCCTGGAGGCGATGGCTCACGGCATACCGGTCTGTACCTTTGCGGTGGGGGGCCTGGTCAATCTGATCGACCATAAATCCAATGGCTGGCTGGTGGAGCCCGGCCATGTGCGGGATATGGCGGAGCTGGTCAACTACTGGCTGCGCAGCGATGGGGTGGTGCGCAGCAAAATGAGTCAGGCGGCCCGCAACACCATAGCCCGCGGGTACAGCGTCAACAACAGAGTGACCGATATTCTGGCTGTCTACGGCGCCTGAATCCCCAAGGGGAAACCCGCCAAAAACGAGTGGCCGCTGGCCACTCGTTTTTTTATGTGCCTGTGTTAGGGGTTGCAGGGGGCGGATTGCTTCTGTGATCACGCAACGCTTGGGTTTCTGCGGTTGGTTAATCTGGCATTATGGCTTGCAGATGGATGGGGCCAGATGATGGCGATCAGATCGCTGACTTCTCAGTGATCACCGTTGATTTGCCACAAGGATGCGCCATAAAAAGGGCCATTGCAGTGGCAATGGCCTGATGGGTGTTGAGATGTGGTTGAGGTTGGTGCGGCGGGATTAGCGCCCCTTCTTGCCGACCATGATGGCGATCGTCTTGCCGATGATATGCACATCCTGCACCAGCCAGCGCCAGGGGTGGAGCAGGGCAACCGAGTAGGCCAGATCAAACGCAAGCTTGCTGCGCACATCATCCAGCGACTCGTCGTAACCCTGATTGACCTGCGCCAGACCGGTAATACCGGGGGCCACTTCATAGGTGCGTTCGATAAAGTACGGCACCGCATCTTCCAGCCGGTTGGCGATCCCAGGTCGCTCCGGACGGGGGCCGATCAGCGACATCTCCCCCTTGAGCACATTGATAAACTGCGGCAGCTCATCGAGCCGGGTTTTGCGCAGAAAGTCGCCGCTGCGGGTGATCCGGCTGTCCCCCTTGCCACACCAGACCGGCCCGGTGGCCGCCTCGGCGTCGGCGCGCATGGTGCGAAACTTGATCATGAAAAAGAGCTCGGTATGGGTGGCGTGGCTGCGCCCGATCCGTAGCTGACGAAAGAACACAGGCCCCGGGCTATCGAGCCGGATGGCCAGCATGATCAGCGGCCACAGCGGCAGCGTCAACAGCAGGCCAAGAGTGGCACCGAGCAGATCCATGCTGCGTTTGACCACCAGGGTCAATCTTGGAATGGGGTGTGTCATACGGCTTTCTCCTGTGACATGAAACGTATGGGGGCGCGCAGGCAGTAGCGCAGGGTGCCCATGCCGTTGTACCAGTGTCCGAGCACTAGATAGTGGATTTTGCGAAACAGATTGGGCCAGGGGTGGACAGGGGTCAGCTGGATCAAGATGACCAGCAGATACCCCAGCAGTTGCAGCCCCAGCAGTAGCTGAAACAGCAGGGATTGGGTAGCCAGCGGGATGGCGCAGAGCCACAGCAGGGTCAGGCAGAGCGGCATCAACACCCGCAGCCCCTTGCCACTGGCAAAGTTGAAGGCAACCCAGCCGAACTTGGGGTGCAGCAGGGGCAGCAACCGCAACAGCTGCTGGGTATTGCCTGCCCCGATCCGCTTGCGCCGTGTCGCTTCCAGCGCGGCATTGGAAACTTCCAGCTCCAGTGCGGCGCAGCGATTGTCATAGACCGCGCGATACCCCTTGGCGATGGCCTGCATCGGCAGGATGAAATCGTCGTTGATGGTATCGGCGGCCAGCGGGGTGAGGCACTCCCGGCGCATCATGTAGAAGGCCCCGTGGGCCCCCAGCATGCCGCCAAGGGCCGATTCGCAGAGTTTGATCTGGCTTTGATAGTGCCAGTAACTCTCCTCGCCCCGGGAGCCCGGTTGCCAGAAGCGGTATGCTTCCCCGACCACCCCTACCTTGGGATCGGCAAAATGGGCGACAGCCAGCAGCAGGCTGTCGATGGGCAGCAGGGCCGAGACATCGGTGAGGGCTACCAGATCGCTGTGCACCCGGGTCATGGCCTCGTTGAGCACGGCGACCTTGCCGCGATTGCGGGGGTGATCAAACAGCCTGATCTGCAACTGCTGCAGGGCGGGATCTCCGAGCTGGCTCAGCGCAATGGGGTAGCTGTTGTCGCTGCAGCCGTCGAAATGCACATGCACCCACAGCTTGTCGGCGGGGTAATCGAGGCTGGCGAGGTTTTGCAGCTTGGCCGCGATGGTCGCCGCCTCGTTGTAGACTGGCATCAGCAGGGTGATGGTCGGCAGCGCCTCATCGGTGGCGTCTGTTTTGAATCCCCGAGCCAGGGGGCGGGGCGGATTGGCTACCTTGCGTGCCTGCCGACCACCGAATTTGAGTAGCAGGGGATAGCCGACATGGTGGTAGACCACCAGTACAGCACACAGCCAGAACACGATCATGATCCATTCCATGGGATGCTCCTCTGGTCATCGGGTCGCTTGATCAGCGGCTGTAAAGCTGCTGATAGGCCTGAGCCATCCGGCTCAAGCTGCTTTGCTGGCACACAAACTCACGGGTGACGGCACGCAGGCTATGGCAGTGCAGCAACCCTTGTGCCAGAAGCTGGGCAAGGCGGCCGGGATCCCGCTCCGACAGGATATGGCCGCTGGCCTGACAGACGATCTCTCTGGCCGCCCCCACATCGCTCATCACCACCGGCACCCCGCAGGCCTGCGCTTCCAGCACACAAAGCGGCATCCCCTCCGCCAGTGAGGGGAGGCAGAAGAGATCCAGCCCCTGATAGAAGCGCGGCATGTTTTCGACCAGCCCCAGAAAATGGACCCGATGGGCGATCCCCAGTTGCTGACACTGTTGTTGCAACGCATTTTGCAAACTGCCGACCCCTGCCAACGCAAGATGCACCTCCTCCGGCAGGGTGCGAACCGCCTCCAGCAGCAAGGTATGTCCCTTGACCGACTCAAGGCGGGCGGCGCAGCCAATCAACTTGACCCCTTGCGGCAATCCCATCTCCTGACGGGCGAGGGCGGCGGCGCCCGGGGCAAAGCGCCGCTCATCGATGCCGTTGGGGATCACGGTTGGCGACAGTTGGCCCAGCTTGGCCAGCAGCTGGTTGGCCACCGGCGTGGCATCGGCCACCAGAATGGGTTTGAAGGCGCGCAGTCCCCACAGGGCCAGCGTGCGCTGATGGGGATCATCGAGATACCAGGCATCGTGCTCTGTGTGTACCAGGGTGGGCACCCGGGCCAGCCGACTGGCCAGCCCGCCATAGAGCATGGGCCCAAGATGGTGGGTATGTACCGCGGCTGGCTTGAGTTGGCGCAGCAATCGGGTGAGCCGCCAGAGGGTCGCCAGCGACCAGCCTGCGGGCTTTTCCAGACAGTGAATGTGGCCCGCGAAGGGATACAGGGCAGGCCACGCCCTTAGCACATCCGCTTTGTGCCCTTCGAGGGAGATGATATGCACCGGTTGCTCGGCAGGGCTCGCCTGCGTGAGGTTGAGCACCATGGTCTCCAGCCCGCCGGGCTGCAGGTGCTGCACGATTTGTACGACAGGTTGAACAGCAGGTTGCACGACGGACTGGGCGCTGGCGCCCCTGCGGGGATGGGGTTTGTGCGACGGGGTTGATGACAACATGGTTCGCGCTCCGGCAAGGGAAGGGGTGACACCCCGGATAGCGGGAGAATGCGAATCTTGTACCACTCTTGCGATCTGCCCACAGAGGCGATCAGCTCCTCTGGTGGCACTGCCTTTGCATCGTGCGGGGGAGGGCCTTTCTCAGGGATTGATGCCATGCCTGTCCAGTTCTATTACAACCTCTACATCATTCTCTTTGCCGCCTGGCGCCGTCGCTATCTGCTGGTGATCCCGGTGCTGGTGATGCCGCTGGTGGGCGTGACGGTCGGTCTGCTCACCCCCAAGGAGTATGAGAGCCGCACCACCTTTATGGTGCCCCAAGATGCCAACCAGACCCCGACCCTCAAGGATCTGATCACTCAGGAGAGTCTCAAGGATCGCTTTGCGGTGCTCGAAGCCCTGCTGCGCAGCCGTTATGTGCTGGATGGGGTAGCGCGGGATCGCGGTCTGGTCAATGACGAGACCCCGCCTGCCCAGCGCGATGCCATCATGGATTGGCTCTCGAGTGCCGTCTCGCTGCGGCTGATCGGCGATGAGGTGATCGAGATAAAGGTCAAGGCGGATTCGGCAGCCAACAGCGCCGGTTTGCTCGAAGCCATTTCTCGGCGCTTTTTCTTCAACCTGCTCAGCAAGGGGCGCCAGTCGGCGGAATCGTCCGAACGTTTCCTGCAAAGCCAGCTCGACAGCCGCCGCAGCGAACTGCAAGCGGCCGAGCAGCTGCTCGCCGACTTCAAACGGGAGCATGCCAGCGCCTTGCCCCAGCAGCAGAGTACCAACGTCGCCCGTCTCTATGGCTTGCAGGAGCGTTATGCCGAGAGCCTGATCACCCTGCAGCAGGCCAAGGCCCGGGTCGATCAGCTATCGCTGGGGCAAGAGAGCCAGCTGGCCCGCCAACTGGATGAGAAGCTGCAACTGATGCGCACCGAGCTGGTGTTGCTGCGGGCCCGCTACAGCGACGAGCACAGCAAGGTGCAGAGTCTGCGCTATCAGATTGATCAGTTGCAGCAGGAGTTCGAGCAGCTCAAATCCCAACCGGATATGGCGCGCGGGCCCGAGTGGCAATTGGCCCAGACGCAGCTGACGGAGGCGGAGCAAAACGCCGCCGGCCTGAAGAACCAGCTCGATGGGCTGGACAAGGTGGTCGACTCCCAGGGGGATACCGAGCGCCAGCTCGCCGAGCTGGAGCGGGATCTGGCGGTCAAACGCACCCTCTATCAGGATTTGCTGCTGCGCTATGAGAAGGCCAAGGTGACCGGCGATCTGGGCAACTTCGAGCAGGGGGAGCGGATCAAGGTGATCGACAAACCCTTTGCCCCCAGCAAGCCGAGCAACTACCCGCTCTGGCTGTTTCTGCTGGCGGGAATTGTCGGCGGACTGGGGCTGGGCTGCGGTCTGGCACTGGTGGCGGAACTGGCGGATGCCAGCCTGCGTCGCTCCGATCAACTGGCCGCCCTGGTCAAGGCGCCGGTGCTCAGCCGCATTCCCTACTGCGAGCCGGTGCCGGACTATCCATCCAATAGTGATCAGGCGCTGGATGGGCAGGTATTGCCCTTGTCACCAGAGCCGGGGTGATTGCCACAAAAGCTGGCTATCAGACGGAATCTGAATATTTCTGAAAAGGCCTTGTGATAAGGCCTTTTTTATATCGTGCATTTGGCGGAGTAGGAATCATGGCAAGCCGGTAAAACAGGAGAAAGGATTCATTTTCTATTTTCGTTTCTTGACGGTAGTTTTACCCAGTGGTACAAGTGGAGCCGACTCAGGCCTATTGATAATGGACTCACAAATCAGTCGCTGGTTGGTAATACAGTGATTTTAATATTATCTATTGGTTGTGATGACGAGTGGTAGGGCGGAGTTAGATGGAAGGCGTTACTAACACATTAATAGCGCTTTCCATCTAATTACTGTTATGTGAATTATTGGAATCCTACGTAAGTGATTGAAAAATGATTTCTGAAGACAACTGGCAAGATCACTATTGGAACTATTTGGCTCGCCTCGAAGTCGGTGCAATAGACCGAAGTTTTGAAGACTTAAAGCCTTGGGGTTCTTTAGCTGAAGATTGTATGAACTTAGCAATTAAAGCTCCATTTCTCAAAGGTAAAAACTCAGGTTCAAAATCCATCAAGCTTTCTGCTGCATTTTTGAAGCGTACCATGAGTGATTTTAGAGGTGCGTGGTTATTGATTAATTGGGGTTATCCTTACCAAGCTGCATGTGTCGCTGCTTCACTTTATGAAAATGCACTTGTTGTTAATTGCCTTGTTGAGTGTCAAGACTTGGCTGATGAAGTTCTACTTAACAAGAATGGTGATGTTCCTTGGGGGGCTCAAAAACTTTGCAAAATGGCATCATACAAAGATTTATACGGGAACATTCCGGATGAATTTCCAAATGATGATGAATTTAATACGGCTTGGAAAATGTGTTATCACAACTACAAGCTATTGTGCAAAATGAAGCACCCTACGTTACAACAGGTAGCAGATGAGACAAGGTCTGCCTTGAATCATAAAGGTGAGTTTGCAGTTATCCCATTACCGGACACTCGTAACGAAAGCCTAGCTTTGAAGCATATGTTGATGATTATCTGTATTTCCAAGCTGTTCTCTGCCACCAAATGTTTTGCAAAGGCTGTCGATTGTGCTTCTGATGATCCTGAACATGAGCAATTTTATAGTGAAGCACTAAAAGTGTACTCAAATTTAAAAAGATGTATCGGTGAAAGTAAAATTAAGGATATTTCGATCAAAGCATATGGGTTTAAATTCACATAACAAACTGTTTAAGAGTGGTGAAATTACATGTCAATATGGCAATAACGTCACGACCGGAGCCAGTTCGAGAGTAAGTGTTTTTGGGGAGGGACGAAGTGGCAAGCTGGGAGGGTTTGGTTAGTTTAAGAGAAATATTGCAAAAAGACCGCGAACGTCCGATTACGCTGCGCTAATCGAACCTACAGCCCTTGCTTCCGGAAAATATCGAATGCTGCAAGGCAGCTTATTTCAAACGTGAGGATTGATGAATCAACCCATGGCGCTCACTGATGACTACACGTTATGCGTCGCAGGCACTGGTACGGAATACCGCTTGTGCGCTCCCTATCTGCTCCCCGAAGCGGTAGACCCAATAGCCATGCAGGCTGTTGCCAATCAGTCCCTCGCCCTACATCCCTGTGCTGCATTATCACAAGATGCTTCAAGAGCTCGGAGCGCTGCCGCCTTTATGTTGCTATGTGTGGGACGAGCCGCGCAGGCCGAAGCCATTCTCCGAGAGGTGATCTCCGCGCAGATGGTTTCAGAGGACGATGTTGCTCGCGTTAGCTCAGAACTACGCCTGGTGCAGGTTTTGCTGCGGCTCGATCGTGCAGATGAAGCTGTCAGCTTGGCCACCCAAGTAGTTTGTCGGTTGCAACCAAAATCCCTTATGCGGCATTTCGCACTGCATCATCTGGGCAAGGCTCTCGCACAGACCGGTGCTTATGACAACGCTCGCGCCGTGTTGTCAGAGGCGCTCTCTCTACGCCAGGCGCTGGGCAAGAGTGAACTTATCGCATCCACTCTAGAGGCGTTATCGTTGTTGCCCTCAGAAGAACAAGCGGCGCAGCATCCATATGGTCAGACCTGGCATATTGGTCAATCGGGCGAATTTCGTCAGGGCGACTAGCCTTTTCGCGCTGTATTCAGGTCATCACCGCCACAAAAAAATCAGGGAGCCATGGCTCCCTAATCGCGACACACGGGGTGAGAAATCAGCCGATGGCGGGTGCCAGTTGCCCGTTGGCGGGCTGCAGGCGTCCTTGGTTACGGCGCTGATAGCGCCAGGCCAGCAGTAGCGGCATACCGAGCAGCAGCTGGGCGGCCAGCGGGATCTCCTCGATGGGGGCGGCCAGTGCCCCTTCCGGAATAATGCCCCCTTCAATTTCGGCTGCCAGTTTGAGCTCCAGCGCATTGCCAAAGTCGGCGAAGGTGGTGGCATTGATCACAAATGCATCCTGACCGCCTGCCACGTTCTCCACATACCACTCTTGCAGCACCCCATCGGCATAGTCCTGACCTATGGTGATGCCGTTGATGGTGTCGATGCCGGAGGCGAGCAGTTGATCCCGCACGGTAGAGGTATCCAGCCCGTTGTTCTGGATCCCGTCACCGGACACATCCATCACCTGGCGGGCGGCGGTGAAGTTGTTGGTATCAAACTGCTGGGCACCAAAGGCCATGGCCGAACCGGGGGCCGTCATCCCCGCATAGGGGCGAACCAGGGCATCCAGGGTGGCGGCGAAGTTGTTGATGGAGGTCATGTCGTAGAGGTGGAACCAGTCGGTCATCACGCTCTGCTGGTTGCTGCTGCTCCACATGATCATCTGTACGGCGATGGACCCGAGTTTGCCGCCACTGGTGTCGAGGATGGCGCTTTGTACATCCTGACTGTAAAAGGCGTCCACATACCCCTGTAATTGCAGATTGAATTCCGATGAACTGACGCTGCCCGACACATCCATCAGCAGTTGCAGTTCGGTATCGACTTCGGTCAAGGCGTATGCGGGGGAGGTTACCAACAACATCCCCAGCAGCCCTGCCAACGGTTTGAGTTTCATTGCTCACTCCTTCTCCCTGGCGCTAGTGCCAGCAGGGGGAATGAATAAAGCGTGCCAGCTTTGTTGCATCCTCTGACTTGGCTTGGTCCGGGTGAGAGCGGGCAGGCATGGAACTTGCGAGAACTTGCGACAGGGGTCAAAAGCGCTGATAACCGGCAGGAGTTGCGATGGAGATCCGTCCCTGGCAGTGGGCACCCAACTGGCTGCTACTTGGTTTGGCCAATCAGTGGGGCATGGTGTGGCTCAATATGGGTCACTTCAACCTGCTGGTGGTGTTGCTGATTGCTATCTGGTGGCAAATTGCATCGCGGGTTGCACCGAGCTGGCGCCCGCATCCACTGGCGCTCGCCCTCTTTATCCTGCTGATCCTGATCCCCAGCGCCAGTTGCAAGGCGCTGGCTTGTCTGTTGCTGGTGGCCTCGCTATGGCGCCGTCATCAGAGTGGCGATGAGCGGGCGGTGTTGCAGATTGTGCTCGCCTTTACCGTGGCGGTGTTGTGGGGGCAGCAGGTGTTTGCCCTGCTCTCCGGCCCCGTGCTGGCGCTCGATGCCTGGGGGGTGGGCCAGTGGTTGCAACTGCTGGGCTGGGAGACTCGCCTTGATGGCAATCGCATCGAGCGGTTGGGGGGCCATGCGCTGATTGTGCTCAAGGGGTGCTCCTCGTTTTCTCAACTCTATCTGGTGGTGCTCTCCTGGCTGGTCTCCTGCTGCTGGCTGGCGCCGGATCGGCCCCTCTACCGGCAGTGGCCCATGTTGCTGCTGGTTTGCCTGCTCTATATCGGGGCCAATCAGCTGCGGTTGGTGCTGATGAGCCTGGATCTGCGCTGGTATGGCTGGCTGCATACCGGCTCGCTGGCCCAGCTCTACCAGTGGGCCATCATGTTGCTGGTGATGACCATCCTCTTTATCCGGGGGCGCCGTGATGGGTCTGTCTAAGGGATATCTGCGGTTGGTGGCGTTATCAGAGCCGGGTGGTCAATATGATGCTGCTGGTGATGACCATCCTGTTTCTAAGGGGGCGCCATGATGCGTCTATCTAGGGGATATCTGCTGCTGTTGCTGGTGGCGCTGCTCAGTGCTGCCGCCATGGGCTGGCGTTATCAGAACCGGGCAGTTAACGAGGGGGCCAAGCCCATGCTGATGGAGCTGGTCCAGTTGGGCTGGCGCTTGCGGGTGGCTACGCCAGTATTGGGCGGCACCTATGTCAGCTATCAGCTGGCCCATCCCCGCTGTGACGGCCTGCTGCAGGCCATGCTGGTGGCGCCGGATCGGGAGGCGATGTCAGTGACGCTGGCTGGTGAAGGGATGAGTCAGGGGGTGATGTTTTTAGGCGAGCTGCACCAGAGTCCGCCGCTGCTCTCTTACCGTCTGACCCAGGGTTGGCGCAAATTGTGGGGGCTGGCACCTTATCCCCTCTATCGGGTGGCCTTGCCGACTTCTTGCATTGACCTTATTGCGCCGCCGCTGGGGTGACCGCCCCCGGTTCACCGTTTGGCAGAATGCGGATCAGCAAGGTATTGGGGGCCAGCATGGGGTCATAGCGGGGTTCCAGCTCAATGGCGCGAGAGCCCAGCAAACGGGTGAGTGCGGTCAGCCGCACGCTCGCCATCCGCGCACTCTCCAGCATGTCGGTTTGCAGCCCGGGGCCGCTTACCAGCGCAATTCGGGCCGGATCCTTGCGTCCCAAAAACTGATGCAACTGCTGCTCCTGATCCGCTGGCAGTTGCGTCTCCGCTTGCTGGTACTGCAGTTGCAGCTGGGGCTGTTCGGCCATTTGCTGTTCCCGCAACTGGTTGAGGATCGGCAGGGTCTCATTGACCGGCTCCTGACGGGCGCAACCGGTGAGGATCAGCAATGGCAGCATCAGAGGCAACAGGCGGCGCAGGGCGCTGTCTTTGGCTGTGGAGCGGGGAGTCTGGTTGGCCATACGCAGTCACTTCAGGAGGATGAGTTGGCACCAGTTTGCAATGTTTTCAATCCCTTGGCCAGTTGTTCAATCTCGCGGCGCCACTGGATCCAGGCGGCAGAGGGCTGTTGCTCTGCCACCTGCCAGCGGGTCGGCAGCTGATCCCGCAGACGCTCCAGCAGCAGGGCGGCTTCCACCTGATAGCGGGCCTCCTGCTCCAGCCAGGCGAGCCAGCGCAGATCTTCGATGGCTTGCTGCAACAGCAACAGATCGTGAGAGAGGCGGTGCGCCTCGCAGGCTTGCGGGCCGAGCAGCATAAAGTCGCTCTCCCGCCCATCGGTGGGGTCATAGGGCAGGGCGGTGGGCATGCGGCCATGCCACTGCAAATAGCCCTCGGCGCCGCTTTGCCACAGATAGAACCCGGCGGCTCTCGGGGTGCCCAGATTGTAAAACCAGGTGGTGACCTTGTGTTGGCGCACCCGGGCCACATCGGCCTTGTCGGCGCCAAAACCTGCGTTGATCAGGGCAATCTCCACCTCTGCCAGCAGACCAACTTGACCCGGATGATTGAAGTGGCCTGCGCGGATCACCGCCGGATCCCGCCGTTTCATCTCCCGCGCCAGGCTGGTGATGGCGGGCAGGGTGGCGAGATCCGGCTCATCAAACAGGCTCCATGCCAGCGGGGGCGAGCCGCTGGCGGTCAGTGCCTGTTGCCGCGCCTGCCACTGATCAAGCTGGCTGGCAGGGTCACTCCCCCAGCGCTTGAGCGGGGTATAGGCCAGCAGGGGCGGCACAAAGCCGAGCCCGGCCGCCTCTCCCATGATCTCCCGCATCCCCGCCTCATCCTGTGGCAGGGCGGGTGAAAGGCCGCTGATCCCGAGTTTGGCGAGCCGCTCCAGATCGCAGCGACTGGCCTCTGCGATCTGCTGCTTTAGCGCCTCGGGGTCGGGGTTCAGCCAATTCAGATACGGGGGGGCTTCGACATAGATGCCGACCGGCTTGCTGGCCGCGGGCAGAGTCAGCGGCAGCACCTCGATAGTCAGCGGTAACTGCACCAGTTGCTGCTGGCTCAGCAGCTGAATATTGCCCAGATAGCGCCCCGCAGGCGCATCGCGTGGGACGGTGATCTGCAGTACCAGACGCCGAGGTACGCCTGCCAGCAGGGTGAGTCCGGCGATCCCCTCGACCAGCTCCTGATCCGAGGGGGCTAGCAGGGTGCCGCTCGCCTGCGGGCGAACCAGATGCCACTTGCCGTAATAGGGGGTCAGCGCCAGCGGCGATCCTGCCTGTTCGGGGGGCTGGATCACCAGCAAGGGGGCCGGATCGTCGGTGGCGGCGTGGATGGCAAACTCCAGCAACAGCTGGCTGCCACGGGCGGCCAGCACCGGTTGCGCAGCTTGCTGCAACGCATCGGCTGCAGATAGCGGGGCGATCTGCAGGGTTGGGGCGGCATCCGTAATCGGCGTGAGACTCAGCTGCTGCGAAGCTGGGGTTGGGGAATAGGGGGCCAGAGTCCACTTTTCCAAAAACAGCTGGCGCTGCTTGGTCAGTACGATGGCGGTAGCGTCGGCCAATACGGCGAGATCTTTTCCACTATTCGGGAGAGCCTCTTTGCTGGTGCTGGCCGGATAGGGGGCAAGCAGCAGCCCCGCCAGGTATTTGGCATCCGGTGAGTGACCCACCAATGTGATAGTGAGCGGGCCGCCGCGGTGGTTCAGGGTGACATGGACCGGGCCGCCTTGACGCGCCCCGAACAGCTGCCAGGGATCCGGATTTGGCAGTGCCTCGCGGGATTGTCCCGCCAGATAGCGCTGCGTGAGCCACTCCTGTGGTTGCCACTGTTCGGCCCAGATGGGCTCGCCATTGACCAGCACGCTGCGCTCGAAGGGATGGGGCAGGTACTCCCATTCACCTGGGTCATCCAGCCAGAGGGTGAGCTGGTAGCGCCCCTTGGCGACCTCCAGCCGTACGCCATCCAGATTGCGCAGCCCATCGCGCACAAGGGCATCGCCGGAGGGGCGCAAGATGGGGGTGGGATGGCCAATCAGCCGGGGATCCCCCGGGCTCAGGGGCTCAAAGCCGGTAAAGCGGGGGGCGGTGGAGGCCCCCAGATCCAGCGCAATGGTGCCCTTAGGCAGGGTCAGACCGGGCACCCAGTACCAGCGGTGAATGGTCATGGAGGGGGCGTTATCGGCCATAAAGAGATAGAGCTTGGTGAGTTTGTCCAACGCCAGCGCTCTGGGTTGGCTGGTGCGCCACTCGCTCAAGGCAAAGCGCTGGGTGAAGGGGCCGGGTGCGACAATCCGCTCCAGATTGACCCGGCTGCGGTAGTTGACCGAGGCCTCATCGTCGATACGCAGGATCAGGGTTTGCGGGCGGGCGCTGGGGTTATGGCCCTCGATCACCAGTTCATCATCGCTGCCCACCGGCCAGCTGTGGGAGCTCAGATCGAGCCGCTGGGGTGTCTGGTTACTTGTCAGGGGCAGCGGGGTCTGCCCCTCCAGCCGAGTAGCGCCCATCGCTGCATTGGCGCAGAGCAGGATAACCAGCCAGAGCCCTCTGCTCATCCGGGTAGCCCCTTCAACCAGTTGTTCAGCTCGGCAGCCTTGTGATCCCAGCTTTGCAGGGCCACCTGCTGTTGGCGCGTGTGGCGCCCTTCGCTGCGGGTGAGCCCCTCCCAGCCACTCTCCTGAAACCAGCCCGGATTGGGTTGATCAAAGGCGGCCCGGTTGATGGCCTCGGCCAGGCTCTCCCCATCGTAGGGGAGCTGGATCTGATCCCGATAGCCATCGAGGGCCGGAAAATCGGTGCTGACGATGGGGCGCCCTACGGCCAGATACTCGCGCAATTTCAACGGATTGCAAGCACGGATCTGGGCGT
This sequence comes from Aeromonas sp. R9-2, assembly GCF_040908025.1. Lineage (NCBI taxonomy): Bacteria > Pseudomonadati > Pseudomonadota > Gammaproteobacteria > Aeromonadales > Aeromonadaceae > Aeromonas > Aeromonas sp. R9-2. The sequence continues at coordinate 263,317 of NZ_JBFOCX010000024.1, forward strand.
TGTCAACAAAGGGCAGCAGACTCACCTGCCAGTGCTGGGCATAGGCCGCCAGCGTGTGATGGGGACGGGGCCCCAGCAGATGGATATTGGGGAGCCCCTTGAGGGGGGAGATATCGGTCTGGACCGGGCCAATCAGCACCAGATCCCAGTGGGGCAGGGCGGCCGCCGTCTCTGCCAGCAGGGGAATATCAATCCAGTCGCTCAGGCTGCCGTAAAATCCGGCAATGGGACGGCCGGAGGGGAGATCCGCTGGACGCTCTCTGGGGGGCATAAACAGCTCGAGATCCACGCCGTGGCTGAGCAGCCGGGTTTTATGGGGGGGAAAGCGGCTGGCCAGCGCGGGGCTGGCGGCCAGAATGAGATCGGCTTTTTCCACCAGTCGGGCCTCGCAGTGAGCGATGGCCTGATGATCCACCCCGGCCAGCGCCGAGAAGTCATCGCCGCAGTAGTAGATCACCGCCCGCTCTTCGAGCTTGCCAATCAGATCGACGGCGCTGGGCAGGGAGATCCAGAGCAAGGGGCGATCCAGCTCGGGCAACTGGCGCCGGATCTGCGCCGCCAGCCAGTGGCCATTGATCTTGCCCGCCAGCCGACTGCCCGGCAGCGGCAAGGCGAGCGGCGGCAGAACCCGGGGGCTGCTGACCTCTGATGGCGCAACCGACTGGCCGCCAGCATGGCGCGCGCCGCGCAGCACGGCCCCCAGTTTGCGGACGATGCGGGTGAGATCATGAAGGGTAAAACGGGGGCAGCGCATGCCGATAGAGTTGACCCAGAGCACTTGATAATCGGGCAACAGACGTTTGATCAGGTGTTGGGTACTGGAGGGGTGCTGGCCCCAATCCTCGCCCAGTACCACCAGTTGCGGCAGTGAGTGTGGTTTCATGCAAAGGTCTCCGAAGCGTGTGCGGGGTCGCTGTGATCCTGTGGTTGCAAGGGACGCAGTACTGTGGCCGGTACCCCCGCTGCCAGCACACCTGCGGGCAGATCCCGGGTGACGACGCTGCCTGCGGCGACAATGGTGCCGGCACCTATGGTGACACCGGCCATCACCATCACCCCGGTGCCAAGCCAGACATCCTGCTCCAGCACGATGGCCCCCACCTGTTCATCGCGATCCGGTTTGCCAAGGGCGCGATCGCGGGCGTTGACCGGGTGCCCCGGGTAGCCCGCCAGAAAGGCACGGCCAGCAATTCTGACGTTATCCCCCAGCACTATCTTGCTGCCCACCGCCAGGGTGGTCTGCCAGCCAATCCCGACATTGCGGCCAATCACCAGCCTTGGTGTCTGGCTCGATGCCCGGCCGCTGATGGTCATGGCGGCGCTGAGGCGGCAGTCGGCGCCGATCTCGATGGTGACCGGACCGCTGATATAGGGGATGCCGCCATAGAGGTAGAGGCGCGGGGCGGGGGCCGTCAGGCGAGATTGAAACAAGGGTGTCCACCAGAGGGTGCGGGTCAGGGTCGCCAGCGCGTTGCTGCCCAGCAGATAGAGCCGATAAAGCAGCCGATGCAGGGGAGGTATCACTGGGCATGACCAGTGGCGGGCACTTTTGGCCAGTCGCCATACCCGGCGGGCCAGTGGCGTTTCCCCCTGTTTGGCCCAGCTTTTCATCCGGTGCAGGTTGATGGTGTTCATGGCGACCTCTCCCTCTGGTGCAGTCCGTTGCTCGCTATGCAGAAAGCAGGGATCGGGCCAACAGGACGGCCCCAGCTAGATCGGGCCAAATGGGGCTAAGAGGAGGGGCAGATTGCGCCGGTCGGTGCAATTTGCAGCCAGTGTTGTGCAAAACGCAAATGCCAGTCTCATTCTGGGCTTGCTTAGGCCGGTTAAGCCGCGCAGAGGAGCTATCGTCTCTGGGCGGGAGTGAGTGGCGTGGGCTTTGCATTAGCGGTAGCTGACCCGGAGCAGGATGCTTCGGGTGGCTGGGAGGCCCTATGAAACTTGGTGTGAACCAGATTGCCATGCTCTATTACGCCGGCGGCTTGCTCTTGATGAAGGGGATCTCCCTGCTGATGCTGCCGGTGCTGACCCATCAGCTGCTGCCTCGTGAATACGGTCAGTTGGAGGTGCTGTTGACCCTCATCAATTTGGGCTCCCTGATCCTTGGCTTCGGGCTGGTGGATGCCCTCTACCGCTTTGCCGGACTGGCGAAAGATGAGCAGGAGCGTCAGCAGGTGGTGGCCCGCATGTTTGGGCTGGTCTGGCTGATCGCCCTGGCCAGTCTGGTGCTGCTCTGGCTGTTGGCACCTGTGGTGCAAGCCTGGCTGCCGGTTGAAACCCGCCTTGCGGATGTGCGCTGGGTGCTCTGCGCCCTGCCGTTTGAAGGGGTGATCGGCGTGCCGCTGGCATGGCTGCGCATGCGCAATCAGGCGCAGCTCTTTTTCGTGGCGACCGCAGGCAAGGCGGTGATCCAGTCCCTGCTGACCGGCTGGTGGCTCTGGCTCGGCTGGGGCGTGAGCGGGGTGCTGGCCTCCGGCACCCTGACCTGCGTTGCACTGGCGCTGCTGCTGAGCCTCTGGCAATGGCGAGATAGCGGGATCCGCTTTGACTGGCAGCACTATCGGCCGCTGCTGCGCTATGGATTGCCCCTGGTGGTGAGCGGGCTGGCAGGCTTTGCCCTGAGCGGACTGGATCGCTGGCTGCTGGCCGATGTGGTGGGTGAGGCGCTGCTTGCCTACTACGCGGTGGCGGGCAAGCTGGCGCTGGCAGTGGGACTTCTGCTGCAACCCTTTGCCCTCTGGTGGTATCCCCGCCGTTTCATGCTGTTGCGCGAGCCGGATGGACTGCGACTCAATGCTCACTACAGCGTGATGGGGTCGGTGTTGGGGTTTGTTACCGCGGGGATTGTCGGGCTCACTGCCCCCTTGCTCATTCGCTGGCTGACCCCGGAGAGCTATCACGGGGCGATTGCCTATATTCCGCTGCTGGTGCTGGGTATGGCGGTGCGAAATGTTTCGGACTTGCTCAATGTCGGCTGCTTTAGCGGCGAGAAGAGCAATGCCCAGATGGTGATCAATCTGGGCTGCAGCGCTCTTGGGGTCGCAGGCTTTCTGCTCGCCATCCCCCCCTTCGGGGTCGCCGGGGTGATCTGGACTCTGCTGCTGGTCTATCTGGTACGGGCGCTGGCCTTTTATCTGGTGAGCCAGCGGTTGCTGCCGCTGCCGTATCGCCTCTCGACCCTCTGGGCCAGTTCGCTCGGGGCGCTGGCGATGGTCTGGCTCGGCCAATGGTGGGCAGGATCATGGCTCGTCTAACGCCAGCCATCTGGGCAAGCGCCATCTGTCTGGTGCTGGCCCTGATCTGGTGGCGGCTGCCCCATCCCTTGCTGCTACCGGTGCTCGGCCTTGCCATTCCCGCCATCTGGTTTGCCCTGCGCTGGCCCTTCTTAATGGTGCTGGGGTTTGTCACTTTCTCCTTTTTTCGGCTGCATGAGGTGTTCTCCCAGCTCTATCCCCTCAAGATCCCGCTGCTCTTCTCGCTGGCCGCCATCGGCGCACTGGTCTGGCACATTTTGCTGACCGGTCGGATCAAGCCCTACTGGAGTCCAGCCCTGAGCTGGCTGACGGCCTTCTTTGTGATGGTCTCCATCGGTGTGCTGTTTGCCAGCAACCGGGGCGAGGCGATCGCCACCTGGACCGGCAGTTACAGCAAGATCTATCTGATGACCCTGGCCACCGCCTGGCTGGTGCGCACTCCGGGGGATTTTGCGCTGGCGGTGCGTACCTTCGTGGTAGCGGGCTGTCTGGTGGCGCTGGTGGCCCTCTACAACAAGGCGAGCGGGATCGGGCTGGTGGAGGGCACCCGGGTGACCATAGGGCGCGAGCTGGGCTCTGTGCTGGGGGATCCCAACGATCTGGCTCTGGTGCTGCTCTTTCCTGCCGGCTTTTCATTGAGCTTGCTGCTCAATCAGGGCAATGGGGTGGGGGGGCGTTTGCTGGGGGGGCTTGGCTTTGCGCTGACCGCCGCAGCCATTATCGCCACCCAGAGCCGCGGTGGTCTGCTGGGTATCTGCGCCGTTGGTGGCCTGTTTGCCTGGCAGCGGGTGAAGTCGAAAACCCTGTTGATCTCGCTGGGGATGGTCGCGCTGGTGGTGCTGTTTGCCGCCGCCGGGATCAGCGACCGGGCATCTGGTGGCGCCGCCGAGAGCGGTGTCGATGCCTCGGCCATGGGGCGGATCTACGCCTGGCAAGCGGCCTGGGGCATGGCGTTGGGCCATCCGCTGGTGGGGGTGGGCTTGTCCAATTTCTATTACAACTATTTCTTCTACAGCCCCCATTGGGATGGACTCAATCATGCGGTGCACTCCACCTGGTTCGGGGTGCTGGCTGAAACCGGCTTTGTCGGGTTGGCGCTGTTTATCGGCATGGTGACGGTGACCCTGCGCAGTTGCTGGCGTTGCCAGCTCGCTGGCATGCCTCCTGCAGTGATCACGGCGATGCAGGGGGTGACGGCCAGCATGGTGGGGTTTGTGATTTCGGGATCCTTCCTGACCCAGGGGTTTACCTGGCCCATCTATCTGGAATTGGCGCTGGCCGTCGCCGCCATCAAGTACGTGCAGCAGGCGGCCACAGAGGTGAAGGCCACCGCTGAGGATCATCAGGAGGCAACCCGGTTGCCAGCAGTGCCACCAACGGGAGCAAGAGGATGAACGCAACCCCTGTTTTGCTGGTTCACTACGGAGAGGACTGGATCCGCGGCAGCGAACGCTGCCTGCTGGATCTGCTGGCCCACCTCGATCGCAGCCGGTTTACGCCGTTGCTCTGGTGCAATAGCCCGACGCTGGCGGCAGAGGCGGCCACCCTCGGGGTCGAAACCATGGTCGAGCCGTTCAGCCTGCTGCTGGGATGGCAGGCGCCCCGCTTTGATCTTGCTGCCCATCGGCGCCTCTCCCGGCGAGCCAGAGAGCTCATCACCGAACGGCAGATTGGGCTGGTACATGCCAACAGCGCGGCCCCTTGTCAGTGGCTGGCGGGTGTTTGTCGGGCGTTGCAGGTTCCGCTAGTGTGTCACCTCCATGCCCGTTACCAGCCAAGAGACAGATTCAGCCTGCGGGTTCATCAGGCAAGCGTGCTGATCGGGGTGAGCGAGCCGGTGTTGACCGGTTGGCGTCAGGATGGCTGCGCGGCCGAGCGGTTGATCCGGGTACCCAACGGGGTGGATGCCGCTCGCCTGAATGGCGGTGCTCACTGGCCGGTCGTCGGCATGCTGGGCTTGCCCCCGGGGGATATGGTCATCGCCACCGTCAGCTCCCTGATCAAACGCAAGGGGATTGATCTGCTGATCCGCTCGCTGGCTGCCCTGATGGCATCGGGGGAGGAGGCCCAGTTGCTGATCATTGGCAGCGGTCCGGAGCGGGAAGCATTGATGGCGTTGGCTGTCGAGCTCGGGGTGGCCGAGCGGGTCCACTTTTTGGGTGAGCGGCCGGACAGTGCCGCTATCTTGCGGGGCGGGGTGGATCTGCTTGTCTCCGGAGCCCGTGAGGAGGTGTTTGGTCTGACGTTGGCGGAGGCGGGCATGTTGGGGCTCCCGGTCAGTGCCTACCGAGTGGGCGGCATCCCCGAAGTTGTGGAAGAGGGGGTGACCGGTTTGCTGGCAACCCCGGGGGATTGGGCCGAGATGGCTGATCACTGGCGGCAATTGAGTAATCCGCAGCGCCGATGTGAAATGGGGCGGGCCGCTCAGTTGCGTGCCGCACAGTTGTTCACGGTGGCGCGCTACGTTGACGGGGTCACGGCGGTGTGGGACGCCGCGCTGGCTGGTCGTTGGCATTCAACGGCCCCCGCGCCCTATCGCACACTCATTCACTGGGCGGGGCAACGACTCCTTGCCAGAGGGCGCAATATGTTGGCGAGTGGGATGGCCAAAGTGGCGCAAAAAGTGCAACTGGGGTTTGGCCGCCGCAAGGTGCCAGAGTAAGGGAGCAGCAAGATGAGCATGCAAACTGAGCCGGTGTTTGGAAAGATCATCGTTGTGGATCCCATCCCGTTTCGCGGGGGCTCCAAGGTTGCGACCGAAGTGCTGCTCGATGAGTTGGCCAAACGGATGCCCGGGCTCACATGCCATGTGCTGACCCAGGATCCCGGCTCCTGGTCCCGTTGTCAGCATCATCCTCTTTGGCTGCCCCACATATTGAAGGGGCGGGAGTCCGGCATCGGCTATCTGCTAAAACAGGGGTGGCAGACTCTGCTGACCCTCTGGCTGGTGTTGCGTCTGGGGGAGGTGAAGTGCCTGGTGGCGGCGTCCGGGCCGGGAGTGGATCTCTGCTGTTACTGGGCTGCCCGCTGGGTGCGGTGCCGGGTGGTTCAGCTGATCCATGGCCCTGTGGGGTGCTCGGGGCTCTCTGCCAGGGCCCTGCAGCGGGCGAGTTTTGTGTTTTATCTCGAATCGACCCGCAGCTCCCTGGCGGCGCTGCTGGCCCGGCTTGGCGAGACCGAGTTCCCGTCACACTGGCAGCCATTTACCAACGGCTTGAGCGAGATTGATTGGCCCAAAGCGACCCTGGGGGGGCCCCGTATTTTGTGGGCGGCTTCGTTGCTGCGCTGGAAGGGACTGGAGACCATGCTGGCCGCCCATCAACTGATCCCTGACGCCCGCCCCGAGCTGATGGTGTGCTATCTGCAACCCAAGGGCACGCTGCAACCCTGCAGCCAGCCTCAGCCACAGCTGCCAGACACGCACTGGTATGCCAACCCCGCCAATCTTGACGAGATCCGATCTCAATGCGGCATTTTTGTCTCCACCAGTCATCAGGAACCGTTTGGTCTCTCCATTCTGGAGGCCATGGCGGCGGGATTATGCGTAGTGATCCCGGCCGATGGCGCCTGGTGGGATCGACACCTCACCGATGACGTGAATTGCCGCAAATATCAACCAAACGATCCCGGCGATCTGGCGCGGGTGCTGGCCAGCATCAATGCCATGCCCGACGTGGTCAAGCGACTTGGCCATCATGCCCGCCTGCATGCCATGGTCCATTACAACGCGGCAGATACCTATCAAAGCACACTGGATCAGTGGGAAGGTATGTTGCGATGGGATGCGTTGAGCCTTGCCGTGCATGGTTAGCGCGCAGTGATTCCCCACGGGAAGGATGGTGGCGTATGAGGGACTTATGGTCAGACTGGTTGCGGGAGGCTGGGTGACTCCGCCACTCTGATGCAGTTACGGCCGGATGATTTGGCGGTGTAGAGCGCAGCATCAGCCAGTTTGACCAGTTCAGATGGCTGCCAGTGACTCGATGGTCTGAGGCAGGCAACACCCATGCTAACGGTCACCAGACCGGTGGCATTTTGTGCGTGTGGCTGCGCCAGTGCAAAAATCAGTCGCTGGATATGTTGGGCAATTTCATAGGCGGATTGACGCTCGACATGTGGCAACAGGATGACAAATTCCTCTCCGCCGTAGCGAGCCACCAACTCCCCCGAGCGGCGCCCGGATTGCGCCAGGGTATGGGCCAGCAATCGAAGGCACTCGTCACCGGCAACGTGGCCATAGAGGTCGTTGAACTGCTTGAAATGATCGATGTCGAGCATGATGAGCGCAATCGGCATCTCTGTCTGAATACAGTGTTCCCAGGCCTGGTTCAATGAGTTGTCGAACAGACGACGGTTGCCGATATTGGTGAGCCCGTCGGTATTGCTGAGCGCTTCCAGTTTCCGGTTCGCTTCCGCCAGCTCCTTGGTTCTGAGCTCGATAATGAGCTCCAGCTCATGTTGGCGCTCCTCCAAACTGGTCATCGGGTAAATTTCGTTTTCCCGAGCCGCACTGTAAGGGATGGAGATACTGCTGTGAGCAATTTTCCACGCCATGGCTTCGTGTCGAAAAATCAATACCAGTCTGGCGGTTCTGCGGGAGAGGATAGGTTCTGATTTCGGTAGATGGATATGAAAGAAGGCGGTGACCGCCACCACATCCGCGGCCAGATCTTGCAGGGTCACATTGAGTATTTCCAGGCGGATCCTGCCCGGGATCTGGGCAAAATCGCGGCGGGTTATCCGGATCCACTCATCCCTATCGGTAACCAGAACATCACTGCTGCCGGCAAAACCGCTGAAATTGTCGCTAAACCGCGTGGTGAGCCGATCATCCCGTGATGAATACAGCTCGATGTACTCATCAAACAGTGAGCGGATCAACTGTTCCCGTTCAGTGGTCATTGCGCTGGGCCCATGAGAAGTGGTCACGTATTTCAAACGTTTGATTGAACTATAGTCAATAATGTCATTTCATTTGGCTATCTATCTTGATTTTTATCGTTTTTTTATTCGATTACCGTTATTGGCAAGTGTCCGTAAGGTCAGTCAGAACAAGGTGCCATGGAGAGGATTAGCATGGCTGTCCGGTGCATATCCTCCCCATCTCTATTACGCATCGGGGTGACCACCGGTGACAAGACGGCGGGTCTGCATGCAGATCCCCAGACTGCAGGCATCAGGTAACCCAGAGTGCCTCGCGGCGATCAATGGCTGGCGAGATAGGGGCTGATATCCACCTCGTCAATGAGCTCCGGGCTCATGTAACGCTTGGCATAGCGCAGGTAGACGCCAGAGCGGAGAAAGAGCGCAAACAGCTCGGGGTCGATATGGTGATCCTGTTGCATGAATCCCATGATGCGGATGGCCTCCGAAAGAGATTTGGCTTTCTTGTAGGGGCGATCGCCGGCGGTCAGCGCCTCGAAGATATCGGCAATGGCCATCATCCGGGCAGGGATGCTCATCTCGTCCCGTTTCAGCCGCTTGGGATAACCAGTGCCATCCATCTTCTCATGGTGTCCCCCTGCGATTTCCGGCACCTGTTTCAGGTTGGCGGGGAAGGGGAGTTTTTCGAGCATGATGATGGTCTGGATCATGTGCTCGTTGATCTTGTAGCGCTCCTCATCTGTGAGGGTGCCCCGGCGGATGGCGAGGTTGTAGAGCTCGCCGCGATTATAGAGGTATTCAGGGGTGTTGACCTGAAATCCCCAAGGGTTGTCAGGGGCAAGACGGTCGCGGTTGCTGCGGGTGAAGAGGTGATCCGGGCGATCGGCCAACAAGGGTTCGGTGACCGGCAGCGGTGACTCCGCGGCCCGCTGTTTGCGCGCCAGTTCATCCTGAGAGATCCCAATCCGATCGGAGAGCGTGCGCTGCCAGGTGCGGCCCGCGATCTGCTGCAGCCTTGCAATATCCTCTGTGGCCATAAATTCGCCCCCTTCGTTGCAACGGGCGATAAAGGCAAACTCCTCATCCAGCTGTTGCCACTGCTGTTGCAGCGTGGCCTGTAACGTGTCCTCATCACCCCCATGGAGACGTGCCTGCCAGTAGGCAATCTCGGCATCCCGTTTCAGCACTTCAAAGCGCATCCTGACCTCGTGAATGCGATCGCACAGGGTTTCCAGCTTGGTGGCCTTGTCGACCACAAACTCCGGAGTGGTGACTTTGCCGCAGTCGTGCAGCCAAGCCGCGATATGTATTGCTTCCCACTGTTTTTCATCGAGCGAGAAGTGTTGGAAGGGGCCCTCCTTGGCCTCACATGCCGATTCTGCCAGCATCTTGGTCAGTTCGGGGACTCGTTGACAGTGGCCACCGGTATAGGGGCTCTTGGCATCGATGGCCCCTGCGATGAGCTGGATAAAGGCTTCCAGCAGATTGCGCTGCTCCTCCAGCAGTCGCTGGGTGGTGAGTGCCACAGCGGCGGTGGAAGAGAGCGCGTTGACAAATGCCATCCGCTGCGGGGTCAGTGACTTCTTCCGTTCATCGATCAGAAACACCAGGGTGCCGAGCAGTTGGCCATCACGGTTTTTCAGGGCAATCGGCCAGAAGGTCAGTGGTGTGTCGCTCTCCTCGATGTAGGGAAACAGGATCTGCAATTCGCTGGTGACCAATGCAACGGGTTCCAGTTCTACCCCTTGCAAGCTCTGGAACAGTGGATGTTTTGGCTGATTGAGGGTTCCGATACTGTGGATCGGCGTTTGCTCCTGCACCTCGCCATTCCAGCACAACCCTGCCAGATCCAGTGTCTTGTTGCCGCTATCGGAGAGGTAGAGCATGCAGCCTGTTGCACCGGTCAGTTGCTGCATTTCGGTGAGCAGCCGCACCAGCAAGCGGGGGAAACTGGTCTCGCTGGAGAGGGAGGTGGAAAGCTGCAAAAAGCGCTGGATGGTCGATTTCATGTCGCCCATGGCCTGGGAGAGATCGATGATTTCAGCAATATAGGAGTTGACTCGGATCGGATCGTTGAAGTCGAAGTGGGCGATTTTTCCTGCTTCTTGAGTCAGGTCATCAAGGGGCCTGGCGGCGGTTCTGGCCAGCTTGATGGCCGCGAACAGGGCAAAGATCAGGAAGATGCCCGACAGAAGGAAGGTCTGATTGCGAATGGTGAAGGCGGTGGCCAGCAACTCATCGACAGGTGCTGCAATCCAGAGGGTTAATTTTGACCCATCGGCTTCCGGTAAAGTGATACGCATTCCTTGCCAATCATTGCCCTCTGACTTAAAGGAAAGACTATCTGCCTTCTGATTCTGACTGGCATTCATCAAGTGTTGGATCATAGGCAGGTCGGCTTCGGTCACTCTTGCAAGTCGATAAGCGCCATGTTCATGAATCAGCATCCCACCTTTATGACTTGTCATTAGCTCGCCCTGCTCATTGACGATGGCTAGACGCATATTGGGGGTTATCTTGGCGGATTTGAGCAGGCGCTCGATAGCTCGGAGGTTCAGGCTCATCCCTATGACGCCAGCCCCATTTTGCATTGGTTCGGCAAAACTCAGGTACATCTCCTGAGTATCGTGCGAGATATAGAGAGGGGATTGCACCAACTGTCCACTCTGCTTGGCCTGAATAAACCATGGATGCTCTATTGGATCAAAAAATTGTCCTGATTCCTCTTGCCGTTCAATGATGGTGAGATTGTCGGCCAGCGCGAAGGTCTCCGTAAGAGTGGTTGCCTCTTGATGCCGGATGCTCTTCACGATCCAGCGGGTATTGGCGGGCGGCGTTAGGTGTGGTACCTCGGTGTCGGCAGGCCAGCGCATGAGCCAGAATAGATCGCCGTTGTTGTAACCGGCATACACCGCGTTGGCAGAAGGTTGTCCTTTGAGCAGGGTTGTCATGTAGGGAAGGCTGGCCATTCGCTCTGACAGGGTCTTGGCTTCGGTCAGGCGCTGTTGGGCGAGCAGATTAACGCTTAAAGCTGAGGTGCTGAACAGCCCTTCTAAAGCCTGAGTGGTGATTTGGCCAATCAGGGTGAATCTGTCTTCCGCCACTTTCATCAGCATGGTTTTGGTTTGCCGATATTGGTGACCAAGAGTGATCAAGGCAAACACCAGCAATAAACCCAGAAACAGATGGGCAATATGAACATACAAGGGGATAACGCGGCGAATGAGACTCATGTTATCTCCTTAAATGGATGGGTTTGTTGAGTGGGGTATAAATGAGATAACCCAACAGGATAATGGGTAGCTTCATGGTGTTCGCCCTTGCTGCTTGCATTAAAGAGCCCCCGTTGCGTAAACCACCAGATGACAATAAATGGAAAGGGGTGATAAATCCTTTTTTTTTATTCACCCATCGCAGTAGCCAAAAATGATCCACGGCGATGTTACCGCAGAGTTCTGTGATCGTGATTCTTTTCACTCTGGATATGGATTGAAACCCTCTTTTTGCGGGAAGTGCGCCGAGATATTCAGCAGCCTGGTTTCTTCATCCAGCGACACAGTAACGGTGGCTCCATGGGCTTCCAGCATGATTTTGCCATGATAGCCATTGTGACTGTGTGCTTCTTTGTTGTTATTAGAGGATGGGAATCTGTCGAACAGAGAGAGGACATTGTTGATATCCAGCAAGGTCGAGCTATCAATATTTAAAATAATGCTGTCGGGGTATTTCAGACAGACAATTTCCACGCAGGAGGAGGGCTCCGCATGCTCACAAGCGAGCCGTGTCAATATTTGAAACGCGGAATAACAGAGAAATTCGTCACCTGCGATGAATAGCTCGTCATAGAGGTAATTTTGGGGTTTGGTCAGCTTGATATCGAGCTTTTTCTCGGCATAGAGATTTTTGAATTGCACCGAAAGCCGGTTGAAAATATTAAAGAGCTGGACTTTACCCGCTTTCAAAACAAAGGTGCCGGTTTCAATCTGGTAAATCTCGCTGGCCAGCCGGGTCAATGCCAGTGCATCGCCTACAGATTTTCTGGTGATGGATAGCTGGGTTTTTTGGAGCATGTTGAGCGATGAGTCGGCCGCCAGCTCTTCCAGCAGGTGTAGCGCGTTGAGCAGGGGCTCCCGAATTTCATAGCGGATATTGAACTCGAGGCTCTCTTTGAGCGCATTGAGCTCAAGCATCTGATCGAACTCTTTTTGCAGATCTCTTCTGGCATGCACCAGCCGCATCAGATTGGCAATGCGAAAACGCAGCATCTCGATGTCGATCGGCTTGGTGATAAAATCGACGGCCCCCAGTTTCATCGCCCGTTTACGGGAATAGATATCATCCAGTGCCGTCATAAAGACGATGGGGATGTGCTCTGAGTGGGGATGTTCACGCAAAATTCTGGCGACATCGAATCCGTTCAGGTTGGGCATCATGATATCGAGCAGCACCAGATCGGGTGGATTATCTGATTGGCAGATCCTGATCGCTTTTTCGCCATCCTTGACCAACTTGAGATGAAACTCTTTGCGAAATACCGAGGTGATCAGCATCAAATTATCTGGAACATCGTCAACCACCAGAATGGTTGGACTATCCTGATTGCTGGCGACCAGATCGCTGTTGGAAAAACGGTGTAAACGACCGAATTCAAATTGTGAAAGTGGGGGCTGCGACTGGCTGGTTGCCAACAGCAGCCGAGTGATCCTGGTTTTAAGGGTATCGGGCTTGAGCGGGGTCAAGATAATGTCAGAGACTTTCGCCTGGACAAATTGTTCGATCAATGGGCGATCTGTCCCTGAGGTCAGGGTCAAAAATGGCAGTGTGTGATGAGGTGCCCTACTGCGAATATTTTTCAGCAGCGTGAGCAAGTTTGCCGAATCGAGATCGATATTGCAGATAATCAGGGTCGCCTGCTGGGGGTAAATCGCGCCTTTACCAGCTCATTTGGTGGTGCCCGCCCGCTCGAGGGCAAGCGGTTGGCGGAGTTGCCCCAACTTGCCGGGTTGGACTCGGCGGATGAGGACAACACCTTGTTGAGGGTGGCTGGCAGCCAGGCCAGAACGCAGCATGAGGTGCGCCTGTTTTCGCCGGATGGCCGTCCTCTGGACATGCTCTATTTTCTCTCGGGGATCGAGCTTGCCGAGAGCGAGCGAAGCGGTGCGGTCGGCAGCTTGGTCGACATCACCCCGATCCGTGCCGCCGAGCAGGCCATGCGGGAGGCTCATGACCGGATAGCGGCAGATCGCCAGCGGCTGCACGAGAGCGAGCAGCGGATCCAGTCCATGGTGCGCAACGTACCGGGTATGGTCTATCGCTGCTTGCCTCATCATCCCTGGACCATGTTGTTCGTCAGCGACGAGGCGGAAAAATTAACCGGCTATCCCGCCAGCGATTTTGTCGATAACAGCCGCGATTTTGGTGACTTGATCCATCCTGATGACCTCGAACTGAGCAACCGCAACACCATCGATGCCATTGCCGAACATCGGCAATACATCAACGAGTACCGCATCTTCGATCGCTGGGGTCAGCTCCGCTGGGTCTACTCCATCGGACTCGCCACCTATGATGCCGAGGGTAAGGCCATCTATCTGGACGGGATCATCTTCGATTTCAGCGACCGCAAGCAGGCTGAGGCCGCCATGCTAGAAGCTAGGCAGATCTCCGAAGATGCCACCCGAACCAAGAGCGAATTTTTGGCCAACATGAGCCATGAGATCCGCACGCCAATGAATGCCATCATCAGTATGGCCCATCTGGTGCTGCAAACCAACCTCTCCCCCGAGCAGCACAACTATGTGAGCAAGATAGACAGAGCGGCGAACAACCTGCTCGGGATCCTCAACGACATCCTTGACTTCTCCAAGATGGAGGCGGGCAAGCTGCAACTGGAGAAGGTGGATTTCCAGCTCAACGAGGTGTTCGAGTGGCTGGCGGATCTTACGGCGTTTCGGGCGCGGGAAAAGGGGCTGGCGCTGCTGTTCGATCTGGCCGGTGATCTGCCTGACCGTTTGTGCGGCGATCCCCTGCGGCTTGGCCAGATCCTGCTCAACCTGACCAGCAATGCCATCAAGTTCACCGAGCAGGGAGAGGTGATTGTCCGGCTGGCACGCAGTAACGAGCGAGATGGCAAGATCTGGCTGCAGGGCAGTGTGCAGGATAGCGGTATCGGCATGACAGCCGAGCAGTGCCAGCGTCTCTTCCACTCCTTTGAACAGGCTGACAGCTCGACCACCCGCAAATATGGTGGCACCGGTCTTGGTTTGGCCATCACGCACAATCTGGTGCAACTGATGGACGGGGAGATCTGGGTGGAGAGCGCCCCGGGGCAGGGCAGCGAGTTCCACTTCCGTATCTGTCTCGCCACCCTGGCGGATCAGGGTAAGGAGAAAGAGCAACGTGTGGCCATGCCGCTGGCGCCGCAGCGTCTGCTGTTGCTGGAGTCGTGTCCTGCTTCGCGAGCGGCCATTCTCCACCAGCTGGCGGCGCTGCCTGTTGAGCTTGTCTGCGCGGACGAGCCCGCCACAGTGCTGGCACTGCTGCATCAAGGCATCGCGGCGGGCAAACCCTGTGATCGAGTTGTGCTGGGCTGGCTGGAGGGGGAGAGCTGGTTGACAGAGGTGCTGCAGGAGGTTGGCACGCTGGCAGCGCCGCCCGCGATCTTGCTGATCACCTCGGGCGATCCCGCACCGCTTGCCAGCTATGTTGCTGCGCTGGGGTTGGCGCCGTGTGATGTGCTGGCCCATCCGTTTACCCCGCAGGCACTGTGTCAGGCATTGTGTAAGGCGCAGGGGGGCGATGCCGTGGGACGAGAGGCGTTATCGGATGCAAGCCCCCATCATCAGGTTGCGCTGCCCGCTCATGGGCTGGCGGGGGCTCGTCTGCTGTTGGTGGATGATAACGACATGAACCGGGAGGTGGCGCTGGCCCTGCTGGGCAAGGAGCAGATCTCCCTGGTCTGTGCTTGCGATGGGGCACAGGCGCTCGCCCTGCTGGCGCAAGATCGCGGGTTTGACGGTATCCTGATGGATTGCCAGATGCCGGTGATGGACGGGTACACCGCGACCCGGTTGATCCGCGCCGATCCGGCGCTGGCCCGGATCCCCATTATCGCTATGACCGCCAGCACCATGGCCGGGGATAAAGAGAAGGCGCTGGCGGCAGGCATGAATGACCACATCGCCAAACCCTTGAATATGCCGCTGTTGCTGACGACCCTCTCGCACTGGATCACACCCGCCAGACCTCTGGCTGCCGCCAGCAAGTTGCAGGTGACTGACGATGCTACCCCTTGGCAAGGCGTGCTCGGCCTTGACGTGCAGCGGGGCATGGCCGTGATGGGGGGCGACAGTGCGCTCTACCGCAATATGTTGCAGCGCTTTTGTAACGGGCAGCGGGGGTTGGAAGCCAGTTTCCACTCGGCGTGGGTCTCGGATGACAAAGTCACTGCCCGGCGTCTGGCTCACACCCTCAAGGGCAGTGCCAGCACCATAGGGGCGACCGGTGTGGCGGAGCAGGCGGCGCTGCTCGAGCAAGCCAGTGAAGAGGGGGATGATGCAGGGGTCGCAACCCGCTTGCCATCCCTGATGGCCGAGCTGAAGCCCCTGCTGTCTGGGCTGGAAGCCGCGCTGGCAGTGTCCCCTGTGACGATGGGCGCTTGCCGAGGCATCGATGCCGGGATGCTGGCGGCGCAACTCCAGCAGTTGGGGGCCTTGCTGGCACAGAGCGATGCCCAGGCGTTGGCGTTTTGTCAGCAGATTGAGGCTGATCTGGCTGGCAGTGCATTGCCGCTGCGTGCTGCATTTCAAGAGGTGAGCCGGGCGGTCAACGAGTTCGAGTTCGATAAGGCGCTGCAGTTGCTGGCACCACTGCTTGAGTGATGGTTTACACCCTTATCGCTTGTCATGTTCATCGTCATCCAAACTCATTTTTTGGGGTTGCCATTGAACAAGAATAATTATCATCTATATCGATGGAGATGGATATTTACGCTCTGGTTAATTAAGCGGGGTGACGTGAAGGTAAATAGTGTGAAGGTGGGCGGTAACATCTGTAACCGGATGAGCGAATGCATCGCGAGTTAAATATGTACACTATGTTGCAGGCAGCCTTCCACCTTGCCTTTCTCTCACCATTAATTTGAATGCAGATTCACGATGATGCGTAAACATATCCGTGAGTGCGATATTTTACTCACCAGCATCCAAGACAATAAAGAGTGGGGGGAGGTCATACTGATATGCATACCTCGGCGGCATCTTTTCATTAAGCGGTGTTAAACGGCAGGGAGGCCAAGCGGGGTTGTGCTGTGTGGGCTAGCAGTAGAACGTGTCGCACTGAAGCGCAGGTAAAATGCAAACTGAAACCAAACGACATGCAGGTAAATCGTGCCGTGCAGGCCGTGCTTGCTACCGGTGGCAGCTGGCCGTGAGACCGTTCTGGTATGGGGAGGCAAGTCAGGAGGTTGTCCCGTGGATGACTGCATGAAATATGCAATGAGATGAGTAAAGATATATTCAATGGATCATTTATTGGTGGGCATCAGTATTGTGAAATGAGCGGTATAGCCAAGATTTCAATCATGTTAATTTGGCTCACAGTGAAAGAGAGGATATGCGGTGATTAATTATTTAATATCCAATTAAGTTCATAAAATTTACGGTTTTGCTAAATATCTCTTAGGGGGTAATTAATTTCATTTGTGATGTGGCTCGCTATGAAAATAGGGGTAAGCCGGTCGAAATTGATAGAGATCAATACTGCAGGGTGGGTGAGTCCTTAGCATTTCCGCTATTAAGCATTTATCAAACAAGTGCTCACTACGGGAATAAGAAGAATGGTCGAGGATAATTTTTTATCGGCTCATGGGATTAATCGCCGTGATTTTATGAAATTGTGTGCCGGGATGGCCGCAACCCTGGGATTAAGTCAGCATGCTGTCGCCAAGATGGCCACTGCGCTCACCAGCCCCGAACGGCCGCCGGTGATCTGGATTGGGGCGCAGGAGTGCACCGGTTGTACCGAATCGCTGCTGCGCGCCACGCACCCCACCATCGAGAACCTGATCCTCAATACTATTTCGCTGGAGTACCACGAGGTGCTCTCGGCGGCCTTTGGTCATCAGGCGGAAGAGAACAAGCACAACGCCATCAAGCGCTATAAAGGCAAGTATGTGCTGGTGGTTGATGGCTCCATTCCGCTCAAAGATGGCGGCGTCTACTGCATGGTGGCCGGTGAGCCTATCGTCGACCATATTCGTCGTGCTGCTGCCGACGCGGCTGCGGTGATCGCCATCGGCTCCTGTGCTGCCTGGGGCGGTGTGCCTGCGAGCGGCGGCAACCCGACCGGTGCGGTCAGCTTGGAAGAGGCGCTCGGCAATATCGGCACTCCCATCATCAATATCCCGGGCTGTCCGCCCAATCCCCACAACTTCCTCACCACGGTTGCCTACTACATCACCTACGGCAAGCTGCCGGCGCTGGATAGCAAGAAGCGTCCGCTGTTTGCCTATGAGCGTCTGATCCACGAGAACTGCGAGCGTCGTCCGCACTTCGACGCAGGGCGTTTTGCCAAGGAGTTTGGCGATGAGGGTCACCGTCAGGGTTGGTGTCTCTACCATCTGGGTTGCAAAGGGCCGGAGACCTATGGCAACTGTTCAACTCTGGAGTTCTGCGATGTGGGCGGTGGCATCTGGCCGGTCGGCATCGGTCACCCCTGTTATGGCTGTAACGAGCAGGGGGTCGGTTTTAGCAAGGGGATCTTCCAGCTTGCCAAGGTCGAGAACCCGACCCCGCGGGTGGATAAACCCGATGTGAAAATTCAGGAGGGGGGCTATACCTCGCCCACGGCGACCGGCCTTATCGGTGGCGCCCTCGGGGTGCTGGTGGGGGTGAGTCTGATGACGGTGCGTGAACTCGGTCGCCAGCAGAAGCGCCACGAAGCCGGGCAGCACCCATCACGGGAGGAGTAACCGTGAACAGACGAAACTTCCTCAAATTCGCCTCCGTCGGTGCGCTGGCGGCGGGCACAGCCGTACCCGGCACCGCACTGGCAGCGGCCAAGAACAAGCCACCCATTCCCGGCGCACTCGGTATGCTCTACGACTCCCCCCTCTGCGTCGGCTGTCAGGCCTGTGTGGCGGAGTGTCAGCGCCTTAACGGAAATTCTGTCAACCCGGTAGGGGCGCAGACCTGGTCCAACAACGACAAGCTGACCCCCTACACCAACAACATCATTCAGGTGTGGAAGAGCGGCACTGGCGAGCACAAGGATCAGCTGGTGGATGGCTACGCCTACATCAAGAAGCAGTGCATGCACTGTGTCGATCCCAACTGCGTCTCTGTCTGTCCGGTGCAGGCTCTTAAAAAAGATCCCAAGACAGGCATCGTTCACTACGACCCGAGCGTCTGCACCGGCTGTCGCTACTGTATGGTGGGTTGCCCGTTCGATGTGCCCAAATATGACTATGACAACCCGCTGGGGGCGATCCACAAGTGCGAGCTCTGCAACCAGAAGGGGCTTGAGCGGATCGATCAGGGCAAGTTGCCCGGCTGTGTCGAGGTGTGCCCCACCGGCGCCGTCATCTTCGGCACCCGCGAGGAGCTGATGGCCGAGGCCAAGCGCCGCCTGCTGGCAAAGCCGGGCAGCGAGTACGCCTACCCGCGCCAGACCCTCTCTGCCAACGACCCTTACCTGCACGAGGTGCCCAACTACCAGCCATATATCTATGGCGAGAAGGAGGGAGGCGGCACCCAGGTGCTGGTACTGGCCGGGGTGCCCTATACCAAGCTCGACATGCCCGACTTGCCGGAGCTCTCCTCCGGTGCCCGCTCCGAGCATATCCAGCACACCCTCTACAAGGGGATGGTGCTGCCCATGGTGGTACTGACCGGCCTTTCGGTGCTCATTCGCCGCAACACCAAGAATGGTCACGATCACCATCACGATGATGGTCATGATCAGGGGAGTGCGCAGATCAAGGATCAGGGCACCACAAAGGGAGGCAAGGATCATGAGTAACCACAAGGCGTATCCCCTCGGCGGCAAGCTGGTCAGCTGGCCTGTGCTGGTGCTGGCCCCCTTTGCCGTGCTGTGCGGCATGTTGATCTTGAAACGCCTCGTCTTCGGGCTGGGTTCGGTCACCGATCTGAATGGCGGTTATCCCTGGGGACTCTGGATCTCGTTCGATCTCTTGATCGGTACCGGTTTCGCCTGTGGCGGCTGGGCACTGGCCTGGGCTGTCTATGTGTTCAACCGGGGCGAGTATCACCCGTTGGTGCGACCGGCCCTGTTGGCGAGCCTGTTTGGCTACTCGCTGGGCGGCCTCTCCATCACCATCGACGTGGGGCGTTACTGGAACCTGCCGTACTTCTACTTGCCTGGTCACTTCAACACCTCCTCGGTGCTGTTCGAGACGGCGGTCTGCATGACCATCTACATCGGGGTGATGGCGCTGGAGTTTGCGCCCGTGCTGCTGGAGAAGTTTGGCTGGAAGGCGTCGCTCATTCGCCTCAACAAGATCATGTTCTTCGTGCTGGCGCTGGGGGCCCTGCTGCCCACCATGCACCAATCCTCCATGGGCTCGTTGATGATAGTGGCGGGGGAGAAGATCCATCCGCTCTGGCAAAGCTACGAGTTGCTGCCGGTCTTTTCGCTGCTGACCGCATTTATCATGGGCTTCTCCATTGTGGTGTTTGAAGGATCCTTGGTGCAGGCCGGACTGGCGGGGCGGGGCCCCAACGAGAAGTCGCTCTTCTACAAGCTGACCCAGGTGATCGATATCTTCCTGATCCTGTTTGTGGCGCTGCGCTTTGCCGAGATCGTCATCCACGACAAGTCGGAGTATCTCTCCGAGTTCAATCGCTTCTCCATCATGTTCTGGAGCGAGATTGCGCTGATGATCTTCCCGCTGCTGGTGTTCCACTGGGACAAGAGCCGCCGGGATTCGCGCATGTTGTTCCTGGGGGCCCTCAGCATGCTGCTGGGCGCCGCCCTCTGGCGACTGGATTACTCCCTGCTCGCCTTTAACCCCGGCAATGGCTACCACTACTTCCCCTCTGCGGAGGAGGTGCTGATCTCCCTGGGCTTTGTTGCCATCGAGGTGTGTGCCTATTTGCTGTTGATCCGGCTCTTGCCGGTACTGCCATCACTTGAACGTGTTCACCAAGATTATCAGGCCCGAGGGAAAGCCAACGTATGAGCCAACGTATCACCATAGACCCCATCACCCGCATTGAGGGGCACCTGCGTATCGACTGCGAAATCGAAGGCGGTAAAGTGACCAAAGCCTGGTCGTCCGGCACCATGTGGCGCGGGATGGAGGAGATCGTCAAGGGCAACGACCCGCGCGATGCCTGGATGATAGTGCAGCGCATCTGCGGGGTATGTACCTCCATTCACGCAATCGCCTCGGTGCGGGCGGTGGAGAACGCCATCGGTGCCAAGGTGCCGGTCAACGCCCAGTACATCCGCAACCTCATCATCGCGGCCCACAACATCCACGATCACATCGTCCACTTCTACCAGCTCTCCGCGCTGGACTGGGTGGACATCACCGCGGCCCTTGAGGCCAATCCGCAAAAAGCGGCGGACATGCTCAAGGGGGTATCAACCTGGTCCCTCAACAGTGCCGATGAACTGACCAAGGTGCAGGACAAGATCCGCGCGCTGGTGGCGAGCGGCCAGCTTGGCATCTTTGCCAACGGCTACTGGGGTCACAAGGAGATGAAGCTGAGCCCGGAGGTAAACCTCATCGCCGTGGCCCACTACCTGCAGGCACTGGAGTGCCAGCGCGATGCCAACCGCATCGTCGCCATTCTGGGGGGCAAGAGCCCGCACATCCAGAATCTGGCGGTGGGCGGCGTGGCCAACCCCATCAATCTGGATGCACCGAGCGTGCTCAACCTGGAGCGGCTGCTCTACGTGAAGAGCTTTATCGATCGGCTCGGCGAGTTTATCGAGCAGGTCTACAAGGTGGATGCCGCCATCATAGCCGCGCACTACCCCGAGTGGCTGAGTCTGGGGCAGGGGGCCAAGCACTACCTGAGCGTGCCGGAGCTCCCCACCGACGCCAACGGCGGCAGCTTCCTGATGCCGGGCGGCTACATCGAGAATGGCAATCTGGCGGGTTATCGCCCCATCGAGAGCCATCAGGATGGCTGGCTGATGGACGGCATCGCCGAGAGCAACAAGCACGCCTGGTACAAGGATGACGCCCCCCTCAAGCCGTGGGAGGGCAAGACCGAGCCCAACTACACCGGCTGGCAGGATGATGGCAAATACTCCTGGGTCAAATCCCCCACCTTCTACGGCAAGGTGGTGGAGGTGGGGCCGCTTGCCGACTTGCTGGTGAAGCTCGCCGCCAAACACCCGGAGACGGTAGCGCACTTCGATCAGCTGAACGGCATCTACAAGGCGCTCACCGGCTCTGCCATCAAGACCGAACAGCTGCACTCCACCATGGGCCGCATCATCGGTCGCGCGGTGCGCTGCTGTGTGCTCAAAGATACCCTGGCGCACCAGTGGAAGGCGCTGGTGGACAACATCGGCAAGGGGGACACCACCGCCTATATCAAGGCGGAGATCCCGGCGGACAAGGAGTTTCGCGGAGTGGGCTTTGAAGAGGCACCGCGCGGCATGCTCTCCCACTGGATCGTCATCAAGGGCGGCAAGATCGAGAACTATCAGGCGGTGGTGCCATCGACCTGGAACTCGGGCCCGCGCAACTTCAACGATGAGCCCGGCCCCTACGAGCAATCTCTGGTGGGCACCCCGGTTGCGGATCCCGCCAAACCGCTGGAGGTGGTGCGCACCATCCACTCGTTCGATCCCTGCATGTCCTGTGCGGTGCATGTGGTGGATACCCAGAATGGCGAAACGACTCAGGTGAAGGTGCTGTGATGAACACCTTGATCCTGGGCGTGGGCAACCTGCTCTTGAGTGACGAGGCCGTCGGCGTGCGCATCGTTGAGGGGCTGGGGCGCGAATACCGTTTCGCCCCCGGCATCGAGCTGCTCGATGGCGGTACCGCCGGTATGGAGCTGCTCGAAGCGATGGCCAGTCGCGATCACATCATTCTGGTGGATGCGGTGCGCAGCGGTAATCCGCCGGGCACAGTGGTGACCCTGAAGGATGAGGAGATCCCGACCCTGTTTGGCCGCAAGATCTCCCCGCACCAGCTGGGGCTGGCGGACGTGCTTTCGGCGCTGCACATGACGGGGGAGTCGCCCAGGCGGCTCACCCTGATCGGGGTCGAGCCCGAATCCCTCGAACCTCGCATCGGCCTCACCCCCGTGGTGGCGGCGGCCATGGGGGAGGCGACGGATCGGATTTTGACCCTGCTGGCCGCCGTTGGCGCGCCCGCCATCCCGCTCTCTGAGCAAGAAAAAGCTGAACAAGCACGGGAGGGCCTATGGTGCAGTCCCATTTAAGCGGGCTTGATGACGTGCAGGAATTTGCCGGTTTTACCAGCGATCCCGCACCTCTGCTGGTAGCCCAGTATGAGCGGATCGCTCGTGAAGAGATGCAGGCGCTGCCCTTCTATCACGCCACCATGCCCATCGTGGCCGAGTGCGTGCTGTTTGAAGGTCAGTGGCTCGGCTGCGTGCTCACCCCCTGGATGCTGAGCGTGGTGGTGCTGCCGGGGCCGGATCAGCTTTGGCCGGTGCGCAGCAGTAGCGATCGGCTCGCCCTGCAGCTCCCCTGCGGCAACATGACCTTTATGGTGGGTGAATTGCCCGAAAGTGGTCAGTTGCTGGCCTGCTCCCTGATGTCGCCGCTCGATCCCCATCTTGGGGCCGGGGAGGGGCGCTCACTGGTGAGCAGCACCCTCAAGATGCTGCTCTCCTTGCCGGTGCAGCAAGGGGCTGGCGGCGTGGATCTGGGCCGCAGACGGCTATTCGGTGCCCGGCGCGGTCAACCGGCATAGTCGCTAGGTTTCACGCGAAATCAAGTTTAGAATAGGGGGCCATTTTGGCCCCTCACTCCCATGTTCAGACACGCATTCCGCCTCTTTTTTGAGTGATGATCCGTGAGTGGTACAAAACAAGAAGGATCCCCATGACTGTTCCACGCAATTCCCTTCGCCATTACTGTGGCACCAGTGCTGCCGCCCTGTTGACTTTGCTGCTGGGCACTGCCTCTCACGCGGCGCTGGCCGCTGCCCAACCTGTGCCTGCCGAGCTCAAGCTCGCCATCGGCGCCGAACCCACCGAAGGGTTTGACCCTCTGCTTGGCTGGAGTCACGGCAGCTACCTGCTGCTGCATAGCCCGCTGCTCAAGCAGAACGCCGATCTCAGCTGGCAGAATGTGCTCACCCAGTCGGTGACCCCGAGCAAGGATGGCAAGGGGTGGCTCATTACCCTCAAGCCTGACCTGAAATTCTCCAATGGCGCGCCGCTCACCGCCGAAGATGTGGCCTTTACCTACAACAGCGCAGCCCAAGGCGGCGGCAAGATCGACATGGGCAACTTTGTCTCGGCCAAGGTGCTCTCGCCCACCGAGGTTGCCATCACTCTTAGCGCCCCCCAGAGCACCTTCGTCAATGTGCTGGGATCCTTGGGGATAGTGTCGAAGCAGGATTACGACGCAAAAGCCTATGCCCAAAAGCCGGTCGGTGCCGGCCCTTACCGGCTGGTGAGCTTCCTGCCCGGTCAGCAACTGGTGGTGGAGGCGAACCCCTATTACGCCGGCGGCAACAATGACTTCAAACGGCTGGTGTTTGTCTTTATCGATGAAGAGAGCGCCTATGCCGCCGCCCAGAGTAGCCAGCTCGATGTGGTGCGCATCGCCCCGTCACTGGCGCCAACCGTGCCTGCTTCCCTCAAGCTGTGGGTGCGGCCGAGTGTCGAGAACCGCGGCATCGTCTTCCCCATTCCTGCTGCTGGTAAAAAAGATGCCAAGGGTTATCCCATCGGCAACGACGTGACCTCGGACGTGGCGGTGCGCCGCGCCATCAACTACACCATCGACCGCAAGCTGCTGGCCGACCAGCTGCTGGAAGGACATGCCATCCCCGCCTACAGCGCGGTAGAAGGCTTGCCCTGGCTGAACAAAGCCACCGCCTTCAAGGATGGGGATGCGGCCCACGCCAATACCCTGCTCGATGAGGCGGGTTGGAAGATGGGCAGTGACGGCATTCGCCACAAGGGCGACCTGCGCGCCGCCTTTACCCTCTGGTACACCAGTGGCGACAGCACCCGCCGGGATCTGGCGGAAGCGGTGCGGGCCATGCTCAAGCCCATCGGTTTTGAGGTGAGCCTCAAGTCCGGCAGCTGGGAGCAGGTGGAGCGGGAGATGCACGCCAATCCGGTGCTGATGGGGTGGGGGAGTCTGGATCCCATGGAGCTCTATCACCACTACCAGAGCGGCTCCGGTGGCGTGGAGTTCTACAATCCGGGCTACTACAGCAACCCTGTGGTGGATGGCCACCTCAAGCAGGCGCTGGATGCCCCGAACTGGCAAGCGGCCGTGCCGTTCTGGCAGCAGGTGGAGTGGGATGGCAAGACCGGTGCCGGAGTGCAGGGAGATGCCGCCTGGGCCTGGCTGCTCAACGTGCAGCACACCTATCTCGCCAACCGTTGCATCGACCTTGGCAAGGGTGCACCGGAAATCCACGGTAGCTGGTCACTCCTCAACAACCTGCAGGATTGGCGGTGGACGTGCCGTTAAGTTCGCCCTTGAGTCACTCCGGTTATCTGTTGCTAAAAGCCCTGCTGCGTCTGGCAGGGCTGTTATGTCTGGTCTCGGTCGCCACCTTTGTGCTGCTGAGTTACTCCCCCATCGATCCCATCAAGGCCTATATCGGGAACGATCTGCTCCATGTGCCGCCGGAGCAGTACGCCCGCATCGCCGCCCGCTGGGGGCTGGATCAGCCGCTCTGGCTGCGCTACTGGCACTGGTTTAGCCAGGTGCTGCGGGGGGATCTCGGTTACTCCATGCTCTACAACGCACCGGTGACTCAGGTGATAGGCCAACGCTTTGCCGCCTCTTTCCTGCTGCTGGCGGGCGCCTGGCTGCTCTCCGGTTTTTTCGGCATCCTGCTCGGGCTCTGCGCCGGTCGCTATCTCAACCGCTGGCCCGATCGCTTTATTTGCCGCTTTGCCTATCTGCTCGCCTCCCTGCCCACCTTCTGGGTCGGCCTGTTGCTGCTCGCCCTGTTTGCGGTGCACTGGCCGCTGTTGCCGGTCTGCTGCGCCTGGACGCCGGGGCTTGCTGCCGAGGAAGCGGATTGGGCATTGCGAGCGCGCCATCTGTTGCTGCCGGTCACCACCCTGGCGCTGCTCGGGGTAGGCAATATTGCCCTGCATACCCGGGGGCGGGTGGCCGAGGTGCTGAAGAGCGACTTTATCCGTTATGCCCGCGCTCAGGGGGATGGTGGCTGGTCCATGCTGCGTTTTCATGTGCTGCGCCACGCCCTGACCCCGGCACTCTGCCTGCAGTTTGCCTCCCTTGGCGAGCTGATTGGCGGGTCGCTCTTGGCCGAAAAGGTCTTCTCCTACCCGGGGCTCGGTCAGGCCACCGTGGATGCGGGGCTGCGGGGGGATATCCCCCTGCTGATGGGCATAGTGCTCTTCTGCACCCTGCTGGTCTTTATTGGCAACACTGTGGCCAGTGTGCTGTTGGCCCGCATCAATCGGGGCTGGGAGGGCGAGCATGCTGTTTAATCCGTTTCCCTCCATACTGCGGCTGGTTTTTGCCCTGCTCGGATTGGCGCTGCTGGCCACTTACGGCTGGAGCCTCTCTCATCAGGATGTGCCGATGGATCTGCTGGCGCGCCAGCAGCCTCCCTCGCTGACCCACTGGTTCGGCACCGATCAGATGGGACGGGATCTCTGGTTGCGGGCCTTTCAGGGCACCCTCACCAGTCTGGAGCTTGGCATCAGCACGGCGCTCTGTAGCGGGTTGCTGGCCATGGTAGCGGCAAGCGTGTCGCTCATTCACCCCAGATGTGATGCGGCGGTGCGAATGGTGGTCGACGCCATGCTGGCGCTGCCCCATATGCTGCTGCTGATCCTCATCTGCTTTACCGTGGGGGGCGGCATGCGCGGGGTTATCCTGGCGGTGGCGCTCACCCACTGGCCCAAGCTGGCGCTCATTCTCTGCGCCGAGGCGCGGCGGATCGCCTGCAGCGACTATGTGGTGCTGGCCCGCTGTCAGGGGATGGGGGCGCTGCGTCGCTGGCGCATCCACCTGCTGCCGGGGCTGTTGCCCCAGTGGTTTATCGGCACCTTGCTGATGTTTCCCCATGCGGTGCTGCACAGCGCGGCCTTGAGCTTTCTCGGCTTTGGTCTGGCGGCCCACGAGGCCTCGCTGGGTCTGCTGCTGGCCGATGCCCTGCGTTATCTGGCGGGTGGCGGTTGGTGGCTGGCCCTCTTCCCGGGGCTGATGTTGCTGCTGCTGGTGTTGCTCTTTGATCAGGCTAGCCGCGCCTTGCAACAGCTGCTGTGGCACAGGAGTGAACCATGCTGAGTTTTGACCATGTGACCATAGAGGCGGCCCACTACTCCTGGCTGGGGCGACGCAGCTGGCAGCCTTTACTGACCGATATCAGCCTGCAACTGGCGCCGGGGGAGATAGTGGCACTAGTGGGAGGGAGCGGCGAGGGCAAGAGCCTGCTGCTGCAAAGCGCTCTGACATTGCTGCCGGACAATCTGCGAATGCGCGGCAGCATCTCTCTCGATGGCACGCCACTGTGCGATGCCAGCCGGGCCAGCCTGCGCGGCCACACCCTCTGCTATGTGCCGCAGGGGGTAAGCGCCCTCAATCCATTGTTGACGGTGGAGCGTCAGCTGGAGCGTGCGGCACGTCTCTGCGGCCAGAATGGTTCTCGCGAGCGGCTCGGCGAGCAGTTGCTGCGCTATCAGCTGCCCGCGACCACCTTGGACAGATTCCCGCGCCAGCTCTCCGGCGGCATGGCCAAGCGCATTCTGGCCTGCACTGCGGCGCTCGGTGGTGCCCGCTACATTCTGGCGGACGAGATCACCGCCTGGCTCGACGAGGGGCTGGCCTGCCAGCTGCTCGGCCAGTTGCGTGAATTGGCCAATCAGGGCAGCGGTATCCTCTGGGTGACCCACGATCTGGCGCTGGCGGCCCGCTTCGCCGATCGCATCGTGGCGCTGCATCAGGGGCAGGTGAGCGATACCTTGAGCTGCCACCATCTGTGCCAGGGGCAGGGGAGCGAGATGCTCCGTGCCCACTGGCAGGCGCTGCCGGAGTTCAATTCGCTCTTCTCTGTGCCGGAGGTTTCCTGATGTTGGAAGTACGAAATCTCACTATCGCCCAGGGGGAACGTCCCCTCTGGCAGGGGTTATCGCTGACGGTGAAAGCGGGCGAACGGCTCGGCATCTCCGCCCCGAGCGGTTATGGCAAGACCACGTTGGGGCGGGTATTGGCGGGTTGGCAACCGGTTGGGGCTGGCGGGCAGATCCTGCTGGATGGGCAGCCAGTACCTGAACAGGTAAAAGGTTATAACCCCATCCAGCTGGTGCCCCAGCACCCGGAACTCACTTTCAATCCCTATCGCACCACCGGGCAGGCGCTCTGGGATGTATGGCGCCCCGATGACGCCATGCTTGCCCGCTTTATGGTCAAGCCTGAATGGCTCGGTCGTAAACCCGGCCAGCTCTCCGGCGGTGAGCTGGCCCGCATCGCGCTGCTGCGCGCCCTCGATCCTCGCACTCGTCTGCTGATTGCCGACGAGGTGACCGCCCAGCTGGATCCGCAAATACAGCGCCAGCTCTGGCGGGAGTTGATGGTTGAATGTGAGCAGCGCGGGCTTGCCATGGTGATCTTCAGCCACCAGCAGGCGCTGCTGCGCCAGATCTGCCATCGGGTGTTGCGCTTTGGGGAGATGCAGCCCGTGACTGGTGTATTGGCTGAAAATGCGGCCTGAGGATTGGTTCCCCCTCATCCCCAGCCCTTCTCCCGCAAGGGGAGAAGGGAGTTGAAGGTGCCATCTCACCACGCTCAGGGTTTAGGGTTTGGAAAATCTCGGGGTTTGAAAATATGGCTGGTTGTTATGCTCGAAGCCCCCTGAGGGGTTTGAGGGCGTCGTATAGCGGCGGCATCCACAAACCGATTCCCTCTCCCTGGGGAGAGGGCCAGGGTTCGGGGGGCGAGTATGAAACGCTGGCCATTCTTTACAGAGAAAATCGTTGGCAAAGTGCGTAGATAAAAGAGAGGGAGGCATCAGCCTCCCTCTCTTGTTTTCTACCGTTATCAGCGGCGTTTAACCGGTTCTGGTTCAGGCTGTGGCCAGCCAGTTAAGCCAGGCATCCATCCCTTCACCTGTGGTGGCGCTGACCTGGATTACCTGAATATAGGGGTTGACCCGTTTGGCGTTCTCGATGCAGCGGGCTACGTCAAAGCTGACGTAGGGCAGCAGATCGATCTTGTTGATCACCATCAGCTGGGCGGCGGCGAACATGTCCGGGTATTTCAGCGGCTTCTCTTCCCCCTCGGTGACAGAGAGGATCGCCACCTTGTACTTCTCGCCGAGATCGAAGCTGGCGGGGCAGACCAGATTGCCCACGTTCTCGATAAAGAGGATGCCCCCTTCATTGGCGGGCAGCTGGTGGCAGGCGTCGTGAACCATTTTGGCATCCAGATGGCAGCCCTTGCCGGTGTTGATCTGCACGGCAGGAACGCCGGTGGCACGGATGCGATCCGCATCGGCGCTGGTCTGCTGATCCCCTTCGATTACCGCGCAGGGGCGTTTGTCGGCCAGTTGGCGCAAGGTTTCGCACAGCAAGGTGGTCTTGCCTGAACCCGGGCTCGACACCAGATTGAGTACCAGCTGGGCCGCCTCGTCGAAGTGCTCGCGGTTATGGGCCGCCAAGGCATTGTTCTTGGCCAGCACATCCATCTCGATGGCGATCAGCTGGCGCTGCCCCATACCGGGGACCGACAATCCCGCTTCCCCTTTGCCATAGTGCAGATCACCCTGCTGGTGGTCATGGTCATGGTCATGGTCATGGTCATGGGGATGCGCGTGGGAATGGCCGTGGTCATGAGAGTGGGTATGATCATGATGATGGTCGTGGGGATGATCATGGTGGTGCTCATGGGGCTGATCATGCCCCTCATGGCTTATGGGTGCCAGCACCCCGTGGTAGTGGTGATGGACATCTCCCTGATGGTGATAGTGGTGGTGAATGATCAGGGTGCGCGGTGCGCTCTGCTCGTGATCATGGTGGTGATGGGGCTCATGACCATGTTCATGGTGATGTTCATGTTCGTGATGATGCTCATGATCGTGCTCATGGCCGGCGATCCGCGCCTGGCCGCATCCGCATACGCTACACATATCAACTTACCTCGATGTCGGTGATGCGCAGGCTATCGCCCTGCGCGACTCGTAATTTGTATCCGCCACACTCGGGACAGGCCTGCCCGCGCTCGGTGAGGGTGACCGTCTTGTTGCAGTCGTAACACCAGGCCTCTGCCGCCTGGTGCTGAAAGTGAAGTTGGGCCCCCTCGACGACTGTGCCCTTGGCGGCCGCCTCGAAACAGAAGGCGATGGTGTCCGGGTCGACGCAGGAGAAGCTGCCGACCTCGAGCCAGAGGGCGGTCACCCTGGTAAAACCCCGCTGGGTGGCCTGCTCGGCTGCCAGATCTATGGCGGCCATGGCCAGAGACATTTCGTGCATGGTGGCTCCTTAACCGATATGGAGAGGAACAGTGACTCCTCCCTGTAATTGACGGAACGGCATGGCCGCTCAACAGATCCGCGGCAGCAGTTCCCCTTGCGGTAGCTCCAGATAACGGCGGCTACCCCAGGGGTTGTTGAGGATCACCTTGTGGCGATCGCTCGCCTGTACCACGCCGATCTGGCTGGCTGCGGGGTTGAATTGTCGCAGGATGTCCAGTGCGTCCTGCGCCTGTTCAGCAGGCAGGGCCAGTACCATGGTTCCCTCGTTGGCGAGATCATGGGGCTCGAAACCGTAGAGCTCGCACAGGCCACGCACCGGATCGCACACCGGAATGGCGGACTCTTCCAGCTCGATGGCAACGCCGGAGGCGCTGCTCCATTCATTCAGCACGGCGGCAAGGCCACCGCGAGTGGCATCGCGCAGGGCGTGAGGGGTAATCCCCGCTTTTAGCAGCGCTTCTACCTGCGGCCAGAGGGTGGTGCAGTCGCTCTTGAGATCGGAGCCCAGTTGTAGGGCGTCACGGGCCATCAGGATGCAGGCGCCGTGGCTGCCGATATCCCGCGACACCAGAATGGCGTCACCGGCCTTGAGGTTGCGTACCGAGATGCCCCGGCTCTGCTCAGGCAGCGGGAAGGTGCCGACCCCGCTGGTGTTGATAAAGATCTTGTCGGCCGCCCCCTTGGGCACCACCTTGGTGTCGCCGCAGACGATACGGGCGCCGCTCTTGGCCAGCTCTGCGGCCATCGACTCGACGATGCGGGCCAGATCAGCGTAGGGGAACCCCTCCTCGATGATAAAGCTGCAGCTCAGATACTCGGGCTTGGCCCCCATCATGGCGAGATCGTTGACCGTACCGGCGATGGCCAGCTTGCCGATATCGCCCCCCTCGAAGAAGAGCGGCGAGACGGTAAAGCTGTCGGTGGTGAAGGCGACGGGCCCGCTTACCGGCAACAGGGCGGCATCTTCACCTCGCAGCAGGATCTCGTTACCAAAGTGGCGAAAGAAGAGCTGGTTGATCAGCTGATTCATCTCGACGCCACCGCCGCCGTGGCTTAACTGAATTTCTCTCATTGGATCCCCATATATCGGTAGTAGGCATTGCAGGCCCCTTCGGTGCTGACCATGCAGCTGCCCATGGGCTGGGTCGGGGTGCAGCCCCGGCCAAAGACTTTGCACTGATTCGGTTTGGCCAGGCCGCGCAGGATATCGGCGCACTGGCACGCCTTGTGGTCATCGATGGGAGTCTGATTGAGTTGAAAGTGGCGCTCCGCATCGCGCTTGGCAAAGGCATTGCGCAGGCGCAGGGCGGAGGCGTTGATATCGCCAAGACCTCGCCAGCGAAAATGCTCGCGGGTCTCGAAAAAGCGCTCGACCAGCCGCTGGGCGGCTTTATTGCCACTGGCGGTGACGGCGCGGCTGTACTGCACTTCCAGCGCGTAGCGACCCTCCACCTTCTGGCGCACCATCATCAAGAGCGCCTCCATCACATCCACCGGCTCGAAGCCGCTCACCACCACTGGCACCTGATAACGATCGACGATAGGCAGGTAGATATCGGCGCCGGTGATGACGCTGACGTGGGAGGGGCCGATAAAAGCGTTCACCTTGGCCACCCCGTCGGCCATCACCGCATGAATGGCGGGGGGCACCAGCACATGGTTGATATGAAACAGCAGGTTCAGGACCCCTTGCTCTTCAGCGGCAGCCAGCAAGGCGGCTGTCATGGGGGTGGAGGTCTCGAAACCGATGGCGAAGAAGACCACGGTTTTTTCCGGGTTCTCTTTGGCGATACGCAGGGCATCGAGGGGATCATAGACCGGGCGGATATCGCTCCCCTTGGCCCGCTGCTGTGCCAGCGTACCCTTGGAGCCCGGCACCCGGATCATGTCCCCCAGGGTGACCAGAATGACATTCGGTTGACTCGCCAGCTCGATGGCCTGATCGATGCGCTCTTTGGGCATGATGCAGACCGGGCAGCCGGGGCCGTGGACAAACTCGATGCTGGCCGGCAGCAGCTGGTGCAGGCCGTATTTCATGATGGTGTGGGTATGGCCGCCACACACCTCCATCACCCGCAGCGGCTCGGGGAGATCCTTGGCCAGTTCTGTAATTTGGGCGGCGAGGGCGCGGATAACGTCAGGCTGACGAAAGCCCTGAAACAGGTCATTCAAGGTCAGCATGGCAAGATATCCTGTTTAGGCATCAGGGCCACCATCTGGCGGAAGCTCTCGAGGCTGGCCTGCGCCTCCTCTGCGTCAATCTTGCTCATCACAAAGCCGATATGGAGCAGCACATAGTCGCCCACCTGGAGGGGCTTTTCGAGCAGCATGCAGCTGACGCGCCGCTGCACCCCCAGGGTATCGACGGTGACGCAGTTATCTTCGGGGTGCAGCTGCACTACCTGAGAGGGGATGGATAGACACATGGATTTCAGGACTCCGACAAGGTGGCACAACCGGCTGTGGTTGGGCGGTGCGTGGCAAGATGGTGGATGGCAAACCAGAGCTGACCGGCGGCGATTCCACCGTCATTGAGCGGCAGGGTTTCGCTGGTCAATACCTGCCGGCCGGCGGCTTCGAGAGCGGGCAACAGCTGGTCCATCAGCACCCGGTTTTGAAAGACGCCGCCCCCGAGCGCCACCGGATAGCCAGGGAAGTGCTCGGCCAGGGCGATGACCAGATTGCTGATGGCGCGGATATAACCGGCGGCCAGGCTGGCAGTGGCGGTGCCTTTG
Organism: Aeromonas sp. R9-2; assembly: GCF_040908025.1. NCBI lineage: Bacteria > Pseudomonadati > Pseudomonadota > Gammaproteobacteria > Aeromonadales > Aeromonadaceae > Aeromonas > Aeromonas sp. R9-2. Next base: position 295,839 of record NZ_JBFOCX010000024.1, read on the forward strand.
CTTTGTTCGTTGATAAGAGTATTGAGCAGCTCTGCCCACTCGATATGCAGCGGCCCCTCTGCGCTCTGGTGCAGGCCAAAGGCAAGGGGGAAGGGCGCTTCATCGGGGGCCAGCTGCAAGGCGGCAGCCTCCAGCAGAAGACCCGTTTCGCCCTCGTAATCGGGGGTGTCGATCACCCCCAAGAGTGCCGCCACCGCATCGAATAGCCGGCCGATGGAACTGGTGTAAGGGGCGTTGCGACCGAGATGCCAGAGCTGGTGCAGGTTGCGGATCCGCTCTATAGGCAGTTTGTTGATCAACGGAATATCGAGGGTGCTGATCTCCTCAGGGCTGTGCGATTCAAACAGCAGCCCCAGCAGCTGGCGCACCGGCTCGCGAATGGCCGCCTCGCCGCCGATCAGCTTGAAAGGCGCGAGGTGGGCAACACGCGTAAAGCCCTTCACATCGGCCAGCAGCAGCTCGCCGCCCCAGAGGGTGCCGTCATCGCCAAGGCCGGTGCCATCGAAGGCAACCCCCAGCACCGGGCCAGTGATGTCGTGCTCGGCCATCACCCCCAGCAGGTGGGCGTGATGGTGCTGCACCTCGAGGTGGGTTGCACCCTGATCCTGGCAATAGCTTTTGGCCCACTGGTGGCTGAGGTAGCCGGGGTGGCGATCCGAGACCAGAACTTCGGGCTTGAGATCGTAGAGATCGCGAAAGGTGGCCAGGGTCTGCTCGAAGTGCTCCTGCATCGGCAGGCTGTGCAGATCGCCGATATAGGGGCTGTAGATGCGCTGGCGGCCGAAGGCGAGCGCCAGCTGGTTCTTCTGCTGCACCCCGACTGCCAAGAGCGGCACCTTGACCGCCTGTTGCAGGCTGGGAGTGCAGGGGGCATAGCCCCGGGCCAGCCGCAACGTCTGGCGTCGCCCGCCTGCCCACTGCACCAGACTGTCGTCGCACGGGTGCAGGATAGGGCGGTTGTGATCCAGGATGCCGTCAATCTCGCTGCCGAGTTCCCTGACCACCGCCTCGCACTCGATAAGGATTGGGCTGCCGCGACCATTGGCGCTGGTGGCCACCAGCGGCATGGCGCAGGCATCCAACAGCAGCTGATGGAGCGGGGTATAGGGGAGCATGACGCCAAGGTAGGGGATGCCGGGGGCGATCCCCTCGGCCAGCGGCGCGGCTGACGGTCCAGATTCTGAGTGCCGATCATCGTTTTTGCGCTTGCGCAGCAAGGTGATGGGTCTGGCCTGAGAGGCGAGCAGCGTCCACTCTGCCTCGCAGCCGGTGACATGCAATTTGGCCTCGGCAAGGGAGCCCATCATCACCGCCAGTGGTTTGCGCGCGCGCCGCTTGAGTGTTCGCAATCTGGCAACACGCTGTTCATTGCGGGCATCACACATCAGGTGATAACCCCCCATGCCCTTGACCGCAATCAGCGCCCCCGCTTGCAGGGCGCTTGCAGCGGCCTGCAGGGCATCCTCGCGCTCGGCCAGCGCATCGCCATAGCCGCTGCGCCAGCTGAGATGGGGCCCGCACTCGGGGCAGCTCACCGGCTGGGCGTGGTAGCGTCTGTCCAGCGGGTTTTCATAGGCCGCCGCACAGCGCCGGCACATGGCAAAACCGGCCATGGCAGTGTGGGGGCGGTCGTAGGGGAGGCGGCGGATGATGGTGTAGCGCGGGCCGCAGTGGGTGCAGTTGGTAAAGGGGTAGTGATGGTGGCGATCGTTGGGGTTGGCCACATCCCGGGCGCACGCCTCGCACATGCCCTGATCCGGCGAGATGGCGACCGTGGCCGCGCTCTGCTGCTGGCTCGCTTTAATTCGAAACTGGCCATGAAATTGGCCATCGAAGTCGGGATCATGAGCGAGGGGCCGTTCCCGCTCGCTGAAATGATCGATACGGCTTAAGGGCGGCGCCAGTTCCCGCAGTTCGCGGGCAAAGCTGGCGAGCTGCTCGGGGGAACCCTCGGCGCCTATGGTGACGCCATTGGCGTCGTTCAGTACATAGCCAGCAAGGCCGTGGCGCAGCGCCAGCCCATAGACGAAGGGGCGAAAGCCGACCCCCTGAACTATGCCGTCGATATGAAATTCGCGGCGCAGCCGGTTGGCCACAGGATTGGAAGAGCCAGAGGGGGCGATGATGGCGCTCATGCCGGCTCCATCTCATCTTGAGTCTGCGGCAGACGCAGCACTCGGCGCTCGTTCTCCTCGCGCCGCACCCAGCCATCCATCTCCATGCGCAGGCAGAACGGAATGGCGTATTTACGCGACAAGCCGGTGATCTCCTTGAGGGATGCCATGTCGATCAGATCTCCCACCTGCTGGCCCGCCAGCACTTCGGCGACCATCTGGTTGTAAAGCTCGGCGTCGTAGTAGATGGGGCCATCGAGCTGCACCAGATACTTGAGTCGCGCCAGGTTGCGCAGTTGCTTTTGCAACGCGCCTTTTTGTTGCAAGCCCTGCTGCAGGGCTGCGGGCAGCTTGCGGGTGATAAAGGGATCCAGCTCCACACCACCGGGGCCCAGTTTACCGGGCTCGTAACCCTCCTTGCCTTGATCTCGCACCACCTTGAGCACCAGCTGCGCCTCTTCCCCCAGATCATCTTCCGACTCGCCGCTGCCCGGCTGCCACTTGTCATGGTGCAGGCGAACAAGCTGCTCGTTCTTGAGTTTCTGGAGCAGGGCCTGAATGACCGGCAGGGCGATGCCAAAGCGGGTTGCCAGCTCGGCGGCACTCAGCGGTTCGCTGGCCAGCGTAGCCAGCAGCTGGTCGCGGCTCTGGGCCAGCCAGCAGTTATCCAGCAGCCAGTCACCGAGGGGGGTGACCTGCTCTGGCCGCTGGTCAAAGCGGCTAGCCTGCACATAGCCATTGAGGCCAAGCTGCAGGGTGGCCGGGTTGTAGTGTTCGAGCTCATCTGGCAGCTCACCCAGCAGGGCGTGCAGCGCCTTGCGTCTGGCGGGATGGATGTCACCGCACCAGACGATACGGGCGCCGTGCAGCAGTTCGCTGCTGCCGTGGCGAATGATGGCGAGCGGCTGGCCAAAGAAGCAGGGGATGGTGCTGGTAAAGATCAGCCGCGCCAGCCGGGTGTTTTTTATTGGCACAAAGCGCGCCCGGCCATGCCAGCTGCCAAGGGCTACTTCGACCTCCTTGTTGTGCAGAGAGGGGCGCAGCGCCTTGCCGCTCAGGCTCTCGGCGTTGAGTCGCACGATAAGGTGGGTTGCCGCCTCGCACTGGCCAGCGGCGTTGGTAAGGCAGTGGCCGCGAGCCACCTCCTTGTGGGGCACTTTTTTAAGGCCCACCGCCACCCGACAGACGGCGCCGATCTCGTCGACGCTCTGGTGATAGGCCTGCAGGGAGCGCACCTGCACTTCCCGATCGGCGGGGTAGAGGCGCAGCTTGTCCCCCACCTTGAGGCTGCCCTGCTGCAAGGTGCCGGTAAGCACTGTGCCGGTGCCGTTGGCGGTAAAGACACGATCAACATAGAGGCGCGGTGCGCCCTGCTCGCGGGCAGCTTGTGAGGCTGGCAGATCGGCCAGCTGACGTACGATAGCGGCGTGTAGGGCAGCCATATTGGCGCCGGTTTTGGCGCTGACGCTGACGATATCGGGCACCATGCCGCTCTCGTCCATCACCCGCTCCAGCAGGCTCTCTTCCAACAGCAAAAGCTCGTCGGAGCTGACCAGATCGCACTTGTTGATGCAGACCAAGAGGCGCGGCACCCCCATCGCCTTGAGCAGGCGCAGGTGATCGCCGGTCATCGGCATCCACCCCTCGTCGGCGGCAATCACCAGCAGCACCAGATCCAGACTCCAGAGCCCCGCCACCATGTTGCGGATATAACGCTCGTGGCCGGGCACGTCGATGACGCCTATGGTGTTGCCCTGACCGTCGTCGAAGTGGGCAAAGCCGAGATCCTGGGTCATGCCGATGGCCTGCTCATGGGCGCGGGCGGTGGTGATGCCGGTGAGGGCCTGGATCAGCAGGGTCTTGCCGTGATCCACGTGGCCAGCAAGACCGATAACGGCGCGATAGGGGGTCATGGGATCAAGGCTCCTCGGTCGCAGTGGTCGGGCTGGGCAGCAGCAGCTCTTTGAGTTGGGCGATAAGCAGTTCCATCTCGGTCGGCAGCAGGGTGGCCATATTGAGCAGTACCTTCTGCTGGCGCACGGTGGCAATCACCGGGACGGGGAGTTCGCGCAGGGCATCGAGCAACTGCTGGGCCGGACGCGGGTCGGTGCACTCCAGCGCCGGTGCCGGATAAAACTCGTCCGGCAGGGTGCCGCCACCCACCACCAGCTGGGCGGGAACGGGCACAAAGCAGCCGGGCAGGGCTGCCATCAGCTGATCGGCTCGCGCCTGCATGGCAGTCGGGTTGCTCAAGGTGCGCTGGGCGATACCCTCGCCGACGGGAGATTTGTTGAGCTTGTGGATGAGCAGGCGTTCGAGCAGGGAGTAGACGATGCGGCTCGGGCGGAAGGTACGCATCATGGGGTGTTTTTCCAGCCGCTTGATAAGATCGCTGCGGCCGCTGATGATGCCCGATTGCGGGCCACCAAGCAGCTTGTCGCCGGAATAGCAGACCAGATCTGCCCCCGCCTTGATGTACTGGCGCACCGAGGTTTCATCCGGTGCAAACTCTTCGGTGGTCAAGCCCGACCCCTGATCCACCGCCAGCACTACATGTTCGGGCAGGGCGCGGGCCACCTCGCCGATATCGGGGGATTCAGTAAAGCCGCGAATGGCGAAATTGGATCTGTGCACCATCAGCACCAGCGCGGTCTGATCGTTGATGGCATCGAGGTAATCTTTGGCGGTAGTGATATTGGTAGTGCCCACCTCCACCAGTTTGGCACCGGAGAGCGCCAGAATATCGGGAATGCGAAAGCCGCCGCCAATCTGGATCTGCTCGCCGCGCGAGACGATCACCTCGCGCCCCTTGGCCACCTCCTGCAGCAGCAAAAAGAGCGAAGCGGCGTTGTTGTTGACCACCAGCGAATCCTCGGCCTGGGTGAGGCAACGGAGCAGGGGGGCGATCAGCCCCTTGCGCCCGCCGCGCTTGCCGGTGGCGAGATCCAGCTCCAGATTGTTGTACCCGGTGTTGAGGTCACGCACCTCGTCCCACAGCTCGTGACTTAATGGCGAGCGCCCCAGATTGGTATGCACCAGGGTGCCGGTGGCGTTGATCACCCGGGTTTGACGCTGGCGCAACTGCTGTCGGCAACGCTTGGCAATCAGCGCCTCGATCTGCTCGGGGGCAACGCCATGTTGGCGAAAATCTTCGCTCTGGCGCAGCTCGCTCAGGGTATCGCGCACCGCCTGAGTCACCAACGGGCGGCTGAGTTCATCGATAAACCTAGCGAGAAAGGGTTGCTGCAGCAGCTGTTCCACTTGCGGCAAACGGCGCGTTGGTTGCTGGCCGGGCTGTTGCTGAGAATCTGGCTGTGAATCGTCGGCAGCCTGACCTGATGCGGGCTGGCGGTGGGGGATGGCTGGCGCGTGAGACGAGTTCGGCATGGGATTACCAGTGCAGTGCGTGGGTTCGGGAGGCGCACCGGTTTGCCGATAGAGAGGCCGAGCTGACGGGTTATGGCACTGCTGGCGATTTGCGGATGAGTGCAAACTGGGTGCATTAATGAGCGGGTATAAATTAATGCTGCATCAATGCTGATAAATTAATTTTTGGCCAGCGAGATAACCTGAGTTCGGATTATATTGGCAAGCGGCAAGCACCTTTTTTAAGGTATTACTTCAAACATATTGAACAAACAATGGAAATAACATCCAGGCCGAAAAATTCAGCGGGAGAGTATTTGTTCAATAGATAAATTTGGCGGAAGAGGCAGGAATCGAACCTGCCAAAGCCTTCTCGGCTCACATCGGTTTTGAAGACCGAGGAGGCCACCAGACCCCATCAACTTCCGTAACGGTCGCCATTTTGTGGCAAATTTCTGTGACTGGCAACGCTTTTTTTGTCATAAAAAAGCGAGGGTTAGCGATTTTTTGAAAAAATAAAAGAACCTTGTTTTATATCAAGTTCAGCACAATTAGCCCGATGTTTTTAATTTAACATCGGGCCTCGATCACATTGCCGAAATCGTTGATCAATAACGGTCGTTAACAACTCGATAAATAATCACCGCTTGGCGTTGGAAATATTCCAGCTGTCCAGTTTCTCTATTAACAAGTCGGTATCCTTGGCGGCATCAAGGTGCTGATAAAGATAATCCATCGCCTCGCTCACCATCTCGGTCATCGGGAAGGAGAACGCTACGATGGCCGGTTGTACCCCGACAAAGATCACCTCGGGGACAAAGGTCTTGAGCTCGTCGATCAGGAAATTGAGCGGCATATTGTGGGTCGAGAAGATAAACATCTCGGCGATGGTCTCGGGGGGGATCACCTGCAGGGTACCCGCCTTCTCGCCGATCTCGGCGGCATCCACCAGCACCACCCGCTCCGGTTGCAGCTCCCGCACCTTGTAGACCACATTTTCCGGCGCGATGCCGCCGTCGATATGGATCCAGCCGGACAGGGGGGCGGCCTGCAGTTTGTCGGCAAGATAGGGGCCGGCACCGTCGTCCCCCATCATGGCATTGCCCACGGTCAACACGAGATTGCAGCCCATCAGCGGCTCCTTACCATCAGGTACATATGGGGGTCGTTAAAGAGGGCGGTGAGCTGATCCATAAAGGTATTGGTCCAGCCAAGCTCTTGCTCATCGAGCACATTGTCGGCTTTGCGCAGTCGGTCGAAGGCGCAGGCCAGCATATGGCAGTGCTCGCGATAGATGGTGATCTCGCCAAAGGTGAGAAACCCCTCCATCTTGCGGCGCGCTTCGCTCCCCTCTGGCAGCTTGGCTACCCAGTCGCGATAACCGATCAGCGAGCAGACCAGGTCTGCTCGCAGGCAATCGACAATGCCGAGGTGGTGGCCGATGGCGAGGCTGTAGTACATCACCTCCCTGGCCTCTTCCGGCACGTCGAACTGCTCGTCGACGAACTTGCGCGAGAGGCGATAGAAAAAAACCTCGTCAGCCATGCACCGCCTCTCCCTTGCCGGCCGCCCGGTTGAGACAGGCGTTTGCGAGGTTGTTGACGATCTCCGCCAGGCGGGGATCGTCGTGCTGATCGAGGTAGCTCTGGATGCGCAGATCCACATCCTGCTGGGTTGCCCCTTCGAGCAGGGCCATAAACTCGTCGGCGATGATCCGCCCCTGACGATAACCGGCCATGCGGCGCGCTTCACGTTCGATCATCACCCGGATTTCATTGGGGATGCCGGTGTGGCGCAGTTCGACCCGTTCACCCGGTTGCACCTCGTGGCTGGTGGCTTTGAGTTTCTGCTCAAGCAGACCGAGCGCCACGGCAAAGCCGTAGATGGTGGCTGCCGGAGTGGGGGGGCAGCCGGGGATATAGACATCCACCGGCACGATCTTGTCGGTGCCGCCCCATACGCAGTAGAGGTCGTGGAAGATGCCACCGTCACAGCCGCAGGCGCCGTAGGCGATGCAGATCTTGGGATCGGGCGCCGCCTCGTAGGCACGCAGGGCCGGCACCCGCATCGCCCGAGTCACCGCGCCGGTAAAGAGCAGGATGTCGGCGTGGCGGGGGGAGGCGACCACCTTGATGCCGAAACGCTCGGCATCAAACAGCGGGGTGATGGTGGCGAAGATCTCGATCTCGCAGGCGTTGCAGCCGCCGCAATCGACCCGGTAGACATAGGCCGAGCGGCGAATGTCCTTGAGCAGGGTCTTCTTGAGTTTGGTGATCTCGGGATCCTGTGCCAGCGGCACGGCGCGGGTATGGGCATAGCCGACAACCGGTTCTATGCCTTTGATCTTGCTCATCACATCCACTCCTTTTGTGCGGCCATCGGTGTGGCTATCGGTGTGATCAGGGCCGAGTCAGGCTGGCTCAGCATGCTCTGTTTTCGTTTGCAGTCGGGGCAGTGGTGCAGTCGCTCTGGCGGCGCAAGCGGCTTGGCATCGCGAGCGAGCGGCGTGCCCGCCTGCTTGAGGGTGTCCTCCACCAGCGCCACCAGCTTGCTCGGGGCAAAGTAGGTGCCGCACAGGGTGCAGGGGGCCAGCGCGAAGCGGGCCTCCTCATAGAGGTCCGCCTTGTTGGTCACCGCCAGCTCGAACTCGGGGGAGAGGGCGATGGCGCGGGTCGGGCAGACCTCCTCGCAGCGGCCGCAGAAGATGCAGCGCGCCATGGAGATCTCCCAGCGCCGTTCGCCGGTCTCCATATCCACTTCCATCACCAGCGCATTGGCCGGGCAGGCCTTGGTGCAGGCGGCGCAGGCGATGCACTGATCCGCCTGATATTTCGGTTTGCCGCGAAAATCCCGGTTCACCTCGTAAGGGGCGAAGGGGTACTTGGCGGTCGGGGTGCCAGCCTTGAGGATGGTCTTGAACAGCTTGGTCATGATGACCCCTTATTTCAGCGGAGAGTTTTTGCGATCGATGCCGTAGCGCTCGATCTCCTTGTAGGAGACCACGGTGGATTTGCCCTTCTTGGGGTCGACCAGGGTGACCCGATCGGTACAGGAGTAGCAGGGATCCAGACTGCCGATGATGAGCGGTGCATCCGCCACGGTATTGCCGCGCAGCATGTAGCGCAGGGCGGGCCAGTTGGCGTAGGTGGCGGCGCGGCAGCGCCAGCGGAACAACTTCTGGTTGTCCCCGGTCATGCTCCAGTGGACGTTCTCGCCGCGGGGCGCCTCGGTAAAGCCCAGCGCAAACTTGCCCGGCTGGTAGGTGAACCCTTCGGTCAAAAGCGGTCCTTCCGGCAGGTGCTCCAGGCCGAACTCAATCATGTCGAGGGAGTCGTAGAGCTCGTGGATCCGCACCAGCACCCGGGATTGCACGTCGCAACCCGCCTTGGTCTGGATCTCCATCGGCAGCTCGCGGTAGCCGGCAAAGTCGTGAACCCGACGCACGTCGCGCTTGAAGCCGCTCGCCCGCACCATGGGGCCGACGCAGCTGAAATCGCGGGCAATTTGCGGCTCGAGCTTGCCGATACCGATGAGGCGGGAAGAGATGTTGGCGGTATCCAGCAGCATGGCCACCAGGGGTTTGAGCTCATCACGCAGCTCCCGTACCAGCTGGGCACCCTTGATGCGATCTTCCTTGAAGATGTCGCGGCGTACCCCACCAATCAGGTTGAGGCCATAGGTCTTGCGGGCACCGGTCAGCAGCTCGGCTAGGGTCATGGATTTCTCCCGTACCCGGAAGAATTGCATAAAGCCGGTGTCGAAACCGGTGAAGTGGCTAGACAGGCCGATGTTGAGGATATGGCTGTGCAGGCGCTCCACTTCCAGCAGCACGGCGCGGATCATCTTGGCCCGCTCCGGCACCTTAATGCCCATGGCGTTCTCCACCGAGGTGGTGTAGGCGACGCTGTGGGTAAAACCGCAGATGCCGCAGACCCGGTCGGTCAGAAACGCCACTTCGTTGTAGCCCATGCGGGTTTCCGCCAGCTTCTCCATGCCGCGATGGACATAGAAGAGGCGGTAGTCGGCATCGATGATGTCTTCCCCGTCGACGAACAGACGAAAGTGGCCCGGTTCATCCGAGGTGATGTGCAGTGGGCCGACCGGCACGATGCGGTTGGCATCACTGCCGAGCTCGTTGACGAAGGGGTAGGTCTCGGTGTCGGTGGTGGGCATGGGGCGCTGGCGGTAATCCATGGCGTCCTTGCGCAGGGGGTGGATATCCTCCGGCCAGTCGTCCGGCAGCACCAGACGGCGTTCGTCCGGCAGGCCGATGGCGCGCAGGCCGTACATGTCGCGGATCTCCCGCTCGCCCCACACCGCCGCCGGAATGGTCGGGGTGATGGAGGGGTACTCCTGGGTATCGGCATCCACCAGCACCTTGACGGTGATCCAGCACTTGGTGTCGCCCTCCATGGAGAAGACGTGGTAGACGGCGAAGTGGCCGTTGAGGCTGCGCTCGTCATTGGCAAAGGAGAGCGGAAGCCAGCCCCCCAGCTGATGGAAGATCAGGCTGGCGGTCTCGACCAGACTGGTGGGTTTGACGGTGATGGTGGCCTGATCGGCGGTTTGCCACTCCTCGTCGACGATGGCGTGGGGCAGTTGTGCTCGCACCTGCTGGATGTAGTCGCAGCCGATGCGATCCGAAATGGCGATGGTCATGCAGTTCTCACTTTAATGTTCGGGAATGAGCATTCACAAATGATGAAATCGAAAAAAGGTGCTGTGCTGGCGGGCATGGTTCAGACCCCGACCAGATAGGCGAGCAGCGCCAGCAGGGCCAGCCCCAACCCGTAGCGGGTGAGCTTGTGGGTGCGCACGAACTGGGTACGGGCCATGGCGTTTTCGATGATGCCGGCTAGCAAAAATGCCACCAGCAGCTTGCAGGCGAGGATCAGCGCCGCGCCGATGAGCGCAGGCAGACTCCAGTTGGCCGCCTTGCCGAAGGGGAGGAAAATGACCAGAAAGAGCTGCACCACCACCAGTTGCTTGAGGCCGATGGAGAGCTTGAGCAGGGCCAGGCCCGCACCGGAATACTCGGTGAGCGGCCCCTCCTGCAACTCCTGCTCGGCTTCGGCGCAGTCAAAGGGCAGCTTGCCCATCTCGACAAACACCGCGAAGGCGCAGGCGGCGCCGGCCAGCAGGGTAGCGATGGGCGCGGCCAGCGGCTGGGTCGCCACATAACTGCTGATATTGCCCAGATCCGAGCTGCCCACCATCATCGCCATGATGAAGCAGGCGAGCACCAGAATGGGCTCCACCAGAATGCCCAGCGTCAGCTCGCGGCGGGCGCCGATCCCTGCAAACATGCTGCCGCTGTCGAGCCCCGAGAGGGAGAAGAAGAAGCGGAAGATGGCGAACAGATAGATGTCGGTGATGAGATCCCCGGCGATAGGGAAGGGGGACTCATGAGTCAGGGTAGGCAGCGCCATCCCTACCAGCAAGAGAGCTGCGATGAGCAGCGCAGGCATCAGGTTGAAGATGATGCCGGCAGGCTCGGGGCTCACCTCCTGGCGGCGCAGGAGCTTGGCGATATCCCGGTAATCCTGCAGCAGGCCCGGCCCCTGACGGGAGTGCATCTTGGCCCGCAGCACCCGGTTAAAACCGGTAGCGAGCGGCGCCAGCGCCAGCATGGCGATGGCCTGGGTCAGGGCGAGGGCAACCATGCCCCAGCTCGGCATTTCAAGAACAGGCATATCAGACTCCTACAGCCATCAGGATAAAGAGCGCCAGCACAACGCCATGCAGCAACCAGCCAGTCGTCCCGCTGGTATCGCTCACCCCGTGCAGGGCGGTGGTCAGATCGAGCTGCGGCTGCTTGCGATAGAGCGGCGCGCAGAGTTGGCGCAAGGTGTGGGTGACACCGCCAGAGGTGAGGCTCATGCGCTCCTCATAGGCGTAACCACAGGCCCACGGGGTGCCAGCGTGACGACGACCCAGCTTGGGCCCCTTGAAGATGGTCAGTACCAGCAGCGGGATCAGGAACAGCCCCAGCAAGGTGATGGCGATAACGGGCGGGGAGAGGATCGCCTGGCTGCTATCGAGTGGCAGCAGGGTGGCGCCGGTGGCGACACTCATTTGGCTGGCAACCAAGGCTTGGCCATAGCTGGCGATATGGGGGGCAATCCAGGGGGCGCCCAGACCCAGCACCAGACAGACCGCGGCCAGCAGCAGGGTGCCTGCCACCATTGCGCCCGGCACTTCGCGGGCGTGGCTCGCTTTCTCGCTGCGCGGTGCGCCGCAGAAGCAGATGCCGTACACCTTGACGAAACACATCACCGCCATGGCGCCGGTCACCGCCAGCATCACTACCGCGAGCGGCGCGACGACAGAGGTGCCAAGTTTGGTCATGGAGAGCAGGGATTGATAGATAAACCACTCGCTGACAAAGCCGTTCAGTGGCGGCAGCGCCGAGATGGCCATGGCACCGATGAGGAACGCCAGCGCGGTCCAGGGCATCAGCTTGGCCAAGCCCCCCATCTTGTCCATGTCACGGGTGTGCAGGCGGAACATCACCGAGCCGGTGCCCATAAAGAGCAGGCTCTTGAAGATGGCGTGGTTGAGCAGGTGATAAAGCGCACCGAGCAGCCCCAGCACCACCAGCGCCGGCTGCTGGTTGGCGATGCCGATCATGCCGATGCCCATCCCCATCAGGATGATGCCGATGTTCTCCACAGTGTGGTAGGCGAGCAGCCGCTTGAGATCGTGCTCGGCCAGCGCAAACAGCACCCCGAGCACTGCCGAGCAGGCGCCGAAGATCAGTACCACATAGCCCCACCAGAGCTGGCTGGCGCCGAGAAAATCGATGCTGACCCGCAAGATGCCAAAGAGACCCAGCTTCACCATGACGCCAGACATCAGCGCCGAGATATGGGACGGCGCAACGGGCTCGGCCACCGGCAGCCAGCCGTGCAGCGGCACGAAACCGGCGCGCAGGCCAAAGCCGCAGAAGCTGAGCAGGAACACCAGGGAGGCCAATCCGCCCGCCAGATGGTGCTCGCGCAGCGCGGCGAACTCCAGCGAGCCGCTTTCACGGCAGAGCAGCCAGAAGGCGATCAGCACCAGCGCCATGCCGATATGGTTCATCACCAAGTAGAGACGGCTCTGTTTGGCGGCATCCGGGTTGGTCTTGACCAGCCAGTAGGTGGTGAGGGTCACCAGCTCGTAGCAGAGCAAGAAACCGAGTGCGTTGTCGGCCAGAACCATGCCCACCATGGCAAAGAGGAAGAGGTTCATCAGCGCACCGATGGCCACATCCCCCTTGCCCTGATATTCGCGGATATAGGCAAAGGAGTAGAGGGCGACGGCGACGCCGACGGTGCTAATCACCAGCAGCATCAGCGCGGCCAGCATGTCGAGGTGCACTGAGCCCAGCAGCCAGAGCTGGCCGTCGACGGGGGTGCCTTGAGCAAAGATCTGGATGGCGGCGACCAGACCCGCGAGTGACCCCAGCAGAGCAAAGCCGCTATTGAGGCGGTTGGCCAGTGCGGGCAGCTTTTGCAGCAGCAAACCGGCGGCAGCGCCCAGCAAAAAGAGCAGGAGCGTGGCCATAACAAGGGGGGACAACATCAGCGAACTCCCTCTGTGGTAGATAAATCGGATGCAGGGATCGCCGTGGCAGGCGCCGAGAAGGCGGAGGCTCCTTGCGGGTTGGTGTCGGCCGCTTGCTGGCGACGGATACGGGCGGCGCGTTCGGTGTCGCCGTCATTGACCAACTTCAGCGCCTGGGAGGGGCAGGCACCGACACAGGCCGGACCATCGGCGCGAAACTCGCACAGGTCGCACTTGACGGCGATGCTGCGCACACCCGGCTCCCAGCTCAGCAGATCCTCGCCAAAGCAGCGCAGGCCGGCGGAGGTGGAGGGGTTGCTGGAGCGGATGGAGCAGGGGATATAGGTGTCGTAACTGGTGGCCACGGCTACCGGACGGCTGCCGCCGCTCTGGATGGCGCCAAAGGGGCAGGCCACAGCGCAGAGATTGCAGCCGATGCAGAGCGACTCGTTGAGTTGCACGCAATCGCCGGTCTGGCGAATTGCCTCGACCGGGCACACCTTGATGCAGGGGGCATCGTCACAGTGACGGCACTGAACCGGCATGGTCGCCTGCTCGTGTCGCATAACGGTTAAACGGGGGGCTTGCTGCAAACCTTGCGCCTTGTGTACCTCGCTGCAGGCCGCCATACAGGTGCCACAGCCGATACAAAGCTTGGGGTCAGCGATAACGAAGCGGTTCATAGCCTACCTTGTCGTGTCGCGAACGGAGAAAGTAGGGGCAGATTGGCAAGATACGGGCCAGATTGGTTTCTGCAGAGAAATTGGTTTTAAGTGGCTGTTTTAAAATGAATAAAAATCTTCGTGTAGTTGAGTAAACGCGCTAATGTGGTTGTCGAACTGTGACGTTCGTCACTTGTGACGAAGCCGCCAAGAGGGTTCGTCACCTTGGAAAACGCAGCATAAGTAGGGTGCAAAGAACGAAGTGAATTGCACCTCTCCGACATATGTTCGCGGTGTACGACGCTGCGCTTGTTGCACCCTACGTCGGTGGTCTGTTCGGATAGAGTCCGTCAGTGTTGAAACCGTAGGTTCGATTAGCGAAGCGTAATCGGACGCACGAGAACGCAAACATATCGGCAGCATGCCGGGAGTAGGGTGCAATGAACGAAGTGAATTGCACCGTTGGCAACATATGGTCGTGGTGGTTTGCCCCCTTCTCCCCTCGGGGGAGAAGGGCCGGGGATGAGGGGGGGAGGTAATCGGGTGTAACGCAAACAACAGAGGGAGGCCAATGCCTCCCTCTCTACTTGCTGAGGTTTTCAATGCCATTAAGAGGCCATCAGATATCCACCTGGGATCCCAGCTCGATGACCCGGTTGGGCGGGATCTCGAACTGATCCGGGGCGCGCAGGGCGTTGCGCTGCAGCAGCATAAAGAGCTTGCCGCGCAGATAGAGATACCAGGGGCGGTCTTTCATGATGAGCGACTCGTGGGCCATAAAAAACGAGGTTTCCATCATCCGGCAGCTGAGCCCCTCGGCGTTGCAGCGGTGGAAGATCTCCTCCACGTTCGGGGTCTCGCGCCAGCCGTAGCTTGCTACCACCCGCCAGAAGGTGGGGGAGAGCTGCTCGATGCAGACCCGGCGCACATTGTGGACGTAGGGCACATCCTCCACCCGCAGGGTGAGCAGGATGATCCGCTCGTGCAGCACCTTGTTGTGCTTGAGGTTATGCAGCAGCGCATGAGGGATCACATTGACCACTCGCGACATATAGACGGCAGTGCCGGCCACCCGGGTCGGCGGGGATTTTTCCAGCGAGGCGATCATCGGCTCAAGGGAGTTGCCGTGCTCGTTCAGGCGACGAATAAGCTGGAAACGCTCGCTCTTCCAGCTGGTCATCACGGTGAACATCACAGCGCCCAGGGTGAGCGGCAGCCAGCCGCCGGAGAAGATCTTGGCGAGGTTGGCGGCAAAGAGCGGCACGTCGATACAGAGCAGCGCGGCAAACAGGATGGCCACCAGATACTTGTTCCAGTGCCAGCTGTTCTTGGCCACCGAGCAGGAGAGGATGGAGGTGAGCACCATGGTGCCGGTCACGGCGATGCCGTAGGCCGCCGCCAGATTGCTGGAGTGCTCGAAGCTCATGATGACGATCACCACCGAGATATAGAGCATCCAGTTGATGACCGGAATATAGATCTGGCCGGACTCCTGCTCGGAGGTATGAACGATGCGAATGGGGGAGAGATAACCGAGGCGCACCGCCTGCCGGGTCAGCGAAAAGACCCCGGAGATCACCGCCTGCGAGGCGATCACCGTCGCCATGGTCGCCAGCAGCAGCAGCGGCACCAGCGCCCATTTCGGCGCGAGCAGGAAGAAGGGGTTGGCAATGGCGGCGGGGTTACTCAGCAGCAGCGCCCCCTGACCGAAGTAGTTGAGTACCAGCGACGGCAACACCACGATAAACCAGGCGAGGCGAATTGGATTCTTGCCAAAGTGGCCCATATCCGCGTAGAGCGCCTCCACCCCGGTGATGGCCAGCACCACGGCGCCGAGGGCAAAGAAGGAGGTGGTCTGGTACTGGACAAAGAAGCGCACCGCCCAGATGGGGTTGAGCGCACCCAGCACCTCGGGGTTGTGGATGATGCCGCGCAGCCCCAGCACCGCCAGCGTCATAAACCAGATCAGCATGATGGGGGCAAACAGCTTGCCCACCATGGCGGTGCCATGTTTCTGGATGGCAAACAGCAGGGTCAGCACCAGCACCGAGAGGGTGACGATATAGGGGTCGAGGGCGGAGGTGAGAATGCTCAGACCCTCGATGGCCGACATCACCGACATCGCCGGGGTGATCACCACCTCGCCATAGAAGAAGCTGCCGCCAATCAGGCCGAGGATGATCAGCAGAGGCGTCCAGCGGGTGGAGGCGTTGCGGGTCGCCAGCGACATCAGGGTGAGAATGCCGCCCTCGCCGGCGTTGTCGGCCCGCATCACAAAGGAGAGGTACTTGACCGACACCACCAGGATCAGCAGCCAGAAGATCAGCGAGAGAAAGCCGAGAATGGAGGCCGGCTCGACGCCGAACCCGAATTGACCTGACAGGCACTCGCGCAAGGTATAGAGCGGGCTGGTGCCGATATCGCCATAGACTACGCCAATCGCCGCCAGCATAACGCCGGACATGGCTTGTTGTTTATCACAGTTCATGAGTTCATCTTGTCAGTTTGATGTTTACACGTTTGCCACAGCAGATCGCCCCGAACACATCAGGTATGTGTGGATACAACATCGGGGGAAATCAAAGGATTGCGATGGGAAGGGAGCTAATCGGATATAAAGATGCGTTTCATGGGACACAGTCTGTTCATCTGTCGTTAAGCTTATAATGACACACACTCTGCGGGTTCATGCTCAGGTATAAATAATCAAAACGCCCTTTTGAGTAAGGTTATTAATTGGCCATTGATTGAAATATTCATGCGCTTTGCGGGCAACCGTTTGTTTTATCTGGGGAAGTGGTTTGGCCACTATTTTTTACCGAAGTGAGTGAAAAACAGACGATAAAATAGTGACTAATTAATTGCTGGCAGGATGGCAAAGGGGAGGGGCTTGGGTAGCAATGGAGTCTTTATTGGTAGGGGAAAGGTAGGGTGCAATGAACGACGTGAATTGCACCCTACAAAATTATGCTTTCAACGGATAATCATGTGATTTAAACATATTTGTTTCAACCACCCTTTCCACATTATCAAACGATGATTCTCCCATTTTTAAAGCCTCAACAAGGTCGAAGTAACTAGGCTTGATAACAAGTCGATTCCAAGCACTCAGCAAGTACTCTCTAAATGCTACAGTTCTATTATATCTATCTTCAATGTTGAATGACTCGCATCCTGCACGCATCTTATTTACTATTTCAGGATTGAATATAGGAGTGTCAAATAACATTGCATCCAAATATGCAAAGTCACTAATCCAGCGTTTAAGATGATATTGCCCTGTCGATGTAATTCTAAACTTCACGGGCATTTCACCAATCAAACCTGTTTCGTCTTCATCAAAAGTAAAACGTTGCGAGGTTTCAATTAGTTTCTTGTTGGTAGCTCTTCTTAACGCATGCTCTGTTTGTGCAGGTATGTATCCAGTACCTTGCATTTCTGAAATTATTTCTTTTGTATTACAAAATCCATCTCGGTCTTGTAGTTCACTTTTATCTGATAAAATAGCTAGAATAAACGGGACAAGGAAATGCTCAGATTCATCAGCTATTGATATATCAAAAATGTTCATTGCTAAAGATGTGTTTGGATCAAAATGAGAAAATTCACCTAACAGTGCCTGTTTTGAAAACTCATGTACAGGAATGATATATCTACCTTCGTGTTCATATGTTCTAATTATTTTCTCTGCTTCCACATTAGGGCTTCCAATAAATCCAGTTATGAAAGTGAGAGCTTGTCTTACATTTCCCCCCGTGATGTTTTCTATAAACTCACCAAGTGATTTATTTCTTCTCAATGATTCGAGTAAAACCTTTATAAAAATAGATAAGTTGTCGATGTTTATTCTTACGAATTCGGCTTTTTCCAATGGGATCTTACCCTCGGACATTTCAAGAGCAAACTGAAGCCTTTTATCTAAAACTTGATCAATTCTTGGGGGGGAAATAGTAAATACTTTATGAGGATAAGCCGTCAGGGCACCTGAGGATTTTGATTTGAAGAACGTTTGTGGTCGCACAGATATGAAGACTAGTGAGCACCATTCTTTAGCCAACTCTTGAGAAATGACGAAAGCTTGTTGTTGTGTGTCAAAGTCTCTTTGGTCTGCATTATCAATACAGATTATTACTTGTTTTTTGCTTTGTTTGGATAAATGTGCAATAGAGTTTTTTAAATGCTCATCTTTATTGTTTATTTTTGATGATAGCATTTCTAATTGCTTCTCTTCATATTTTTCTCTGTTCGTCTCTCTGAGTCCCCCCCAAATACCACTGGCAAATCGCTGTATGTCTCTTGAGTATACGCCTCTTACAAATTTTAATTCTGATGTGTCGGTGTTATATTTGCAGAGCAGTTGTTCTTCAATCTCATTCAGAATAAATTGCTGAAGATTTGAAGCTAATGTGGCTTTTGCACCTAAATCAATATAAATGTATATCGCTTCATTGAATTCTTTAAACGCGCTAGAGTAAATAAGATTTTTTACAAAAGATGTTTTGCCTACGCCCACATCACCAATCAGTACAATTGGCCTTTTGGATAAAGCCTCTGCCATTATGCTAGGATCTAACCCGTGTTCTCGTTTATCTGGTTTTACGGATGTGAGTTTAGGTGACGCCTCACTATCACTAAATAAGGCAGCATAACGAGCTTGGATCATTTCTTTACTTAATAAAGCATATTTTGAAAGGGCACCACTTTCGCAATAACATTTTTTATAAAAAATCTCCTCGTTTTCTGTGCTTTCTAGTGCATCTTGTATGATCAACTCCGATATTTGGCGTAGAGATGTTTGAATTTCACTTGCATATCTAACTTTGGGATACATTGTAAGGTATGATGATAATTTATTAGGTATTCCTTTCACATCGGAAGCCAAATACTTTATTAAACGCTGTTCTTTTACTCCAAAATAAGAAAGCATATTCCATGCTAGAGTAAAATTACCAAGCATATCAGATAAACTATCAAAGACTAATGCTTTTCCATCAAGAGGAGAACAGCCATTTTGATTGCTTGCAATGAAAGATATATATTGGTGACCATTTGTAGCAACGGCAATAGGTGTTCCTCTAGAAGCGCAGTAATGTTGAACCTGCCTAATTGCGTTACCTAAATCGTCGTTGGCTTTTAATAGAGTGGGCAAGTCTATAATATTTTTCTTGGATAATCCTGCAGGTATTTCAAAAACTCTACCTTCTCGTTTGGCTTCGATAATTACTTGCCTTGGAGAGCCTAGCTCATAGTCTGTAAACGTATTTTGTTCATATTCCTCTACTTCTATTTGATCATCTGGCCATGCAAAAACATCTGTAATTATCTTGTTTATGATGTGGTGTCTTGTTTGTGCCTCATTTCTTATTTTTTCAAGATCTGAATTTTCTTCAATTATTTTTCTTAAAAATTGTTCACATTCATGCATGGTTTTCATTATATCTCCCTGTGTCTTCTAATACTGAAATCTAGAGTTCTTACATTTAGTTTGCAGCATTGAATTTCTGTTGACTGAACTCGTGATTCCCTGAGGAGTCCCTTCGGAACCAGTCTCCAAGTGGCACATATTAACCGGAGGGATAGAAAACTGAAGGGGCAGGGGCCTAAAACCGGCTCTGGCTCAACAAATCAGTCAATAAGTGGCCCATTTTTGTTCGGTTTGACTTGATGATGGCTTGCCAGCGCGATAGTAAAACCAAACAACTTGCCATCGCCGCAAGCGGCTTTAGCGTACTGCACAGCCCATTTTGGGCCCTTGCTATGGTTTTTCTCCCCCGGTTTCCTTCCTCCGTTTGTCCGGTTTGGGGCGGCCGATCCTGGCTGCAAACTCCTTCAAACGGCTCCGTTATACGGCTGGGGTAGGGGCTGGTCAGCCGGTGTCGAGCTCGTCACTTTTGTCGTGTCGATCACACTTCCCACCCCGTCGTCACCCTCGTCAGGGGGGGCAATTAGCACGTCATTCTTTCTAATTACTTCTTTATTTTCAGATGGTTGTGAGCTTTTATCGCACCCTTGGCCCGTTTTGGTCTGATAAATGCTTTGTGGGGGGCTGGCCGCCTCTTTGCCTGTCGGCGGGCGGCCCGGTGTAACGAACCATTTAGGATCCCTCTCTATGAACAGCTTCGTGATTGCAGATCCCAGTCTCTGTATTGGGTGTCGTACCTGTGAGGTGGCCTGCGCCGTTTCACACCAGTCAGGGTCTTGCAGCGGGACCCTTGAGCGGGAGGGCGGCCTGCATCTTGCCATCGAGGATGGACATCTGGTCTCCAGGGACAGCTACTTTCAGCCGCGCCTGAAGGTGATCGTCGGCAGCAAGGTGACCACGCCGGTGCTCTGCCGCCAGTGTGAAGACAAGCCGTGCGCCATGGCCTGCCCGAACAATGCCATCGTCAGCGAGGATGGCTGCGTCAAGGTGTTGCAGGAGCGCTGCATCGGCTGCAAGTCCTGCGTGGTGGCCTGTCCTTACGGCGCCATGGCGGTGGTGCTCAAAGAGGTGGCACCCGCTGCCGATTCGCTCTTCAAGCGTCCGCAGACCAAGGCGCAGGCGCTCAAGTGCGATCTCTGCCGTCACCGCGAGGCGGGCCCGGCCTGTGTCGAGGTGTGTCCGACCCAGGCGCTGCGGCTGGTCACGCCGGAGCATCTTGAAACCCTGAACCGGCAGAAGCAGCTGGCCAGTGCCGAGGCACTGCTGGCGATGCCGGCGCGGGTGTGAGCGGGCTTGCCGAGCCGTTTTTCGTTAACAAACAAGAGTGTGAGTCATGAAAAAAGTCATTACCGTGTGCCCCTATTGCGGCACCGGTTGCAAAATCAACCTGCTGGTTGAAAACGACAAGGTGGTGGGGGCCGAAGGCGCCAACGGCCGGACCAACGAGGGGCAGCTCTGCCTCAAGGGCTATTACGGTTGGGATTTTTTGAACGATACCAACCTGCTGACCCCCCGTCTCAAGAGCCCGATGATCCGCCGCGAGCGCGGTGGCAAGTTCGAGGCGGTCTCCTGGGATGAAGCGATCGAGTTTGCCAGCAGCCGTCTGTCTGCCATCAAGGCGAAATATGGCCCGGACGCCATCATGACCACCGGCTCTGCCCGTGGCCCCGGCAATGAAGCCAACTATGTGATGCAGAAATTTGCCCGTGCGGTGATTGGGACGAACAACGTCGACCACTGCGCGAGGGTGTGACACGCACCCTCAGTCTCCGGTCTGGAGACAACTGTAGGCAACGGCGCCATGAGCAACGCCATTCCCGAAATTCAAGAGACCAAGTGCCTGCTGGTGTTTGGTTACAACGCTGCTGACTCTCACCCCATCGTCGCCCGCCATATTCTCAAGGCGAAGGCAAACGGGGCCAAGGTGATTGTGTGTGATCCCCGCATGGTGGAGACCGCCCGTATCGCCGATCAGTGGCTGCCGCTCAAAAACGGTTCCAACATGGCGCTGGTTAACGCCTTCGCCAACGTGTTGATCAATGAAGGGCTCTACAACAAGGCCTTTGTCGCCAACTACACCGAAGGGTTCGAGACCTTCAAGGCGACGGTGGCCAAGTACACCCCGGAATATGTGGAGGGGATCACTGGCCTCAAAGCCGCCGATATCCGCGCCGCCATTCGCACCTATGCCGAGTCGCCTGCTTCCATGATCCTGTGGGGCATGGGGGTGACCCAGTACGGTCAGGCGGTGGACGTGGTCAAGGGGCTGGCGGGTCTGGCGCTGCTGACCGGCAACTTCGGTCGGCGCGGCACCGGCTGCGGGCCGGTGCGCGGTCAGAACAACGTGCAGGGCACCTGTGACATGGGGATGCTGCCCCACCAGTTCCCGGGTTATCAGTCGGTGGCCGATCCTGCCATCAGCGCCAAGTTCGCCAAGGCGTGGGGCGTGGCGTCACTCTCCCAAAAGCCCGGCTATCGCCTTACCGAGCTTGGCCACAAGGTGGAGGAGGGCAAGTGCAAGGCCTTCTACATCTTCGGTGAAGATCCGGCCCAGACCGAGGCAGATCTCGGTCAGTTCCGTCGCACTCTGGCGGGGATGGAGCTGGTGATCGTGCAGGATATCTTCATGACCCAGACTGCCGAGATGGCCGACGTCATTCTGCCCGCCACCAGCTGGGGCGAGCACGAAGGGGTCTACAGCTCGGCGGATCGCGGCTTCCAGCGCTTCTACAAGGCGGTGACGCCCCCTGAGAACGTGAAACCGGACTGGGCCATCTTCTCGTTGATGGCGACCGCCATGGGTTATCCCATGGAGTACCACAACACCGAAGAGATCTGGGACGAGATGCGTGCGCTCTGCCCGCTCTACGCCGGGGTCAGCTACGACAAGATGGCCGATCTCAAGAGCGTGCAGTGGCCTTGCCCGACCGAGGATCACCCGGGCACCAGCACTTTGTTCGAGGGGAACGTGTTCACCACCCCGAGCGGCAAGGGTCAGCTGATTGCCTCCGAGTGGCGGCCGCCGCTGGAGCAGCCTTGTGCCGAGTACCCGCTGGTGCTCTCCACCGTGCGCGAGGTAGGGCACTACTCCTGCCGCTCCATGACCGGCAACTGCTCGGCGCTGCAGACCCTGGCCGATGAGCCGGGCTATGTGCAGATCCACCCGAGTGATGCCAAAAAGCTTGGGGTGAAGGATCAGGCGCTGGTCTGGATCTCGTCGCGCCGTGGCAAGGTGATCACTCGTGCCAACTATAACGACCGGGTCAACGCCGGGGTGGTCTATATGACCTACCAGTGGTGGATCGGGGCCTGCAACGAGCTCACCATCGAGCACGTCGATCCCGTCTCCCACACGCCGGAGTACAAGTATTGCGCGGTGAAGATCGAGCGCATCGACAATCAGCCTGAGGCGGAAGTGTACGTCCAGACTGAATACAGCGCGCTCAAGGCGAAATTGCGCAGCGCAGCCAAAGGCTGATCGCCCTAAAAAAGAGGTTCTGCACAAATAAGGGAACCCGACTCGGATTTATCGAGTCGGGCACCCTTTTATTACCCAAAAAAAGGGGAGTAAATGATGCAACATGAAATTGGTCGCTTATTCGGACTTTTCTATATTGGCACCTATCTGGCGGCGATATTGCTGGGAATAGGTTGCTATATTTGGCGCGACGAGATGATATTTCTGCTCGGCTTCGGTTTTTTCGGCTGTTTTATGGCAGCAAGGCTCGCCATGAGCAGCGTATTTTCTGCCTTGAGTATTTCCAGTGCCTGGCTGATCGGGTTTATCTCCACCACCTTGATCAACGGCCTGCTGCTGGGGGTGATCACCCTGCTGATCTACCTCACGCATCAGAGCGTCACCGCCGAGCTTGCCGACAACGCCAGCTGGCTGCTGATGGCCTTCCAGAGCCTGTCGGCCCTCTTTATCTTCGGTGGCCTGAAGTGCTGCCACAGCCGGATCATCACCTCGTAAATTGCTGATGGATGGGCAGCAAACGCCATCTCGAAACCCGCAGTCAGCGAAGAGGAGAGGCAGATCTGACAGTTGACGGCGGCCCACTTTTCGGGCGCCTTAATTGAGATCAATAACTGATGAAATAACCGGTTAAATATGGCCATCAGATATATTAAATCGGATTGTAATGAAATTTGAGCTCATCTATGATGAGTCGCCATTCCAATATATCCCCCGATAACGATGTTACTTTTTGTTGTCGTTCGTTAATAACAACTCTGGAATTGCAACATGCGACAATTTTCGTCACCGCTTTTCTTATTGGCAGCCGCTTTTACGGGCTGCGGCTATTTATTTTGGTGACGGGGGCTTGTCGTGATGCGATGGCATGGACAGCCTGACTGGTGACTAAATCGATATAACGTGAGGCCGCAATGCTAAATGTGAGTGCCATCCCCCTGGACGAGATCTCTCCCATCTGGGACGACGGTTTCCTCCTGCTCTCCAAATCCCTCCTGTCGGCCGTGACGCTCGATGATTTTATCCACAAACTCAACAAGATAGATGCCAGCTTTGGCGGCGTAACCCGGGTCAATCTGATCCTCAACATGGGTGCGGACGAGGAGGCCATCTTCTACTTCATGGGACATTCCGGCCCAAAGCATCTGGTCTGCCCCAAGGCAGAGCTGCACCTCTCCCCCCGTCCTACCAAAGAGACCCCGGAACAGGCCATCATTCTCGCTGCCGCCCGCTTTGAGAATCGCTGCCCGGCGCTGGATCGCGAAGGGGTCTACGGGGGGCTGCGCTCCTACTGCCAGCTCCCCATCACCACCGCCCGCAGCCACTTGGGCGGGGTCGAGTTTATCAACACCCAGCTCGACAGCTTCACCATGGAGACGCTCGCCAAGCTGACCCAGCTGGCGGCCATTATCGCGATTGCGCTGGAGAACGTGCTCGACAAGGAGCGCACCCTGGAGCAGGCCAACTCCCTGCGTCTTGAGCGCGACAGCTGCAAAATTCTGGTGGATGTGACCAACGCAGTGATCAAGCTGGTGCGCATTGCCGAGCTGCCCAAGAGCCTGTTTGCCATCCTGCACCACCACTTCGGCATCAGCAGCTTGTGTCTGGCCGAATACAACGCCACCTCCGACAGCTTCAAGAGCTATCTGGTCAATCAGCACCAGAGCGAGCAGCCGGGTATCATCGATCACTCCTGTTTTGAAAAGAAGTGCCTGCAGGGGGCCCTTGGCCACAGCGAGCCGTTTTTTGTCTATCGTGAACATGGCCACGGCTGCAGCAATCGCTGCCGCTTTACCTCCCAGATCCTGCCGCCCGAGGCCGACAGCTCCTGCATTTTGCCGCTGCGCTATCGGGGCAATCTGCTGGGGGGGCTGATCCTCTCGCACCCCAACGCCGACTTCTTTGCCGATATCGATATCTCCTTGCTGGAGCAGGTGGCGGCACGTACGGCCATTGCCATGAACAACGTGCAGGCGCAGCAGGAGATCTCCAACACCAACGGCGCCAAAGAGAAGACCATTCGCATCAACGAGCCGCAGATGCAGGGGGAGTTCCCCCACATCATCTACCAGAGCGCGGTGATGGAGAGCGTGCTGGAGAAGGTGCGGCTGGTGGCCGAGAGCGACAGTACCGTGCTGATCCTCGGTGAGACCGGTACCGGCAAGGAGCTGATCGCCCAGGCCATTCACGCCCTGAGTGCCCGCCACGACCACGAGATGGTGAAAGTGAACTGCGCCGCCATTCCCACCGGCCTTATCGAGAGCGATCTCTTTGGCCACGAGAAGGGGGCCTTTACCGGCGCCCTGACCCAGCGGATCGGCCGTTTCGAGCGGGCCCACAAGGGCACCCTGTTCCTCGACGAAGTGGGGGATATGCCGCTGGATTTGCAGCCGAAACTGTTGCGGGTATTGCAGGAGCACGAGCTGGAGCGGGTCGGCAACAGCAACCCCATCGCAGTGGATGTGCGGCTGGTGGCCGCCACCAACTGCGATCTGCTCTCAATGGTCAAGAACAAGCGCTTTCGAAGCGATCTCTACTATCGGCTCAATGTCTTTCCCATCGAGCTGCCACCCCTGCGGGAGCGTCGCGAGGATATTCCGCTCTTGGTCAATTTCTTTATCAAGAAGATCGCCAAGCGGATGCGCCGCACCATCACCTCGATCCCCGCCGATGCCATGAAGATGCTGGTATCGCTCCCCTGGTACGGCAATACCCGCGAGCTGGAGAACGTCATCGAGCGCGCCGTGGTGATGACCCGCGGTCATGTGCTCAACCTCTCGCCCGATGAGCTGATGCCCCTCAAGGGCTACCACAAGATTGAGACCCTGGTCTATGACGAGCCCGCCACGCCGCTCTTTGCCGAGGAGGGGCCGATTGATGAGCGCGAGGCGATCATCGCTGCCCTGCGCGACTGCAACGGCATAGTCGCTGGCGAACGGGGGGCTGCCAACCGCCTCGGCATGAAGCGCACCACCTTGCTCTCCAAGATGAAGCGGCTCGGCATCTCGGCCCGGGATCCCGAGATCATTGACGGGGTCGCACCATGAGAGAGGCCATAGAGCTTGAGGCGCGAAGCGAGCAGAGCGAACAGAACGAGCTGGCCCGCTGCGCCATCCACCGCGAGGTGGTGCACTACCGCGCTGATACCTTGGCCTGCGATAGCGAGATGGAGCTCCCCTCCGAGACGCCGGTGGCGCTGGTCTACAACGGCATCGCCCACAGCGTGATGATGTGCTCGGCCTCCGATCTGGAGGATTTCGCCATCGGGTTTTCGCTATCCGAGGGGATCATCGACAGCCTGCTCGATATCCACGACATCGAGCAGATCGACGGCTGTCAGGGGATTGAGCTGCATATCACCCTGGCCAATCGCTGCGTCCATCGCCTCAAAGAGAAGCGGCGCACTCTGGCGGGCCGTACCGGTTGCGGCATCTGCGGCAGCGAGAGTCTGGAGCAGGTGATCCGCACCCAGCCAAGCTTGCCCGATAGTCAGCGCCTGGCGGTGGGCCATATCGACAAGGTATTGAGCGCGCTGCGCCCGCTCCAGCTGCTGGGTCAGCGCACCGGCGCCACCCATGCGGCTGTGCATCTGGACGGGGAGGGCAATATTCTCGCCATCCGCGAGGATGTGGGGCGCCATATTGCGCTGGACAAGCTGGTGGGCCATCTGTGCCGCAGCGGTCGGCGGGATGGCGCCATTCTGGTAACCAGCCGCGCCAGCTTCGAGATGGTGCAAAAGTGCGCCAGCGCCGGAGTGGAAATATTGCTCGCCATCTCGGCCGCCACCGAGCTTGCGGTCGAGCGGGCCGAGCAGACCGGGCTCACCCTGGTGGGCTTTTGTCGCCCCGGGCGGGCCGAGATCTACAGCGGCTGTCAGCGAATCCTGCTCAAGTAATGGCAAGGCCGTGAACCCGTTAAACGGGTCATAAAAACAGGCAATGAAAAAGGGCGGGGAGTGTGACTCCCCGCCCTTGTTGTATCTGCCTATAGCTTGCGGATTAGCGCGCCAGCAGGATACGCAGCATCCGGCGCAGCGGCTCGGCGGCGCCCCACAGCAGTTGGTCACCCACGGTAAAGGCGGCCAGATACTCAGGGCCCATATTGAGCTTGCGCAGACGGCCCACCGGAATGCTGAGGGTGCCGGTAACGGCCGCCGGAGTCAGCTCGCGGGCTGTGATGTCGCGATCGTTGGGGATCACTTTCACCCAGTCGTTGTGGGCAGCCAGCAGCGCTTCGATCTCCGCCAGCGGCACATCCTTTTTCAGCTTGATGGTGAACGCCTGGCTGTGGCAGCGCAGGGCGCCGATCCGCACGCACAAACCATCCACCGGAATGACGGCGTTTTCGATACCCAAAATCTTGTTGGTCTCGGCCTGACCCTTCCACTCTTCACGGCTCTGGCCGTTGTCGAGCTTGGTGTCGATCCAGGGGATAAGGCCACCGGCCAGCGGCACGCCGAAGTTGTCCACCGGCAGGGTGCCGGAACGGGTCTTCTCGGTGATCTTGCGCTCGATGTCGAGGATGGCGGAGGCGGGGTCAGCCAGCTCGACCGCCACTTCGTCACGCAGCATCCCCATCTGGGTAACCAGCTCGCGCATATGGCGGGCTCCGCCACCGGAGGCTGCCTGATAGGTGGCAACGCTCACCCACTCCACCAGATCGGCCTTGAACAGGCCGCCGAGGGCCAGCAGCATCAGGCTGACGGTGCAGTTGCCGCCGACGAAGGTCTTGATGCCATCGTTCAGGGCCTGCTCAATCACGTCGCCGTTGACCGGATCCAGAATGATGACGGCATCTTTCTCCATCCGCAGGGAGGAGGCGGCGTCAATCCAGTAGCCCTGCCAGCCAGCGGCCTTCAGGCGTGGATAGACATCCTTGGTGTAGTCGCCGCCCTGCGCGGTGATGATGATATCCTGCTTGGCCAGCGCCTCGATATCGAAGGCGTCCTGCAGAGTACCGGCATCGACGCCGAAGTTGGGTGCGGCCTCACCGGCCTGGGAGGTGGTGAAGAATGTGGGTTGAATATGGGCGAAATCCTGTTCTTCCTGCATCCGGCTCATCAGAACCGATCCCACCATGCCACGCCAACCGACCAAACCTACTTTTTTCATAATGTCCTACCCTGGATTGCTGCTAAAGAAACTCGCGGTGACACCCGTAACCTCTTGTCTGGCGACGCCTGTTTACAAGCGGTTTACAGGTCATTTAAAAAATATGCGCTGCGAAAAATGCGTCTATCCACATTACGGATTGTGGCGGCTTGCGCAAGTCGAATTGCGCAATATTCTGTGCCGTTTGCTGCATTAACCGGCAGCCAGACTACCGCTCAGGCAGACGGGGAGGGAGAAGGTCAACATCAGACGAAAAGGCCACCGTTTATGGCGGTGGCCTGTCAATAAAGCGGTTGAGAACGTCCTCTGCTGGGCGTAGTTGGCGAGTGAAACAGCCCGACAGCTTGGGTGCTTAGCCGTAACGAGCCAGAGTGAGCCCCTCATCGCTGATGGCGGGTTCGCTGCCGCTGATGAGATCGCACAACAGCTGACCCGAACCGGCCGCCATGGTCCAGCCCAGGGTGCCGTGGCCGGTATTGAGCCAGAGACCGGGAATGGGGCTGGGCCCCACCAGCGGGGTACCGTCCGGCGTCATGGGGCGCAGGCCGGTCCAGAACTCGGCTTGGCTGATATCGCCCCCCTCGGGAAAGAGATCGCCCACCACCATTGCCAAAGTGTCGTGGCGCCTCGGGTTGAGGGCGAGGTTGTAGCCCGACAGTTCCGCCATGCCGCCGACCCGGATCCGCTCGTCAAAACGGGTGATGGCCACCTTGTAGGTCTCGTCGAGCACGGTACTGCGCGGCGCGGCCTCGGCATTGATCATCGGCAGGGTGAGGGAGTAGCCCTTGACCGGATAGACCGGCAGCTCCAGTCCGAGCGGGCGCAGCAGCGGCCGTAGAAAACCGGTGGCATAACTGCCAAGTGCACAGACGATGGCATCGGCACGATAGCGCTGCTCGCCCGCCCGCACCGCCACGGCGCGGCCGCGTGCTTGCTCAATCTCGTCGATGTCGCAGTTGAAGACGAACTTGACCCCGAGCTTCTCGGCTTCAAGGGCCAGGGCCTTGGTGAAGCGGAAGCAGTCGCCGGTCTCGTCGCCGGGCAGACGCAAGCCGCCAACGATTTTGCCGCGCACCCGCGCCAGTGCAGGCTCTGCCGCTTCGCAGCCGCTGGCATCCAGCGACTGGTAGGGGACGCCATACTCCTCCAGCACCTCGATATCGCGCTGGCTGGCATCGAGCTGGGAATGGCTGCGAAACAGCTGCAGGGTGCCGAGCTGGCGCCCTTCGTAATCGATGTTCAGCTCGTCGCGCAGCAGCTTCATGCAGTCGCGGCTGTATTCGGCCAGACGCACCATGCGTCCCTTGTTGGTGGCATAGGCGGTCGGGGTGCAGTTGGCGAGCATTCTGAGCATCCAGCGTAGCTGGAAGGGATCGGCAGTGGGGCGCACGGTGAAGGGGGCATGCTTTTGCAGCATCCACTTGGCGGCCTTGAGGGGAATGCCGGGGGCCGCCCAGGGGGCCGCATAACCCGGGGATATCTGCCCGGCGTTGGCATGGCTGGTTTCAAGGGCGACGCCCCCCTGTCGCTCCAGCAGGGTCACCTTGTGACCCGCTTTGGCCAGATACCAGGCGCTGGTTACCCCGATCACGCCGCCACCGAGAACCACTATCTCCATATCGTCTTTCCTTGACTGATCTCCTGATGTGGCCACCACCATAATCAGCCGCCACAGGATATTCAACCGCTCTACGCAGGATTGGGATCTCCGTCTGCTTGCCTGTCACAAGCTGGTGTTTGGTGCGATGGAGAGCCTGATTGCCAGCGTAAATCGCTGCACTGTTGTCAGTGTGAATGTGCCAGGGGGCATGGCCCGCTTACAACTGCTCCAGCTTGATCAGGTAGTGTTCTGCCGTGGCCAGAATGGCCTGCTGCTGTTCGGCGGCTTGGCCATCCCAGTTGGCATAGGGGAGGGCGAGGCGGGGATTGCCGCCAAGTTTGTCCCGATTGCGCCAGAGAAAGTGCCAGTAGAGGCTGTTGAAGGGGCAACTCCCGTCGCCGCTGCGGGCTTTGACCTGATAGTGGCACCCCTTGCAGTAGTGGCCCATCCGCTCGAGATAGGCGCCGCTGCTGGCGTAGGGCTTGCTGCCCATCAGGCCGCCATCGGCAAACTGGCTCATGCCGCGGGTGTTGGGCAGCTCCACCCATTCGATGGCATCCACATAGATGCCGAGATACCAGTCATCCACCTCGTCAGGAGCAAGCCCCGCCAGCAGGGCAAAGTTGCCGGTCACCATCAGCCGCTGGATATGGTGGGCGTAACCGTGCTCAAGGGATTGGCTAATGGCGTGGCGCACGCAGGCCATCCTGGTTTCGCCGCTCCAGAAAAAGCTGGGCAGCGACCGGTTGGCACCGAGAAAATTGGTGCGCTGATAGTCGGGCATCTTCTCCCAATAGAGGGCACGGACAAACTCGCGCCAGCCGAGGATCTGGCGGATAAAACCCTCCACCTGCGCCAACGTGATGGTGGCCTGATTGGCCTGCCAGTGGGTCTCGGCGGCGCGGATCACCTCAAGCGGATTAAGCATCTTGCTGTTGAGGGAAAACGACAGACGGCTGTGAAACAGGCTCCAACCCCGCTCGCTCAGGGCATCCTGATAGCGGCCAAAGTGAGGCAGGCAGTGCGCCAGAAAATGGGCCAGCAGCTCGCGACTCTGGCGCCTTGTGATGGGCCAGGGCAGCCTGCTGGCATCCGCCTCGCCGATGGTGCTGACCCCGTGGCGGGTCAGCATGGCATCAATCTCGCTCACCTCGTTGGCAAAGGTGAGGGGGGCCGGGATCGGCTGGCTCGCCGGCAGTTTGGCTCGGTTCTCGCCATCAAAATTCCAGCGCCCACCAAGGGGTTGGCCGCGCTCATCGAGCAGCACTTGGTATTGCTTTCGCAGGGCGCGGTAGAAGAACTCCATCCGGCTGTGGGGGTAGCGCTGCCAGCCATCACGGGGGGTGAGAAAATGTTCGCTCTCCACCTCGGTAGCAGGGATGGCAAGGCCCGCCGCCCAGCTTTTCAACTGGCTGGCGAGGCGCCACTCGTCCGGGCTCTGCCAGGCAAAGCTGTCGGCCTGATGTGCTTCGAGCTGAGCTGCCAGCAGGCTGGGCAAGTCGGGCCAGCGGGCGCTCTCATCGAGGGTCAGGTAACAGACGCGGTGGCCCGCTTGGGTGAGGGCCGCTGCGAAGGCGCGCATGGCGGCAAAGAAGGCCTGCACCTTCTGGCGATGGTGGCGGCAGTAGTCGGTCTCTTGGCGCAGCTCCGCCATTAGATAGCAGATCGCCGGATCCGAGGTGCGAAACCAGCTGTGACCGGCGTTCAGCTGATCGCCGAGAATCAGGCGCAGCTCCATCACATTGGCTCCCCGTTATGTTGGCAGCTGTGGTGACGAGCATGGCGACAGTGCTCGCTGCAGTAGCGAACCTCCTCCCAACTGCGTGCCCACTTGCGCCGCCAACTGAAGGGGCGTTGGCAGACGGGGCAGATCTTCTCGGGCAGATGGGGTTTGCGATGCATGATGGCTTCCGGCCTTGGCTGATGGGGGATGTGGCGTGTGGGTAGGGAGAATAACGAAGCGGGAGCGCGGGCGGATCAACCTCGCTGCCGGTTTGCCGCGCAGATGCCCACTTTGTGAGCGGGCGCACAGCCCGTCGGTGCGCCCCTTGTTTGCCAATTAACCAGCCGTTAACGTGGCGAGGCTGCCTGCTGGCAGCATCCATCAATAGATCTTGTTAGCCACCGACTGTTTACAACCGATATGGAGGGGAGTGATGCCAATCATGACAGCTACGCCCCGGGCAGCTTGCCTGCTCGCCCACTGGTATACCCGGGATCCCATTCTCACCTTCGACTTTCCTCACCGCTGATTGGCGGCACCCGCCGTTTGAATTTGTCAGCCGGACGACCCTGATCGCCCAGGCCTCTTTGCCAATTCCGATTTCAAACACACTGGCCCAGCGCCGGTGAGGAGTCTTATATGCGTCGTATACCCGAGCCGTTTCGTATCAAGATGGTCGAGCCCATCAAACAGACCACTGGCGCCGAGCGCTGTGCCGCCCTCGAGGCCGCGGGCTGGAACCCCTTCCTGCTGCTGGCCGAGGATGTCTATATCGATCTGCTGACCGACAGCGGCACCGGTGCCATGTCCGACCGTCAGTGGGCCGGTATCATGATGGGGGATGAAGCCTATGCGGGCAGCCGCAACTTCGTCGAGCTGGAGCGCACGGTGCGCGATATCTTCGGCTATCAGCATGTGATGCCCACCCACCAGGGGCGCGGGGCCGAGCAGATCCTCTTCCCCGAGCTGGTCAAGCGCTGTAAGGGCAAGGCGCCGGTGTTTATCTCCAACTACCACTTCGACACCACCAAGGCTCACGTGGAGTTGGCTGGCGCACGGGCCATCAACCTGCTCACCCCAAAAGCCCTCGACACCACTGCCCCTTATGCCTGGAAGGGGGACTTTGATCTCCCTCGCCTGAGCGACACCATCGAGACCCTGGGGGCCGCCAACGTGGCCGGCATCATCATCACGGTCACCTGCAACAGCGCCGGTGGCCAGCCGGTCTCCATGGCCAATATGGAGGCGGTCTCCGAGTTGGCCCGTCGTCACCAGATTCCGGTGGTGATCGACGCCGCCCGCTTCGCCGAGAACGCCTGGTTTATCAAGGAGCGGGACCCGGCCTATGCCAAGTGCAGCATCAAGGAGATAGTGCGCCAGATGTTCGCGCTGGGGGACATCTTCACCATGTCGGCCAAGAAGGATGGGTTGGTCAATATCGGCGGGTTGTGTTGCTTTAAAGAGGATCTCGACCTGTTCCGTGCAGTGCAGGTGCGCTGTGTGGCGATGGAGGGGTTTGTCACCTATGGCGGGCTTGCCGGCCGGGACATGGCGGCGCTCGCCATTGGCCTGCGGGAGGGGATGGATGAGGAGTATCTCACCTACCGCATCAGTCAGGTGGCTTATCTCGGCGAGCGGCTGGCAGAGGCGGGCATCCCCATCCAGACCCCCACTGGCGGCCATGCGGTGTTTGTGGATGCCAAAAAGCTGCTGCCCCATATTCCGGCCGAGCAGTTTCCGGCTCATGCACTCGCCTGCGAGCTCTATCTGGAAGGGGGTGTGCGCGGGGTGGAGATTGGCTCCCTGCTGCTGGGGCGTGATCCCGCCACCGGCAAGCAGGAGGCGGCGGACTTCGAGCTGCTGCGTCTGACCATTCCGCGCCGGGTCTACACCCGGGATCACATGGACTATGTGGCCGACTGCCTGATCGCGGTGAAAGCACGGGCCCGAGACATTCGCGGGCTCACCTTTGACTACGAGCCGCCGCTACTGCGCCACTTCACGGCGCGGCTGAAACCGGTCTGATCAGCAATCGGTTAGATGTGGTGATCAACCGCGCCAAGCCGTGAGATCACCGGCCACTCCCGGTTAAACGGCCAAGTAAAAAGCCCCCGCACCTTGGTGCGGGGGCTTTCGTTTATCGACACAAAGCCGAGATCAAACCGCCTGATACTCCAGCTCGACCGAGCCCAGCGCCTTGAGGGTGGACTGGGCGGAGTCACGCTGGCTGATCTGGCCGTTTTTGTTCTCCAGCAGCACTGCGCGGCGGATGGTGGCGAGATCTTCGCCGTTAAGCACCGCATGGGCGCAGGCCATCTGCATCGGCGGCAGGCTGGGGTTGAAGGCGGCGTTCTCGGCGTAGCGGCCAGAGAAAATGCGGCCATCGGCAAACTGCAGCGCCACCGCGGCATAGCCCTGACTGTAGGGGGCGTAGCTTTGACGGGCGGCGGCCAGCGCAGCCTGCCACAGCGGGTCTTCGCTTTGAAGCTGAAGCTCTGCGTGATCTTGCGGGCTCATCAGCGCATCCGTGATGTCGAGATCCGCCGGGCCAAACGAGTGGGGCAGGAAGGATTGCAGGGCACTCAGGTCATCGGGCAGAGAGACTTTCAGGATCTTGGCGGTGCTCAGCTCGTTCATGAACTGACGGCAATGGCCGCAGGGGGTGTAGTTGACGGTGATTTCAGAGATCCCGGTCTCGCCACCCAGCCAGGCGTTGGAGATGGCGGACTGCTCGGCGTGGACCGAGTGGAACAGACCTTGTCCCGCGAACTCCATGTTGGCACCGAAGTACCAGCTGCCGCTCAGGCCGCAGGCGATGGCACCGACGTAAAACTTGGAAATGGGTGCCACCGAGCAGGCAGCAGCCAGCGGCAACAGGGCGAGGCGCAGGGCGCGATCATCGAGACCTGTGGCGGCTTTCAGGGTGGCGACTTGCTCCGGCGTGAAGCGGGCGTTGAAGTCGGCACTATCCAGCATGGGCTGCACGGCTGCTTTGAGCGGGGCAGAGAGGGTATCGAATGGCTTGGCAAAACGGGGATGCATAGTGTGTCCTCAAAGGCCAATTGGGCGGCCATTGTAGGGAGCAAGCTCGGGTAAATGTGTGAGCAGGCTCACGCCCTGATGGGCAAACGGAGGGGGATGGTAATGGAAACGTTTGTCTTGTGCAAATTGTGCGGCAGGTCGCACCCCGACAGCGCTGCAGAGCCGTCGGGGTGGTTAATCATCGGTCAGGTGAGCCAGTGATAGATGGCAAAGAGGAGGGGCGCGACGGCAGCGGTGAGAATGCCGCACACCACCATGGCCAGCGAGGCAAAGGCGCCCTGGGTGATCCCCTTCTCGGCGGAGGTGGCGGTGCCGATGGCGTGGGCACAGGCCCCCATGGCGAGCCCTTGGGCTTCCGGGTCGGTCACTTTCAGCAGTTTGAGCAGCGGGTAGCCGATCAGGGCGCCGACAATTCCCACCACCACCACCACTGCCGCCGCGATGGCGGGAATGCCACCAATGGACTGACTGACGCTCATGGCGAGCGGGGTGGTGATGGATTTGGTCGCCAATGAGGCGAGCAGCGCCGGATCTGTGCCCATAAAATGACCGATCAGCAGGGTTGTGCACACCGAGATCAAGACGGAGGCGAGGGTACAGATTAGGATGGGCTTGAGCTTGGCCTGGATCTGGCGCGCCTGTTGATAGAGCGGCAGCGCCAGTGCCACTACTGCGGGTTCCAGCAGCATGGTAATGGGGCTGCTGCCGTGCTCGTACTGCTCAAGGGGTAGATCGAGCCAGAGTAGCAGGCCGATGATCACCGCGGTTGGCACCAGCACCGGGTTGATGATGGGCCAGGGCAGGCGGCGATAGAGGGCGCGGGTGGCGAAATAGAGCGCGAGCGTTAAGGGAATGGCGAGCCAGAAGATCATTTGTTCATCCTCTGGTAGAGCCGACCGACGGTGGCGAGGATAAGCACGATCCCGAGCACGATGCAGAGCATGATGACGCCGAAGGATTGGCGCAATGGCTCAAGCCAGGCCACCAGTCCGACTGCAACCGGCACGAACAAAACGCCCATGTGGCGCAGCAGTAAGCCTGCCCCCAGCTCGACCCAGTGCAGCTTGATCAGTTGCAGGGAGAGCAGCACAAACAGCAGCAGCATGCCGATGATGCTGCCGGGAAAGGCGAACGGCAGGATGGCTGCCACGGATTTGCCTGCCAGCAGGCAGGCGACGATGACCATAAAGTCACGAAAGTACAGCAAGGCGCGTTGCGCGATCACGTGAACCTCATCGACTGGGAAGAAAAATCGCAGTTTACCAGAGAGGGCGGGTCGCGGCATTAAAACAATAACAACTGAAATCAGTTCATTTGAGGCTGATTTGATTGGCAATTTTTGAAAATTGTCTGATAGAACCCTTTTCGAACTTCAAGGAGTAGTGATGACATCCCTCTTGTCCCGAGTTCGCCAGCTGGCGAATGATAATGCGTTGCCACCCCATCTGCTGCAAACCCGTCAGTGGGAAGGGCCTCTGTGCCGGGTGCGACTCGACAACATCGGTTCTGATGCTACCCCGGTTGAGCGCTGGGTGCTGTTTGATGGCAAGCTTGGCCTGCCGGTGGAGAGCGCCATCTATGGCGAAGGATTCCAGATGCTGGCCCAGACCATGGGCAGCTGGCAATCACCACAACATGTCGGCCGTTGCCCCGATGCCAGCATCTATCGCATCACCGATGACAATGGCTACCACACCATTCATAACCTGTTGTTGATGGAGCATGGCAAGGGGTGGCTGCTGCTCGCCTTTGCCAGCTGCCACCGTTTTGGCGGGGAGTTTCGCCTCTACCCGGATGGTCGCTTGCAGATCCTGATGAATTGCGAAGGGCGAAAACTTGCGGCCGGTGGGTACTGGCAGAGCGAGGCGCTGATCTGCCTCGAAGGGGCGGAGCGCGAGGAGCTGCTGGCCGAGCTGGCACGGCTGATCGAGGTCGAACATGGCTCGCTGATCGGCAAGGTGAGTGAGCGCCCGAGCGGTTGGTGCTCTTGGTATCACTACTACGCCGAGGTAAGTGCCGCCGATATTCGCGAGAACCTGCAGGTGCGTGCCGAGCGCTTCCCGGCCCTGCGTTATGTGCAGATCGACGACGGCTATCAGGCCAAAATGGGCGACTGGCTTACCCCGTCGGCCAAGTTCGAGCAAGGTGTTGCTTCATTGGCTGCGAAGATCAAACAGGCTGGCTGCGAGCCCGCTCTCTGGGTCGCCCCTTTTATTGCCGAACCCGGTTCACAGGTGTTTCAGGATCACCCCAACTGGTTTGTGAAGGGGGATGACGGTCTGCCGTTGCCCTCCGAGCGGGTCACCTATGGCGGCTGGCGCTGCACCCCCTGGTATGTGCTGGACGGCACCCACCCTGAGGTGCAGGCGCACCTTGAACAGGTGTTCCGCACCCTGCGAGAACAGTGGGGCATCCACTACTTCAAGCTCGATGCCAACTTCTGGGGTGCCATCCACGGTGGCCATTTCCACGATCCGGCTGCCACGCGGGTTGAAGCCTATCGGCGCGGCATGGCGGCCATTCTGCGCGGTGCAGGTGAAGGGGCTTTCCTGCTCGGTTGCAACGCCCCCATCTGGCCAAGCCTTGGCTTGGTGCACGGCATGCGGGTGAGCGATGACGTGGAGCGCAATGGCCACCGCTATCGCCAAATTGCCCGCGAGGCCTTCTGCCGTGCCTGGCAGAACGACAAGCTCTGGGCCCTCGACCCCGACTGCATCTGTCTGCGGGATCTGCCAAGCCAGCAGGCAAGCCAGGCGGAATACAGTTTCCATCTGGCGGCGTTGGTGGCAAGCGGCGGCATGATGCTGGCGGGTGATCGGCTACAAGATCTCGATGAGGAGCAGGCGGCGCAACTGCGCAAGCTGCTTGAGCTCTGTGCGGCCCGGACACCTTCTGCCCGTTTCGAGTCGATGGACTTTGCCTGCGGCGAAGTAAGCCTGCCCGAGGGCGGCACTCTGCTCTGCCTGTTCAACTGGGAGGGGCAACCACAGGAGTTTCTGCTGCCGGAAGGGGGAAGCGATTTTTGGCTGGGACAGGCAGTCGGCACGGCTGTGACCCTGCAAGGGGGCGAGGGGCGGGTGATCCGCTACGCCTGATCACAACGTCACCATAAACAATTCAGGCTCCATCACGGAGCCTGAATTGTTTCAATCAGCGGTTATCAGTCACGTTTTTCAGTAACGCCACTCAAAACCGACGGCGTATTTGGCGGAGCCATAGCCCGGGATATCACTGCCGGAGGCGATCGCCTTGAGGGTCAGCAATGGTGTGATGGGCACCCCCAGACCAAAACCGATGGCCAGTTGATCATTGGGGTTCCCCATCAGATCGACTCGCATCACCCGATAGAGGGACATGTCCTCGCTCAGGTGTATATAGGCTTGCGAAGCGCGGTTATAGACCTGACCAAACACCTCCAGCTGGAAACCTGACTGGGCGCTGATGGCCAGCGGTACCCCGACAAACTTGCAGAGATTGGAGCCGTTGAAGTAGCTGTTGGTGATCAGGGGAGTGAAATCAGTCTGCTGATAAAGGGTGTTGAAGTTCTGTTCTACGATGCGATAGGTCTGTTCGGGCAGGCGAGCAAGATAATCCGGCACATCGAACCGGTATGCAGCGTTGGCTGCCAGCGGCAGCAGGGCCAGTAATCCGAGCAGTGCGTGGTGACGAGGCATCAGCAAATGGCTTCCGTTCGGCCAAAAAGATCTCTTGCTTGGGAGACATCCGCTCAGGATGTTGCAAGATATTGGTTTTTGGGGAAATCCCCTTCGTCATTATGACCTGAAGAAGGGGACGGGCGGGAAGGATTTATTGTGAAACTACTCACAACTCATAAATCTTCCAGATAGTGGTAGAGACTCTTTAGAATCGCAAAGTTCCGTTCGTTACTCTGGTTCTGCTCGGCCAGCGCCTCGAGACGGGGCACATAGTCCGGCAGACGGCGGCTGAAGTAGTCGCTGCAGTGCAGGCGCCAGCGTTTCTGCTCCGCTTCGCTCAAGGTGTGCGGCCAGTTGCGGGCGCGGTAGCGGAACAGCATCTCCGGCAGCCGGGAGTCGCTAAAGGCGAACTCCCGCTCACCCAGCAGATCCGCGGGGGTGGCACGCACCAGATCCATGGTGGACTTGTCGCCATGGCCAAAGAATCCGGCGTAGAGCTGGGTATCGGGGTCGCTGTCATTACTGCCGGTGAACTCCTGATTGAACACTTCCACCAGTTTTTCCCGCACCTCGGGGTGGGCGCGCAGCAGATCCAGGCTCTTGCGGCACTGCTCCCGATCGATGCCGAGCTCGTCGGCGCGCTCCGCCGTCAGGGTGGCGGCCGGCGCCAGCACCGGGCACTTGTTGATGTGCACCAGTTTGACCGGAATGCCCGCCAGATCCCCCAGCTCCTCTTTCTTGGTGTAGAGGCGCTCGCGGATCTCCTCGCTGGAGAGTTCAATGAGCGGGGTGGGGTCGCGGGTCAGATCCACCATGATCACCGCGTTCTGGTTGTTGGGGTGCCAGGCGAGCGGCGAGACCCAGCTTGCACAACCCTGCCAGGGGGAGAACATGCCGGAGACGTGCACCAGTGGCTTCATGGTCACCACGTCAATCAGCGCCTTCACCTTGTTTTTGTTACGCAGATCAAAGAGATAACCAAACAGCTTGGGTTGGGCTTTTTTCACCAGCTTGGCCATCTCGATGGTGGCCAGCACGTCCGAGAGTGCATCGTGGGCATTGGCGTGAGTAACGCCGTTGGCGACCGTCAGCTTTTCAAGTCTGAAACTCGGTTTTCCTTCATCGTCAAAGGCCCACTCGATCCCCTCCGGCCGCAGGGCATAGCAGGCCCGCAGCATGTCGAGAATGTCCCAGCGGGAGTTGCCGTTTTGCCAGCTGTAGGCATAGGGGTCATAGAAGTTGCGATAGAGGGTGTAGCGGGTCACTTCATCATCGAAGCGGATGCTGTTGTAGCCAAGCACACAGGTATTCGGCGTGGCGAACTGCTCGTGGATCTGGCGAATGAAATCCGCCTCGCACAGCCCATCCTTCATCGCCTTTTGCGGCGTGATACCGGTAATCAGGCACGCCTCCGGATCCGGCAGATAGTCCGCCGGAGGTTTGCAATAAATGACCAGCGGCTCGCCAATGAGGTTGAAATCTGCATCGGTGCGAATACCGGCAAACTGCGACGGCCTGTCCTTGGCGGGGCTGATGCCGAAGGTCTCGTAGTCGTGGAAATAGAAGGTAGGATTTGTCTGCTGGTTCATTTCGTGGTTCTGAATTGTGTCTATATGCTTGAAAAACAAGTCGTTATACGGAGTGTTATCTCAGATTGTCTCACTTTGTCCGACCTTGATTCAGTCCGTTTCAGACCAGTTTGGTACATATCTGTGTACACGTTAGGACGCGTTAATGTGTCAGTGAAAAATCAGATGACCAGTCACAGGAGAGTCATATGCCACTTACTGATACGAAGCTACGGGCCCTCTATGGTAAGCCCTACTTTGGCAAGACGGAATTGTCAGACCGTGATGGATTGTCAGCTCGGGTCACCGAGCGAGGCACCATCTCGTGGCAATATCGCTATCGCTGGCAAGGAAAAGCGGCGAGACTCAAAATTGGACGCTATCCCGACCTTAAACTCGCTGATGCCAGGGCGTTGATCCCTGCAATCCGTGGTGCACTTGAGCGT
Source organism: Aeromonas sp. R9-2 (assembly GCF_040908025.1). NCBI lineage: Bacteria > Pseudomonadati > Pseudomonadota > Gammaproteobacteria > Aeromonadales > Aeromonadaceae > Aeromonas > Aeromonas sp. R9-2. The sequence goes on from NZ_JBFOCX010000024.1 coordinate 335,572, forward strand.
AATGAACATCCCAGAGTTTTCTGGGATAAGCTCCACCAGAAGCATGATGTCACACTGAAACAGTGCTGCGAGCATTTTCGTGAGCACCATCTGCCCAAGCTGCGGCCCCGTACGGTCATGCTCTATGAGCATACCATGCAGCGCTATTTCGAACCTCTGTTTATTGGTATTCCGGTTGAACAGATCCCGTTTTCGAGCTGGCTGGAGTGGTTTGATAAGATTGGCAAGAAAAAGCCGAAAAACGCTGGGCATTTATTGCGCAGGTTAAAATCCATGCTTAGTTTTTGTATTCGTCGTAATCTCATTGGTGGCTCCCCGGTGCTCCAATTACGCACCGAAGATGTGGGCTCTCAACCTGAGAAAGGTACTCGTGTGTTGACCATGCGAGAACTCGCTCAAATTTGGATTGCCTTTGAACAGAGCAGGGCCAGCCGCGGATTAAAATTGGCAGCCAAATTGGTGATCTTGCTTGGTTGTCGCAGCGGCGAGGCATTGGGTGCACAGTGGAGTGAGTTCAATATGGAGGAGCAAATTTGGACGGTTCCCGCTGCTCGCGCCAAATGTGGGGCGCCAATACGTCGGCCTATTCCCAGCAGGGTTATGATGCTGCTGCAAGAAGCGGCAGCGAGAGATCGGCTAAAGGGAGGGCCAGTATGTCGCTCGCCAGTGAATCCGAAAAGATCGTTGAGCAGTGCGTCCTTGATCCAGTTAGCAGAGCGTGTGCGAGATAAACTGGATCTGCCGTATTGGCGTATGCATGACATGCGTCGAACGTTGAGTACGCGTTTATCGGAGGAACGAGTTCTACCACAGGTAACCGAAAAAATTCTTGGCCACAGGATGGCCGGTGTGATGGCCATCTACAATCTGCATGACTGGATTGATGAGCAACGTGAGGCATATGAGTTATGGGATACAAAATTAATGGAGGCAATAAAATCCTTGCAGGATATTTAAATATAACTGAACCATAAGATGGTGTGATTCATCATCTAAGATGAGTGATTTTCCCTTGATATCCAGCTATTTATCGCTGCGACAGAATAAAAGCCCTTATTGATAGGTGGTGGGAATTTGTCTTCTTTAATCCATCTGTACAGCGTCGATCTGGATATGCCAAGTTTTTTTAATAGTGTTTTTGTTCTTATTAGTGCTGGTTCATTGTTGTTCATATAGTCTCCTATTTTTTAGGAGGTTAAACATGATTGGTATATGTGTCAATTTATCATATTTTTAGACGGCTTGCTTTTATGATATAGAAAAACAAGTAGTCATTTTCATACTGCGAAAATCAATTCAACAATTGTTTTTGTGTATTATAAAAGCAATGAAAATGGCTATGAAACAATATGGCTTATGGTCATGATATGTAAATTTCAATAACAATTTTGGCTCGTTTTAGTTCTTGCTTGTTGGGTATGGAATGGCGTTGTTGTCCAAATCAGCTAACTAGTCATGACCCCCCCAGCCCAGGTGACCGCTATACTCGGGGCTGTCTGACGGGCAGGCCAAGGCTGTTAAGTTTGTTTGTCGCGTTCACATACGCCATCACTTCCCCTACCTGGCCATTGTATTTTCGCAGACTGACTTTCCACACCAGCAAGTGCTTGAACCGATACATCGCCGCCTCTGCCTACGAGCGACGGTAATATCTAGATATCTTCTTCCAGTTCGCCCGCCCTTCCTTGTGCATAAACAGCACGGCCTCATTTCTTGGATGCCCCTTTTTCCATAACCCCGCGCTTTTGCGAGGCGGGATACAGGCTGTCGCCCTTTTGCGCGAGATAAGCTGATGGCAGTCTTTGCTGTCATAGGCACCATCCGCATAAACACGTCCCAGCTTGCGCCGAAGTGGGTTGAGCAAGGTCGGCAACACCTCGGCATCATGGATATTTTCCAGCGAGACTTCTGCCGCCACGATATCGTGGGTCACCGGGTCTACCGCCAGATGCAACTTGCGCCAGACTCGCCGCTTCTCGGCGCCGTGTTGTCTGACCTTCCACTCGCCTTCACCAAACACTTTCAGCCCGGTCGAGTCGATAACCAGGTCTGTAATGCGTCCCTTTGGGGCTGTCGATAAGCTACCGTCACCGAGCGTGCTCGCTTGCTGACACAGCTGTAGTCCGGTGCGCACAGCGGTACGTTCATCAACTCGAACAGGGAGTCGAGTAGTCCCTGTGTTGCTCGCAGAGTGAGACTGAAAATCCCCTTGAGCATCAGGAGGGTACAAATGGTCTGGTCAGTGTAGAGTTGGCCGCGGCCCCGCCGCCCATGATGGTCGTGGATAAACCAGTTGCTCATGGCCTCGGTATCAACCCAGAAGGTGAGGGAACCACGGTTAATCAAAGACTTGTTGTATTGAGGCCTGTTGGTGATGGGGAGAAGCGACGTCCCCATGATGCAGACTTGAAGAGGATGGTGGTGATCAGATCACCGAGTCCTCAGTCAGTCCCCTTCAAACTGCATCGATTTGGGAAACAACGCCGATCATGTCACCAAGTTCTGAGTTAGTTCCATTCAAGCTGTATCTATTTGGGCAATAATGCCGGTTTACACAATTTCAACTAGCATTTCTTCACTCAAAATTCCCGATGTACCACATCGGGGACTCTGTATTTCAACATATAATACGGTCGCTCCACGTTGTAGATACTCACCGCCTCGCGCACCATCTCCCGCGTGATTAATAACATCCAGAGTCGCCAAGTTGAATAGGCCTGTATATTCTAATTACCAGGGTGAGATATTGATGAAATCTTTGTTTTTATTATGCTTTAGATACAGGATTATTCAATCCCCACTCTGGGTGACAAGACGTATCGTATTGAAATTTTCATCCCAGCGGATAAAACCCATAGCCATGCCACTTATCTTAATCATATAATGAAATATATCATCACAGTGTGGCACCAAGTGAGATAATATAAGTAATAACTCAGCAATTCATATTGTTTAAGATAGTTTTCTATATAGTTCGTATTTCATCTTGAAATACAGGGGATGTAAATGAAGGTCAGAATGAAAAGGTATAATTCATGAGTATCTACAAGATAGCGTCGAAGGCATGTATTAAATGCATAATAAGTCACCCTCCAGTTGGGATTCGATTGGGTTCAAAAAGATGGCTTGGTTATAATTAATGGTGTCCCATTGTACTATCTTTGAACAAGATACTGAGATGATTATGGAAGGGTTGGTTATTGCATATTCAGTCGCTTTATCTTCATAATTTAATGGTTCTTCTGAGTTGACTGTATGGTGAACAGGCTCAGCAAGTCGTTGGGTAGAAGTGTCTGCCACCATATGGCAGCGCCAAATGTTCATTGCCATATAGTGGCACAGATTTTTGACATTGAAATAGTAGTTTCATTAGCTTAAAGCATTGTTTTTTAAAGAGCCATTTTTAAATGATTAGGATTTGTGTACATGATAAAACCACAACGATTTGCATGCGAAAATCTGGGAAAATTTTCGATAAAAATTGCCATAATACGGCAATAGCCCCTTTATATGCCATCAAGCAAGGCTTGGAATTAACCTGCATGAAGAATGGTGTTTTAATGGTGATGGCTTGGTTTGTTGATGTCCCTTGCGGCATAACAGCTTGTTGAACTAAATAGTTCGACTGAATGGTAGAACACTGTACTCGTACCGCTTCTACAGGTGACATGACGCACACATTTTCGCTGAACCTTGTCATTTCAGGGGTTGCCGTCAGATTGCACAAATTCCTTACGCTAAAGGCTTACGGCAAGATGTAGTATTATTAAGAACAGTTGTTTAGGGCGTGACATTAAATTCTGTTATGTAGGCAAGGTCAATATTTTCTTGGGGGTGTTAATTGCTTAACGCTCAAGTTTTTTAAGTTTTAGAGGAAGCCATGCTGTAGTGTTGAGGGAAGGCTACTTTTTATTAAGGTTTGAATGGTTTAACAATCGATAACAGTTTATTTTAAAGGTAAGTAGCCGCATTCTTTTTTATTGAGTGCATCATATTTTCCTCCAATGAGACCGAGCGCCATCGATACGTTATTGATAGTGCTCGACGGCGTTGTTTCCCAAATCAATCATCAATCATCAATCATCAATCATCAAGCAGCAACAGCCCCAGCCTTTGGTGACTGCTACATTCGGGGCTGTCTAACAGGCAAAACCCTGAGTGTTCAGTTTGTTTATGGCGCTTACACACGCCATTACTTTTCCCACTTGGCCGTCGTAGTTACGCAGACTGATTTTCCCCGCCAGCAACTGTTTGAACCGATACATCGCCGTCTCTGCCAGCGAGCAACGGTGATACCCCGATATCTTCTTCCAGTGCGCCAGCCCTTCCTTGTGCATAACCAGCACAGCCTCATTTCTTGGATGTCCCTTTTTCCATAACCCCGCGCTTTTGCGAGGCGGGATACAGGCTGTCGCCGCTTTGCGCGAGATAAGCTGATGGCTGGCTTTGCTGTCATAGGCGTCATCTTTATAAACACGTCCCAGCTTGCGCCTGACTCACCGCCGTGTTTCCTGACCTTCCAATCGCCTTCACCAAACACCTTCAGCCCGGTTGAGTCGATACCTGATCGGTAACCTTTGCTTTAAATGGCTGCCGATACGCCACCGTCACCGTGCTTATCCGCTTGCTGGCACCTCTATAGTCCGACAGACACAGCGGCACATTCATCAACGCGAATAAGGAGTAGAGTATTCCCTGAGTGGCCAGCAGAGTGAGGTTGAAATTCCTCTTGAGCATCAAAGGTGCAGATGCTCTGGTCGCTGTAGAGCTGGCTGCGGCCCCGTAGCCCGTGATGGTCTTGGTGAAATCAGTTGTGCATGGCCTCGGTATCAACCCTGAAGGTGATTGAACCACGATTAATCAAAAACTTGTTGACTTGAGGCCAGTTGGTGATGGGATGAAGCGACGTGCCCATGATGCAGACTTGAAGGGGATGGTGGTGATCAGATCACCGAGTCCTCAGTAAGTTCCCTTCAAACTGCATCGATTTGGGAAACAGCGCAGTGCTCGACACATGTATGCAATTTATTGAGGTCTAGCTTCTTTACTGACTATGGCGAAAGCAACAATAAAAACTCAGTGCATGGCAATTTTGTCAGTTTCAAGCTCTTGGCCTGCTCTAGCAAATTTTAAAGCAGTGAACATATCGCTGACCAATGTGAGATTTCGCGTCGCTCAGTGATCAGTCATATCGATGCGCTCTGTGCGGCGGGCCTTTTGATTAAGGAAGCCAGAAGAGGCCCCAATGGGAAGAGGTCAAATGTCTACATGCTGACACTTGATGGTGAATCTCCTGCACATCCAGATGTGCAAGAGATGCACAGACTCATAGTGCAGGAGCTGCACATAGAATCAGTCACTCTTTAGATCCAGTCATTGATCCAAAGATCCCCCCTATATCCCCCCAAGGGGAGCGCGCTGCCGAAAGCTCAGCTTCACGACGAGGAACTCGTTTGCCGAATGACTGGTTCCTACCTGCAGAGTGGGGCAGGTGGGCCAGCAAGGAAACTGGATGGCCAAGAGAGCGGATCCTCCTCGAGGCCGCTACGTTCGCTGACTACTGGCAGTCACTGCCCGGGGCGATTCAAACAGTTTGCCGATGTGAGGGCAGGGCTATAGGCCGTTATTGCCATCAAGTCGCTCGGCATTGTCGCTTTCACACCAAGGTTAGATATGGCCATCAATCAGCAAAGCCTTGTTGGTGACCTATTTCTTTCTCACTCATTTCAGCTACAGTCAAATCTAATCGTAAAAATAGAACAATTTAATCGTATTTAATCGTTTTTTTAGAATGCATGGCTGGCATAGTATTGAGCACGCAGGCAGGGATAAATCTAGAAAAAATAAGGGAAGAAATGAAAATAATGACAAAATTGACAATTGCTCTCATGTCGGGCCTTGCATTGCACGTTCAAGCTGATTTCCTCACCCGCGATAACGGTGCGCCCGTAGGTGATAATCAGCATTCTACTACGGCCGGTGAGAATGGTTCTGTCTTGCTGCAAGATGTGCATCTCATCCAAAAATTGCAGCGCTTTGCCAGGGAGCGGATCCCCGAGCGGGTCGTTCATGCCCGAGGTACTGGCGCCCATGGCGAGTTTGAGGTGACCCATGCTATTCCAGAGCTGACTTCTGCAAGCCTATTCTCAGCCGTGAACAAGAAAACCCCTGTTTTCGTTCGCTTCTCCACAGTTATACATGGCCAACATAGTCCAGAGACCCTCCGGGATCCACGGGGCTTTGCTACCAAGTTTTATACCGACCAGGGCAACTGGGATTTGGTAGGCAATAACCTACCGGTGTTCTTCATCCGTGACGCCATCAAGTTTCCCGATATGGTCCACTCTCTCAAGCCTTCACCGGTCGACAATATTCAAGACCCGAACCGAGTGTTTGACTTCATGAGTCAGGATCCGGCCTCTACTCATATGCTGACCCAGGTTTACTCCGATCTCGGTACCCCAGCCAGCTATCGCAAAATGGATGGCTTCGGCGTGCATGCATACAAGTTCGTCAACGCCAAGGGCGATGTGCATTACGTCAAATTTAACTGGCGCAGCCGGCAGGGGGTGAGCAGTCTGGATCTAGATCAAGTCGCTAAGTTACAAGGTCAGGACTTCAACCATCTGACCCGGGATCTGTACAGTGCCATCAAGGCCGGCGACTACCCGAAATGGGATCTGGCTATTCAGGTGTTAAAGCCCTCTCAGCTGAACGACTTTAGCTACAACCCGCTGGATGCTACTAAGGTGTGGGAGGGGGTACCTGAGCAGAAGATAGGGACCATGACCCTCAATCGAATTCCTGACAACTTTTTCCAGGAAACCGAACAGTCTGCCTTTGCTCCGGCCAACCTGATATCTGGTATCGAACCTTCCGAAGACCGTCTGCTTCAGGGGCGTCTGTTCGCCTACAGTGACACCCAGTTCTACCGTCTCGGAGCAAACCATCAACAGTTGCCTATCAACCGTCCATTGGTGCCGGTTGTGAGTAACAACCAGGATGGTGCCATGAACATTGGCAATACAATCAGCAACGTGAACTATGAACCGAGCAGCCAGGCACCTAAGACCATGGTGGCAGAGGCGCGTGCAGTAACGACAGCGCTAGAGGGGACAGTTCAGCAAAAGCAGATCGAGAAAACCGATAACTTCAGCCAAGCCGGCAATTTCTATCGCTCTCTCGATGCTAAAGGAAAGACTAATCTCGTGCGCAACTTGGCTGCCGATCTCGGTGCTGTGCGTGACAGTGGAGTGAAGCACAAGATGCTGGCCCACTTTTACAAAGCAGACAGTGAATATGGTATGGCCCTAACTCGTGCCGTTAAGGGGGATGAGCAGCAGGTCAAACAACTCGCGAGCAAACTCTAATTTTGCCCCCACCAGGCAGGCGGTGGGGGTAACTAGGTAAGTCCTGCAGGGCCCACTTGTTCCTGCCTGCAATCATGAACCGGGCCTTGCAGGCATTATGTTGAAGGAGTGCAGGATGGTACCTAACCGTTTGCTGCTGAGTTTGCTTGTAGTGCTTGTGGGGTTGTCTGAACCTACCTGGGGTAGCGAGCCGACAGAGGCGGAGCAATTGCAGCCTACCAGCTTACAAGAATATTTCTTTGCCGCTGCGCGCAGCGGAGAGGTGAGTGTTCTGAATGAGTTTGTAAAAGCTGGCTTCCCGATCGATGAGCGCAATGAGCAGAGTTACACCGCACTGATGATTGCCGCTTACCAAGGGCAGTCGGAGGCAGTGAAGTCTCTTCTCGAAAGAGGGGCAGACCCTTGCTTGCGTGATAAACGAGGTCATACCGCATTAATGGGGGCGGTGATCAAGGGTGAATGGCGTATTGCGAAAACCCTATATGCCATTGATTGTGATTGGGATAGTGATAAACGGGCTGATGAGCCTGTTACCGATAAAAGCACGATGACGGCGGCTCAGTTTGCCGAACATTTTGGACAGGGCGAACGGTTTCGCGCTCTGGCAATTGGTGCTGGGAAAGGCAATTACATCGAGGGTAACTAATCCTCGATGTAATAGAGCAAGGGGAAGAAAGATGAATACTCGAATGAGTAAGGTGATGCTTGCTGCGGTGTTGGTAGTAAGCGTCAATGCCACTGCAGCTAGTGTGACGATGAAGGATCTGGCCAGCGGGGCGGTCGTTGGGCAAGTAGAGTTGAGTGAAAGTCCATATGGAGCAGTCTTTACTCCGGTACTGTCCTCTTTGCCTGCTGGTTTGCATGGATTCCATGTGCACGCAAACGGGAGCTGCGACAGCAGTATTAAGGATGGGCAAAGCGTTGCGGGTGGCGCGGCGGGTGGTCACTATGATCCCCAGCAAACAGGGCGCCATGGCGCCCCCTGGCAAGATGATATCCACAAGGGAGATTTACCACCTCTCTATGTCGATGAGGTAGGTAAAGCTGTTCAACCAGTTTTGGCTCCACGCCTGACCCTGGCGGAACTGAGTGGTAAGGCCTTGATGATTCATGCAGGCGGTGACAACCACTCAGATCATCCAGCCCCCCTTGGTGGCGGTGGACCGAGAGTTGTATGCGGTATCATCCCATGAATATAACTTCACGGTGATAGGTGAGGTAAATGACTTGCTTGGGGTCAAAACAGCCGACGTTTATTGGCAGCTCAACGCCCCACTGCTGCAGGGCCCGCTCGATGCTGGGGTCGGCACACAGTAGGTCGCCGGCGTCAGTGAAGGTGATCCACCCCCGGTCAAATAGCTTGTCGATGTGAGGGGATAGCAGCAGGCCGTTGTTACCATCTAGGCGTTCAATGTTATCGCACTTACACCAGGGCTTAATGTGGCTGGCAATCAGCAGGACCTTGTTGGAGACTCCGGTAACTCGACAAGCTGGCTCGACCTTCTCCAGGTTTGCACGGAAAAGACCTTGGCCACGGCGCGATTTGACGAGCTGCTGCTTTTCTGTGGCGTCCAGGGCAGAGGCCTGGATGTCCGCCTCGATTGCATCACCTTCCAGTTCGGCCTAGTGCTGCTCGATGTCATCAGCAAAAGATGGGTTCATTCTCTTGGCCAATGAGAGCACCAGGTTGCTGAGAGCTTCACTTATGCTTGCCAGATAGCAACCGTGGTTACCATTACCGCTGGCCTGCAAGGGCGAATTATTCGAATGGAGGAGGGGGGAGATCAATACCAGATGGTCCTTGGGACGAATTGGGTGTTCCAGCAACTCCCAGTCGATAGGTACCTCCCCGCCTGCATCTGACCATGAATCGCCTGCGTTGCCGAATTCAGAGGGCTTGGATTTCTCTTTGCTAGGTGCCGTAACCAGACCAACGTCCTTGATAAACCCATCGGCGTAAGAGATCACAATATCTCTGCGCAGGCTCAGCGTGAGATTGATGATATAGGTCTGGTTCTGCGAGCCGTTTATGTTGGTCTTAGGCGACCAGAAAACCGATACGTCGTCTCATCGAGCGATGGTGATACCCCGATATCTTCATTCAGTACGTCAGTCCTTCCTTATGTTTCACTATCACAACCTTATTTCTCGGATGTTCCGTTTCCCATAGCACCAGGGCGGGATATTGGTTGATGCGCTACCAACAGAAAGCTTGTATAGCGGCCATAGGTATCATTCGCATAAGAGGAAGGTTCGCTACTACCACTGTTGCTGTAGAGCCACTCCCTCGTAGTTAATTACCCACTCACACTGCGGGATTATTATCCTCTTCAAATTCACTGTATTGCCTTGAGCCATCGTCCAGGGCTCATTCCAAATTCCCGCTCGAACGCCCGACTGAACGCGACACTACCACTGTATCCTGCCCCCAGCGCAACCTGAGTAATTGATTCCCCAGTCAACAATTGTTGGCAGGCCAACAGCATCCGCCATTGGGTCAGGTAACCCAGAGGCGACAATCCAGTCTGTGACTGAAAGTGTGCGGCAAAGCGGGCTCGGGACATTCCGGCTTCCTGTGCCAATGTTGCAACAGTCCACCCTTCTTCTGAGCGTAAATGCATAGCTGCAATCGCACGTGCCAGCCGTGGGTCTGATAAACCGGCCAACATCCCCTTTTGGCAGAGCCCCTTCTCCACCATATGGCGCAACAGCAAGATCAATAAGCTTTCCAACAGCCTTGTCAGGAGTGGGTCTTGGCCATAGCGATGAGCAAATGCTTCGTCGAACAACATGTTCAGTAGTGGTGCCAGTGTTGGCATGTCATTCAGTGGCAGAACTAACACATCAGGAAGCGCCAGTTGTAATGGTGATGTGCTTCCCTGGCCAAAAGATACAGAGGCACACACGAGGTCACATCCCCCCAGTTGGCGGGGTTCCATACGGTGGGGAAGCCCGCTCGGAAAGAGGAGCAGTGTTTGTTCTGTGAGTAAGTGCGGCTCCGCACCCTCGTGATACAGAGTGAGCTCACCGCTTCGCAGCAAATGAAGATGGCCACCCGCCGGATAGTCTTGGCTATTGGAGTTCTGGCACAGGTTGCCAGCGAAAAACAGTTGGGCGCGTGGGGTGGTATGCGCCAGAAGAACAGAAAGAGGATCCATATTTGAGACGAATAGTAAGTTTTTAGAGACTATGGGTAATAAACCATATCACGATGCGCGGCAAACTACCTCTGCACCTCAATGAACCCACTGGAGCACTACCATGAGCCGCATTCAACCCGTAACCCAACCTTCACCGCCCGTTGCTCCCAGTTTTTCCGCCATGCAGCGTAACCTGGGTATGGTCCCCAACCTTTATGCCACACTGGCCCATTCACCAGCCCTGTTCAACGGCTTCTTGGCATTCGCTGAAGCACTGAGCAAAGGGCGATTGACCGCACGCCAACGTGAACTGCTGGCTCTCGCGATAGGCCAAGCCAACAAATGCCAATACTGCTTATCCGCACATACCCTGTTGGCCGACAAAATGGGCTTCACGCCTGAAGACATTAAAGAGGCCCGCCAAGGTAACGCGTCAGATCCTGTCGATCATGCCTTACTGCAACTAGCCATCTTGCTGGTCACCCAACGGGGGGTTGTCAGTGATGAGCAACTACATAATGCCTACAACGCCGGGCTGGATGACGAGTTAGTGCTGGAGGTGCTTGGTCAGGTAGTAGTCAACACCATGACTAACTACGGCAATCACCTTGCCGGCACCGAGATCGACTTCCCGATCGTCGCCCTGACCCTCTAAGGAGTCTGTATGCAGCGATACGATAAAGGCTTTCTGGTTGCCCTTGGTGGCGTAGTACTGACCCTGCTCTGGATTGGCGTGTTCAAATTTACGCCAACCGAAGCAGCAGCCATTCGTCCTCTGGTGGCAAGCCATCCTCTGATGAACTGGCTCTATAGCCTTCTTTCAGAGCAAGGGGTATCCAACCTGATCGGCTTGGTTGAGATAGTTATCGCCACAGGGTTGGTGATAGGGCTCTGGCAGCCACGCATCGGCTATTGGAGTAGCTGGGGGGCTGTAGTCACCTTCGTGGCGACCCTGAGCTTCCTGTTGACCTTACCGGGTGTTTGGAAACTGGTTGATGGCGTCCCCGTTACTGAGTTTTTCATCCTTAAGGATATCGTGTTCCTTGGTGTGAGTTGGTACTACTTGAATCAATGCCGAGCATTGCTCACTACTCAATAGTACTGATGCCTTTGCGCCCTCCCGGGCGCATTTTTTTAGCGACTTACTCCAGAAAATAATTTTTATTCTTTGAAAGTTAATACTCGTCAGTCGGGTCTACTTAGAAGTGAGTCGTAACATCTAGAAGTGAGGGTAGAAGATGAAGAGAACTATACGCACAATTTTTATGACGTTTGTTTTTGGTCTTTTTTTTAGTACTGCTAATGCAATGGATAACGCACAAAGCATGGACTTTACTGAGCAAGCTTGGAAAGAGGCTCAACGTCAAAATCAAGTGACATTATTGGTGGTACATGCTGACTGGTGCCCAACATGCAAAGCTCAGCACAAAGTCCTTAGCTCATACTTTAAGGACAACCCCAATAGTAAAATAAATCAGCTCATTATCAATTTCGATACACAGAAAAATTGGGTCACCTATTTCAAGGCGCCTCGCCAATCAACCCTGATGCTTTATAAAGGGGATAAACAGATATGGTTTAGCGTGGCGGAAACCCGTGAAGATAAAATTTTCAAAGTTCTGAAAGATGCTGAGAGTGCCATGTAATGGATATGTCATCCATTCCTCTGGCATTTATGGCCGGAATCCTCAGCCTGCTATCGCCTTGTGTCTTACCCATGATACCCGCAGTGGCTAGCTCTGCCATGCAGGCCTCACGCACGGGTCTCATTTTGCTGGCAGTGGGGATCAGCGTTACCTTCGCCGTTGCCGGTAGCCTGATCACCTTTATTCTGCTTAGCTTGGGGATTTCACCAGACATATTGAGGTACTTCTCGGCGAGCTTGATGTTGTTGATGGGCACAGTGTTGCTAACGCCAGCACTGAACGACCGCATGTCTTACTGGCTCTCCCTGCTTGTAAGCAGGATGCCAGGGGGAAATGTGCAAGGATCTGGAGCTGCCTTTCAACTCGTTGTAGGTATGTCGCTTGGACTGGTGTGGTTGCCTTGCGTTGGGCCAACCCTTGGTACAGCCATAGCCTTGGCATCTTCCGGACAGAATATGGTGATGGCTTTCTTTGTCATGCTGTCCTTTGGACTTGGTTGCGCACTCCCTCTGGTGGGGATCGGTTATGCCTCTGGTGTGCAGCTCAAAAAAATAGGTAATAGTGCAAGATATGGAAAATATATTCTGGCTATCGCTCTGATTTTGTTGAGCACAATGATATTCACCGGATTCGATAAAATATTAGAGATTTGGGCGATAAATTGGTTGCCTGATTGGGTTACATCCATATAAACACGGAGTATACATATGAAAAAAATCATTCTTGCAGGTCTCGCTAGCATGCTGCTACTCAATACTGCTCAAGCCAGTACGATGGCATCAGATATGGTAATGAAAGATCCAGCGAATATTATAGTTAGCTACAATCCAGGGTCGCTCTTCTTGAATTTTAAAGATGACAACTTCATAAAGGGACAAGTAATTGTCAAGAATAGCAATGGTGAAGTTATTTCCACCGACATGCTTACTATGAAGAAGAGCATGATCAAGATCCCACGTCATCAAAGTGGTGAAATCAACATCCAGTTTGGCGAACATGATATTAGTTATCGTATTCCAATCGCCATTGGTAGTGGCCGTAATGGCTAGCATCAATGATGCTAGCCACCTAAACCGCAGTCTGTTAATAAGGAGCATTCGATGAAAAGTATAATAAAACTAATTCCATTGTTGATGTTGCCATTAACAACTCAGGCTAAAGCAGATGAATTGATCCAGTTAGAGACCAGAACTGGTGTAACTCAGCCAGTTTTACTGTGGGAGGCGAAAAGTCAGGAGCCTGAATTCCTTATCGTCTTTTTCCCCTCATCTAACGGTAATATCGGATTGAAGATGAAAGATGGGAAAGCTGAAGCTGAGAAATTTTACCTTTTAGAAAAACAGCGTGAGCTTTTCACTTCTCCCCGATTTGCAGTAGCGGTTATCGACACACCTTCAGACCGCAAAGGCCTTGGTGAGTCATTTCGACAGTCTGAAGAACATTTCACTGATATGAGAAAAGTTCTTTCAGAGTTGAAGCAACGGTATCCAAAGTCGAAGGTTGTGCTGATGGGTCATAGCCGTGGTTCGGTTTCGGCAGGTTATGTGTCGCGTGCTTTGGCAAGTGAAGTTGATGCCACAGTCTTGCTCAGTGCTCGCTATAAGGTTGCGGCAAAACCTGCGGATGCTCCTCAGGAAGCGCCCGGTGGCACAGGGCTTTCAGCAATTGACTTTAGCCAACTTGGTAAACCTACCTTACTTGTTCATCACACCAATGATGCCTGTTCATCAACTCTTTATGCTGATGCTGCAGAAAAGGCTCAATACACGCCACTGGTGAAAATTGATGGCCCTGTAGATAAGGCACCGATGAATCCGGGTGAATTTGCGTTATGCGCTCCAGGTACCAATCATTGGTTTGCTGGCCAAGAGACCCTTGTAGGGGAAAAAGTAATTGAATGGCTAACCAAAACGTAAACTAATGATGTGGTTTAGCAAGAATAAGACATCGGCCTGAGCCGATGTCTTATTTATATATGTTCGATGTGATATTGACAGAAGAATGACATCACCCAAGTAAGGGTGATTGTCATAGTTTTATTTTAAGGGAACTTGGTGATATGATATAAAAGAAAATTACAAGCCTCAATTCAATTGGAGTTTTCAATGAGAAAGCTATTATTTTCAGTTTTTATTGCTTCACTTGCTACAGGTTGCTCAAGTTCGGTCACAGAACAAAAGCCTTGGCGAGGTGTCTATTCAGAAGGATTTGAAGTAAGTGCTTTTACCCCTTGTGGTGGGGGAAAGGACTTTTGGTTATATGCGAAACAACCCCAGGTTATGGATGATGTTGAAAAGGCAACAAACAAAATTAGAGCCGAGAGTGGATATATGTATCCGAAGGTTTATATAGAATTTTATGGTGTTGATGAAGGGAAGGCGAACGATGGGTTTGCAGAAGATTATGATGCAGTTGTGTCCGTAGAAAAGGTCATTAGCTTTACAACAGAAATCCCATATACCTGTCAGTATTGAGGTGGCATAAAGCCACCGGTAATGGTGGCTTTATGCTTAATGTCAGCTTGCCAAGCTCTTTCTTGCCATGTAAATAGCACCTAGAATTAATAACTCAGCAGGTACTGAACCGCCACCACCATTACGGTCATCCTTCTTAATGTCCTTGTTTGGTATGTCATTTACATCGATAACCTTGGTTTCAAAATCAAGTTCTTCTTTGCCAAGGTATCGTATTGATATAACGCCTTCGTTATATCCTTGAGTAGTGATGAGGTTTTTTTTGTCTTTGATGTCAAACTTGGTTATATAGACTTCGTAGCTGCCATCTGCATTTAATTCCAATTCATCTTTAGTGATGTATGTCTTATGCTTCTCATAATCAACAGTAGCATAGTAAGGATTATAATATGTGATGGATGCATACTTTAAGTTGGCAGGTATCTTACCTGTCAATTTAATTGCTTTGTCATTTTCAAGTTGAATGTAGAAACCATCATAGCGATTATCAGTGGTGGGAAAGAGCGCTTGAACGAGGTCAGGTCTAGGGTTTACCTCTGCACTTGTATTTTTGCTTTTACTCATCTGGGAAGTGAGGTCAAGCGAGCTTTCAACCAAACTAGTCAAAAAGGCACTGGCTCGTGTAATTCGATCCGATGATGAGGCAATGAATGGAGTGTCAAAATCACCATCAGTTTGTTTGATCATCAACTCGGCTGGAGCATTTTTTCTAACGGCTCCATTAGCATAATACTCGCGAACAATCAGCATGTAGTCATTGGCATCAGTCGTGATCCCATTTGCTGCAGCTCTAGGACCGATCTCGATACGGAAAGTTCCATTATCCCCAACTTTGATGTTGTCTGTTGAAACATTTTTTTCTGGAAGAGCCACGTTCTTTCCATCACGTAATGTATAAACTTGGATGCCAAGGTAAAGCGTATCTCCGATTTTACCTTCTAAAACATAACTGCTCTCACCTTTGATCATTGTGGAGCGATAGCGTGTCCAAGGGTTATCACCGGCTGTTTTACGTGATGTAGTGATCCAATCAACGAATGATGGGGAACCGATAGAGGCCTTTTCGATAAAGACTTCACTGGCAAGAGATAAGCTGTCGTATAGAAAATCTACACCTTGCTCTCGAATGGAGTTATCAAGGTTCAATGAGTTGTCGAAGTCTATGATCTTTTGATTAAGTGATATTATCGAATAGGCAATCCCATCTCGATTATCCTTTGCAAAGACACCACTAGATAAAACCAAACCTAGCATATATATAAATATTTTCATAAGTTTTCTCCTACTATAAGTTTACATTGTGCTTCTGTAATTTTTTACAAATTAAAAACGACATTGCTATTATTATGATAATAGCTACGAGTGACTCGGTTATATCAAGTTTATATTGATCAAGCACGACAATGCTTGCTGAAATAATAACCCACTGAACAATATAGAAGTTGGTGATGTGTGTGCTTATAAAACTAATTATGTTCAAAAAACCTTTATGAAGGTATGGAGATGCAAAGAACATGAGTGCAAGCCATTGCATAATAAAACCAATGTATAATATTAATCCGCCAGGACCGGTTCTCCAGTAATCACCAAAGTGAAATGAGATATTAGTTTTTGATATGAGTATGCCAATAAAGGATAACAATACACCGAAGCCAAACTGATACCCCATTGCCTGTGTTGTTAGTGTAAGTGGATTGCTATATCTTCTACCAAGGATCATGCCAATCAATGGATAGATGACCCATGGGAATAGAGGGAATGAAACCATTTCCCCATTAATACCCCATAATGGTTCGAGTAACCTTCCCCAAAATGGAACATAGGTTCCAAGGCCCCATATAAAAGGGGAGTACACCAAAACCAATAGTATCAGAAGCGTTATGCAAACATCATTAAGTTGTAATTTATTGACTATCGCCATTATCAAATATGATAGGCCTGCGACTTGTAGGATATCAACCACAAGTAAATTCGAGATGATATCATCGGCAAAGTTTGTTAATTTATCATCCGGCTCACTTGTATCAAATGGCATATAAAATAAGAAGAGGGTTAAGGGGACTGCTAATCGTAATAAATTAAGGTAGTACCCTTTAGCAAACAATGAAAATGAGCGCTTTATATCGTGCGTAAATTGATGCTCTTTCTTATATGCGTATAGAATCCCCATGACAACCATGAATACTGGGGCGGCAGGGGCTTCACCTAGTAATGTTATAACTCTCCCAAAGATAGAATGTTCTGCAATTTGAGTCTTTGTGTTAATACTCACTACATGAGTACACACCATAAATATTGCAGCCAAACCGCGAGCCAAGTCTAAAAATGGAAGTTTACTCGACATTTATTTATCCCTGTGAAGTGTTCGAGTACTGTACGTTATTAGATTTTTGAGCGCCATATGAGATCGCATATCATTGATTAATTACAGGGTTGTCATTATATTTATAGTCTTTATGCTATTCCCTTATAGGTATTTGTATTGAGTTTTATGTGGGAATGATTCAAATGTGTTGAACGTTTTGTTTTGATGTGGAAATTCTGTTGAGTAAGCTTCGTTGGTAAAGTGATGGACGCATCAATAAGTATCCGGATTTTGACGATAATGGTGTTGTTTCCCAAATCGATGCAGTTTGAAGGGAACTTACTGAGGACTCGATGATCTGATCACCACGATCCTCTTCAAGTCTGTATCATGGGCACGTCGCTTCCACCCATCACCAACTGGCCTAAATACAACAAGTCTCTGATTAATCGTGGTTCACTCACCTTCTGGGTTGATACCGAGGCCATGAACAACTGGTTCCACCACGACCATCATGGGCGGCGGGCCGCAGCTAGCTTTACACTGACCAAACCATCTCTACCTTCCTGATGCTCAAGGGGATTTTCAACCTCACTCTGCGGGCCACTCAGGGATGACTCGACCCCCTGTGCCAGTTGATGAATGTGCCGCTGTGTGCGCCGGACTATAGCTGTATCAGCAAGCGCGCTCGCACGGTGAAAGTGACCTATCGACAACCCGCCAAGGGACGTATCACCGACCTGGTTATCGATTCAACCGGGCTGAAGGTGTTTGGCGAAGGCGAGTGGAAGGTCAGAAAACACGGCGCCGAGAAGCGGCGAGTGTGGCGCAAGTTGCAGGTGGCCCACGATATCGTGGCGGCGGAAGTGTCGTTGGAAAATGTCCATGACGCCGAGGTGTTGCCGACCTTGCTCAACCCTCTGCGGCGCAAGCTGGGACGTGTTTATGCGGATGGTGCCTATGACAGCAAAGCCAGCCATCAGCTTATCTCACGCAAAGGGGCGACAGTCTGTATCCCGCCTCGCAATAACGCTGGACTCTGGAAAAAGGGGCACCCAAGAAATGAGGCCGTGCTGGTGATGCGTAAGGAAAGGTTGGCGCACTGGAAGAAGATATCGGGGTATCACCGTCGCTCGCTGGCAGAGGCAGCGATGTATCGGTTCAAGCAGTTGCTGGCGGGAAAATCAGCCTGCGTAACTACAACGGCCAAGTGGGAGAAGTCATGGCGTATGTAAGCGCCATAAACAAACTGAATACCTTTGGCCTGCCTCTCAGAAAGCCCCGAGTGTAGCGGTCACTTGGGGCTGGGGCAGGTGTGGCTTGATGGTTGATTTGGGAAACAACGCCGTTTGGCGATAAAATCAGATCACAAACGAAGCCTTTTTATATCTATTTCAATTGGTTGCCGCTAAAGATCCTGTACATGAGCTCCTGCTATTGATTAACCTCCTAGGTAATCGCAGCAACGTGTAAACTCGTCAAAATCATAGACGAAGCCACCTTTCTATATGGCTGGCCCTTGCGTCCTAGAGCTGAATCCTTGACTCAATCAAATAGCACTGTGACTGGTAGCCCCTCAACTTGAAGACTGAGCGGTAACTTATCATCCAATGATAGTGCTACTTTGAGCGTTGCTTTCTCCCCTTCAAACGGAGCGGCCAATTGTGCTGGCAATTTGTCGGCTAGCTCGACCGGTCTAGCTACTCTGGCTGCCAGACGCTCACCACTGGGTAACTTGACGATGGCCCTGTGACCCGTCTCCATGGATGACAAATACTTGGGCTGCACATAGGCAAGGACTAGAGGATCCTCACGTTTGGAGATCAGCGCAAGTGGAGCCCCCGAGAAGACCCAGTCCCCTGCTTGTACTAGCACATCGGAGACCTTGCCCCTGGTAGGCGCTACTGGTTGTTGCTGCATAGCCATGGTTTCCATCTCCGTCAACTCCTGTTCTAGAGAGTGGCGAGCACTGGCCAGTGGTCCTGTCAGGTGATCTTCTTTGACTTGTAAGATGTGTTGCGTTTTGTCTACCTTGGCTTTTTGCAGCGCGATAAGTGACTGTGTCCAGCTCAGAAGAACGCTGGCGTATTCAGCGCTGGATACCAGTTTCTGCTGCCGGTAGTTTGCATATTCTTTGTAGATAGCTTCCTGCTCACGGGAGCCTCGTTCAGCAATGCTGATTTGTCCATCAAGGATGCGCAGTATCTCAAGCTCGTCGAGCTGCTTGTTAAGTACAATCGCCTTCAAACGGGCTTTGCGCGCCTCAATATTTACATTGAGTGTAGGGGATTCAAACTGCATCAAGACATCCCCCTGTGAGACGGGTTGTCCCGGTGTCATGTAGATATTGCGGATAAAGCCATCGCCATTGGCCACCACCAACTGGGGCTCTGTCGTGATAATGGCTGGTGCTTGAGTTAGCCACCACTCTCGTCCCAGATACCAGAGCAGTATGATGACAGGACTGAAGGCCAGTATCAGGATCAGATACCATCGCACCTTGAATGCCATCCGTTTCGCGGGGGCATACAATACTCGGATCCCCTGTTCCGAGGTGGCATCCTGTTTTTTAGGGGGGGTGAATGTGACTTTCATCAGAATTTGTTTCCTCGTTTCAGAACCCACCATGGCGCCATGCTGCTCTCTTCATGGCCGCGCCGGAATATTTCATTCAAAAGTGCTACGGCACACCACAGACGCATCAGTAGGGTATAAACCGGATAGAGGCACAACCAAGGCAACAGTCTCAGATCGGCTCTGGGCCGTTCTGATATTGCGAGCAGGAACACCAGAAAATTGATCAAAGTGAGAAATAGGTAAACCAGATAGAGACAGAGCATTAAGGCCATCACAAACTGACTCGGATAACTGAAGATCAGCCACCACGTGTATCCCATGACTAGCAGTGGCAGCACCACGTTTTGCGCCACCCCATAGACCAGAGTGAACAGGAAGGTTTTCCATCCTAATATGCGAGGTGTAAGTGACAGCTTGTGCTTGCGCAGATAGAGGAAAAGCAGGTCACCATCCCAGCGCAGACGCTGTTTGGCTAGAGTGACTAGATCCGAAGGGGCATCAGTATGGCCTATGGCTTTAGGGGCAAACCCTATCTTCAGACTGGGGTGACGCTTGAGGTAGTGTTTGATCCGTAATGTCAGATCCAAGTCTTCTGCTGTGTGTGTATCCCATCCCCCAATCTGGCGAAGGAAATCACGACGAAATGCCCCGAATGCCCCCGAAATATTGTTGATAAGATTCCACTCGCTTAAGCCGGTTTTGCCGCCCTGCATGGAGATCATGTATTCAATCCCCTGCATCCGGGTCAGCAGCCCAGCCTGCAGGTTGCGCACTCGCAATGCTCCGCCGACGGCTGGAATATTGGGATCATCAAAACAGGCGACAATCTCATCGATCATATTGTTGTCAAAGGATGTATCCCCATCGGCATTCATCACTATTTCACCGGTTGCCGCCGATAGGCCTGCGTTCAGGGTCGATACCCGTCCGCCACGTTGCCACTTAGGCAACAGCACCAGGGTTCGGTTCTCGCATCCCTGAAACTCGCGGACACAGTCCAAGGCCGCTTGGTAGGTATGAGCGTTGGCATTGGCGCCATCAATGACCGCGATGATCTCCATATGACCGCGATATAGCTGTTCCTTGAGGGTCAATATAGTGGAGCGGATCGCATTCCCCTCTCCATAACAGGTGATGATACAAGAGACGCTGGGGCAGCGTCGTGACAGCGGTAGGTCGGACACTCTGGGCTCCTGACGGGCATACCACTTGAGGATTCCGGTCAGCGTCAGCGCCATTAGTGGAACTTCAACCAACAGCAGCATGGGCAACAGCAGCAGAATCATCCGAGGTGAAACCGACAGACTGCCCAGTATATCTATCAGGATGTAATAAACGGTTCTCAGCCAATCATGCATGCTGGATGCTCCCATCCAGCCAGTGACTCAGCCATAGGTTGGCGTCTTCACCCAGGCTGACAGGTAGGGGTTGCATCTTCACATTGAGTGTCAGTGTGTCCAGTCCCTCAATATTGTTCATCGCCAGGATCCGGCTCTGCAATATCTCTCTGTCATCTGCATCCGTGTATGGGAGCAGGAGCAGCAGCAAGTCATCTGCGTACTGGCAAACTACGTCTGTATCCCGAAATTGTGCTTGTAGGCGAGTAAGCAGAGCTGCCAGCCTCTGGAAAGCTTTTAGCAACCCCAGTTCTGCTCGAAACTCGGCCAGATGCTCAACCTGTATAGCGAGCAGCGTATGGCTGCCGCCGTGACGCTGTAGCAGGCGGTTGCTCCACTGCAGCAACCAAGGGAAGTGTTCTATAGCCATAGGAGCTCCCCAAGCTAGGGGGAGATGCAACCGCTGGCTGCCTTCCCGGGCAATATGATGCGCCAGCTTGCCAATGCGATATTCATGGATGGGCGTCACCACAAGATCATCCGGTTTGCTTGACTGACCGCACTCATAACAGCGCGCCAATACGGTAGCTTCGATGAAACGAGCGTTACACGAGAGACAACGATACTTCTCCAGTGGGCGATCATAGTCCACCCCTATGTGACGCAAGGTGGTGACACATTTGGGACAACGCAACGTGCTCTGTTGCATGAAGGAATCTTGGTCATCAACGTGGCCACAGGTGAAGCAGTGAACAGCCGGTTTAGCCTCAAGGGCAATATGGGAGCATTCCGGACAAACATCGACAAAGTTCAGGTGAGCTGAGCGACAGCGGTTGCACAGGCGCACGCGATCCACCAGTTGTTCGCTCTGCAACAGACGTTCAGACACCAGTTGTGGCAAAGAGCCTATGGACTCGCTGCCTAATAGACAATCGAGCAGAGGATAACTGTAGCCTTGACGGCAACCTACCTGCCAGTGTGGTAACAAGCGGAAGTGAGCGCGCGGCCAGCTGTACCAGGCTAATTTATCCATCTCATCTGGGTGTTCACGCAGTGTCAGTAGGGACAGACGTTCAAGTATATGAGGTGCCCGCTCATCCAGTTGGCCAAGCAGACCATCTGCCAATATGGGCGAGAGCGGGCTGGCTTCTAGGCAGAAAACGGGATGCAAATAACGGTCGGGATCACGGCGAACCGCCAGCAAGACCTGGTCTTGCTCATCTGCTGGTAAATTGAGTAGCAGCACTGCTTGCTGTGCTGGGTCCCATAGAGACCAATCGGTTATATGCTGGGTAACACGATCCATCGATGCCCCTAGTAGAGCGATCTGGATGGGTTGTTCATTTGTACTCATCATGAGGAAATAACCTCTTTCCACAGACTGAAATATAGAGTGCCACCCTGTAAGAGGGTTAGTGTACTGGTGTCAACAACTGTGGGGAGAGAGACTGCGAGCTTCCCAACCTGGAGCGATACCAATGGCACTGTCGTTAAATCGATCAACATCCTGGATATGGCGAAAGTACACAGAGGGTTGAGAACTGATAACTGATGCCATACTCAATCTGCAGCTCAGCCGTCTCAGGTGTAGAGATCTGTAGCTTTCCGAACCCGACTCACATCGGGAGTGGCGAGGTGGATAAATACAACCTTGTGCAAAACTTAGTCAATGCTTGGAAATAGGAATTGTTATCAATTAATCATGTTCGGTAGCCTGCCATTCGAGACCTTGTTTTTCCTACAACTATTGAGGCAATAAACAGCACTACGAATTGCTTGGCCTACATCCGAGGTTTAATAAACTAGGGGGACTCTATTGTGCCCCGCCTTCCCTTGTTGCCGGTGTAGACACACAGAGTTGCGAGGCTTGCTGACTACGACAGATGGCGTCATTTGATAACAATTCTGACACTGTTTGTGGCTCGGGCTGGATTAGTGGTAGCAGAGGCAGAGGGAGCTTAAGGAAAGGGAGGGGGTTGCGTATCCGGAGAATTCTTACTTAGTGGTAACTCAAGAAATATCTGAAACTAGGCAGGCTCATGATGAGTTGGAATGCTTAACAGCAGTAATTGAGGTCGGGGGGGCAGTCTAGCCCCGGCGCATGTAGGGAGGTAGCCCTAGGTGCTCGGGCTAGTTGAGAAAGAATTGCGTGGTTCATCTTTCAGCTTCATATTCCAATATGTTTATTCTGACATTAACATCAATTAATGTAGCCTAATAGCACAATATATTTGATCTAAATCAAATTCTATTTTTTCTTATAACTGAAGTTGTCAGTAATAGATTTCATCGATAACAGCAATAGATAATTAAAAAACTCACCCTGCTAATTGTGGTATATGATGTGGAAAATTTGGGGGTGCCTATGATTATCTATGGAAAATACGGCGGAGCAGCACTTAGGGCCGTACATTTAATGGTGCAGAACAACTATGATCATATCACTGCTTGGGATATGGCAATATTTGAAGCATTCGGAGAGGACTTAGGCGAAAAAAAGCAGTATAAAAACAACCCGAAGGTAACATTCCTGACCCTCTGCAGCTTGGGTAGCATCAGTTGCATTATGCCAATCCACTATGATACAGCCATCAAAACTAAGAAATATGTCGCGACAGCACTCGACATCCTTTCCTCTAAAGATAAATCCACACCGATTAACCCTGATGACTTATGGCAAGAAGTTATTGCAGCGTGTGATGCCGCAGCTTCATTGAAGCATAACAATCAGATGGATGTGGTTTTGACGCTATGGTATGCAAATGTGTTGAATACCAATTGGTCTAGTGATGAGCTGGAACTGCATACGGAATTTATATGAATTTTGCAGTTAAAAAAGCCAAGGTGAAATCACCTTGGCTCTTCACATTATTTGATTTTAATTAATGTACCACTATCAGAATGTGCAAATGGTTTACCGTACACTTGCAGACTTGTCGTCTGATTATACTTGAGCTGATCTTTAACAGAGAAATCAAGCGACATCATAAAGTCAGTCGTTGAATCATTTGCTGACATATAACTACTTTCAGCAATTCCACGCTTTCCTGTTTTAAAATCAACCTTATTTCCTGCTTTACCTTCGACGACAACACAAACTGCACGAGGTATGCAGTATGAGTTGTAGATCATCTGATTTTTTTTATCGTAAATCAGATAACCACGCTGGTCATGAAACTTACCGTTGTCACTTTTTCTGAATACTTCTTGCTTGTAATACATCGCAACTAAATATTGGTCACTGGCGTTTTTTGCATCCGCAGCGGGCTCGAAGGTAAAGGTCTCATAGTACGGTTCGACCGCAGGTCCACCCTTACCAACCTTGCTCCCTTCTTGCCCTGGGGCTACGTCTACACCACCAGTGTCCGTGCTTTTCCATGTTCCCACTAGCTGTGCCAAGGGACCAAAATCCAAGCCATTTATTGTTGTGTCTGAATCTGCGTGCGCCAGCGTAGAGCTGGCAAGTAAAATGGCGGGTATTACAAGCTTATTCATAAAAGACTCCTGTATGGTTCAGCTTTTTATTATTTTCTGCAAGCCAGGGGATTTTAAAAAGAGCGGTAGATGATGGTCAATTATATTTAATTGTGTGATGTGATTTTTGTGAGGCCGGATTTGTTTTTTACTCTTAATAAAAACCAAATTTGATTTAACACATGATCATGGTTATAGCGAAAAAATCTCAATGCCAATCTAGATCAATTTTTAGTTACGATATTCTATACTTACGGTTAGGCAATTTTATTGCTGTAGGAGAGGGCTATGTATTGTTTGAAATGTTATTAGTTTAGGGTCATCGTTTTTTGTTAAGGTGCTAACATTTGACGCCGATATTAAATGTGGAACATAAAGCGTTGATATGAAGGTTAATAAGGATGGGCAGATGCGTAAATCAATGACAATAGGCAATAAACTGATAACTGTTTTTTCGGCCCTTGTGGTGCTGATGCTGGGTTTTGCCTGGTTTTCTGTTACCCAACTATCGAACATTTACCGTGATACAACCGAGATCACTAACAACGTCATTCCGTCAATACGAGCTTCAAGCCAAATGCATACGGCCTTGCTTGATGCTCGCCGGGCTGAGTTGAGCATGCTGATTGGTATTCAAGATAGTGATCAGAGTGCGATTAGTACCAACAAACAACGTTTTGAGAGCAGTAAACGTGACTTTGAGGCTGCGCAACAACAATATTCCAAGATGGATTTTGTCTCAGAGAGGGACAAACAATACTTCGAGAACCTTGTCGCAGCCGCATCGGATTACTTTTCTGTCCATTCCATTCTGTTGACGGCCGTTGAGCAAGGTGACATGACCAAAGCAAAGTCCCTTATCAATAACGAATCGAAGCAAGCCTTGGAAAAGGCTGGGCAGGATGCCTTGAGTCTGCGTGCAGAAAATGATCGGATTGCTCATGAGATGGCCGCTCATGACAAGGCAGTTTATGACAACGCCAAGACACTCAGCATTTCAATGGGAGCAGGCACGGTGGTTTTTGTGATCCTGGCGGCTCTACTACTTATCCGTCAGATCCGCAATCCGATCATGGTTTTGTTAGAGCAAATTCATCAGGTATCTGCTGGTAACCTCACCAGCAAGCTCGATATGAAAGTCTTTTCCCATGATGAACTCGGCATGCTGGCCAAGGGCTTGAACGAGATGCAGGACAACTTGCGGATGCTCGTAAATGAGGTTTCAAGCTCTGTGGTTCAGCTCGCTTCTGCAACCGAAGAGATCAGTGCCGTTGCCTTGCAGTCTGCCCATAATATGGATGGTCAAAAGCATGAGCTGAACCAACTGGCCACAGCTATGAATGAGATGCAGGCCACTGTGCAGGAGGTAGCCCGCAATACTAACGATGCTGCCAGTGCTGCAACCCAGGCAAGTACAACAGCCCTTCAGGGTAGTAACACAGTGAACAACTCTATCGTACGTATCGAGAAGGTGGGTGAATCGATAGAGCATACTGCAGTGGTGATCCGCCAGCTGGGCGATGATAGCCGCAATATCGGCATGGTGCTGGAGGTAATTCAAAGCATTGCGGAGCAGACCAATCTGCTGGCGCTGAACGCAGCGATTGAAGCAGCTCGAGCTGGCGAACAAGGGCGTGGATTTGCAGTCGTGGCCGATGAGGTCAGAACGCTGGCTAAACGAACCCAAGACTCCACCTCCCAGATAAACGGTATCATCTCCGAACTGCAGGAACGAGCGAATGAAGCGGGAGCCACGATGCAGCAAAGTCAGACCATGATGGTTGAAACGGTTACCATCGCCCGGGAAGCAGGGGCGTCAATCTCGGAGATCAGCAGTGCTGTCAGCAGTATTTCGCATATGAATATCCAGATTGCCACTGCTACAGAAGAGCAGGGGGCTGTGAGTGAAGAACTGAATCGCAACGTGGTCAACATCAGCAATGCTTCGGAAGAAGTCGCAGCAGGCGCTAAGCAGATGTCCCAGGCATGCCATGACTTGAACCACTTAGCTACTCAGTTACAAGATGTAGTCAGGAAATTCCGCATTTAAGCCTGGGAAAGGATATGTCTTTGTTGAACACCGGCTGATAGCCGGTGTTTTTTATTAGACAAGTGCTGGCGCTTATTCAATATTTGACGGTTGTAAGAAACCACAGATATAGCAATAGATATTACTGTTTTTGTTATTAGAGCTTATACGTAAATTTCAGATAGACCTTCATCTCTGAATCAGTAAAATTTGGCGAGGCTCACCCAACAAGAAGGTTATAACGTGAAAAAAACGATGCTAGTATTGGCCTGCTCGATTGGATTGTTTGGTAGTAGTTGGCCTGCATTTGCTGCAAATGATAGCAAGGCTCAGCAGGTTCAGTTTAAAAAAGGGATGTCGGAGACAACAATTAACAGTTCGATCAAAGGTGATCAGAACTTGGATTATAAGTTAACGGCCAACAAGGGCCAGAAGATGCTTGTGACATTGGACACCAAGTACAACACATATTTTAATATCCTTCCTCCTGGTAGTACTGCTGATGCCATGTTCTCTGGTGCTATGAAAGGTGACCGCTTTGAAGGTGAGCTGCCGATGAAAGGGACTTATACCATTCGAGTTTATCAGATGGGGGCAGACAAAAGCAGTAAAGCCAAGCATGATTTCAAGCTTTATGTAAAAATTAGTGGCTAAGCTTTATAAGGTTAATGTGGGCCATTCTGTAGCGAGCTTACGATGTTGAGAGAAAGCCCCGAGCATTATGCTTGGGGCTTGATTGAAAACCGATATGAATTATTTTCTGTTAAAATCAATTCGATTAGACTCGATTGTTTTCTATATCTCGCTAACACAATAATATCACAATTACTGGTGCGTAACATTGATCAAACTTTGGCCTTACCATGGTTATGCCGAAACTAGACCATCCGGCTATTAACCTAAAAAGGGCCAAGCGTGACCAAGAATATTAAAATTCTTCAAACCAGACCAGTCTTTATTAGCACTATATGGAGCTGACTCTGCTGAAAATGTCTGGCGGCGTGCTGGTTCCTTCCACCCCAGCTGATGCTGAAGCGATCCGATCATTACCCATTGGCTCATTTATTCAAGCCAAAGGAAGCGGGCGCCGTAATCCTGCTTTTCATCGCCGCTTCTTCGCATTACTCAATCTGACTTTCGATTACTGGGAACCTGCAGGCGGAATGGTGTCACCAGCAGAGCAGGGGATCTTGAATCGCTTTGTTCGTTACCTCTCACATTTTGGCTCATCTCAGGCACTTAACCAAGCGAAGGATGAGTTCATCGAGCTGTTAGCCATTAACAGGGTCGAGCGTCATGGACCTCAAGCTGAAAAGTCATTCGAGGTAATGCGCAAGTGGCTGACTGTCGAGGCTGGATATTTCACTATCGTTATACTGCCGGATGGTGGGATGCGCAAAGAACCAAAAAGCATTCGGTTTAACAAGATGGAACAGGCCGAATTTTCAGATCTATATCGAGCTGTATTCGGTGTGTGTTGGCGCTATGTGTTGAATCAGCAGTTTGGCTCTGAGGCTGAGAATACCATTGCTCAGCTGATGGGATTTTCTGGATGAGGTTTGATACTAGCCCTATTCGCTCGAAAGCACTGCGGAATAGCGCCAGAGGGCAGTTGTGCAAGTTGCAGTTGCTTGGTGTGTGCCAAGGCGGTACCGAGACGACGGTGTTGGCTCATCTGCCGAGTATGCCTCATGGGATGGCCCTGAAGGGTGATGATCTGATTGCAGTCGAGGCTTGTGCAGCGTGCCACGATGCCATCGATGGACGATTCAACTATGGCTGGCTACCGGGAGAGAAGGAGGAAGTCCTCTACTTCGCCCTGATCCGCCAACTGCATCAGTGGGTAGTGCGCGGGCTTATTAGTGTGAAAGAGGCAACATGATCCACCTATCAGCCCTTGAAGCTAGTCGTCTGCTTGCTAATACCCCAAAGCTAAGCGGAAAGTTGAGCAACTGAAGACAGTTCAACAGGTAGACAGCTTGCATGGCAATGTGATGGCCGAGCTAGTTGGTTTTCCGGAGCCAAAGACCGAGCTGCTATTCCACCCAGTTCGAAAATGGAGGTTTGACTATGCCTGGCCACTCAACATGATCGCCCTTGAGATCCACGGCGGGATCCGCGCTGGGGGGCGGCACACCCGGGGCAAAGGGTTCGTTGAGGACAGAGTGAAGATGAATGAGGCCACATTGCTTGGATGGTCCGTCATCGAAGTTACTCCTGAGCATATCAAGACTGGCCAGCTGCGCGCCTGGTTGCTGAAAGCATTTGACCGGAATACCAATCACTTGAGGACCACCCCATGAGCAAAGCATTGGAAATGGCACTGCGCCTGTTTTCACCAAAAGGAGCTCTCCATGAACCGACCTCCCGTAATTTCAGCGCTCTGGGGCGTGACGAGTTGATTGGTGCGCTACAGATAGCCTCCAAGGATAATCCCCAGGGGTTGCAGTATCTGATGGTTGATCACCTGATCGACAAACAAGCTATAGAGGCGCTGCAGGCTCACTTCAACGATGGCCTGTGTAATGCGGAGGTAGGGCGTATGGCATTGGCTATCCTGCTACGACGTCCACTGCCAGAGCAATTGGAGAGGCTCGTTCTATCTCATCCCTACTATGACAAAGAGCGCCGCCGTGCTGCAGTGGTAATGGAGAAGGCCAAGCGGGCTCACCGTCACGGTAATGATCATGAATATCTGCGCCTGCTAGATGAGCGTAATGCCATCCTAAATACCGCGCATGGTCGCTGTGTTGATGAGATGCTGATATCCGGGCGTTGTCCACATTGCACTGGAACCGGCAGGCGGCTACGAATCGGTGGCGAGTGTCCCAAGTGTCATGATACCGGGCGTGTGGCCCCTGACATTGCTCTGGTCTCCCGCCGATTCGGAGGGGAAGTACAACTATCTGTAGAGAGCATGGTGGATGAGGTGATCTACCAAGCGTCAGATCTCACTAAGGCTATGGAGCGGCAGGTTCGGGAAATGGTCATGGAGTGAGGTTCTTCCTATCGTGTCAGCTCCCATGGAGTCACTGCGCTTAACTCATGTAGGCGTTGCTTTTTTGGTTGCTTTATTTTTGTACATTTTCCTGTCAATGATATCTAAGGTCGTATCTATGTTTGACTCAAAGCGGTTGTAACCAAATGAAAATGAAAGCTGAGGGTAATTCTTTTGGAATTTAGTTTTGAATCGTATTTCGATTTCTTGTAATGCCTCTTTCACATCTACATCTTCAGTACAGTCGATGATGATAAGGTACTCATCACCCCCCATTCTCACAATGTAGTCATCATGCCGGAAGGTTTTCTTCAAAATATTGGCTACATCACACAAAACCTTATCACCTGCTAAGTGACCAAATGAATCGTTGATGTATTTAAAATTATCAAGGTCCATATAAATCAGTAGGTTATCTGATTTTAATTGTAGGTCTTCTAGAACACTTCGATTATAAATTCCAGTCAGTGGGTCCGTTTTAGCTTGTTTTTGGTACAACATTTTTTCATTGTATGAGTCAGTTATATCTGTTGCTAAGGTGAATATATATACCTCATCTTCCACTACACTCTTAAATTTTGTGACATCAAAATAATGCACGTTATCGTCAAATTTAAACGACATAATCTTATTGGATTCTTCATTGTTATCCATATATGTTAGAGTCAAGTCATGGCATTGGGAAAATACATTTGCGACATTGCCATCGACTAAGTCACAGATATCATCATTCGTTAAACCGATAATGTTCATATCTGTGAGACTTGCAACCCATTCTCTAAATGGTTCATTTATATAGACAATCCGGTGTTTGCTGTCCCTTACTGATAGAAACCCAGGAAAATATTTAATAAAAATATCAGAAAAATTTATTGCTGTTTTGCTCATAAAGACACCATTATTAATAACCATTCCCGTAACATCAAGTGTAGTTGTTTGCAACAATCACACATCGCTAATCTGTTTAGTGCCTTAGGAGGAGCCTTCACATACAGCAACATGAACAGGGATAATTAAGGCTATCTATGTCAGCAGATTAAGTGGGGTAATATGCACGGTTCTAAGGCAGAGATCTAGCGCAGCTGATATGATTGATATCAGGCATAGCTTATCGCCAAGTTGACTACATCAGAGAAGAACGGAAATTATCATTCATATAATCCATTGTTTTTAAACAGCTTACTATTATTTTAACGTTTTCGTGCTATTCGCGCTCAGTCATGTTTGCGAAGTACTGTCATTGATGACGACCGTTCCTTAATTTTTTTGAAAAAATATGTTGCAGAGATACATTGAATGCATAGATGAGCAAGATAGCGGCAAACATGACCATGTTGTGATTAATGCTTCTGGTTGAATTCACCCCGCCGTCCCCGCGTTAGTATTGCTTAAAGATGACCAGAGTCACCGTGACCTTGGTCTTTTTCATTTCTGGCTCGCCTGGTGCGGGCTTTGTCGTTTCTGGAGGGGAGGGGGAGATAGGTGGCGTCACTATAGGGGGACCAGGATTGTGCCGCTTGTTGTTGTGTCAGGTGATAACTAGATCTGTACAGTCAGGCCAAGCTGGATGCACTCACACCAAGCGTGATGAAGCAGCGGGCGCTGGCGGCCAGATCCCCGAATACTGGTTCGGTGGTGCGTGGTAGCTGGCGGCGCAAGTCTCGCAATCAGCTGGGCCATGCCAGCTGGCTGGATGTGGTAGAAGCCGCTTTCTGGTGCTTCTGGCATGGGGACGATTCGGCCAGCGGCGAGGTATTGCTCGGCTTACTGCTGGGGCGGGATGAGCGAGTGCGGCTTGTTTACGGTCTGCTGGTGGGGGCTTTCTACATGGGGGAGCCTTTCAGGCTCGAGTGAGGTTGTTTGAATTCTTCAGCAAGTGATTTAAATATAACAGGAAAATGAACTTCTGCAGTTTATGCCCACGAACTTCTGCATGTGGTGTTTCAAATATGAAACAGTTGGACGGGTCTGGCTTGGTTCTATTACGGCAAAAACGGGTGAAGTTCTGTCGGTTTAGTTGCTCAGTCGAACGCCGTTGCTTTTTGTAGCAATGATCCTCAAATTTCATCATGTCCCAATTGTGTACCACAGCCATCAACCTTAGAGATATAAACTCATATAAATCAGAACATTAAAAAAGACATATTGCAAAACGTGGAAATAGAATGTTGGCTCGTTGCCCGCGTGTGCTGTTTTGCTCATGTTGCTCGAGATGAGGTATCCGATGACGGCGGCTAGCGCCTAGGTGGGCGGTGTCAGGCACCACAATTGTGTGCATGGTAAACCATAGCGCAGGCAGAACGAAGGGCGAGCCGCGCAGGTGGCGGTTTATTGGGCGGTTGCTTCCGATATCTTATGCACTTCTGTCTGGCTCACCGGGACTATACGACCAATTTATCTCGTAGGATGCGATGATTTTTTATGACATCAGAATGTTAGCCTGGTCCCATATCCGCTGGTTATAAGGGGTATAACCAGCGTGTGACAGCGGGAGCCTTTAGACTGCAGGCCTCAAAACAGCAATATTGCAGGTGGTGCAGTTATGGTGATTACTCAGGGTCCACAGTTCAACGGCAAGGCATCCAAGCGGATGCATGTGATGGCCAAACCTATCGGGGCCGTGTGTAACATCGACTGTACCTACTGCTACTACCTCAGCAAGCAGGATCTGCTGGAATACAAGAAGGGGTGTTCGCCCCAGATGGACGAGCAGACCCTTGAGACCTATATCCGTCAATATATCGAGGGACAGAATACCCCCGAGATTATCTTCTCCTGGCAGGGGGGCGAGCCGACGTTGCTCGGGCTCGACTATTTTCGCAAAGTGGTCGAGTTGCAGCGCAAATACCAGCCGCAAGGGGTGGTGATTGCCAACGACCTGCAGACCAACGGCATCCTGCTCAACGATGAGTGGTGTGAATTTCTGGCCGCCAACAACTTTCTCATCGGTTTGAGCATCGATGGCCCCGAGTTGCTGCACAACGCTTATCGGGTCAACCGAGCCGGGCGCGGTACCTTCAATCAGGTGATGACGGCGGTGGCGCTGTTGCACAAATACAAGGTGAAGTTTGCCACCCTGACCTGCGTCAACAACCTCACCAGCAAGAATGCGCTGGAGGTTTATCGCTTCCTGCGTGATGAGGTGAAGTCGCCCCAGATGCAGTTTATCCCCATCGTCGAGCAGAAGAGCTTTCGCACCACCGCGCCCCAGACCTGGCAACCGCAGGAGCAACTCAAGCAGGGGGACAAGCGCCTCAATCCCTGGCACAAAAATTCGGTGGTCGAGCCCTGGTGCGTTTCGGCCGAGGGGTGGGGGGATTTTCTCATCACCATTTTCGATGAGTGGGTGCAGCGGGATCTGGGACGGGTCTTCGTGCAATATTTCGAGGCAAGTATCGAGACCTGGATGGGACGCAAGAACCCCCTCTGTACCTTGGGGGAGATCTGCGGCAAGGGGCTGGCGATGGAGCCCAACGGCGATGTGTTTGCCTGTGACCACTATGTCTATCCCAAGTACAAGATCGGCAATATCCACCATCAGCCACTCAGTGAGCTGGCGTATTCGCCCGCCCAGCAAGCCTTCGGCTTTGCCAAATCGCGCAGTCTGACCCGCCAGTGCCAGCAGTGTGACTACCAGTTTGCCTGCTATGGGGAGTGCCCGAAGAACCGCTTTATTCGCACCCACGAAGGGGAGGCAGGTCTGAATTACCTCTGTGCCGGTTGGTACAAGTTTTTCAGCCATATCGATCAGTCGATGGCCTATATCCTGCGCCGTGCCGGTTATCCGGTGGTCCATGGCAAGTATCGTGATGCGGTGATGAATAACGGCGTCATGACACATGGTCAGAGGAAATAAGCGATGCAGAGCATGTTGAGTCGCCACGAGTTCCGTCACACCCGCTCCGGCACCATGGGCGCCTTGTGGCTGGCCCTTGGCATGACCCTGTCTGGCCCAGCACTGGCGGTAGCCAGCCCTGCGCCGCCGGTCACCACATCAGCGAATGGGGCACCCACCGCATCCGTGGCGGCCAGTTCGCCCTCAGCCGCCCAGATCCTGCAGTGGGCCTACAGCGCGCAGGATATTTCTCTGCCAGTGGTGGAGCGGGCCGATGCCCTGCGTCAGCTGGCGTCTTATCCGAACCAGAACAGTCTGGTGGCGGTGGCCAGAACTCTGCGCGACGAGAGTGAGCTGGTGCGAGAAGCTGCGGTCGTGGCTGCTGACCCTTATCAGTTTGCGCACCGCTGGCGGCTGCTCTCACCGCTGTTGGCTGACAGCAGTGCCGAGGTTCGCCGTGCCGCTACCCTCAATCTGGCTCGCGATTATGGCGTCATGAATGAGGGGCAACTGAGCGCCATTGGCCAGCCGCTGGCGGAGGTGAGCGAGTATCTCGCCCGGCAGCAGGACCCTGCGCAGCAGCTGTTGCAGGCAGATCTCTATCGCTGGACCCGGCAGTGGGACAAGGCGCAGGCAAGCTACGAACAACTGCTGGCCAATCAGCCCGATAATCCCCTGATCTGGCTTGGTCTCTCTGACAACTTGCGGGCCCAGCAACGGGATGCCGAGGCGCTGGCCTTGCTCAACAAGGGGATCCTTGTGCTGTCGCAGAATGCCAACCTCCATTACGCCAAGGCGCTGACCCAAGTGCGCCTCGATCAGAAGAGCGAAGCGGCAGTCACCATGGCACGGGCGGCGGAGCTCGCTGGCAATAACAGCTACTTCTGGTATCTCAACGGGGTGCTGCAAGAGCCGCTGGATCTCGAGAAAGCCATCGTCTCGTTCGAGCTGGCCTACCGGATCTCCGGCGCGCCGGAGCAGCTCTATGCGGTGTGCGATATCTACCTTCGCCACGATCACCCCAAGAGCGACGCCTGCATGAGTGAACTTGGCAAGATAGCGCCCCCCGAGGTGCTGGCCGAGCTCAATAGCAAGCGTGCGAGCAAGACGAGCACGCCGCCGGTTTCCGCTGGCCAGTAATGGCTGCCACTTCTCTTACTGCACAGGTCAGGTTATGACGATCATACCGTTCAAATGCGCAATTCCGTTGCTGGTGACCACCCTGTTGGTAGCTGGCTGCACCCTCTCGGTCAAACAGGGCAACCAGCCGCTCCATCCGCTGCGACAGAAGGTTGAAGCGGACATGGTGCTGGTGGAAGGGGGCCGTTTTGAGATGGGCTCCAACGACCCTAGCGCCAAAGCGAGCGAAGGGCCGCAGCATACGGTCTCGCTCAACAGCTTCTACATGGCAAAATTCGAGGTGACCCAGGCTCTGTTCGAGGCGGTGATGGGCCCCTCCATCAGCTATTTCCAGGCGCCGGATGTACCGGTCAACAACCTCAGCTGGCAACAGGCCAATCTGTTTGTGACAAGGCTCAATGAGCTGACCGGTGCTCACTACCGCCTGCCCACCGAAGCTGAGTGGGAGTATGCAGCCAAGGGGGGCAAGCTGAGTAAAGGCTATCGTTACAGCGGCTCCGATCAGATTGACGAAGTGGCCTGGTACAGCGGCAACGCCAAGAATCGCGCCTATCCGGTGGGGCTGAAAAAGCCCAACGAGCTGGGGCTATACGACATGACCGGCAATGTGGGGGAGTTTGTGGCTGATGCCTATGAAGAGACCTTCTATCGCCATAGTCCTCAAGAGAACCCGAACAATGCCCAGGAGAGCAAGAGCCACCTCGCCCATAAGTCGGTGCGAGGCGGCAGCTACGCCTATGAGGCTGAATTATCTGAAAATTTCCGGCGTGATTTCGCCAGCCAGTCGGTGATGATGGCTGACATGGGATTGCGACTGGTGCGTGATGCCCGTTAGGACTGAACGATGGAGGTGGTCAGCCCCAGCTCGCTGACCACCTCGAACAGCTGCTGGCGTAGCCAGCGGTGGCCCGCCTCGGTGGTCCGGCTGGGATGCCAGATGGCCGACAGGCTGAATACTGATTCCTCGAAGGGGAAGGGGAGTACCCGCACATCATACATGCCGGCAAAGGTATTTATGATGGAAGTGGGCAAAACCCCGATGATCTCGCTGCACGCAATGATGGGCAGCATCTCCATGGCGGTCGGCACCCGTACCACGATATTGCGGTTGGCCATTTGCGGCAGGTGCTCGGCGGTGATCATGCTGCCTCTGACCTGCCACTGGGCCAACGCCACATGCTCCTCGGTAAAATAGGCCTCCACCGTCAAGTCGCTGCCCAGTCGCGGGTGGTTGCTGGCACACACCACCTTCACCTGCTCGCCATAGAGCACCTCGCTCTTGAGCATGCTGCGCCCGCTCTGGGTCATGTCGATGATGAGATCATAACGCTGCATCCGCAGGTCACTCTCCATATCCTCGGTAAAGAGGGGATGCACCTCGAGCGAAATACCTGGGGCGTGTGCCCGGATATTGCACAGCAGCGCCGGAACCAGTTGGGCGCTGACCAGTCTGACACAGGCGATGGAGAAGACTCGCTGGGAAGTGCGTGGATTGAACGTGCGCGAGGTCGAGAGGGTCGAGCTGAAGTTTTTCAGCGCGGCCGCCATAGCCGGATAGATGTCGATGGCAAACGAGGTGGGCTCCATCCCCACGACCTTGCGATTAAACAGAGGATCGCCGTAGATCTCCCGCAGTCGCTTGAGGGCCTTGCTGACGGCGGGTTGGCTGATCTCCATGCGTGTCGCCGCCCGGGAGAGGCTGCGCTCTTCATAGATGGCGACAAAGATCGGGATCAGGTTCAGCTCGGTACTTCTGATGTCTAACAAGAGAGGCCTCGTTACATGTTCGTGGAAAATCACACTGCCTTGGCACTGTCGGGTAGCCGGAGGGGAGAACCTGCCACGCCAGTCAGGTGGCGTGGCAGCCAGCGGGTATCCCACTTTGGCAGTGTAATGAAGTGGGCAAAGTGGGACAACCAGTGCAGGGAGCGGTTGCTGCGTGGCGCACTTTATTTATCTGTTGGCGTTGCAGGATGATTGACCCGCTGAGGTCGGTTTGCCAGTCAGGGGGGTCAGTTCCGGCAGGGCCGCTTGCCAGCCGATAATGTGGCCCAACCGTGAACGGATGTTGCCAAGACTGGTGCCCCGTCGCCTTTGCAGGCGCAGCAGCAGGCACCAACCCATCCTGAGCGCATCAGCCCGATCAAGGGGATCTTGCTGGAATACAACCT
Organism: Aeromonas sp. R9-2; assembly: GCF_040908025.1. Classification (NCBI taxonomy): domain Bacteria; kingdom Pseudomonadati; phylum Pseudomonadota; class Gammaproteobacteria; order Aeromonadales; family Aeromonadaceae; genus Aeromonas; species Aeromonas sp. R9-2. The sequence continues at coordinate 372,068 of NZ_JBFOCX010000024.1, forward strand.
GTTGTTGCTGCCAAGCCGGATCGGAACTGACACGGCTAAGTTCCAGCCAACCCCTCTTGGCCCGCAGATAGCGATAGGCCAGTACCCGCACCGCCCCCCACTGCCTGAACCAGATGGCGGCTCCATATTGCCAGCCGAGCGGGCTAGGGTGGTGACGGTAGTAACGGGCTATAGCCAGGAGCGCCAGCACCAGCAGGGCTGCACCACCGGCTACTCCAAGCAACCGATGCCAGTAGGCCGCCAGCCAGGAGGCGGGAGTGTGGCGCACTTGCAGGGTCTGCCCAGGGAGTGTCAGGGTCTGCAGCTGGCCAGTCTGGCTGTTCCACCAGGCAAGCTCCAGCGCGGGCATGGTCAACTCACCACCGCGCTGCACGATATAGGTAGTTTGATCTTCCCGTGTCGAGAGGTACTCCCCCCGCTCCTGGGTATCGTTCAGTCGGGCTTGCGCCGGATAGTCCTGTACCCGCCCATCGCTTGCAAGCGGAGTGATCAGCGGCGGGATCAGCACCGAGAGGGTATCCTGCCCGCTGGCGGTCACGGTGCGGGTGATAGCATCCCCTACCCGCAGCTCGCCGTCAGCATGGTCATCCGCAGAGCGCTGCCAACGCTGGCTCAGGGTGAGATTGCTGGCGCTCAGCCAACGCCCGCCGACCGTCAGGGCTGGGTCGGGCAGAGCGGCGGCAAAACGCTGAGGGTGGGTGGTGAGGGTGATCTGCCGGGAGCCCCCTTCAGGGCGCGCCACGGTGGCCCGTACCGCGATGGCGGGGATCTCGAACTGGCCGGATTGCTGGGGATAGAGCGTCAGCTCCCAGCGCTGATGCGACCAGGTCTCGCCATCGCGGCGCTGGGTGAAGTTGGTCGCCAGCTCGCTGCGCTGCTTGACCATGACCCCCGGCAGCTCGAACTGGCCGATGCGGGTACCCGCGGTAAACCAGCGGTTGGTGGCCAGCTCCAGATAGAGGGTGATCTGTTGGTTGACGGCATAGGGGCGCTTCTCCTCCCCCTGATCTTTCAACCAGCTCTTGAGGGTTACCTGAGTGGCGTCAGTCGCATCAGCGGCCTCGGCAGCCTGTGCTTCGACCGTGAGCAGCACGGCCCCGAGCAGGGTAGCGGTCGCCACATATCTGCACAGCCAGTGGCGGAGTTTATTGTGCCGGTTGCACATGGGTAGGCTCCTTGTGGGTGGCAGAACGAGGACGGACGGTTGCGCCCGTTTGCTGCGCTTGTAGCTGGAGGCGGAATTTGGCTTGCAGGAAGTCACCGGGATCTGACTCCACCCGGCGCAGCCACTTTTCGGCCTGCGCCGGATTGGCCAGGATCTGATCTGCGGTCAGGGTTTCGCGCGCCATCAGGGATGAAACCACGGTCTCTTCCGCTCCGTCGGCACTGCGTGGCTCTTCATCGGGCAGTTCACTGGAGTGATCAGGTCCATCCGGCGTGCCGGTCTGGCTCTGACTGGCGCGGTTGATCTCGTCAACAATCCCGCTCATCACCTGATAGTTGTGGGCGGCTGATTGGCGCACGCTCGGGGCGCAGGCCTCGTCAGCCAGTTTCCGGAACAGCCGGCGGGCGGCCAGATACTCACGCTGTCTGGCGAGGGCATTGCCGGCATAGAGCAGAGCCTGTTCGGAGTCGGCTTGCAGGAATGCTGACTGAGCCAGCGCAAACTCGGCGCCATAGTAGTAGGCCACCCCTTTGTAGAAGGGATCTTCATAGTGTTTAGCCGCCTCCAGATAGTCACCTTGCTGGAAGTACCACTGCCCCTGCTGATCCGGGGTGAGCCAGAGGTTGAACCACTGCTGTTTCAGCTCCTTTGCCCAGTGATTGATCGCAGGCTCTGTCGGCTCTGCGGGCGCCAGCGAGAAGGTGGTGGCCTGCGCAGGCGTCGTCTGTAACAGGGAGAGACCGATGGCTGCCACCAGACCCCACTGCACCAGCCAGCCTTTGCGAAACCAGAGCAGCAGCAGGGCGACGACCGGAAAGAGCAGGTAGTAACCCATGTCCTGCCAGGGCATCAGGGAGTCGTTATGGATCAAAAAGTTGCGTTCAATCCCCCGGTTGATGCGCTCTACGTCGCCATTATCCACCGTCATGGTGAGCAGGGTGCCATCGCTGTCACTGGCCAGTCGCCGTAATGAGGCAAGCTCCAGCGGGCGTTTACCACTCAGGGCCGGGTCGCCAGCGGCCAGGATCAGCAGCTGACGGGATTGATCACGGAAATAGTCAGCCAAGGGGGCGATGGCGGCGGGGCTGATGCCATCACTCACCAGCAAAACGGTGCTGCCGGTCTCATCGGCCAGAAGCTCGGTGAGCAGCGGGAGCACCTGTTCGGTGCGCTTGCCCGCTTTAGGCATGATCTCGGGACGGATGGCGGCGAGGATAGGGTCATAGACGGCATTGTCACGGGTCAGCGGCATGGCGGTGTGGGCCGAGCCGGCAAAGACCACCAGCCCGTTGCGCCCGCCATCGCGGGTCGCCAGCAGATCGCTGATCTTCTGCTTGGCCCGCGTCAACCGGTTGGGGGCGATATCCGTTTCCAGCATGGAGTCGCTGTTATCGAGCAGGATCAGCAGGGCGCCCTGATCTTCGCCAAAGGGGGAGGGTTCACGGCTCCAGGTCGGCCCTGCGCAGATCAGGATGGCGAGCCCCATCAGCAGCCCCAGCACCTTGAGGGGCAGGTTCTTTTTCCAGCCGGTGTTCCCCAGCGTCAGCGCCTCGCGCAGATGGGGCGGCAGCCGCTGTTGCCAGCTGTTCGCTTCATCCATGCGCCAGCGCAGCAGCAGGATGGCGACAAGGGGGATCAAGGCCTGCAGCCACCAGGGGCGCAGAAAGTGGGCATTCAGCCAGAGCTGTTGCCAGTAGAGAGGATCCATCATGGCGTGTCTCCTGAGAGAGCAGTGCGCAGGCGGTAGCGCCTGAGGGTCAACAGGGAGAAGAGGGTGAGATAGAGGCCGACGCTGGCGGCGATGAGGTAATGGTGCAGGCTTTCACGGGTCTGAAAGCGGGTGCTTTCGTAGCGTTGTGGCTCCAGCTCACCGATCACCTGATAAGCGCGCGTCAGCTGCGCCGTATCAAGAGCCTGAAACAACTGGCCGCCGGTCAGGGTCGCCAACTGTTGCAGGGTATCGAGATCGAGTGCCTGTTCGCCGACGGTGGCCGGATCCCCCATGGCGATAGTATGCAGCCGCACGCCGTTGACCGCGGCTACCCGGGCCGCATCCCGCGGGCTGACAAAACTGCCGGTGTCGTTACCATCGGTAAGGATGATGGCGACTTTCTCCCGCTTGGCGCTGTTCTGGTCTAGTTGCCCGTGGCGATCACTGTTGTTGAACACTTTGATTGCCAGACCGATGGCATCTCCCAGATGGGTGCTCTGGCCTGCCATGGCGACATCGGTTTCCTGCAGCAGGGTTTGCCAGGTGTCGAGATCGGCGGTAAACGGCGCCTGGAGAAAGGCGGCATCCCCAAACAGGATGAGCCCGAGTCGATCTCCTTCGCGCGTTGCAGCAAATTGTTTAAGCACCTCTTTGGCGGCGTCGAGCCGACTGAGGGACTTGCCGGGGTCGGTAGAGAAGTCGGTCTCGGCCATGGAGCCGGAGAGATCCAGCACTACCATCACATCCCGCCCGAACCGCTCGCGCACTTGTGGGGGGCCATAAATGGTGGGCTTGGCCAGCGCCAGCACCGCCAGTAGCCAAACGGTGATCAGGGCGATCCGCTGCCACCAGCTGGCAGTCAGCTGGGTTGCCCCCTCACGCGGCGGTTCATCCAGCAGATCGATCAGCAGATCGAAGAAGGGCACCTTGATGGCACTCTGTCGGGTGCGATAGGCCGGAATAAGGCGAAACACCAGCAACGGCAGGGGCAGCAGCCAGAAACAGTGGGGGTGGGCAAACTCGAGACCGGCATCAAGCATGATGGGCCTCCGTCGCCAACGAGGCTGTTTGTATTAGAGTCTGGTGGTGGGCAAGCCAGTCGTTGCAGAGGGAAACGAGGCAGAGCTGATCACTGACGCTTAACACCACCTGATCACAGACCAGCGATACCAGCCAGCGCTCCCCCAGTTCGCTCGCGAAACGGGGCTGCCTATCAGCCATGGCATTGTCGAGTGTCTGCAGCAATGCCATGCCAAACAGCTTGCCGTGCCGGGGATCTAGGTGGGTCAACACCTGCTTGATCAGGTGAAATAGCGCCAGACTGGCCCCGGCATCAGACCAGTTGATCGTGCGCAGGGCCGCCTGCGCTTCACGGCGGTAACGCTGTTGCCACCAGCGCTGTGCCCGGTGATAGAGCCAGAGCAGCGCCAGCGCCCCCAGGCTCAGCGCCAGCAGCAGCCAGCCTGCGGTTTGCGGTTGCCAGCTGATGGTGGGTGGTACGGTCACGTCCTGCAATTCGCGCAGCATATAGGTGCCGGGCAGCTTGTGGTTCATCAGTGATCTCCTCCCATTGCGGTAATGAGGCGGGCGAGGTGGTGGCCACCGGTGTCGAGGGTGATAAGCGGCAATCCCTTGAAGGCCATCAGTCGCAGCAGTTGATCTTTTTTCAGCTGCTGCTGGCGTGCTAGCCCCTGATCCAGCACAGGGATCTGGTGGGGAGCAATATTGAGCTGGTACTGGCCATCGCCGACTACCCAGCTGGCGTCAGCGGCAGTGGTCGACAGGGTCGACTCGAGGGGATCGGCGATGTGCAGTGCCAGTACATCGTTGTGCTGCTGCAAGTAACCGAGGCGGGTCAGGTCGGCCTCGGTGACGCCGGCCCAGTCGCTGAGAAAGATCAGGGTGGTATTTTTCAACTTGAGGCGGCCCAGCATCGCCAGCAGGGGGGCCATACCGGTCGCCTCGCTGTCGCGGCTGGTGGCCGAGAGAGCATGATTGGCGGCACAGAGCTGGCGCAGCCCTGCCAACCAGTGGCCACGGGAGCGCTGGCCGCGCAGCCACGCCACGCCATCGCAGTGCAAAATGGCGAGCCCGACCCGATCGCTCTCTTTGAGTACTTGCCAGCCGAGCAGGGCGGCGACTTCGGCGGCCACTACCGACTTCATCACCTCCACCGAGGAGAAGAACATGCAACTGCGCTGATCAACGCAGAGGAGCACGTGACGATCTTTCTCTTCGCTATAACTGCGCACATGGGGGCGGCCGGTGCGCAGGGTCACTTTCCAGTCCAGGGTGCGAATATCATCCCCTTGCTGATAGTGGCGCAGCTCTTCAAAGTTGAGTCCACGGCCGCGAAAGCGTGACGGGTGGCGGCCGCACAGCAGGTTGCCGCTGTTTAACCGGGGCAGCAGTGAAAACTGGCCGACCAGCCCCTGTAGCCGGACCAGCGTCAGGTAGTCACAGTGGATGCGGGGGTCACTACTGAGCGGTTGCCCGCACTGTGTCAGCCTGTCATGGGATAAGAAGCGAGGTGTCATGGTATCGCTTACCCGATGACGACGTGATCGAGCAGAGTCATCACCACCTGCTGGTGATCCACCCCATCTGCCAGCGCGTCATAGCTGAGGGTAAAGCGGTGACCAAGCACGCTGGGCACCATGGCGCGCACATCGTCGGGCAGCACGTGGTTGCGCCCTTGCAGCCAAGCATAGGCGCGTGCGCACTTGTCCAGAGCAATGGATGCGCGGGGGCTGGCGCCGAGCGCAATCCACTGTGGCAGCCCGGTGGCCGGGTAGCGATCGGGGTGTCGGGTCGCCATGACCAGCGCAATGATGTAGTGCTCTACCAGCGGTGAGACCGTCATGACCGAGAGCTCTGATCTGGCCTTCAAGATGAGCTCAGGGGAGAGGGGGGCGAATCCCTCGTTCTGCTCACGGGTACCTCGCTCTTCGGTCCGCACCAGCCGAATGATGGCAAGCTCTGCCTCATCATCGGGGTAGGCGACCGAGACCTTGAGGGCAAAACGGTCCATCTGGGCTTCTGGCAGTGGGTAGGTCCCCTCCTGCTCGATGGGGTTCTGGGTGGCCAGCACCATAAAGAGCTCGGGCAAGCGATGGCTCTTGTCACCGACGGTGACGGTGCCTTCGGCCATCGCCTCCAGCAGCGCCGCTTGTACCTTGGCGGGGGCGCGGTTCACTTCATCGGCCAATACGATGCTGTTGAAGATGGGGCCTGGCTGGAAACGCAACTGGTGGGCTCCGTCATGCTCCTGATACATCTCGGTGCCGGTTACATCCGAGGGGAGCAGGTCGGGGGTGAACTGAATGCGGCCGAAGCTGGTATTGAGGGCTTCTGCCAGCGACTTGACCGAGCGGGTCTTGGCGGTGCCGGGCAAACCTTCAAGGAGCACGTGGCTATTGGTCAGCAGGCCGATGACCAGGGCGCGGATCACATGGGACTGGCCGACCACACTGTGACCAACCTGTTCGATGAGTTGAGAGATCTGTTGTTGCAAGGGGTTCATAGGGTTTTCCACAGGGTACATTTAACGAGACAGAGATAGGGCTAGGAGGGGGCCAACGGGTTTTCAATTTCCAGCCGGCACGGGGCGAGCCGGCTGGAAATTGAAAACGCCCACCAGAGAGTGATGGGCGTTGGAGTCACCGCCTTACTTGATGGTGGCGACTTTTTGCTTGAGTGCATCCAGCTCTGCCAGTTTGCCCTTGAGCATCAGGCTCTGGGAGCTAATGCTGGCAGGGTTCATCTGGAAGCTCTGCTGCATCGGGTAGTTGGGCAGAGTGTCGAAGAACTCTTTCAGGATCCCCTGTGCAGGTACGAACAGCCACATGTTGTCTGCCATCCAGCGCAGATACATGCCTGACTCATGCGGTGCCTTCTCGAACGGATCAGCGCGCAGGTTGATGATCTGCGGCCAGTTCGGAGTCACACGCGCCGCGTCGGTGATGTTGCCCTCCATGGTGGCAAAGTTAAGCTTGAAGTCATTCCAGCGCACGGCGTTGAGTTCGCCGTTTGAGGAGAAGTAGAGCATGGAGTTGCGCGGGGAGGTGCCAGCTTTTCCGGCGAGGTACGGCATGAAGTTGTAACCGTCCAGTTTCACCCGCCACTGTTTGCCGTTGGCCTTGTAGCCCTTGGCCAGCTTCTCTTTCACATCCGGTACACCGGCTGCGGCTAACAGTGTCGGCATCCAGTCCTGATGGGCCATCATGGCGTTGACCTTGGTGCCTGGCTTGATCACGCCCGGCCAGCGAACCAGTTGCGGAACCCGCATCCCGCCCTCCCATGTGGTGCCTTTCTCGCCATAGAAGGGGGTGGTGCCGCCATCCGGCCAGCTGACGGTCTCGGCGCCGTTGTCAGTGGTGTAGATCACGATGGTGTTGTCGGCGACCCCCAGCTCGTCCAGTTTGTCGAGCAGGATCCCCACCTGATCATCGTGCTCCAGCATGCCATCGGCATAGATGCTGACGCCGGATTTACCCTGATACTTCTCTTGCAGACGGGTCCAGACGTGCATGCGGGTGGCGTTATGCCAGATGAAGAAGGGCTTCTTGGCCTTGACTGCTTTCTCCATGAACGCCAGCGAGGACTCGAGGAACTCTTCGTCAGCATGCTCCATGCGCTTGCGGGTCATGGGGCCGGTATCTTCAATCTTGCCGTCGGCAGAAGATTTGATGACGCCGCGTGGGCCGAACTTCTTCTTGAACTCCGGATCTTTCGGGTAGTAGTAGGTTTCCGGTTCCTCTTCCGCGTTCAGGTGATAGAGGTTACCGAAGAACTCGTCGAAACCGTGCTTAGTCGGTAGATGCTGGTTCTGATCGCCCAAATGGTTCTTGCCGAACTGAGCCGTCATGTAACCCTGCTCTTTGAGCAGATCACCGATGGTGGGGGCCCAATCCGGAATGCCGTGGGTAGAGCCGGGCATGCCGATGGTCAGCAGACCGGTACGGAATGGCTCTTCACCGGTAATGAAGGCGGCACGGCCGGCGGTGCAGGATTGCTGACCGTAGTGATCGGTAAAGAGGGCCCCTTCATTGGCGATCCTGTCCAGGTTCGGGGTCTGGTAGCCCATCATCCCCTGGTTGTAGGCACTGATGTTCCAGTAGCCGATGTCATCGCCCATGATGGCAAGAATATTGGGCTTGGCGGCTGCTGTGGCACTACCAGCGGTGGCCATTAAGGCAAGGCTCATGGCTATTTTGTTTATTTGAATGGCCATTATTGGCTCCACTCCTAATCTGATGTGAATTGGTACACAAAATGGGCGATGAAAGCAGCGTGCGTTTAACGCGGTGGAAATATCATCCCGTGCAGGCTGTTGGAGGGGATGGAATACCCGGATGGGCACATTCCCCCTTTATCGCTGTCGTTATGACCTGCAAAGAGTGATATGACCTGAATAGCCCGAGTTAACCGCAGCTTGAAAATCAGCTTTCAACAGTTTCACTCTATAAATCCCGTTTATCCTTGTCGCCTTATAGCGAATATAACCGCTGGTTATCCGTTATTTTTTCTCCAACTCTTCGGTCGCAGGCTATCGGGTGGGCTGCGAGCGAGCATGGGAAGCTGTATCCAGAAGGCGGAGGTGTCTACTGCTATCGATGGCGACAAGGCGAATAAATGGGTGATGGAGTTCACAGTTCGGCTAATCAATTTAGGCATGAGAGCTGTTATGAGCGTTGTGGTGTGCCTTTATTCAAAATTCTTACTGGCAAGCCGAGCACTCTTTAATTCTGATTAAGTCATAATTAAGTAAAGTTGGGGTGTTGATTGTTTCGCTCAGATATGAGTTTTAAAATTGCTCACAATCTCTACGCGAGATTTAAAAACTCTACTTGCATATTTTTGAATGGATAAATATGACTTGAATGGGAGTGGCCAAATAAATCCAGCCGTGATCTTTTTCCTTTTCAAGGTGCGCAGGTTCATAAATGCCTATAAAAACAAGGTAAAAGGCTCGGCTATTGACTAAGTTGATATAAGGCGAAGCATAAAACAGCGCCAGTTTGATACGACAACATCGCATGGGACCCGGATCATGGACAGAGCGCAGGGCGCAGCCCCCTTTTCATTGCAAGTGGATCTAAGGCAGGTGGTGTATGCCCTGTCAGCCTCGCTGGATCTGGTGGGCATTGGCGATGTGGCCCACGGTAAACGGGTCGGGATTATGGCTGCCGAGTGCAGCCGGGAGCTGGGGATGAGTGAGGCCGAACGCTGTCTGCTGTTCGAGCTGGGAGTGCTGCATGATATCGGTGTCTCCTCGACCATCACCCATCATCATCTGGTCAGCGAGTTCGATTGGGAGTCCTCCCAGCGCCACTGCGAGGTGGGATATCAGCTGCTCAAGGATTTCCGTTTGCTGGCCCCGCTGGCCCTGCCTATCCGTTATCACCATACCCACTGGCACCTGTTGCGCGAGATGGCCGATGTGGACCCCAATGTAGCCCGTCAGGCCAACCTTATCTTTCTGGTGGATCGCTGCGATGCGTTGGCGGCGCCCTACTATGGTGATGGTTCATTGTTGATGCATACCAACGAGATCCGCGCACGCCTGCAGGATTTCCGTGACGAGTTCTTTGCCCCCGAGCTGGTGGATGCCTTCCTCAAGGCGTCTCGCTCTGAGGCATTTTGGCTGCAGCTGGAAGCGCGCTCTATCAATGATTACATGCTGGAGATGCTGCAGGTGCGGGAGCCTTGCCTGACCTTCAACGGGGAGCTTAAAGCGCTGGCGCAGATCTTCTCCGGCATTGTCGACGCCAAAAGTCCATTCACGATGACGCATTCACTCGGTGTGAGCAGGTTGTCTCGTGCGTTGGCAGAATTGATGGGAGTCAGTGCCATCCATTGTGACATGCTGGAGATCGCTGGTTTGCTGCATGATCTGGGCAAGCTCAGGGTGCCGGACGAGATCCTCGACAAGCCTGCCAGCCTGACGAAAGAGGAGCGGGCCATCATCAATACCCACAGCTTCGAGACTTACCAGATCCTGCGCCACATCGAAGGGTTTGAGGAGATTGCCTGCTGGGCGGCCTATCACCATGAGGAGCCTGACGGGGAGGGCTATCCGTTCCACCTGCCGGCATCCGCCATGGCGCTCGAAGCGCGGATCCTGCGGGTCGCTGATATTTTTCAGGCAATGGTGCAGGACAGACCCTATCGGCGCGGCCTGCCTGCCCGTGACGCATTGACCTTTATGCAGCAACTGGCGGATCAGGGACGGGTCGATCCTGCGGTGGTGGCGGTGCTGGCCGATCACCTGCCGCAGATGATGATGGCAGCCATTCCGGATCGCGAGCCGGATCATGCCATCAATTGAGGGAGAGGCTGGCCGCTGACTCATACCGCCGCGAGCCAGCTATGCTTGGAACAAGCCGAGCATGGTGCCGGTACCGGCGCACAAGACGCCAGCTTGATGGACTACCGTAGGGGAGCAGATATGGAATCGCTAAAAGCCAAGGATTATATGCAGAGCAGACCCATCACCTTCACTGCCGACATGATGGTGCAAGCTGCGGTCGAGAAATTTCTGAACAGTCATCAGCTCGGTGGCCCGGTGGTGGATGGGCAGGGCCATCTGATTGGCTGGATCTCCGAGCAGGATTGCATCGCAGTGCTGCTTAAGGAGGCCTATCACTGCGAACAGGTGGCGCAGGTCAAGGATGTGATGCGCAAGGAGGTGTTGTCGGTGGGACCCGATACCAGCATTTTGAGCCTGGCGGAGATGATGATGGGGCAAAAGCCGAAGATCTATCCGGTAGTGGAGGAGGGGCGTCTGCTCGGGGTTATCAATCGCCACAACGTCATGCAGGCCATTCACGCCCAGCTCACTACCTGTTTTGTCCATCACACCCACGGTTAGCCCTGTTTTCCTCTCTCCCAAGGCAAGCTTCGGCTTGCCTTGGCTATTTCATATGCTGCGATTTATTCATGTTATGCCATCTTACAATAATTGTTTTGCCATATATGAGGATCAGCCAATCTCTCTGTCTTCCCATATATAACGCTACGTTAAGGCTTGCACCGTTCCCGCTCGCTCTTTAGGATCGCTCGCAGCTAATCGATATGGCCCCTCTGGGCACCTATTTAAGGAATTCGTACCTTGTCTCTCTCTATCGAGGCGCTGCGCCGCCGTCTCTCTGCCTGCATGAATCTCGACGCCCGCCGCCTTTCCAGCCGTCTGCACGGGGTCAAGAAGCTGCCTGAAGGCAAACAGGCTGCCGTGCTGGAGACCATCGCCGCTGATTTGGCCGCCGCCGAAGTGCGCTATCAAACCCGTCTGGCCGGAGTGCCCAAGGTCACCTATCCGGACAACCTGCCGGTGAGCCAGAAGCAGGCTGAGATCGCCAAGGCCATTCAAGAACATCAAGTGGTGATCATTGCAGGGGAAACAGGCTCGGGCAAAACCACCCAGATCCCCAAGATCTGTCTGGCGCTCGGGCGCGGGGTGAAGGGCTTTATCGGCCACACCCAGCCACGCCGTTTGGCAGCCCGCACCGTCGCGGCCCGTATTGCCGAGGAGATGGAGTCCGAACTCGGTCACTACGTGGGTTACAAGGTTCGCTTTACCGATCAGGTGAGCGAGCAGACCCACATCAAGCTGATGACCGACGGTATCCTGCTGGCGGAGATCCAGAACGACCGGATGCTCACCCAGTACGACACCATCATCATTGACGAGGCCCACGAGCGCAGCCTCAATATCGACTTCATCCTGGGCTATCTCAAGCAACTGCTGCCCAAGCGCCCGGATCTCAAGGTGATCATCACCTCGGCCACTATCGACCCGCAACGTTTCTCCCGCCATTTCAACAAAGCGCCGGTGATCGAGGTCTCCGGCCGCACTTACCCGGTGGAGGTGCGCTACCGTCCACTCACCAGTGACAAGAGTGAAGGGCTGGAAGAGCGCGACGAACTGCAGGGCATCTTCGATGCGGTGGAAGAGCTGGCCCGCGAGGGGCTTGGGGACATCCTTATCTTCATGAACGGCGAGCGGGAGATCCGCGATACCGCCGATGCCTTGCGCAAGCTCAATCTGCGCGATACCGAGGTGCTGCCGCTCTATGCCCGCCTCTCCAACGCCGAGCAGAACAAGGTGTTCCAGCAACATGCCGGGCGGCGTATCGTGCTCGCCACCAACGTGGCGGAGACGTCGCTGACGGTGCCGGGCATTCGCTACGTCATCGATCCGGGCACCGCCCGTATCAGCCGCTATTCCTGGCGTACCAAGGTGCAGCGCCTGCCCATCGAGCCGGTCTCCCAGGCCAGCGCCAACCAGCGTAAAGGGCGTTGCGGCCGGGTGGCAGACGGTATCTGTATCCGCCTCTACTCGGAGGAGGATTTCAATAGCCGTCCCGCCTTTACCGACCCCGAGATCCTGCGCACCAACCTGGCATCGGTTATCCTGCAGATGCTGGCGCTCGGCCTTGGCAACATGGAGGCGTTCCCCTTCGTCGAGCCACCCGAGTCCCGCCATATCAAGGATGGTCTGACTCTCTTGAAAGAGCTGGAGGCGGTGCGCGAGCTGCCCGCCACCGGCGATCGCGAGGCCAAACTGCAGTTGACCGAAACCGGTCGCCAGCTCTCGCGCATCCCCCTTGATCCGCGTCTGGCGAAGATGGTGATCAGCGCGGCGCAAACTGGCTGCCTGAGCGAGGTGATGGTGATCACCGCGGCCCTCAGCATTCAGGATCCCCGCGAGCGGCCCATGGAGAAGAAGCAGGCCGCCGACGAACAGCACAGGCGCTTTGAGGACAAGGATTCCGACTTCCTCGCCTTCGTCAATCTGTGGAACTACCTGAAAGAGCAGCAGGATGCCCTTGGCAGCAACCCGTTCCGCCGCATGTGCCAGAAGGAGTTTCTCTCCTATCTGCGGGTGCGCGAATGGCAGGACATCCATTTCCAGCTGCGTCAGACGGTCAAGGAGCTGGGTTTTAAAGCCAACCATGAACCGGCGGATTTCAAGACGGTGCACTGTGCCCTGCTGACCGGCCTCTTGAGCCACATCGGTAACAAGGATCTGGAAAAGCCCGAGTTCCTTGGTGCTCGCAATGGCCGCTTCCACCTGTTCCCGGCCTCGGGTCTGTTCAAGAAGCCGCCCAAGTGGGTGATGGCCGCAGAATTGGTGGAAACCTCGCGCCTCTACGCCCGCATCAACGCCAAGATTGAACCCGAGTGGGTGGAGCCGCTGACAGGTCACCTCATCAAGCTGCACCACAGCGACCCCCACTGGTCGAAGAAAAACGGTGCCGTGATGGCCAAGGAGAAGGTGACCCTCTATGGTCTGACTCTGGTCAATGAGCGCACCATCAACTTCAGCCGTATCGATCCGGCGCTGTGCCGCGAGCTCTTTATCCGCCGCGCACTGGTGGAGGGGGATTTCGAGACCCGTCACCGTTTCTTCAGCGATAACCGCAAGCTGTTGGCCGAAGTGGAGGCGCTGGAGCACAAGTCCCGTCGGCGCGACATTCTGGTGGATGACGAGGATCTGTTCCGCTTCTACGATGCCCGTTTGCCGGAGGATGTGATATCAAGCCGCCACTTCGACAAGTGGTGGAAAGAGGTGCAAAAGCAGGATCCCGAGCTGCTCAACTTCGAAAAAGAGATGCTGATGAAGGGGGATGCCGCCCACATCAGCGATCTCGACTACCCCAACTTCTGGCAGCAGGGGCGTCTCAAGCTCAAGCTGACCTATCAGTTCGAGCCGGGGGAGGCCGCCGATGGCGTGACCCTGCATATCCCGCTGCCGCTCCTGAATCAGGTGGAGGTGAAGGGGTTCGAGTGGCTGATCCCCGGGCTGCGTCACGAGCTGTTGGTGGCTCTCATCAAGTCGATGCCAAAGTCGATGCGCAAAAACTTCGTGCCGGCGCCCAACTACGCCGACGCGTTGCTCGCCAGCATCAACCCCGAGAAGGGGCCGATGTTGGACGAGATGGAGCGTCAGCTGCGCCGCATGACCGGCGTAACCGTGCCCCGCGAATCCTGGGACTGGGCTGCGGTGCCCGATCACCTGAAACTCACCTTCCGGGTGGTGGATGACAAGCACAAGAAGGTGGCGGAAGGCAAAGACCTGGAAGCATTGAAAGAGTCCCTGCGTGGCAAGGTGCAGGAGACCCTGTCGCAAGTGGCGGATGATGATATCGAGCAGTCCGGCCTCACCCTGTGGAGCTTTGGCGAGTTGCCCCAGGAGTACAGCCAGAAGCGCGGCGGCTTCGAGGTGAAAGCCTATCCGGCGTTGGTAGACGAGAAGGATTCGGTCGCCATTCAGCTGGTGGAGAGCCCTGTGGTGCAGCAGCAGCTGATGTGGGCGGGCCAGCGCCGGCTGGTGCTGCTCAACGTGCCATCACCCATCAAGTATCTGCAGGAGAAGCTGCCCAACAAGGCCAAGCTCGGGCTCTATTTCAACCCGTTTGGCAAGGTGGCGGAGCTGATTGATGACTGTATCGCCTGTGGCTGCGACAAGCTGATCGAGCAGCATGGCGGGCTGGCTTGGGACGAGGCCGGTTTCGAGGCGCTCAAGGAGTTTGTCCGTGCCGAGCTCAACGATGCGGTGGTGGAGGTGGCCAAGCAGGTGGAAGCCGTGCTGACGCTGTCCCATGAGATCAAGAAGCGGCTCAAGGGGAAGATGCAGCTCGACACCGCTTTTGCCATGTCGGATATCCAGCAGCAGCTCGGCAACCTTATTCACAAAGGTTTTGTCACCGAGACCGGCTGGCAGCGGTTGCCTGATTTGCTGCGCTATCTGCGCGCCATCGAGCGCCGCCTGGAGAAGCTCGCCATCGATCCCAACCGGGATCGGGTCTACATGCTCAAAGTGCACAGCGTGGAGTCGGAGTACAAGGCGCTGCTGGCCAAGATCCCCAAATCCCAGCTTATTCCCACCGAGGTGGTCAATATCCGCTGGATGATTGAGGAGCTGCGGGTGTCATTCTTTGCCCAGAATCTGGGGACCCCTTATCCGGTCTCCGATAAACGGGTGCTTAACGCCATCGCTCAGTGCTAAGCTGCTATCTAACTGTTTTAACAGCATGATAGCGGGTGCAGAGAAGGGGTTGCCGGTCAGGTAGCCCCTTCAAACCGCAAGTCAGGGAGGCAAGGATGCTGGGGATCTGGTTGAGTGTGGCGCAGGTGGTGATCAGCGGTTATCAACCCATCGCGGAACAAACCTGGGTGCAGTTGAACCCGGAATATTACCCGCTGGCGCGCACGCCGCCTGCGATGTTTGTGGCCTGGCGTGGCAATCAGTTTCCGCTGCTGGCCCAAAAGCAGAAGCATGGTCGCTGGCAGATCCTCTTTCCCGCCCGGCTGGTCCCCCCCTTCGATCTGTTCGAGGGGGAGGCCGAGCTCTCCAAAACCTATCTGGCAAGACTGCGGCGCATCGACGAGATGGCTTACGGGGTTGTCCCCGGGCAGGCTGTTGCGGCTGGTGCAATCGTGCAGCAGGGGAGTGGATTCCCTGCTTATCACGCGCAACCTGTCGCGCCCTTTATCGCCGAGTTCCGTACACCCCAAGACGCGTTCGGTGGTGTTGATATGCCCAGCGACCCCGACGAGAGCGAACCTCTGCTCGCTCAGCTGGGGGTGACCTTTCGCACAGCGGGGATGAGTGGTGCCCAAGGATATGAGGGAGTAGCGAGCGCCGATATGGCGCTCGCCAGCCACACGGCTAGCTTATCCGCAGGCAGTGACGCCATTCTTACCCTCTCGGCTCCTGCGGCCGGCGGTCCACAAACTGTGTGTCATCAGGTCGCCGCAGGGGAGACCCTGTGGCGTATAGCGAACCAGTTATCCAGCGCCCGGGGAGCCGATACCTACAGCTATTTGCTGGCACTGGTGGCAGAGAACCAGCAGCGGCTTGGCAAGAGCATTCGAGTCAGAACGGGGGAGGCTCTCTACTGCCCGCGCGCCGAGACTCTGGCGCAGTTTGATGCCCTGAGCCCGGCCCAGCGTCAGCAGCAATTCGCCCGGTTGGAGCAGGGGCGCTAAATGCAGAATCGGTACCTTGTATCCGAAGTTGGCCCGTGGTAGTATTCGCGCTCGTTTTGCGAGGTGTTGACCGGTCGCAGTTAGCACCATAAATTCATCCAAAAGAGATACATACTATGTCTTTCGTATTCCAAGCTGAAGTCCGTTCTGACCTGGGGAAAGGTGCGAGCCGCCGCCTGCGTCAAGCTGACCAAGTTCCTGCCATCGTTTACGGTGCAGGCAAAGAAGCCCTGTCCATCACTGTTGACCACAAGAAAATGATCCTGGCTCAAGAGAAGCCGGAATTCTATGAGTCTGTACTGACTCTGGTTATCAACGGTGAAGAAGTTAACGTAAAAGTGAAAGCTATCCAGCGTCACCCGGTACGTTACAAGCTGATCCACCTGGACTTCGTTCGCGTTTAATAGCGAACCGTCAGGTCGAAGAAAAGCCACTCTCAGGAGTGGCTTTTTGCTATCTGGCATCTTGTGAGCGGGCTGAAAGAGCTACCTGGTCAGCCCAGCAAGCCGGTTACCCCAGCTGGCTAAGGGCCTGTTGGCAGCGCTGCTCGGCGGCATCCAGCTCCAGCAGCACCATCCTGATATCTTCCATCTGCTGTTGCAGTGTCTCCCGTTTTTCCTCAACCAGTCCCAGCATGGTCTGTAACTGGGTGCGGCTGCTCTTGTCGGCATCATAGAGATCAAACAACTCGCGGATCTCGGCGAGGCTGAACCCGAGCCGCTTGCCGCGCAGGGTGAGTTTGAGGCGAACCCGATCTTGCTTGCTGTAAATGCGGGTCTGGCCCTCTCGTGCGGGATTGAGCAACCCCTGATCCTCGTAGAAACGGATACTGCGCGTCGTAATATCAAATTCCCGGGCCAGCTCACTGATGCTGAAGCGCCGTCCTTCATCCTTGTTGTTCATACAGACTTCTTGGCGAACTAAATCCTGTCTGCACCTTACCTAAACGTAAACTGCACTGCAACTCTTGTTCCATCGCGTCAGAACCCCTATGTTATGGCCATGTAACAAACAGAGGCAGGCAAATGGATATTGCAATTGTGGCGGCAAAACGGACTCCGATGGGGGCGTTTCAGGGGGCATTGGCAGAGGTAACTGCGCCTGAGTTGGGTGCCTGTGCCATCGAGGCGGCACTGCAGCAAAGCGAGCTGCGTCCGGAGCAGGTCGATGAAGTGTTTATGGGCAATGTGCTGGCGGCGGGCGTGGGGCAAGCGCCAGCTCGGCAGGCGTTGTTGAAAGCAGGGTTGCCAGATAGTGTGCCTGCTACCACGGTCAACAAGGTGTGCGGTTCTGGCATGAAAGCAGTGATGCTGGCGGCGGATACCATCCGCCTTGGTGACAACAGGGTGGTGGTCGCGGGGGGGATGGAGAGTATGAGCCGTGCCCCCTATCTGCTGGATAATGCTCGCAGCGGCTTTCGGATGGGGCATCAAAAGGTGCTGGACCACCTATTCCTCGACGGTTTGCAAGATGCCTATGATGGCCAGCTGATGGGGATACATGCCCAGCGCAGCGCCGATCAGGCCGGTTTGACCCGCAGTGCCATGGATGAGTTTGCTCTTGCGTCGTTGCAGCGGGCCCGCGATGCGCAGCAAGCCGGCGCGTTTGCATCCGAGCTGGCAAGTGTCTATCGCGGTGAGCGCTTGTTGCTGGCCGAAGACGAGCAGCCCGGCAAGGGCAGACCGGAGAAGATCCCGACCCTGAAGCCTGCGTTTGGCAAGGAAGGCTCTATTACAGCGGCCAATTCAAGCTCCATTTCGGATGGTGCGGCGGCGCTGATATTGATGGATGGCGCCACGGCGCAAGCCTGGCAGGTACCAGTGCTGGCACGGATCGTCGGTTATCAGAGCCATGCAGCATTGCCCGCCGAGTTTACCTCTGCGCCCATTGGCGCCATTTCACGCTTGCTGGCGCGTCTTGCATGGTCGGTGGAAGAGGTGGATCTGTTCGAGATCAACGAGGCCTTCGCCATGGTCACCATGCTGGCCATGAGCGGGGTCGGCATCCCTCATCACAAGGTCAATGTCCATGGAGGGGCCTGTGCACTCGGTCATCCGCTGGGGGCGAGTGGCGCACGCATTCTGGTGACGCTGATCGCCGCGCTGCGGCAACGGGGTTTGCGGCGAGGCGTGGCCGCGCTCTGTATCGGGGGCGGGGAGGCGACCGCTATCGCGGTCGAGGTGAATGACGAGACGAATTAATTGGTGGCTTCCATCGCCAGCAGTTGTTCCGTGACCCAGGTGGTGGCGGCCAGATAGAGGTGACTCACCTTATCCTCGCTCAGCCCCAGGCGGGCTGTTCTGGCCGTGACCCGTGACCAGTTGGCGCTTTCGTAATCTTCACAAAACGCGAGGTAGAAACCCAGATTGCCTTTGCGCTCCAGCAGCGCCAGCCGAATATTGTCGATAAGAGGGATAGTGCCGAGCAGCTTGTCCATCGGCTGCTCCATCAGTACATCCAGCAGGGAGAAGAGACCGGTGATAAAGGCCTGTTGTGCCTGCTGGCTCGGGGCGTGGGCATGAGCCAGCAGTTCACAGAATCGGGCACGGATCATCGACATCTGGTAGAGCTCGGCGCTCTTGCCCTTGCCGGCGCTGGTCGCGGCCACCAGCGAGACAAAGCGCTTTAGCTGGGTGTTGCCAAGATAGATAGCTGCCTGGCGAAATGACGAAATAGGGTTGGTGTGACCTTTGAGATGGTTAACGTAGCGCAGCAGCTTGAGGGAGAGGGAGATATCCTGACCGAGCAGCTGCTCAATCTTGTTGATATCAGGCTCTGCCTCGTTGACCACGTTGAGCAACTGCATCACCACGACTTGTGCCGGCTCCATGGTGGCTTGCTTGACCATCTCGGGTCTGCTGAAGAAAAAGCCCTGGAACAGCTGGATCCCCAGCTGTTTGACCCGCTCGAACTCCGCCTTGTCCTCTACTTTTTCCGCCAGATAGGTGAGCCCCAGCGTCTGATGCCGCTGGATAAACACCTTGATCTGCATCAGGGGGGTGGCACGAAGATCAAACTTGATGATGTGGATAAAGGGGAGAAAGCGCTCCCAATCCGGCGACATGGTGAAGTCATCGAGTGCCAGTTGATATCCCAGCTTGTGCAGCTGTTTCACCTTTTCCAGCAGGGCATCATCCGGTGGGGAATCTTCTAGGATCTCAATCACCACTTTTTCGGGCGGCAGGCACTCTGCCAATCCCTCCAGCAGCAGTGAGTGGGGAAAATTGATAAAGCAGGGGCGGCCCCCCAACAGCTGATCGATATTTTGTTGCAGAAACTGTTCGACCACCAGGCGTGACGTCGCCTGCTGGGAGGAGATACTCGGGAAGACATTATTCAGACTATCGCGAAAGAGCAGCTCATAGGCATGAGTTTTGAGGTCTCTGTCGAGGATCGGCTGTCTTGCTACGTAGGAATACATGCCTTGCTCCAGTAAAGGTACTGGGTTGATTTTATGGTGTTGCAGAACACTATGCCAGTGTTCACCTTATTGAGTAAGGCAATAATTGGCATAGCGTTTTTTGCAGGGAAGGAATTTAGAAGAGATAGCTCAATTGTGCACCAGCCAGCCAGGCATCCCCTTCGGAAGTGCCCTGGAAGGTGGAGGTCGTCATCGGATTACCCGGTTGCAGCTCCATTTTTTCAGTGACATCCACCTTTTTGCCATCGATCAGGGTCAGCCCCAGATCCACGGTCAGGTTGGGCGTGAACTGATACCCCATTCCCAGGCTGTACCAGAGGCGATCGGCATCCGGGATGGAAATGGTACGACGATCGGCTGGTACAGGGCTGGCGTCATAGGCCACACCGGAGCGCAGTTGCCATTTGGGAGTGACCTGATAGGTCATACCGATGGCGTAGCGCCAGCTATCTTCCCAGTGCTCTTCCTTGATGTGCATGTTCTGCAAATTGTTGAGGTCAGCTTCCAACTGAACGAATTTGCTCCAGTTGGTCCAGTTCAGGCTGCCGTGGAGAGCCAGCTTGTCAGTCAGCTGATGGAACGCCGCCAACTCTGCCGTCGCTGGCAACGGCAGGTCCAGACTGCCGGTATCTCTGATCTCGGTAACGGAGCCATCTGCATTGGGTCGGCCTACGATAGCATCTCCCGAGAGGGTCAAAGTGACATCGTGACGGTAGGATAGGCCGATCCGGGTTTGTTCGGACAACTCCAGCAAGGTGCCGACATTCCAGCCCCATGCCCAGCCATCCCCTTGCAAATGTTTTGCGATCAGGTTGCGAGAAGGGAAGGTGCCACCGACTTCGCCTTCGCCCTGAATAGCAGAGATCCCGGCACCAATTGACCACATCTCATTGATGCAGTAGGCGAGTGAGGTACCCAGATCCATGGTCTTGATATCGGAGACATTACCAAAGTGTCCCGCGCTGTAGTTATCCGGCATCTTGACGCCAAGACCGTAGTAAGAGGTCGCCGAGAAGCCGAGTCGCCACTGCTCGTTGAGTGGAATGATGAGATAGGCGTTGGGTACCCAGGCTGCGGCGGCGATATCGTGTGCACTGGCATCGGAGGTGACGATGCCGGCTTTGGTCGGTATGCGGGTGTTGCCTTCAATATTGACGTCAGGACTGACATAGATGGCTCCGCCAGACAGCGCCACCTGATCGAAGCGTGTCATGGCTGCTGCATTGCGGGAGAGCACACTGGCGTTATCCGCGATGGCGGCCTCACCGGCAAAGGCGCGTCCCAGGCCTGTAGCGGACTGTTCAGCCAGCTGGAACCCGGCGGCATGGGTCTGACCCGCGATCATCAGCAGGGCGATGGCGGACGGTTTGATGATGGGATGCATGGCAAAATCCTTGCTGTTACCCGAAGGTTCAATAGGTCATATGAATGGAGGCAGGATTTTATATGGTATGACCAGTAAGGCAACGGTAATGACCAGTATCTGGATAAAACAAGATTAAATGCTGGAAGGATGCACTCTAATAGCTTGATTAAAAAAGAAAAATAAACAGGTGTGTGCTACATGTGTGCGCTGAACTGGCTTTTGCGGATAAAAAAAGAGCGCCTGACGGCGCTCTTTCCATTCTATCAATAATCAGAACTTCATGTTGAACTGGGCTGAAGCCAGGAAGGCGTTGCCGTGGGAAGTACCTTTCCAACGCAGGCTGTCGGAGTGGCTACGCAGACCTTCGTTGACGTCAACTTCTTTACCGTCCAGATAAGCCATACCAAAGTCAACGCTCATATCGGTGTTGATATGATAGGTGGCTCCGGCGCTGTACCAGATACGGTCTGAGTCGGGAATGCTCAGGCTGCGGTAGTCAGCTTCGATCGGGGTGTTGTCATAGGCAAAGCCCATGCGAGCTTCCCATGCCGGGTTGATATACCAGGTACCGCCGATTGAGTAACGAGTAGAGTCTTTAAACTTCTCATCTTTTTGCAGACATACGCCGCCAGCGCATTGGCCGCTGGTTGCTTTCAGCTCCTGGAAGGCGCTCCAGTCAGTCCAGTTGACAGAGTAGTGAACGGCGAATTGCTGATTCAAACGGTGATAACCGGCAAACTCGGCCTGAGCAGGGAGATCCAGTTTCAGATTGCCATCAACAGTGCGGTTCCCTGAAGTGAGCCCCTGGAAGTCACCATCAAAGCTCATATCGACCTGTGAACGGTAGGTCAGAGCAAAGCGATGGTTTTCATTGACTTCATACAGGGTACCAACGTTCCAGCCAAAGCCCCAGGTGTCGCCTTTCAGGTGAGCCAGACGAGTATCTGTTGGCAGCGGGCCACCTTGGCTAGGTGGGTTCAGCGGGCCCAGCAGACCGGCATAGCGGTTGAGTTCGGCGGCACCGTAAACGGCGTTGATACCGGCACCGACACTGAAGTGTTCGTTGACACGATAGGCAATGTTCGGGTTGATATTGAAGGTCATCAACTCGGTATCACCAGCACCGGCACCAGCCGGGAAGGTTTTGGAGTATTCGGTGGAGAGACCGTAGTTGGAGAAGATGCCAATACCCCAAGCCCACTGGTCATTCAGCGGCTGAATAAAGTAGGAGGCGGGAACGAAGGCTGCCGGAGCAATGCCACTTTCGCTGGCTGGAGCCATTTTGTTCGCGCCAGCGTAAACAGCACCATCCACATCGACATCCGGTTTGATGTAGGTGCCGGAGACAGAAACTGCCATCTTGTCGAAGGTGGTCATGGCGGCCGGGTTACGGGCCAGAACAGAGGCGTTGTCGGCGATAGCCGCTTCACCGGCATAGGCGCGACCCAGACCGGAGGCCGAGTGCTCGTTCAACTGGAATGCCGCGGCATGGACTTGACCGGTGGCCAGCGCGATGGTGGCGGCAATCAGGCTCTTCTTGAAAATAGTTGTCGTCATGGTGTTCTCTCTTGTAGGCAGATTTTTTTGCCGATATTGGCTGCACGTTCAATGCAAACCTCGACAAAATCCGTTTTTATTTCAGCTTCTTCCCAATCAATTCTGGCGTGATTCTATGGATCTGGTAGGAGGTAAGAAATCAGACCAGTGACAGCAGAATACATAAAAGTGATCGATGTGTTAATCATTTGTTTTAACTTGCTGTTTAATTCATCATTTTCACGGTCTAAAGGCGGAATATTGACCTGGGTTGCCGATCTCCGTCACAAAAATAATTTTGTCAATTTTTCGAAATCTTGAGGCAAATGAGTGACAAAGAGGAGTAATCAGGGGGAGAACAGGCAGCGGCTCGTGACCGCTGCCTTCAATTGAGAATGGTTCTGAGGTTGTTAACCGGCTATGTTAAATGTCCCACTGCAGACGTGACTGCAGGGCGTTGGCAACGGGGGCAAGTGGCTCTTTCATCTCGCCAATCAGTACCATATTGGCGCCTTTGAGCTGGACAATCTCCCCTTTGAGGGTGCCATCTTCAAAGGTGGCCTGTTGCAGGGTTAATGGCACATGTTTGGGCACTAAAAAGAGAGTGACTGGCCCCATCTTTCCCTGGATCACCATGTGCAAGGCTGGTCCCTGATAAAACGAGCAGTGATTGACATAGGTCACCTTGAGCCCATCCATCCCGCTTAAGGTGGCGCCATACTTCTCCATCTTGGCATTGATGTTATGCAGATTGACCTGCTCATCGACACCTTCAATAAAGGGTTCTTCGCCATAGACATGAGCCATCGCCACCTGTGCGAGGGAGAGGGCCGCAGGAGCCGTTTCTGGCAGCGTGAGCCAGCGGGTGCTCATTCCCAGCAGGAAGGCGACCGATGCAGCCAGGGCGATCTGGCGCCAGGATGTCGATGTCCGGAGCTTGACTGGCGCCGTGCCAAGGGGTCGGGATGGCGGCATATCATCTGGCGCATCACTGTCTTGCAGCATGGCTTGCCTGAGCAGGATCCGCTCGGCCAGTCCGGCGGGAACCTCTACCTGCATGGCACGCTTGAGGCTTCTGTCGAACTGCTTCATCTCGTCGAGATAGTTCCGATTAGCCTGGCTTGCTTCAGCGGTTTTGAGAAAGTCCGGTTGTTGATCGTTGGGCTGGATCATGGCGTTGCGGCGAAATTCGAGTTCATCCATGTCCGTGTCCTCTTGCTTGGTTCTTCTGCTCCATCGCCTCCTTGATCTGGCTGCGGGCGCGAAACAGGCGGGTCATGACGGTGTTCTTGTTGAGGCCGAGCATCTCGGCAATCTCCTCACCACTGAATCCTCCCACGACTTGCAGCAGCAGTGGCTCCTGGTACTCCTCGGGCAACCGGGCGATGTGACGGTGCAACCACTCGTTCTCCATCTCTTGTTCACTGTGCAGCGCATCGTGCTGGGGCTGAGGGTGATCGTCGAGATCCACCAGCTCCAGCTGTTTGCGTTCAAAGCGGCGGGCGTTCTCCCGTCTGAGGATGGTGATCAGCCACCCTTTGGCCGCCTTGTCATCCTGCAGGGTGTCGATAGCCTTCCAAGCACGCAGGAAGGTCTCTTGCACCAGATCTTCCGCTACGTTGGGATCCCGGGTCAGCCAGTAGGCATACCGGTAGAGATCGCCATGCAGCGCATGAACCAGTGCTTCAAATTTGGTTTGTTTGTCAGCCATGGGATCAGAGACCGGCGAAGTGGCCGGATCATTTCCACCAATATGCTGCTGAGCACGTTTTTTTCTAAAAAACAGCAGTGCCATTGGGCAATCCTTGTCAGGGGGCGTGGCGGCGGGAGCGGGAACTCCCGTGTGCCAGCAGGTAAATCAGGTACGCAATACCGGCGGTTTCATCGGCCCTGAGGGTACGCGCCAGAGCGCGCCACTCGATGGGCGGGCCAGAAGAGGGCCGTGCAAAACAGGCTCGCTCGAGTGCGGCTAGCGCGTTGCCGAGCCGATTATGCCCAGCGTCGGGCAACTGGCCTAATTGATAATAGGAGACCTGCCAGCGCAAGGTCGCCCACTTGATCAGCGCCTTGCGACTGGCATCCGGCTGGTGTTGGGCAAGGGCACGTTGCAGTTGATAGAAGGCGCGCCAGCGGGGCCAGTTGCGCCATAGCGCACGCAGCGTTATGGCCAGCACGACCCACCAAAGGCTCTCTCGCAGTGCCACCTGCGATGTCTGCTGATCAGGTTGCCGATTTGTCGTTGTCTGAAACGTCAGCGTGATGGCGGGCAGGCTGGCCTGCTCAATCCGGCCGCTTTGGGTATTAAACCAGGGCAGATCAATGGGGGGGAGCTGATAGTCGCCGCTCTGATCCGCGACCAGAGTCTGGCGCCACTGTCGCTCAAACAACAGCTTGCCATCACGGTAACGCTCCTGCTGTTGCTCGCCATCGGGATGTGCCTGTATGCCGTTTGGCAGTTGATGTGCCATCAGGGGGGCAAGCTGTATCTGGCCGCTGTCACCATTTTCCATGGTCAGGGTGAGGATCCGGATCAGCGGTTCACCCACTTCCCCCTTGGAGGCCGGTTCAAGCCGCTGCCTCAGGGTCAGCCGGGTTGCCACCGGCGTGGCGGGTGCCTTGTCGACCCTCACCTCGAGTGGTGCCGCGCGGGCCGAGAGTTTTTGCGGCTTGTTCCCTTGCTGCGTGAGCTGCCCCTGCAAGCGGGGCGAGTCGAGGAGCCATAGCCCAGGCGCTTTTGCCTGAACGAGCCAGCTGCGGGTGAGCCGGCCAGGCAGACCTGCCTGAACGGGGGCGATCCACTCGTCGCTACCGAGGCGACGGATGGTGAAGTGGGCAGAGCTAAGCTCGCTTAGCGCCGGGTTTTGCATACTGGTGGGCAGCCACAGTGTCAGCCGGTAGATCACCGGCTGGCCGGGATAGAGCGGGCCCTGATGATCAAGGCTGGCCTGCATCTCGAGGGGCGAGGGTGCCTCGGGCTGTGGCAGCGCGGCTGTTTTCGCCTCTCTCAATGGTAGGGTGAGCGAGGGGGTAAACTCATTTCCCAGCTTGAGCGGGGCAATCACCACCTCGGTATTAGCGGGTGAATTGCTCTGGTGCAGCGGGATCTGCCAGCGAGTCAGTTGTTGTACCGGGGTCGTGACCCGGCTCATGGTCACTCTGCCCACTGCAAACTGGCGCAGTAGGGGGGTGATCTCCAGCTCGCTGCTCTGGCGCTCGCCATCCGCTTCGATGATCAGCAGCCAATCGCTGGGGGCGGCCCCCGGCAGCAGCTCTGCCCGAGGGGGCAAAGCCCAGCAAAGTGGACTCGCCAGTGCGAGCAACAGTCCCCATCCTGCCCGCGTCACCAGGGCTCCTCCACCTTGATCAGATCCCGGCGCAGCGCCTCTTTGCGCAGTCGCTGCTCCAACAGCAACACCGGGGGAGAGGGTGGCAGGGGCATTGCTGTCGCCTGCTGATCCGTCGCTGGTTCGGGCTGCTTGCTGTTGTTGCTATCGGGAGCGGCCGCCGCGCCGCCCTGTAACAGAGAGAGGTTATAGAGCGCATCTTCATGGCCGGGCTCCAGCGCCAGGGCGGCCAGATAGGCCTCTTTGGCCGCCGCAAACTCACCCAGTTGCAGCATGGCATTGCCGCGGTTGTAGTGGGCGGTGGCGCTCGTCGCTTCCTGATAGGCTGAGATAGCTTGTCGGTAGGCTCCGGCCCGATACCAGGCGTTGCCGCGCCAGACTGGATCGTTGAAGGTGCGAGCGGCACGCTGAAAATCCCCTTGTTGATAAGCCTGCATCGCTTGCAGATCCGCCCTTTCTGCCGCTTGCAGATCTTGTGGCGCAAGCAGCTGTGCACCCATCATCAGCGCCACCATCAACCGGGCGCCGACTCTGGCCAGCAAGGCCAGTGGTAACAAGGGGATCAGCAGCCAGGGGCCAAGATCCAGTGGCGCCGGGGTGAGGGCCGAGGTCGTGGTGGGGAGGGGAGCAAAGCGGGGGATATCGCTCCCAAGCCACTGCAGCTCACCGCCGAGGCGATTGGCCAAGGCAGTAATGGCCTGACTATCGGGAGCGGGCAACTGCGCGGGCATGCGGGTGGCAAACCCCAACTCATTGGCCGGAATGGCGGGCATGGGGGCCGGTTGACCGCTGCTGGCAAGCAGAATATCGAGGCGTGCCGACTGGGTGTCGCGGCAAACAAGGCGTTGCTGGCAGGGCCACAGGGCGGCGATTTGGGTCATCTGATTCTGGGTGAGGTCGTCGGTGATCAGCAGCAGACGCGCTTGTTCTCCAGGGGCCAGCTGCTTCATGGCAAGTTCCACCGCCCGTGCCGGGTTGCTGCCCTGCAGCGGCATGATATCGGGGCGCAAGTCGGGCAGCAGCAGCGAAAGGGCTTGATGATCCCGGGTGGGCGGCATGGCGAGGTAGGCATCACCAGCGTAGAGGATCAGCGCAATGCGCTCGCCCTTGGCGCGGCTCAGCAGCTGCTGTAATTGCCATCTGACCCGGGTTGCCCGATCCGGTTTGAGATCGGTGGCGGTCATCGAGCGTGACAAGTCGAGCAGCCAGATATCGAGCGGTGCCGCAGGCTGCTGTTGCAGCTCACCGCGCAGTGCGGGACCACTCAGGGCCAAAATCACGGGCAGGGTTGCCAGCCAGAGCCAGGGGCGCTGAGGACGGGAGGCTGGCAGCAGATAAGCCTGCATCGCAGGTGCGAGCAGCGGGGGCTGGCGACGACGGTGCCACCCTTGCCAGAGCCAGGGGATGAGTGCGATCAGCCACAGGGGGCGGAGCAAGATCAGCTCCATCTGCGCGCGCCTCGTGCCAGCCAGTTACGCACCATGCGAAACTCCAGTCTGCCGTGTCCTGATGGCAGAAGCAGCAAGCCACAAAGCAGTGCCAACGGCCAGGGGTAGAGCTCGATCACCGGCTGGTACTGGGCAATCGGCATGGGGGCAGGTTCAAGGGTATTGAGGGTCGCATTGATGGCATCGAGATCGCTTTGGGTTCGCGCCCTGAAATAGCGCCCCTGTCCTGTTTTTGCCAGCTCTTTCAGGAGCGGTTCGTCCAGTTCGGTGCTGGGATCGGCCTGACCGCTGCCTGCCTCATCATAGGGTTGGATAAAGGTATCGGGATCGGCCCCGACCCCCAGCGTGTAGATCCGTATTCCCTGCGCTGCGGCGAGTTTGGCCTCCTGCAGCGGGTCGGCATTGCCTGCGGTATTGCGGCCATCAGTGACCAGCAGCAGGGCGGTGGGGCGACCAGGATCCCCATGCTGACGTGCCAGCTGGATCGCCTCGCCAAGGGCGGTGGTTCGGCCGACCAGATCAAAATCGAGCTCGTCGCTCAAGGTCAACAGCGCCGGGATCTCCTGAGTGAGGGGAGAGAGCAGGTAGGCGTGATCGGCAAAGACGATGAGGCCCACCCTGTCTCCGGCCCGTTTGGCGATCAGCGTTTTGATCTGCTGACGCACCGCCGTCAGCCGCGCTTGCTGCTCGCCGTTATCGAGCATATCAGGGGTGCGCATGCTGTCTGACAGATCCACTGCCAGCAGCAGATCCCGACTCCCTTCATATTGGATCACCGGTTCCCCCCGCCACTGGGGGCGGCAGAGGGCGAGGATAAGGGCGCACCAGAGCAGCATGGCGCGCCAGAGCGGCAATCCGGCGTGGGGGCGCAGCAGCGCAAACCCGGGGTGAGCCAGATAGCCGCGGCGCAGGGGTGGCAAGCCGAAGCGCACCAGCAAGGGGAGCACCAGCGCCAGCGCAAACCAGGGCCAGGCCAGGATCATGGATGCCTCCGTCCGGCTTTACGCCCCGAGCGGGGGTGAAGTTGGAAGAAGAGGGTTTGACCCCAACGGCGATAATGTTGCCGAAGCTGTTCACACTGCTCGCGAGTCGGGTTCTGGCTGCCATAGAGCCAACTGCTCCAGTGAGGTGAGAACTGGCTGAAATTGCTGTCCCCGTGACGATCGACGAAGGCGAGCCACGCCTCTCCCTGCAGCTGGCGCGCCTCGGGCCAACGTTGCAGTGCTTCATGACGCAGGGCCTCCTGTATGCGTGCCACCAGCAGTGCCGGCTCTCCCTCCAGCTGACGACACCAGCGGCGGTAACGTATCACCCTGCGGGCAATCAGGACGATCAGCAGCAGCAATAACGCTGTGATCAATAGCCACAATAGCGCCAGCACTCTGGGGTCAAGACTCTGTTCAATCAGATCCGGCCCCGGATGGATGTCGCGCATCAGGGCGGCCAGCGGCGGAGTGATGGCGTCGGAGGCTGGACTGGCGCTGTCGAGTTCGGCTGGGGAGATCATCCCTGATGACATAACCCCTCCTGCCACTGCTGTTGCAGCGTCTGGCCGTTATCGAGCAGATAGAGACGCTGCACCAATGGCAACAGCAACTGCTTGCCGTGGGCTAGTTGCTTCTCGGCGACATGCCGGTAGCGCTGGGAGAAACCGGCATGGCCCCCATCCAGCCAGCCCTGATAGTGTTGCCCTGGCCGATCAATGGCCACCGGCAGTTGGCCATCAGAGGGAAGGGCTGCCTCGAGGGGGTCACGGATCTGCCAATAGTGAATATCGTGGCGCCGTGAGAGCAGTTGCAATTGCTGACAGAGCGCCGACTCGCAGGGTCTGTGATCGGTGATGATCGTCAGCTTGGCACCGTGAGGCAGCTGCACGCCGGACAAGGTGTCGGCCAGCGAGTGAGAAAGCGCCCGGCGGGTCAGCCCTTGCTGATAGTGATGGCAGAGGGATTCGAGCAGGGGCAGCACGCTGCCGCGCTGGCTCTGGTGATGGGGGATAAGCCCGTGGCAGATCAGGGTGTTGTGCTGCTTCCCCCCTTGCCAGATCAAGGCTGCTGCCAGCTCGCACCCCAGACGCGCCTTGAGCTGCAGCGTGGAGCCGAAATACATGGCGGGAGAGAGATCGAGCAGCAGCCAGTGCGCCTGATCGAGCTCCTCGCTATAGAGGCGGGTATAGGGACGACCGAGGCGTGCGGTCACTCGCCAGTCGATATGGCGTACCTCGTCACCAGCCTGATAGGCGCGCGGCTCTCGAAACGTGAGTCCGGGAGATCGGCCCGGTTTGCCGCGTTCGCTGCTGCTTCTGCCAGCGTGAGGTGGCTTCTTGGCCTTGGCCCAGAGCCGGATATTGAGCAGCCGTGGCAGCGACAGGGCGATATCGGGATGCAGACCGGGTTCTAGGGGCATGGCACCTGATCCAGCAGTTGGGCGATCAGGATATCGTTATCCAGATTGTCGGCCAGTGCCTGATAGCTGGGTATAAGGCGGTGGCGCAGCACCGGATAGGCTTGCAGCTGAATATCTTCCGGCAGCACATAATCACGTCCGGCAAGCCAGGCTCGGGCGCGGGCGGAGCGAGCCAGCCCAAGTGTGGCGCGGGGGCTGGCCCCTACGGCAATCAGTGGCTCAAGGGCAGGGCAAAGGCCACTACCCGGGCGGGTGGCGCAGACCAGCTCCACCAGATAGTGCTCCAGTCTGCTTTGCATGGTCACCGCCAGCACTTCGCTGCGAGCACCTTGCAAGGTGGTCTGGCTCAGGGTCACCGGCGCCGCGCCAAGTTGTTCGCCGCTGGCGTTGAGCTGCAAGATGGCGAGCTCCATCGTGGGGCTCGGGTAATCCACCATCAGCTTGAGCAGAAATCGGTCGAGCTGCGCCTCCGGCAGGGGATAGGTTCCCTCCTGCTCGATGGGGTTCTGGGTGGCGGCCACCATAAAGAGGGGTGGCAGCCGCCAGCTCTTTTTGCCCACGGTGATCTGGTGTTCGGCCATGGCTTCCAGCAGCGCTGATTGTACCTTGGCTGGCGCCCGGTTGATCTCGTCTGCCAGCACCAGATGGTTGAAGAGGGGGCCTGGCTGGAAAACAAAACTGGCATCCTGCGGGTGAAACACCTCGCTGCCGGTGAGATCGGCAGGAAGCAGGTCGGGGGTAAACTGGATACGGGCAAAGCGCCCTTCGACGGCGCCAGCGAGCGCCTTGACGGCGCGGGTTTTGGCCAGCCCGGGAGCCCCTTCGATTAACACATGTCCTTCACATAACAGGGCAATCAGGAGCCCTTCTATTAGCTCCTCCTGCCCCAGGATCTGACTGCCAAGATAGTCCCTAAGTGTTCTGAACTCGGCCGCTGCCATGCGATAAACCCGTTGTTTTTATGGAAGTTGATCTTTTTATACTCCAGTTGCTTCCCAAGGGCGAGCAAAGGGGCCTTGCCGTGCTTAATTTAGTTTCAATCAGCTGTATGAAACTTGTGATTGGATTGTTAAGATGTGGCGCAATGAGGTCAGACCTCTGCCTTTTAAACCAAGGAGCCAGGATGAAACAGCCATTGAAACTGACGACTCGCCAGGGCGAACGGATTGCCGTCGTGGCGGGGCTGCGTACCCCCTTTGCCAAGCAGGCCACCGCCTTTCATGGCGTGCCTGCAGTCGATCTCGGCAAACTGGTGGTGAGCGAGATGCTTGCCCGCACCGATCTCGATCCCAAGCTTATCGACCAGCTGGTGTTTGGTCAGGTGGTTCAGATGCCGGAAGCCCCCAACATTGCTCGCGAGATCGTGCTCGGTACCGGCATGAGCGTCAATACCGATGCCTATAGCGTCTCCCGCGCCTGCGCCACCAGCTTTCAGGCGGTGGCCAACGTCACCGAATCCATCATGGCCGGTACCGTAGACATCGCCATCGCCGGCGGTGCTGACTCCTCCTCCGTACTGCCTATCGGAGTGAGCAAGAAGCTGGCCCGCGCCCTGGTGGATCTCAACAAGGCGCGCAATCTGCAGCAGCGCTTCAATATTCTGCGCCAGCTGCGGGTCAAGGATCTGCTGCCGGTGCCGCCTGCGGTAGCGGAATATTCGACCGGTCTCTCCATGGGACAGACCGCTGAGCAGATGGCCAAGAGCCACCAGATCAGCCGTGAGGCGCAAGATGCGCTGGCGCACCGCTCCCACACCCTGGCCGCGCAGGCTTGGGCCGATGGCAAGCTCAGCGGCGAGGTGTTTACCGCCCATGTACCGCCTTACAAATCACCGCTGGAGCAGGACAACAATATCCGTGAAAGCTCGGATCTCGCGAGCTACGCCAAGCTCAAACCTGTGTTTGACCGGGTTCATGGCACAGTCACTGCAGCCAACGCCACGCCGCTGACCGATGGCGCCGCTGCCGTGTTGCTGATGCGGGAAGGTCGGGCGAAAGAGTTGGGCCTCGAACCGTTGGGTTATATCCGCAGCTTCGCTTTCTCGGCCATCGATGTCTGGCAGGACATGCTGATGGGCCCCTCCTATGCCACGCCGCTGGCGCTGGACAGAGCTGGCATCACGCTCAGCGATCTGACCCTGATCGACATGCACGAAGCCTTTGCCGCCCAGACCCTGGCCAACCTCAAGATGTTTGCCAGCCACGAGTTTGCCCGTGACAAGCTGGGCCGCGATCAGGCCATCGGCGAGGTGGACATGGAGAAGTTCAACGTCCTCGGTGGTTCGCTGGCCTATGGCCACCCCTTTGCCGCGACCGGTGCGCGGATGATCACCCAGACCCTGCACGAGCTGCGTCGTCGCGGCGGGGGATTGGGGCTCAACACCGCCTGTGCGGCGGGTGGATTGGGCGTGGCTATGGTGTTGGAGGTTGAATGATGAGCGCTAAGACTTTTTCCCTGGATGTTCGCAAAGATGGCATCGGTATCCTCACCATGGATGTGCCGGGCGAGAGCATGAATACCCTCAAGGCCGCCTTTGTGGAGGAGATCCGCTCCGTACTGGCCGAGGTGAAACGCAACAAGGATTTGATCGGTCTGGTGATCACCTCCGGCAAGAAGGACTCCTTCATCGCCGGCGCTGACATCACCATGCTGGCCGCCTGCACCAGTGCCAAGGATGCCGAGACCCTGTCTCGGGAAGGGCAGGAGATCTTTGCCGAGATCGAGGGGCTGACCATTCCGGTGATCGCCGCTATCCACGGCCCCTGCCTCGGTGGCGGGCTGGAGCTGGCGCTGGCCTGTCATGGTCGGGTGGTGACCGATCACGGTAAAACCGTGCTGGGATTGCCGGAAGTGCAGCTCGGTCTGCTGCCGGGCTCTGGCGGTACCCAGCGTCTGCCGCGCCTCATCGGGGTGGCCAAGGCGCTGGATCTGATGCTGACCGGTAAGCAGGTGCGGGCCAAACAAGCCAAGAAATTGGGGCTGGTGGACGATGTGGTGCCGCCGTCAATTTTGCTGGATGCTGCCATCAAGCTGGCCAAGAAGGGCAAACCGCGCCATCAGTTGAAACGGGATCTGCAAGGCAAGGTGCTGGAGACCAACAAACTGGGTCGCAAGGTGCTGTTCGATCAAGCCAGCAAGGGGGTGAAAGCCAAGACCCGTGGCAACTACCCGGCGCCGGAGCGGATCCTCGAGGTGGTGCGCATAGGCGTGGAGGAGGGGATGAAGGCCGGTCTGGCCGCCGAATCCCGCCACTTTGGTGAGCTGGTGATGACGGCTGAGTCTGCCGCCCTGCGTTCCATCTTCTTTGCTACCACCGAGATGAAGAAAGAGGTCACCTATCAGGGGGCCGAGCCGCGCAAGGTGGGCCACGCGGCCGTGCTGGGCGGTGGTCTGATGGGGGGCGGCATAGCATTCGTCACCGCTACCAAGGCGGGCGTGCCGGTACGGATCAAGGATGTGGCAAGCGCCGGGCTCGGCAATGCCATGCGCTACAGCTACGACATTCTGGCCAAGAAGCTCAAGCGTCGTCACATTCTGCGCAGCGAGCTGGAAAAACAGATGAGCCTGCTGACCGGTACCCTCGACTACTCCGGTTTTCACCGGGTGGACATGGTGGTGGAGGCGGTGTTTGAAGATCTCGCGCTCAAACACCAGATGGTGAAGGACGTGGAGCGTGAGTGCGGTGAGCACACAGTGTTTGCCTCCAACACCTCCTCCCTGCCCATAAACCAGATTGCGGCAGAGGCGGCGCACCCGGAGCGAGTCGTGGGGCTGCACTACTTCAGCCCGGTGGACAAGATGCCGCTGGCGGAGATCATCCCCCACGCTGGCACCAGTGCCGAGACGGTCGCCACCACTCTGGCTTTTGCCCGTGCTCAGGGTAAAACGCCTATCGTGGTGAAAGACGAAGCCGGTTTCTACGTCAACCGCATCCTGGCGCCCTACATGAATGAAGCGGCGCGACTGGTACTGGAAGGCGAGCCGGTGGAGGTGCTGGATAGCGCGCTGCTGGACTTTGGTTTCCCGGTTGGCCCCATCACCTTGCTGGACGAGGTGGGGATCGATGTGGGCGCCAAGATCTCCCCCATTCTCGAGAAAGAGCTGGGCGGCGAGCAGTTCCAGGCGCCCAAGGCGTTCGACAAGCTGCTGCAAAATGATCGCAAGGGACGCAAGAACGGCAAGGGCTTCTACCTCTATGGCAAGGCGGCACCGCGCAACAAGCTGACCGGCAAAGAGGGCAAGAAGACGGTGGACGAGAGCGTCTATGGCGTGCTCGGCATCAAGCCTTCTGCCAAGCTGGCCCGTCAGGAGATTGCCGAGCGCTGCGTGCTGCTGATGCTCAACGAAGCGGCCATGGCGCTGGATAGCGGTGTGGTGGCGTCGGCCCGTGATGGCGATATCGGCGCCATCTTCGGTATCGGTTTCCCGCCTTTCCTTGGCGGCCCGTTCCGCTACATGGACACCTTAGGAATTGATCATCTGGTTGGCCGTCTGGAGTATTACCAGAAGCGCCATGGCGACCGGTTTGCCCCCTGTGCCCGCCTCAAGGCGATGGCCGCAGAGCAGCAGACCTTCTACTGATAACTGCTGCCGATTGACCGCAAGGCAAAGAGGCCCGCACCCCATGCGGGCCTCTTTCTATGTTGTGGCTTGTTCGGGTTGTACGGCTTGGGCTGCGCTCATGCTGGCAGAGGCGGCCGATTAAAAAATGGCCCACCGAAGTGGGCCGTCGAGATATCACGTCACGGGTCAGATCCCCGGTTTGCGCTCCGGGCAACGACCTATGATATCTGCAGGCAGATCACCGTTATCCTGCTCCAGCACCACATCGAATCCCCACAGCTGATGCAGGTGTTTGAGCACCTCGTGGCGTGAGTCACCAAGAGGGATACGGTTGTGGGGAACATAGCGCAAGGTAAGGGAACGATCCCCCTTCACGGCGACGTTGTAGACCTGAATATTGGGCTCCAGATTGCTGAGGTTGTATTGGGCCGACAGGGTATTGCGCACCTGACGGTACCCCTCGTCATTGTGGATGGCGGAGACCTTCAGATAGTTCTTCAGATCGTCGTCATCAATGGCGAACAACTTCATATCCCGCATCACTTTGGGGCTTAAGAACTGGCTGATAAAGCTCTCATCCTTGAAGTTCTGCATGGCAAAGTGGAGGGTTTCGACCCAGTTGCTGCCGGCATAGTCGGGGAACCAGTATCTATCCTCCTCGGTCGGGTTCTCGCAGATGCGGCGCAGGTCGGTAAACATGGCAAACCCCAGCGCATAAGGGTTGATCCCCGAGTAGTAGCGGCTGTTGTAAGCCGGTTGATAAACCACGTTGGTGTGGCTATGCAGCACCTCCATCATGAAGCGATCGCTCAGCTTGCCCTCGTCATAGAGGTGATTGAGGATGGTGTAGTGCCAGAAGGTGGCCCACCCCTCGTTCATCACCTGGGTCTGCTTTTGTGGATAGAAATACTGGCTTATCTTGCGCACGATGCGCACCACTTCCCGCTGCCAGGGCTCCAGCAAGGGGGCATTCTTCTCGATGAAGTAGAGAATGTTCTCCTGGGGCTCTACGGGGTAGCGCCTGTCCTCCACGCCAGCGGCTTTATGCTGCTTGGGCAGGGTTCGCCACAGCTCGTTGACCTGAGTCTGCAGATAATCTTCCCGCGCCTTCTGACGCCGCTTCTCCTCAGCCATCGAGATCTTCTGGGGACGCTTGTAGCGATCCACCCCGAAGTTCATCAGGGCATGGCAGGAGTCGAGCAGCTGTTCCACCGCCTCGATGCCGTGTTTCTCTTCGCACTGGGTGATGTAGTTCTTGGCGAACAGCAGGTAGTCGATGATGGAGGAGGCATCGGTCCAGGCCTTGAACAGGTAGTTGTTCTTGAAGAAGGAGTTGTGACCGTAGCAGGCGTGGGCCATCACCAGCGCCTGCATCGGCATGGTGTTCTCCTCCATCAGGTAGGCGATGCAGGGATCGGAGTTGATGACGATCTCGTAGGCCAGTCCCATCTGGCCACGCTTGTAGTTGCGCTCGGTATGGATAAAGCGCTTGCCGAACGACCAGTGCTGATAGCCGATGGGCATGCCGACGCTGGAGTAGGCATCCATCATCTGCTCAGCGGTGATCACCTCGATCTGGTTGGGGTAGTTATCCAGCTTGTAGAAACGGGCGACCCGGGCGATCTCCTGGTGATAGGTCTCCAGCAGATCGAAGTTCCAGTCTGGTCCGTCATCCAGTGGCGCTACACGTTTTTCTGTTTCGATCATGTGACCTCCTCACGCCACTTGTTTCTTGAACAGCTCGCGGAACACCGGATAGATATCCTCGACCTTGCGAATATGCTCCATCGCAAAGTGGGGGAACTGGCTGGCTACCGACTCATATTCGTGCCACAGGGTCTGGTGAGCACGGGTGGTGATCTCGATGTAGGAGTAGTACCGCACCCTTGGCATGATGTCCCGCGCCAAGATCTCCCTGCACTGTGGTGAGTCATCAGCCCAGTTGTCACCATCCGACGCCTGCGCCGCATAGATGTTCCACTGGTTGGCCGGGTAACGCTCGTTGATGATGTCATTCATCATCTTGAGGGCGCTGGAGACGATGGTGCCGCCTGTCTCCTGGGAGTAGAAGAACTCGTGTTCATCCACCTCCTTGGCTTGGGTATGGTGGCGGATATAGACCACTTCTACGTTCTTGTAAGTCCGGCTCAGGAACAGATAGAGCAGGATATAGAAACGTTTGGCCATCTCCTTGGTGGCCTGATCCATGGAGCCCGAGACGTCCATCAGACAGAACATCACCGCCTGGCTGGAGGGGACGGGCCGTTTGACGAAGTTGTTGAACTTGAGATCGAAGGTGTCAATAAACGGCACCGCATCGATCCGTCGTTTCAGCTCCCTGATCTCCTTCTCGAGCAGGGCGATTTCGGCAAAGTGCTCGTTGGGATCGGTGGCCAGCAGGGCCAGCCGATCTTCCAGTTCATGCAATTGGCGTTTCTTGCCTGCTTGCAGCGCCATGCGACGTGCCAGCGAATTTTGCAGGGAACGCACCACGTTGATGTTGGCGGGCACCCCGTTTGAGGTGTAGCCCGCCCGGTAGGTTTTCACCTCCATCAGCTGGTTGAGCTGGGTTTTCTGCAGCCTGGGCAGCTCCAGATCTTCAAACAGCAGATCGAGATACTCATCCTTGGAGATCTGGAACACGAAATCATCGGCCCCTTCTCCCTGATTGGATGCTTGTCCCTCGCCGGAACCCTGTCCACCGCCCCCTCCTTTGGGACGGTCAATCTTGTCGCCGGAGACGAACTGGTCATTGCCGGGATGCACCATCTCCCGTTTACCGCCGTGCCCCTGATGAAAATGGGGCTCGCCGATATCCTTGGTCGGGATGCTGATGCTCTCACCCTTGTCTACGTCCTGAATGCTGCGCTTGGAGACAGCATCCGAGACCGCTTGTTTTATCTGCTTCTTGTAGCGGCGGATGAAGCGCTGCCGATTGACAGCGCTTTTGTTTTTGCCGTTGAGCCTGCGGTCGATAAAATGCGCCATAACTCCCCCTTGAACAGTCAGGGTCAGGATGACTTGCGTACCCTGAGATACCATTCGGAGAGCAGTCGCACCTGTTTGCGGGTGTAGCCTTTCTCCATCATCCGTTCGACAAAGTTATCGTGCTTCTTCTGCTCCTCGGCCGAGGTTTTGCTGTTGAAGGAGATAACCGGCAGCAGCTCTTCCGTGTTGGAGAACATCTTTTTCTCGATCACGGTGCGCAGCTTCTCGTAACTGGTCCAGTTGGGGTTACGGCCTGCATTGTTGGCCCGGGCACGCAGCACGAAGTTGACGATTTCGTTACGGAAATCTTTCGGGTTGCTGATCCCGGCGGGTTTTTCAATTTTCTCCAGCTCGCTGTTGAGAGACGCTCTGTCAAACAGCTGGCCGGTTTCGGGGTCACGGTACTCCTGATCCTGGATCCAGAAGTCGGCGTAGGTGACGTAGCGATCGAAGATGTTCTGACCGTACTCGGAGTAGGACTCGAGATAGGCGGTCTGGATCTCCTTGCCGATAAACTCCACATAGCGCGGAGTCAGATAGCCCTTGATGAACTCAAGGTAGCGATCGTGCAGCTCTTGCGGGAACTGTTCGCGCTCGATCTGCTGCTCCAGCACATAGAAGAGGTGCACCGGGTTGGCGGCCACTTCCGCGTGGTCGAAGTTGAAGACGCGGGAGAGGA
This sequence comes from Aeromonas sp. R9-2, assembly GCF_040908025.1. NCBI lineage: Bacteria > Pseudomonadati > Pseudomonadota > Gammaproteobacteria > Aeromonadales > Aeromonadaceae > Aeromonas > Aeromonas sp. R9-2. Next base: position 409,691 of record NZ_JBFOCX010000024.1, read on the forward strand.
TCTTGAACGCAAAGCGGGTAGAGAGACCATTCATCCCTTCGTCTACACCGGCGTAGTCGCGATACTCCTGATAGCTCTTCGCCTTGGGATCGGTGTCTTTCAGGCTTTCGCCATCATAGACCCGCATCTTGGAGTAAATGCTGGAGTTTTCCGGCTCTTTCAGCCGTGACAACACCGAGAACTGGCCCAAGAGTTCAAGGGTACCCGGGGCGCATTTGGCCTCGGTCAGTTCGCTATTGACCAGCAGCTTCTCGTAGATCTTCACCTCTTCCGAGACGCGCAGGCAGTAAGGCACCTTGACGATGTAGACCCGGTCGAGGAAAGCTTCGTTGTTCTTGTTGTTGCGGAACTGCTGCCACTCGGATTCGTTGGAGTGGGCCAGCAGAATGCCGTCAAAGGGGAGGGCGGAGAGCCCTTCGGTACCGTTGTAGTTCCCCTCCTGAGTTGCTGTCAGCAGCGGGTGCAGCACCTTGATGGGGGCCTTGAACATCTCCACAAACTCCATCACCCCCTGGTTCGCTTTACACAGCGCACCTGAGTAGGAGTAGGCATCGGCGTCATCCTGGGCGAAGTGCTCCAGCATGCGGATGTCGACCTTGCCGACCAGTGAGGAGATGTCCTGGTTGTTGTCATCACCGGGTTCCGTTTTGGCGATGGCAATCTGATCGAGGATGGAGGGGTTGACCTTCTCCACCTTGAACTTGGTGATGTCGCCGCCAAACTCGTGCAGGCGTTTGGCCACCCAGGGGGACATGATGGGACGCAGGTAACGGCGCGGGATGCCGTACTCTTTTTCAAGGATCTCCCCATCCTCTTCGATGTCGAACAGGCAGAAGGGGTGATCGTTGACCGGTGAGCCCTTGATGCGATAGATGGGTACCTTCTGCATCAGGGATTTGAGCTTCTCTGCCAGCGAGGATTTACCGCCGCCAACGGGGCCCAGCAGATAGAGGATCTGTTTCTTCTCCTCCAGCCCTTGGGCGGAGTGTTTGAGGTAGGAGACGATCTGTTCGATGGCCTCTTCCATCCCGTAGAAATCCTTGAAGGCGGGATAGCGTGCCACGACGCGGTTGGAGAAGAGTCGGCTCAGTCTGGGGTTGGCTGAGGTGTCTACCATCTCCGGCTCACCGATGGCGGTCAGCAGACGTTCGGCTGCGGAGGCGTAGCAGGCTTTATCCTGCTTACACATATCCAGGAACTCCTGGATGGTATATTCCTCTTCTCTCGCTTTTTCATATCGCTGTTGGTAATGCTCGAATATGCCCATAACTTTGCCCTCGTTATAGTCGCTTACCCTGAAAAAAGTGGATGACTGCTTTTGTGTTGTGCGCTTTTAAAGCCTAGTCAACAGACTCCAGTAATCCATCACGGTTGATAGGTTAAATTCTGAAGAAACCTGCCCGATCCTTGTGCGGGGAGGGTCAGTCAACAACACCGCTATGTTACTGACTGTTAAATTATTTTTGCCACGATAGTGAGGTAAATGTCAAAGACATAAAAAATAAATGTTTATGGGAAACAGGGAACTTATTGCGAAAAGATTAAGGGGTTTGACGAAAGGCAATAGGGCTGCGGGTTGGCGGGGTTATGGATGAGAATGTCATTACGTGAACGTCAACGTAAATCACTTTGTTTGGAGTTTTGGCTCTAATTTTTACATTGACGCTACATTTTGAGTGCCCTAGATTGGCGATGTGTGAGCAGCAAGATGCTTTAGCAAGAGAGTTGACTGTTGCCTCACCAAGCTCTGTTTAAGCACGTTTCCGTTGGCTTGACCCTCGCAACCGCGAGGGTCTTCTTTTTCTGTGTCTGTAAACGCTTGTTTCTGCTGGTGGCTATTGACGCAGCCAGCGCTCACCTAGCAAGGGTAGGCTTGTTGCACTGCCGCCAAGACGCGGGCAAACGGGTGCGCGGCCAACTGGCCTGCACCCGCCAGCGATTTGGCTTTGACCCGGCTGGTCAGCGGTGTGGTGATACCGCACAGGAAGCGGGCCAGAACACGAGCATCCACCGAACCTGTCTTGGCAATCAGCGGATCGCACCAGGCACGGATCCCCGCCTCGTTTGGCATGGCCAGTTGGGGCAGGGGAGGAAGATGTGCCACCTCACCACGACAAACCGAACAGTGGCCACAATGAACCGGCGCCACCTCATCGGCGAAATAGCGGGCGAGGCGGTGGCTCAGGCACTCATTCGAGGTGAAAAAGTCGAGCATGGCTTGCAGTCTTGCCAGCTCGCTCTGCTCTTTTTGCAGGAACAGGGCGTGCAGGGCATTTGCTTCCTGCTCGTTGTCCCACCCCTGACGGGTGATCCGGTAGACCTCGGTCATCTGTTTGCTTTCAAGCTCGATCCAGCCTTGCTGCTGCAGGTAGTCGAGCGCCGCAACGGCCCGCTGCCGTTCCCCCTGATAGCCCTGCCAGAGGGCGTCAAAATCCATGGTGCACCAGCTGCGAGCTTGCGGGGCGCAGGCGAACAGCTGCTCCAGAAACTGGCGACGATCCGGATTGAAGCGACTCACTATCTCGTCTTTATCCAGCACAAACTTGAAGCGGTAGTCGGCGTAGTAGCTGTAGGCCGGGGTGATGATGCCCGCCATCTCCAGATAGACCAGCAGGGTTTTAAGGGGCAACTGGCGGATATTGGTGTCGTTGGATAGGCTCAGCAGGGTGAATTCCCACTCGTTCCCGCTCTGCTTGATGATGGCAAGGAGCTGGAGGATGGCACTCAAATCCGGCGTATCGCCGTAGACGAAGTTCTCCAGCACCGGCAGCTGGCTCTGGTTGGCCAGCACGATACAGCGCGATGGTTGGCCATCCCGTCCGGCGCGGCCAATCTCCTGGCTGTAGTTCTCGATAGATTTGGGCAGATCGTAGTGAATGACCCGCCGGATATCCGCTTTGTCGATCCCCATGCCAAAGGCGATGGTGGCGACGATGCAATCCACCTTGCCCGCCATGAAGTCGTGCTGGATCTGGCTGCGCAGCGCCGAGTCGAGCCCGGCATGATAGGCGCGGGCGTTGATCCCTTCTCTAATGAGGTGCTCGGCGCAGGCTTCGGCGGTGTGTTGCAAGGTGACGTAGACGATGGTGGGGGCCGCCGGAGCGTTGGCCAGCTCCTGTGCGAGCCAGCTATCCCGCGCGTCGGGCGACAGGGGAATGACCGCCAGATCAAGATTGGGGCGGTAGAAACCTGTGACCACGACCCCCTCCGGCGCTATGCCGAATTTGGTCTGCATATCCTGAATAACCGCCGGTGTGGCGGTGGCGGTGAGCAGCAGCACCTGCGGGATCTTCAGATCATGGCGATAGCTCGGCAGCTTGAGGTAGTCGGGGCGAAAGTTGTGGCCCCACTCCGAAATACAGTGCGCCTCATCGACGACCAGCAGCGAGAGCGGCACTTGCTGGATAAAACGGCGAAAACGCTCGTTCTTGAGTCGCTCTACCGAAATCATCAGGATCTTGAGCTGGCCATCCAGCGCCTGCTGCATCACTCGTCGGCTCTCCTCCGGGCTCTGGCTTGAGTCGAGGGTAGCGGCGCTTATTCCCTTGCTTTTGAGGAAGGCGAGTTGATCGTGCATCAGCGCCAGCAGCGGCGAGATCACCAGGGTCAGGTGAGGCAGGGCGAGGGCAGGCAGTTGATAACAGAGGGACTTGCCGGAGCCGGTGGGAAAGATGGCGGCGGCACTCTGACCTGCCAGCACCCGGCTGATCACCGCCTCCTGACCTGGCCTGAGTGCGGAGAAACCAAAATATTGGTTGAGCAGGGATGGGATCATGGCAAGGCTCCGCGGCAAATGGGGGATAATAGCACAGCGACACGGTCACGGGTGGCACAGGAATGGTCGTGAGGGCAAGGGCAGAGAGTGTCGATAAAACGTACAAAAATGGGTGGTTGCGCTGTGGTTAAGGTTTTGTTGCGGTTTTTTGTGATGGAAACGGGATATTTTTTGGTGAGTCTCTGGAAAAAAAAGATGGCGAATGGGATATTCCGTCATGCAATCCGGTGACTGGCGGATCGGCCCGACAGAAGGCTGGCCACAGACACCACATTCGGGCGACAGGGGTCTCCCGATGAGTGGTTGCAGACAGGACTCATGATTCATGCACTACGGTGCTTAGGGACTTTTTTGATGACACAACAACACCCCCTCCTTCGGCTGGTCAATAGCACCAGCCTGGTCAGCCAGATCCTGGTTGGTCTGGTATTCGGTATCTTGCTGGCACTGTTTGCGCCCGAGTGGGCGAAAACGGCAGGTCTGCTTGGCAGTCTGTTCGTTGGTGCACTGAAAGCGGTAGCTCCGCTGCTGGTATTCGTACTGGTGATGGCGGCCATCATTGGTCACAAGCAGGGTCAGAAGACCAATATTCGCCCGCTGCTGGCGCTCTACCTGTTTGGTACCTTCTCTGCGGCCGTGGTCGCGGTGATTGCCAGCTTCCTGTTCCCCTCCAACCTCCATCTGGTGGCCAATACTGCCGAGATCACCCCGCCCGGCGGGATCACCGAGGTACTGCAGACCCTGCTGTTCAACGTGGTGACCAACCCGGTCAAGGCGTTGATGGATGCCAACTATATCGGGATCCTTGCGTGGGCCATCGGTCTGGGTATCGCCATGCGCCATGCCAACGAGAGCACCAAGGCGCTGATCACTGACCTGTCTCACGGTGTATCCGCCATCGTGAAAGCGGTGATCCGCTGTGCTCCGCTCGGGATCCTGGGTCTGGTTGCCTCCACTCTGGCAGAGACCGGCTTCGATGCCCTGTTTGGCTATGCTCAACTGCTGGTGGTGCTGATCGGCTGCATGCTGTTTATCGCCTTTGTGGTCAACCCATTGATCGTCTTCTGGAAGATCAAGCGCAACCCCTATCCGCTGGTGCTGACCTGCCTCAAAGAGAGCGGCGTGACCGCCTTCTTTACCCGCAGCTCTGCCGCCAACATTCCGGTCAACATGGCGCTGTGTGAAAAACTGCGCCTGCCCAAAGATACCTACGCGGTCTCCATCCCGCTGGGTGCCACCATCAATATGGCGGGTGCCGCTATCACCATCACTGTGCTCGCCATGGCGGCGGTACATACCCTGGGGATGGAAGTGGACATGGCAACGGCCATTCTGCTCTCCGTGGTCGCCACCATCAGTGCCTGTGGCGCTTCCGGTGTGGCGGGCGGCTCCTTGCTGCTGATCCCGCTGGCCTGTAGCCTGTTTGGCATCAGCAACGATATCGCCATGCAGGTGGTAGCAGTCGGCTTTATCATCGGCGTGCTGCAGGATTCTGCCGAGACGGCGCTGAACAGCTCCACCGACGTGCTGTTCACCGCCGCTGCTTGCATGGCCGAAGATGAAACCCTGCTGGAACCTTCCGCGCTGCCCAGCAGCGAGGTGTGAGCCGGTAGCTCGATTTTTCGATTCAGCCCCTCTCTGTGAGGGGCTTTTTATATCAGCGGGCCTAAATGTGTTGAGGAGAGGAGTGCGCAAGAAAACATTCATTTTGATGAAATGTTTGGTTACAAATAGCCGACAGACAGTGCGGGTGCTGCCCCGTTAAAATAGCTGCGGAATAATAAGGTTCAGGCTAAAAAACGAGATTAAATAATGAAAAAAACTACGCTTTCGTGGGCAATTATTGGTGCATTAGGTTTGGTTGGTTGCGGTGGTGGTGGCGGAGATAGTGGTGGTGGTGGTGGTGGTGGTGGTGGTACCACGCCACCGGAGCCGCAACCGAGGGCGCTGCCGGTGGCTGGCGTCTATCTCCCCGTCCTGATGGACGCTCAGGGGCAGTTAATCAACCGTCCGGTCAACGACAGTTATCGTGCGGTCGGTCTTGTCTATCCGGCGTCCACAGAGGGCACGGGTTGGGCGATGAACATTGCTGAGAAAAGAAGTGCCACAGTCAGCACTTATACCTTCCCTCAAGGCTTCTCTTCTCTGAATAAAGGTGAGGGTTACCCACTGACGTTGTCGTTGCTGGTGAACAAAAGCCAACCCAGTACCTTCGACTCGGCTGAGCAAAAGTCCAATACCAATGTTGATGGGTTGGTCAAGGTGGCGTCTGTGCCAGATACGGCGGGAAGCAGCCAGTCACTCTGGGTACTCGATTATCGACCCGTCAAAGCCAAAATCGATTCTGCACTCACTATTCAGAATTGGGGCGGCCAAGTGGCATTGCAGCCGATGGTCACTGCGCCTATCAACGCGGACTCCTGGTACAACCTTGGGGAGAGTGCACTGTTTCAAGATTTCAAAACCGAGCGCAGCAACAATGGCTTGGGGATCAAGCTGACCATCCTGTTTAAAGAAGGGTGTTCTGTAAGCGGTGAGACAGAGGCCAACACTCAAGGTTTGAACAAGCTGACGTTGACTGGTTGGAACAATCGGTCATGCAGTTTCAATACCTTGACAGGGCCTGCTGATATCAAAGAGGGAAAAATTTATGAGGGGCTCTGGGAAACAAAGATGCGCGATTTTGCCAATCGTAACGCCAGTGTCACCGCATATCTGACCATGAAACCGGGTAGCAATGGTCAGAAAGACACCCTGGTGCTCGGTATTCCGGAAATCACCGGTATCACGCCGTTCCTGTTGGAAGCGCAACCACTCTAATCAGCCAGAGATAGTGCGTGTTTATCAAGAGATGCCAGTCGTTTACCCGACTGGCATTTTTGTTGGTCGAGGTTCGGTGCGAAGCCCTGAAACATCATGATGTGGTTGCCGGATAAGGGTTGTTTCCTTGGTTGTTGTGTGAGTTCAGGTGCTGTGGCTGCAATAACTGCGTGATGAGTGGCAAGACTATTCAGGACGGGACAAATGCAATAAAAAAAGCCAGCCGACTATTCGGCTGGCTTTTTGCTATCAGCGGTAGGTGGAGGATTAACCAACCAGTTGATAGAGGATGGCGGAGATGGCGATCATCCCCATCACAGCGACAAATACGTTGCTGATATGGCCCTGATACTTCGCCATGGCCGGTACGCGCTTGATGGCGTACATCGGCATGATGAACAGGATGGTCGCGATGATCGGGCCGCCCAAGGATTCAATCATGCCCAGGATGGAGGGGTTGGCAATGGCAGTGCCCCACAGGGTCAGGATGAAGAAGGCGATGATGAACATCTCGACTTTCTTGGCGTTCGGCTCTTTGCCAGACTTGCGCATGTTCTGCACGATCATCCCTTTCAGACCTTCACGGGCACCCAGATAGTGGCCGAAGAAGGAGGATACGATGGCTACGAACGCAACCAACGGACCGAAGTAAGAGATGATGGGGCTGGCATGCTGGTTGGCCAGATAGGAGAGCACGGCGATGTTCTGGGCCTTGGCTTCTGCCAGCTGGGCCGGTGTCAGGCTCATGACGCAGGAGAAGACGAAGAACATCACGAAGCCCAGCAGCACCATGGCGGTACGCTTGAGGATGGCATCGGCCTTCTCGACAGCCTGATCACCGTGGTCGCGGCGCTGGGCCAGAGAGAAGCTGGAGATGGCCGGGCTGTGGTTGAAGGAGAAAACCAGTACCGGGATGGTCAGCCACAGGGTAGTGGCGAAATCCTTGGCAGAGGGCACTTGCTCCAGCGCAGCACCGGTCCAGTCAGGGATCAGGTACAAAGAGATACCGGCCAGAATGGCGATCAACGGATAAACCAGCAGCTCGGTCACTTTCAGCATCAGCTTTTCACCGGCCAGCATTACCGACATCATGCCCATGATCAGCACAATGGAGAGGATCCAGCGCGGTGGGGCACTCATCTGCAGCTGATTGACCATAAAGCTTTCCACGGTGTTGGTGATACCCACGCCATAGATCAGCACGATGGGGTAGATGGCGAAGAAGTAGAGCAGGGTGATTAATTTACCGGCACCCACGCCAAAGTGCTCTTCCACCACTTCGGTGATGTCTGCATTTGGCTTTTTGGAGGAGAGGACGAAGCGGGCCAGACCACGGTGTGCCAGATAGGTCATGGGACCTACCAGCAGCGCCATGACGACCAGCGGCCAGAAACCGCCCATACCCGCGTTGATCGGCAGGAACAGGATCCCCGCGCCAACCGCGGTCCCGAACAGACTGATGACCCAGGTAGAGTCGCGTTTTTCCCAACGAGTGGTTTGAGTAGAGCGGATCCCTTGCTCTGTTGACGCCGCAACTCCCTGCGTGCCAGTGACTGTGTTTGACATCTATCTCACCCCGAATGTGTGGTTCTTATTAAGTCGGCGCAAGGATACGGTTTTTCTAATCAAAAATGTTGATCAAATTCATCTTTACGACACGAAAAACCGCACTTTCTTATGGAAATGTGATCAAAACAAGAAGAATTCAATTATTGTTTATCAATTGGCACGTTATTTTAGTGTTAATGATTAAATCTCGCTCAGCAAAATGTAGGTAAATTGTTATTTTGCGAGATGCTGGGCTAGCTGGTTGATCATGCTGGCGGTAGCCCCCCAGATAAAGTGCTGTTGCCAGGGGATCCAGTAGATGGTGTGAGCTTTCCCCCCTCTGGAAAGGGTCAGGGGGATGTGGTTGCGCCGATCCAGCAGATGGGTCAGCGGCACTTCAAAGGCGTGATCCACCTCATCCGGACTCAGGATGAGGGGATAGTTGCCATCGAGCAGCCCCAGCACCGGCAGCACCTCGAATCGTGACACCGTATTGAGCGGGTTGAGGGTGCCGATCACTTCAATCAGCCGTGCCGGAATGCCGAGCTCCTCTTCGGTTTCCCGTAGCGCCGTGGCAATCAGGTTTTCGTCGCCGGGATCCTGTCGGCCGCCAGGAAAGCTGATCTGTCCCCCATGATGACGCAGCCGTGGGCTGCGCCGGGTCAATAACACGCTGAGCCCCTCGTCGCGCATCACCACCGGGATCAACACCGCCGCCGGACTGAGCCCGCCGATGGCGAGGCGATGGGCCGGGGCGGGTCGCTGCAACTGGAAGCGGGTCAGCAGTTCGTGGCGATCCATGGCGGGGAGCTCTCCTGTATGTTGCCTTGACGGTGGGGAGGGTTACAGCGCCGACAGCGGTGGCAGGATGTGGGCAACCTTGTCATAGGTCTCCTGATACTCGCTGTCGGCGTCAGAGTCGGCGATGATGCCACCACCGGCCCAGCAGTGCAGACGACCCGCTTCGGCGATCAGGGTCCGAATGCAGATGCTGGTATCCATCCGGCCATGCTGGCTGAGGTAGCCGATGCTGCCGCAATAGGCATTGCGGCGCTGGGGCTCCAGCTCTTCGATGATCTCCATGGCGCGGATCTTGGGGGCGCCGGTGATGGAGCCACCAGGGAAACAGGCCCGTAGCAGATCGACCCCTTGCCAGCGTGCATCCAGCTCACCATGGATGGTGGAGACCAGATGATGTACCGCCGGAAACGACTCCACCGCAAAGAGATGAGGCACGCTGACCGAGCCAGGCCGGCTGACCCGACCGATATCGTTGCGCAGCAGATCAACGATCATCAGATTCTCTGATCTGTCCTTGTCCGCCTGTGCCAGCTCCCGCGCGACTTGCCGATCGGTGGCCGGATCGGGGTGGCGAGGGCGAGTGCCTTTGATAGGTTTGGTTTCGATATGGCGGCCATCAAGCAGCAGGAACCGCTCGGGGGAGAGGCTCAGCAGTGCACTGTCCGGCAGGCGGATAAAGGCTGAGAAGGGGGCCTTGTTGGCGGTTGCCAGTAGGCAATAGGCCTGCCACTCATCCCCCTGATAGGGGGCGCTGAAACGCTGGGTCAGGTTGATCTGGTAGCAATCCCCCGCGGCAAGGTATTCCTGAATGCGGGCAAACTTCTCGCCATACTCGGCGCGGCTCATATTGCTCTGCCACGACCCCTGCAAGGCAAAGGCAGGGGCCGGTTTGGCCTGTTGCTGTTCAAGCCAGGCCAGCCGGTTGGCAAGGCCAGCTTCATCCCCCCAGTGCACCAGCTGCCAGTCGCCGGTCGCCACATTGCGCAGCAGTGCCCAGTCGTAGATGCCCACCGCCATGTCCGGCACCGCGATATCGGCGGCGGCCTGCACCGGCAGTCGCTCGAAGCGGCGGCCCAGATCATAGCCAAACAGGCCGAGGGCGCCGCCAATAAAGGGCAGGTGAGTGGCGCACAGTGCCAGCTCCCCCAGCAGCTGTTGTTGGGTATGGGCCAGCAGAGCGAGGGGATCTTCGCTGTGTTCGCTGCTCTTACCATGCCAGGTGAGAGTGGTGACCTGGCCGCGGGTTTCGAGGGTCGCCAGCGGATCGGCAGTGATGATATCAAAGCTGTTATCGGCGCCGAGTGGTCCCGCCGATTCCAGCAACATAGCCCACGGCTGATGTTGCAGGCGGGCAAAAAGCTGATGGAGTTCAGCACTATGGTCTAGATGATGGATATGAAGTGTTGGCGTCATTTTATGTTACACAGGCAACAGTTTGGTTCCCGAACCCTAGTCGGTGCTGGTGGGCAAGCGTATCATAGGTGTCGGTGACTTAAGAAAAAACTGCCGTGTCGTTCGTTTTTTGCTGGTTGATAGTTTTTAGCCAGCACGTCAGCATGGCCCATCATATGGAAGCCCTTGCCCTGCTCCGTGGCAGAGACAAGGACCAGTGAGGATGATATGAGCATTATAAAAAAACAGGATTTCATCGATTCTATCGCAGATGCCCTCCAGTACATCTCCTATTACCACCCGTTGGATTTTGTTCAGGCTGCCAAAGCGGCGTATGACCGTGAGGCCAACCCGGCCGCCAAAGATGCGCTGGCCCAGATCCTGATCAACTCCCGCATGTCCGCCGAAGGTCATCGTCCGCTCTGCCAGGACACCGGCATAGTGACCTGTTTCGTCAAGATTGGCATGCAAGTCCAGTGGGACAGCGACATGACGGTGCAGGAGATGGTGGACGAAGGGACCCGTCGTGCCTACACCAATCCTGACAACCCGCTGCGCGCCTCCGTGCTGGCCGATCCGGCCGGCAGTCGCAAAAACACCAAAGACAACGCCCCTGCCGTGGTCCATATCGACATGATCCCCGGCAACAAGGTGGAAGTGAGCATCGCTGCCAAAGGCGGCGGCTCCGAAAACAAATCCAAGATGGTGATGCTCAACCCCTCTGACGATATCGTCGAGTGGGTACTGAAAACCGTGCCGACCATGGGCGCAGGCTGGTGCCCCCCCGGCATGCTGGGCATCGGCATCGGCGGTACCGCCGAGAAAGCGGCGGTGCTGGCCAAAGAGGCCCTGATGGAGCACATCGACATTCAGGAGCTGATCGCCCGTGGCCCGCAAACCACTGAAGAGAAGCTGCGGGTCGAGCTCTACGACAAGGTCAACAAGCTGGGGATCGGTGCCCAGGGGTTGGGCGGCCTCACTACCGTGCTGGATGTGAAGGTGAAATCTGCGCCGACTCATGCCGCCTCCAAGCCGGTGGTGATGATCCCCAACTGCGCCGCCACCCGCCACGTTCACTTCGAGCTGGATGGTTCAGGCCCTGCCGAACTGACTCCGCCGAAACTGAGTGACTGGCCGGAGATCACCCGTGAAGCGGGTGGAAACGTGCGCCGCGTCAACGTCGATGGCATCACCAAGGCCGAGCTGGCCAGTTGGAAGAGCGGTGATACCGTGCTGCTCTCCGGCAAGATCCTCACCGGTCGCGACGCCGCCCACAAGCGTATCGCCGACATGCTGGCCCGTGGTGAAGGGCTGCCGGAAGGGGTCGATTTCACCAACCGCTTTATCTATTACGTTGGCCCGGTTGATGCGGTGCGCGACGAAGTGGTCGGCCCGGCAGGCCCCACCACCTCCACCCGGATGGACAAGTTCACCGACATGATGCTGGGTGAAACCGGCCTTATCGGCATGATCGGCAAATCCGAGCGTGGCCCGAAAACCGTTGAGAGCATCAAGCAACACAAGGCCGTCTATCTGATGGCCGTCGGTGGCGCAGCCTATCTGGTGGCCAAGGCTATCAAGAAGGCGCGCGTGGTAGCCTTTGCCGATCTCGGCATGGAAGCGATCTACGAGTTTGAAGTGGAAGATATGCCGGTGACCGTAGCGGTCGACTCCGAAGGCAACAATATCCACGAAACCGGCCCGGCCTATTGGTCTGCCAAGATTGCCGAGCTGGATGGCAAGCTCTCCTCCTGAGTGACCGTTTCCGCTGCCGGTTAACGGTATCGGCCCTGTAAAGAAGGCGCGTCCATCCGGATGCGCCTTTTTGCTTTGGCTGGCCTGTTATGGGCTCAAGTTGGCCGTTTGCGGCAAGCAGGTATAAAAAAAGGATGGCGTGACGCCATCCTTTTTCGTTGTGCTTGTGCTCTGGTAGTAGACAGCAGAGCAATCGTCCTTGGCTTTAGGCCTTTTTCAGGTAGGCGGCCACCAGTACGATCTGCACGCCGTTGACCTTGCCTTCGATATGGAGCGGGTTGTTGGTCAGACGGATGCCCTTGACCAGGGTGCCGCGCTTGGCGGTGAAACCGGCGCCTTTCACGTCCAGATCCTTGATCAGGGTGACGGAGTCGCCCTCTTGCAGCACGGCGCCGTTGGAGTCAACGGTCGGTACGCTGTCGTCATCTTCGTCAGCAATACCAGCTTCAGCCCAGGCCTTGGCTTCGTCTTCCATGTACATCATGTCCAGCAGATCCTGAGCCCACACTTCACCCTTGCCGGAGAGCGCTTTGAGCTGGCGCCATGCCATCACCTGCACCGCAGGCACCTGGCTCCACATGCTGTCACTCAGGCAACGCCAGTGGTTGACCACCAGGGTATCCGGTTGTTCCAGCTGACCACGGCAGGTGTCACAGATAGCAACGCTGTGATCATCGTCGCTGGCGGGGGAGTGAGGCACCACGAAGGCGGTCAGCGCCTGCTCGGCGCTGCACAGTTCACACTTGGCGCCCGCGCGCGCTTGCAGAATGGCGTTGATGGTCATGTTGTTGGTCCCATAGCTAGTGGTAAAGCGACCCGCGTTGGGCGGGGCGCGTGAAAGAGGGGGCGGAATATAGCATAAAACCCCGCACTTTGTCAGGTCTGCCCTGGCTCACAGGGGGGGGCTGTTCTGCGGCGCTGATCGTCAGGTATTGAGAGTGCAATTTGAAGCGGGATCGCTAGAATGAGCCTCCTTTTTGACTGCAAGGCAGGGGCATTCGTGCTGGCTCAACGTTTTCAACAACTGGATCGACTGCTCACGCGCTACCGACGCTGGTGGCAATATCAGCCATATCATCATTTGACCATGGCCTTTGCCGATGAGGCGCCCGAACTGGCGGCGTTGCTCAATGGGCTGACGCTCGGCCAGTTGGCAGAGCTCGATGCGGATATGGATGCACTCAGCAGTCTGCTTGCCCCCTGGATTGCCGAGGGGACCAAGCTGCAGCAACTCAGCCAGCTTGCCCCGTTTACCCCTGAGCCCATCACCTGCAGCAAGGAGATGGCGCTGCATATGCCGGGGCGCAAGCAGGCTCAGATCGAGTCGTTCACCGCCTGTCTGCCTGCCCATCAGGGCCCCTATCTGGAGTGGTGTGCCGGCAAGGGCCACCTTGGGCGGCTGGTATCAATTCATCGACAGGCTCCGATCCTCAGTCTGGAGTTGCAAGGGCAGCTTTGTGACGAAGGTCGGCTGCTGGCCGAGCGGGATGGCGCCAATATGACCTTTACCTGCGCCGATGCTTTTGCCCCCGAGTCGGCGGCGCTGATCGCCCCCGAACATCACGCTATGGCACTCCATGCCTGCGGCGAGCTCCACACCCATCTGCTGGAGCGGGTGGCCGAGCGCAGTGCCAGCGGCGTGACAATCTCTCCCTGTTGTTACCACCTGGTCCGTACCAGCCACTATCGCCCGCTGTCGGCCGCGGCCAATGCCAGCGAGCTGGTGTTGAGCAAGGCGGATCTCAAGTTGCCACTACAGGAGACGGTGACCGGTGGCGCGCGGATCGCCCGCCTGCGCGAGCAGGAAGTGGTGTGGCGGCTCGGGTTTGACTGCCTGCAGCGTCAGGTGCGCGGGGTGGATGAGTATCTGCCGGTGCCCAATATGCAAAAGAGCCTGCTGACCGGCAGTTTCACGGCATTTTGCAACTGGGCCGCCGAGCGCAAAGGGATTGTGCTGCCCGCCGGGCTCAACTATTCCGCCTGGTTGGAACACGGGGAGCGCCGCTTTGGTGATGTCGCCCGCATGGAGCTGGTGCGTCATTTGTTTCGCCGTCCCCTCGAGATCTGGTTGGCGCTGGATCGCGCGCTCTTTTTGCAAGAGCAGGGTTATCGGGTCGAAGTGGGGGAGTTTTGTGCCAAACCCATGACCCCGCGCAATATCCTGATCCGTGCCGTGCGTGTCTGACATCCGGCTATTTTGAGCATTTTTCTTGAACATTGATGATGGCTGACAGGTTGAGCCTGTCAGCCATTTTTTTCATCACGAACAATGACCGTATGGCAGGTCACCTGGCCGTCTCAACTGTTCTAAAAATGGGCGACAGATCACGCCGTGGCGTTTTCGTTTGGGTTCTTTTTCTTTGTTTCAGCTGCACTGAATATCACAAGGTGAAATGGCTCACAAATTCTGCTTATTTCTTAATTCTCATCGTGAATTTAGTTGTTGAAACACCTACTCTTGGAACGCATTAATTCAAACAAGGACGATAAACATGTTCAAACCCAAGCGTTGTGCCTGGCTAATCGCTGCCGCCTGCGCATTGCCAAGCTATGCCGCAATGAGTGCAGCCATGAATATTCAACCCGATCCGCAAAATGCGGGAGGATATGTGATTGCGGCCCCGGATCTGGCTGCCATGGAAAAAGCCAAGACGGCTAATCCCATGTATGCAATATGGGCCAAGGCATTGGCCACCCGGTCCAATAAAATTGTTGATGCCATTGAACCGGGTCTGGCAAGCAATCCTGACAACGTAAAGCGGGTTGAACGGGTATTTCCCCAATCTGAATGGGAATATTTAACCCAGATGGCAGCGCCGGAATATACTTATGTCCGCTTCTTGCGAGCCATTGGTAAATTCCCTGCGTTCTGTGGCGAATATACTGACGGGCGTGATTCTGATGCGATCTGTAAAAAGTCCATTGTGACGGCCTTTGCCCACTTCTCTCAGGAGACGGGCGGCCATATCTCCAAGGACAATGTCTCCGACAACCCGCTGGGGCTGGAGGAGTGGCAACAGGCGCTGGTGCATGTGCGGGAGATGGGCTGGTCAGAGGGACAGACCGGCTATACCACTGGCTGTGGCCAGAACGACTGGCAGAACAAGAAGTGGCCCTGTAGTACCGGACAAGGTTACTTTGGCCGCGGCGCCAAGCAACTCTCCTACCACTTTAACTACGGCGCCTTCTCCGAGGCGATGTTCGATGGCGATGCCTCCGTGCTGCTCAACAACCCGGGTCTGGTGGCGGACTCCTGGCTCAACCTCGCTTCTGCCATCTGGTTCTTCCTTACCCCGCAGGCCCCGAAACCGGCCATGCTGCACGTGATTGATCGCACCTGGGTACCCTCCAAGCGGGAGGCCGATGCGGGTATCGGCTATGGCTTTGGTACCACCATCAACGTGATCAACGGTGGTATCGAGTGCGGTGAGCAGAACAAGGACAAGGGGCAGCCGGTCAATCGTATCCGCTACTGGGAAGGGCTGGCCAACCACTACCAGATCCCGATCAAGGCGGATGAGAAGAACACCTGCTGGCAGCAGACTCCCTATGGCAGCCTCAATCTTAACGGCGCTACCGACGTGCTCTACACCAACTGGGATGGCAACTGGAAATACTATCCGGATCGCCCGGGCGGTTACTCCTTCGAGTGCGAACTGGTGGGCTTTCAGACCGCTTATTCTGCGTTGGTGCCGGGTGATTACGAGAAATGCGTGACCAACTTCTACGGCTCCCACGCCAACTGGCCGAAAGTGCGGATCGTGGACAAATTGACTCCACCGCCGGTCGATCCGAGTGAACCCCCCATCGGTGGCAACCCGGCCTGGGAAGCGACCAAGGTCTACACCGCTGGCAACAAGGTGAGCTACAAGGGCGCCGTCTATCAGGCCAAATGGTGGACGCAAGGGGATGATCCCGCCAAAGGTGGCCCCTGGGCGTTGGTGACGACCCAATAAAGAGACAGTCCATCCATTGATAAGGAGAGGGGGCTTAGCCCCCTTTTAATATATTTTTTGCGCAGGGGGCAATATGTGCAGCGATTAAAAAAAGAACCGTCAATCTGGAAGGGAAACTGTATTTGTCAGCCAACTTTTCTTTCCCATTTAAAGTGACGTAAACGATCCATATTAAATTTTATTGATGGCTGGATTTAATGTTTTAACCTTGCTGCGCAGCAATATTAAAAAGCGTTGAGTGATGTTTTGCTAAACGATGGGTTCGCAGAGCACACCCATGACGCCATCTTTGTCGTATTTATGATGAGGGTGTCTATTCTTCCTATCTATCAATGCATGGTATCACCTTGGCGACATTTATTTCACAGAGAGAAAAATGAACATGTTGGATGTAAAAGTCATATGTATCTATTTGTTTACGGATGAGAGTATGTAGTTCGGCGGATGTTTTTTACTGCGAGCGAGGTAATCTTGCTCGATTTTAAAGAATCGTTAAAGTGCGCAGATGAATGGGGATTGTCGTCTCGTTATCCGAATGGGAAGTCGTATGTGGTTTAATCACTAAGCAGATAGCAGGAAAGAGGAGTGCACCATGGAACTGGTGGTGATCCGCCATGCAGAGACGCAGGCCAATGCGGAAGGGCGCTATCAAGGCTCGCTGGATATCGGGCTCAATGACGATGGCGTGCGCCAGATCTCTTGTCTGGCTGAGAAGGTGGCTGTGGCACAGCAGCCGTTCGATCGGTTGCTGGCATCTCCCCTGCTGCGAACAAGGGAGAGCGCTGCCATCTTGTCTCGTCAGTTGGGATTGCCTGTGGAACTTGTGCCTGCCTTTCGTGAGCGGGATGTCGGCCTGTTTGAAGGGCTAACGCAGGTAGAGGCAAGAACACGCTATCCCGAACTGTGGGCGCGCAATATCACTCGGCGCTGGGCTGAAGCTCCTCCCGGTGGTGAAACCATTGATGAGGTGATTGCCCGGGTCTCGCAGGGACTCACGGAACTTGCTTCGACCATGCAAGGGGAGCGGATACTGCTGGTGGCGCACGGTGTGGTCGCCAAGGTGATCCGCGCCGTAACGATTGCCGGTTTTGATGACTTCTTTGAATGGCAATTGCCCAACGGCGGCATGCTGTCGGTGAGGCTCTCTCTGGCTGATGGTGGCCCACTGCGCTTTAGCCGTCCCCTTGATGGTTGTGATTGAAAAGTGCACCAAAAGCAGAACGAAACAAGCAGCGCTACCGAAGAGAGTAGCGCTGTCTTTTGTATTCGTTGCGGTTGGTTATCTCTGCAGGCAAAGGTTAGCTGTGTCACCAGAGGGCAGTGGCATGCGTCCTTAAGTCGGCTCCTGCTCCTCTTTGCGGCAGCAGTTGCGCCCCTGTTTCTTGGCCAGATAGAGGGCGGTGTCGGCCCGTCTAACCATCTTCTCTACAGTGTCATGGCTGCCCTTGCTGGCACTGATCCCGATACTGATGGTGAGGGAGATCTCAAGAGCCCCCTCCAGTGCATGGTGCTGGGATTCGATGGCGAGCCTGATCCGCTCGGCGCTGGCCCAGGCGAGCTCGAGGGAGGTTTCCGGCAGCAGCACGATAAACTCCTCGCCACCCCAGCGACCCAGCATGTCCACCTCCCGCAGCTGTTTGCTGATCCGTTTCACCAGACTCAGGATCGCCAGATCTCCTGCTGATGGCCAAAGGTATCGTTGACTTCCTTGAAGTGGTCGACATCGATCAGCAGCAGGCTCATGGTATGGCCAAAACGCTGGCAGCGTTGCATTTCGGCGTTGACCAGCTCGTTGAAGCGGCGCCGGTTGGCAATGCCGGTCAGGGGATCCGTGGTGGCGGCGACCTTCAACTCCTCCACCAGTCGGGCTCGCTCCGAGATATCCCGCAAGATGGCGGTCATCTCGGTGGTCGGGCCCAGATTGATCTTGGCGATGGTCACCTCCAGCGGAAATTCGCTACCGTCGCGGCGCAGACCCATCACCGAGGCGCGGGCATGCATCGGGCGCGAATTGATGGGGGAGCTGCTGAAGGCTTTGAAATAGGTTTCGTGATTGGCGCGAAAACGCTGAGGAAGCAGGGTTTCCAGCCGCTTGCCGAGATAGCTTTCGTCGATCCCAAACATTTCGCAGGCAGCGGTATTGATAAGCTCGATGCGTGACTCGCTGCTGACACTGATGATGCCGTCATAGGCGGAGTTGACCACCGCTTCGAAGCGACGGCGACTGGTGGTGAGAGCCTCTTCCAGCTGCATCCTGGCGGTGATGTCGATGGCGGTGACAATGATCCGGTTGATCCGTGCCTGCTCGGGGATGATGGGGGAGAGAATAAAGCGCCACCAACTGGTACGCGACAGGCTGTCGATAGGCAGCTCGCTCTCGAGCCCGGTCTGCATGCGCACACATTCGTGCATTGGCGGCTCGATGGTATTGGTTATGTAGCGGGGAAACATCTCGCTCAGCTGTTTGCCAATGCTGCCAAGGACATCCAGCTCGAACGCCTTGGCAAAGGTATCGTTGGCAGAGACCAGCACAAAGTGATCATCCTTGTCGAGGCTGAACACCGCCACGGCGGCGCCGATGGCGTCGAGAGATGACTTTATGTCGGCATGGGAACCCTGTGTAAACATGCGACCTCCACGGCGAATAACATATTGATATTCAGTATAGTGTGGTCGTTTGGCTAACTACTCTTCGATATCCAGCAACACCAGAATGGCGCTGTCGCCGCCCCATTCGCGGGGAGCCTGATGGAAGGCGCGAACATTGGGGTGCTGGGCCAGCCAGCTGGGAATGCGCTGCTTGAGAATATGTTTGCCGATACCGTGCATCACCGAGGCGACGTGAATGTTCTCTTTCTGGCAGAGGGTGAGCAGAGCCGCCAGCTCCTGTTTTGCCTGCTGCTGGTTCATGCCGTGCAGATCCAGGTAGATCTCCGGCGGATAAATGCCCCGCTTGAGCTTTTTCAGCTCAAATTTTGACACATCTTCCCGCACGTAACGGGTCGGCCCATCATCATCGAGATGGGGCTGATACTCATCGCTGAAATAGTGGTCAACCCCAAGCTTTTCGCGGGTTTCGCGCAATTCGCGTTTCTGCTTGACCGGGCGTAACTCGGCCCTTATGGTATCTTGCTTGATTTTCCGGGTACCTTTTATCGCATCGCGGAACAGCAGGGTTTCCTCGTCTGTCGGTGAGGGCGTTTTTTTCATCAGATGCTCATGTATTAGGTATGCGTCTTGCCCGTCAGGTAAACGGGGCTCGGGCCGGATATTACTCGACTTGGAGGTGGATTTGGACAAGATATTTATCGATGAGGTGGTTGCCGAGATGCACACCATCCAGGACATGTTGCGTTGGGCCATGAGTCGTTTCAACGACGCCGGGATTTTTTACGGTCATGGAACCGACAACGCCTGGGATGAAGCTGTGCAGCTGGTACTGCCCGCGTTACATCTGCCACCGGATGTAGACCCGGCCATGCGCCACTCCCGTCTCACCAGCAGCGAGCGTCACCGTATCGCCGAGCTGATTATCCGTCGCGTACAGGAGCGGGTACCGGCCGCCTATCTGACCAACAAGGCCTGGTATGCCGGTTGGGAGTTCTACGTGGACGAGCGGGTGCTCATTCCCCGTTCCCCCATTGCCGAGATGGTGGCCAACCGTTTCGCACCCTTCCTCAAACATGAACCGACCCGGATCATGGATCTCTGCACCGGCTCAGGTTGCATCGCCATCATCATGGCCCACGAGTTCCCGGAAGCGGAAGTTGATGCCATCGACATCAGCATCGATGCGCTGAACGTGGCTGAGCGCAACATCAACGATCACGGGCTGGAGCAGCAGGTCATTCCTATCCGCTCCGATCTGTTCCGCGATCTGCCGGCGGGCGACAAGTACGATCTCATCGTCTCCAACCCGCCCTATGTGGACTCCGAAGATATGTCGGATCTGCCGGATGAGTTCCGTCACGAACCCGAGCTGGCGCTGGCGTCCGGCTCCGATGGTCTCAAGCTGACCAAGCGTCTGCTAGCCCATGCGGCAGATTTCCTCAAGGATAACGGCGTGCTGGTGGTCGAAGTGGGCAACAGCATGATCCATCTGGAAGCCCAGTTCCCCGAGATCCCCTTTACCTGGGTTGAATTCGAAAACGGCGGCCACGGCGTCTTTGTGATGACCCGTGACGAGCTGGTGCAGTATCAGGATCATTTCGCCATCTACAAGAACTAAGCAGGAGCGCGCATGGCAGGGAACAGTTTTGGTCAACTCTTTCGGGTCACTACCTTTGGCGAGAGCCACGGCCTGGCGCTGGGCGCCGTGGTTGATGGCTGCCCGCCTGGGCTGGAGATCAGTGAGGCGGATCTGCAGGGGGATCTGGATCGGCGCAAGCCGGGCACTTCTCGCTACACCACGCCGCGCCGCGAGCCGGACGAGGTGAAGATCCTCTCCGGGGTGTTCGAGGGCAAGACCACCGGCACCTCCATCGGGCTGCTCATCGAGAATACCGATCAGCGCTCCAAGGATTACTCCGACATCAAGGATCTGTTCCGGCCGGGTCACGCTGACTACACCTACCACCAGAAGTATGGTCAGCGGGACTATCGCGGCGGTGGTCGCTCCTCGGCACGCGAGACCGCGATGCGGGTAGCGGCGGGGGCCATTGCCAAGAAGTACCTGAAACAGGTGCATGGCATAGAGATCACCGGTTTTCTCTCCCAGCTCGGCCCCATCAAGGCTGAGGCGTTTGACGCGGTGCAGATTGAGCAGAATCCCTTCTTCTTCCCCGATGCGGGCAAGCTGGAAGAACTGGATCAATATATGCGTGACCTGAAAAAAGAGGGCAACAGTATCGGTGCCAAGGTGCAGGTCATTGCGCGCAATGTGCCGGTGGGTCTCGGTGAGCCGGTATTTGATCGCCTCGACGCCGACATTGCCCATGCCATGATGGGCATCAATGCGGTGAAAGGGGTGGAGATCGGTGACGGCTTTGCGGTAGTGGAGCAAAAAGGTTCCGAGCATCGCGACGAGATGACCCCGGCGGGCTTTGCCAGCAACCATGCGGGCGGCATTCTGGGTGGGATCTCGTCGGGTCAGGATATTGTGGTGAGCATGGCGCTCAAGCCCACCTCCAGCATCACTGTGCCGGGCAAGACCATCAATACCGAAGGCGAGGCAATCGAGATGATCACCAAGGGTCGTCACGATCCTTGTGTCGGCATTCGCGCCGTACCCATCGCCGAAGCCATGCTGGCGCTGGTGTTGATGGATCACCTGCTGCGCCATCGCGCCCAGAATCAAGGGGTGTTGACCCATACCCCGCAACTGCGCTGATCGCTGTTGCTGCTCATCGGCTGATCGCTCCCTGTTTGGGGAACAAGTTCGACAATACCAAAAAGGCGACTTTCGGGTCGCCTTTGCTATTTCAGGTGGCGGCTTATCCCGTCATTGCTTGCTGAGGGTGCGGGTCAGCAGATCCGCGGCGCCCGGATCGGCATTGAGGCGACACCTGGGGGGCGAGAACTTGTTGTGGGGTTTGGGCAAGGCATGAATGGCCTCGTTGACTTTGAGGATCTGTTCTTCGCTCACGCTGTTTTTGGCAAACATCAGACTGACCGGCTGGTGGTGTAGCAACAGCTGGCAGCTGATAAACTCTTCGGCCCCCAGCTGGGCCAGCCGGTAGCGGGCATATTGCCACTCCATGATGATGCCATCGAGGCGGCGAGCCAGCAGCAGATCGATCATCCGCTCATCGGCGTTGTATTCGGTCGCCATTTTAAGCGCCGGGCAGCTATCCATCTGATGCATGGGGCGAGTGCCGCGCAATTTGCCTATCTTGAGCCCTTTCTCGTTGCACAACGCGGGCAGATTATCGAGCTGCGCCCAGCGATCCTGATGGCCGGGAATCGGGTCATTGCTCAGCAGCACATAGGCACTCTGGCGGTAGGGGGTCGAGAAGCGGGCATAGCTCTGGCGCTCCGGCAGAGGGAGGGCGGCCATCGCCACATCCAGCTGATCGTATTCTACCAGATGCAGTGCCCGCGCCCAGGGAAGCTCGCGAAACTTGGGGGCAAAGCCCGCCTGGGTAAGGATCTGGCGGGTCAGGCTGACATCCAGCCCATCCAGCTCACCCCGGTTGTTGATTTGGCTGAAGGGGGGCCAGTGGCTCCAGGCCACGGTCAGAGTCTGACTGGCCTGCAGGGCAGGGCTTAGCAGCAGAAGCAGCAGGCCAATCCTTGCCTGCCAGCTGCCGCGGGGACGATATGGCGTGGTCATAGCTAAACCTCGTTATTGTGTTCTTTTATCCCGTGCTTTTGCCCTGCGAGCCATGCCTGCGAGGGCTGATATTGTGTTGCCAGTTAATAGTGTGGTGCGTGCTACATCAATCAACGGGATTATTCGGGGGGGCAGGAGGGGGATTTTCTGTTCGTGCTGGGAGGAGCATCACATTTTTCTCGTTTATCCCGGGCAACTCCGTTAGACTGCGCCTCTATTCTTTCCCCTTTGCTCTGCTCCCCGGGGAAATCGTTGTTTTCTCAATAGGCCCAGATCTTGTGAGATGGCATCGGCTCAGCAGAGGAGCCCCACCACAAATCCCCGGCGCCCCTATCTCTAGCAGGTAATTATGAGCTTTACTTCCCTCGGTCTGGCCGAACCCTTGTTGCGTGCCGTTGCCGAACAAGGCTACGACACCCCGTCTCCCATTCAGCAGCAAGCGATCCCCGCCGTTCTGGCTGGCCGCGACCTGATGGCGGCGGCCCAAACAGGGACCGGCAAGACCGCAGGCTTTACCCTGCCGATGCTGCAACGTCTGATGGAGAGCAAGCGCAAGGTTTCTCCGAACCGCATTCGTGCGCTGGTGCTGACCCCGACTCGCGAGCTGGCCGCCCAGGTGGGCGAGAGCGTGCGTAACTACGGCAAACACCTGCCGATGCGCAGCCACGTCGTGTTCGGCGGCGTCAGCATCAATCCGCAGATGATGGCGACTCGCCGTGGTCTGGACGTGCTGGTGGCCTGTCCCGGCCGTCTGATGGATCTTTACAACCAGAACGCCGTCAAGTTCGACGAAGTGGAGATCCTGGTACTGGACGAAGCGGATCGCATGCTCGACATGGGCTTTATCCGCGACATCCGCCGTATCCTGGCTCTGATGCCGAAGAAGCGTCAGAACCTGCTCTTCTCCGCCACCTTTGCCGACGAGATCCGCGAACTGGCCACCGGTCTGCTGGATAACCCGGCGGTGATCGAAGTGGCCCCGCGCAACAGTACTGCCGAGCGTATCGAGCAGCTGGTGCATCCGTGCGACAAGGCCAACAAGATCGCGCTGCTGAGTCATCTGGTCACCAGCAACAACTGGCAGCAGGTACTGGTGTTCACCCGTACCAAGCACATGGCCAACCGTGTTGCCGAGACCCTCGACAAGAACGGCGTCAGCGCCGCCGCCATCCACGGCAACAAGAGCCAGGGTGCCCGTACTCGCGCGCTGGCCGGTTTCAAGGATGGTAGCGTCAAGGTGCTGGTGGCGACCGACATCGCCGCCCGTGGTCTGGACATCGACAAGTTGCCGCAAGTGGTCAACTTCGAGTTGCCCAACGTGGCGGAAGATTACGTGCACCGTATCGGTCGTACCGGCCGTGCCGGTGCTGCCGGTCACGCCATCTCCCTGGTTGCTGCCGATGAAGGCAAGCTTATCAAGGCGATCGAGCGTCTGACCAAGCAGAACATTCCGTGCGAGCAGGTGGCCGGTTTTGAAGCCTCCCGCGAGACCCTCGACAACATCGCCCGTGGTATCGGCGCGCCGCTGCGCAAAGAGCCCCGCGATCCGAGCGAGCAGCGCCGTGCGCCGCGTCCGCAAGGTCAAGGCCAGCGTCAGGGGGCCGGTCGTTCCGCCTCCAATGGCAATGCGGGTGGTGCACGTACCGGTAACGGTGGCAAGCCCAAGCCGCAAGGTGGTCAGCGCCCTGTTGATGGCGCTGGCAAACCGGCTCAGGCCCGTCGTCCACGTCGCTCTACCCACAACCAGTAAGCGGCTCGGGAGCTTGACTCCCCAGCTATGCGGTTGACTGAAAAGCCCTGCCAATCTGGCAGGGCTTTTTGTTTTTTCAGCCATGTAATCGGCACTGTGTGGTGCTGCGAGAACCGCGCTAGATGGCGGAGAGGTACTGCTTTTGCATCGCCAGCCAGCGGCCGTTATTGATAAACGCCAGCTGTACCTTGAGCAGGGCTGCAATTTCCGCCCGGTGCTTTTTATCGAGATAGAGAAAGACCTGCTCTTTGGTGATCTTCTGCCAGGGGGATGCCAGTGCAGGTTGAGAGGCGGGGCGCATCTTGATGAGCCAGTCCACTTTGCGTCGATGCAGTTGGGCAAGCCCCTGCTTCTCATCGTTCAACCAGATGACCTGATAGTTGCCGAGGAAGCGCTCGCACCACTGGATGCCGCGCAGGCAGCCAATCACGGTACCTTTGGCAGGGGGCCAGCTCGGGTTATCCCTTGGTTGACCATAAATCGCCGCCTCCGAGATGGGGGCACCGATCTGCAGCAAGTGGGGATAGGTCTCATCAAAGCCCTTGATCCGGGCCATATCGCCATCGACGGCATGGTCTGCCTCAATCAACTTTTCGCAGCGGGCATAGGTGCAGGGGATCAACTGAAAGTCGATGCCGGCCCGGCCAAACCAGTCATGAATAAAAGGGCGCAATATCGCAGTGTGTTCGACCGCTGCCGCCAGCTTTAGCGGGGTTGCGTGGGCAACGGGAGTCAGCCCGACAAGCAGTAACCAGACAATCCACTTCATATCGTACTCCTGAATCGGGCTTGTTTAAGCAGCACTGTTGCGACTATCTGTGCAGTGAAGAATAGCCGATGGGGATGGCTGCCAGACCGCTTCGCCAGCTATTCGTGACGGCCGGGTCAGGGGAGCAGCGCCGTGATCAGGATATGGGCCGCGCTCATCAGGATCACTGTGAAGGTCAGCCCCATTCCCGCCACCCGATAACGGAAGTTCTCCGGCGTGCGGCTCATGCCAAAGGCGTGGCAGAGACGGCCAAGCAAGAGGGCGCTCCCCAGCAGATGGATAAGCCAGGGGGTCTGGTTGCCGGTTTCGACGAAATAGATCAGCAGCAGGGCGAGGGGAACATACTCGGCAAAGTTGGCATGCACCCGCATGGCGCGCAACATGGCGGGGTCATCCCCATGCCCCAGCGCCACCTTGCGGCTATGGCGGGTGCGAATGGTTCGAATGCTCAGCAACACAAACAGCAGGGCGAGCAGGGCCGCGTAAACAGGCAGTATGGTCATGGTATCTGGCTCCTTGTGTGATGATATCGAGTGGCTGGTGTTCAGAGACGCGATATTGCTCGGCATCTCAATGGCTTGCCTTGAGGGTAGCAGCAAACTGCTTTAGCACGACCGTCATCTATTCACTTGCCATCGGCCAAGCGCAGGCGCAAAACAAACAGCCCTGCCGAGGTGGCAGGGCTGTTTTTTGATCATATTGATGGTGGGCAGAGCAGGGCTCCGTCATTAGCCCTCGTAAGGGAGGGAGGAGTGGTGCAGCACGATGCGCACCTTGCCATCATCCCCCTTCTTGAAACCCCAGGTCTTGTCGACGGTAGTTTCCTTGTTGTCGCGATCTACCAGATGCACCTTGCCCATGGTCAGCGCCATGTCGCCGTTGATATAGACGGCGGCATTGTCATAGCGATAGCTCTGCCAGTTTTTCAGGGCGAACCCTTTGTCGGTGGGGTAGGCGCTGTTGTTGCCGACAAAGTAGGCCAGCGCCCCCTCGCGGTTGGTGCGAAAGGTCTGCTCGCCACCGGCAAGGGTCGGCTTGAACAGCACCGGCCCCTGCTGGTAGCCATAAGCGCTGTCGAGCACCGACTCGGCGGTCGCCTTGGCGCGCTCAATCCCACCGGCGCGATAGTCATCGCTGATCTTGATAAGCGCCGCGCCCCAACCATCCTGCGCGGCCTTGATCTCCGCCTCGGTAATATTGTTGTTGGCGATTTCGGCTGCGCTGAGTGCGCCGCTGGCGGCAAGCAGGACGAGGGCAAGGGTGCTCTTCTTGAGGTGCAACATCATTGTTTTCAAACTCCTGATAGCGATAAACGAGCGGGCAGTGTAGCGAAGGGGCATGAACGGTTTTTGAACTGATTATTCAGGGTTGGGTAGTAAAAAGGTCGGTATATAGCTGAAGGTTTGGGTGTTTGTTTGGTAAGGGGCGCTGTCTTAATTAATGGCTGATGCCTGTATCCACTTGATTTCTTTTCCAACAAAAAGCCCCGTCAAGTTAATTGGCGGGGCTTGGCTATTTGGAGCGTTTAGTATCGGGGATTACAGCGCTGGCAGTATTCCAAGGCTGACGCTGATCTGTACGCCAACAATCAGCACGCCCATGGCGGCGGCCACTCCCAGCGCCACTACGCCACCTGGGGCGCGGTAGTGGTGGGCTGGCGCCTGTTTGCGGCTCTGCCATACCAGCGCAACCGGCAGCAGTACCGCGAGGATCGCCAGCGCAATGGCAGCGTATCCGAGGGCCATGATAAAGCCCTGCGGGAAGTAGAGGGCAAACAGCAAGGGCGGCACAAAGGTGATAAGGCCGGTCTGAGTGCGGCCCTGCCAGTTGTCCTTGCGGCGGGTTACCTTGGCCATAAAGTCGAACAGCCCCAGCGTTACCCCGAGGAAGGAGGTGGCGAGTGCCAGATCGGCAAACAGGTGCATCGCCTGATTAAACGCAGGCCAGCTCACCAGCTTGCCGACGTTGGCCAGCAGGCTGTCCAGCGCGCCGCCGGTTTGCAGCAGGGCCTGCTGGCCGAGCAGACCGAGGATTGCTACCTGCCACAGCACGTAGAGGATCAGCGGCAGGGCTGAGCCCCAGACAAAGACCCGGCGCAACTGCTTGGGGCAGTCACCGAGGTAGAGCATCACACTCGGAATGGAGCCGTGAAAGCCGAACGAGGTGAAGATGACCGGCAGGCCCGCCAGCAACAGGCCCTGACCCAGCGGCATCGAGAGTAGATGCTGCCCTTCGGTGCGGGGCAGCAGCAACGCCAGCACCACCACCATGATCACCAGTTTGACGGTGAACATCAGCCGGTTGAGGTAATCCACCGAGCGGGTGCCGACACAGACCATGCCGCCAAACAGCAGAGTAAAGGCCCAGGCGGCCTGCTCCTGGGTGAGGGTCATGCCCGCATCGACCAGCGCCTGTGCTAGCAGGCTGCTGCCGCCGCTGATGTAGGCGGAGGCCAGCGAGTAGAACAGCATCAGGATACAGAAGGAGGCGATGCGCTTGCCCCAGGGGCCGAGCAGATGATCCGCCAGCTGGTGCAGGTACCACTTGCCGGTGTTGAGGCTTGCCTCTACTTGCAGCATGGCGGTGAAGGCCATCAGGGCCCAGAGGCCGACCATCAACATCAGGGTGGCGGGGCCGCCGAGGGAGGAGGAGGCCAGCGGCAGGGCCAGCATGCCGGCACCTATGGTGGTGCCGGCAATCAACAGGGTACAACCTAGGGTTTTGGTATTCATGTTATCCATCCGAACGTAGCGGTATCAGTGCAAACAGGCGATGTCAGCAGTGACGTCAACAAGAGGGGGCCGATTGGCGTTATCAGAAGGTGCCTCCGGTGATAGGGCCGGAGGCTAGCAATATCGGAACGGGAACATCTGTACCTAAAACCTGTCAGTTGTAAAAGATGGTTGCCACGTTAGCGGATCAAAATAGCGGAAACAACCCCTTTTATACGGATCTTGTGCTGGCTTATGGCAACAAGTGGAAATAAATGATGACAGTGATGGCTAGTTGCAGAAAAAACACCGAAAAAATGACTGGCAGGGGCTCATTGATACGAGTCAGCCAAGTGGTTGCAGCACGGATGGGGGAGTGCCTTGTCGTGGCGTTGGCGTTTAGTTGCGGGGTGAAAGGAGTGTGGAGGCCGGTTGTTTAGTCGGCCAGACGGTAGAGAAAGCAAAGCGGGCGGGTAGGGTTGTGGGGGAAAACAATAAGGCTGCCGATGCTGGCAGCCTTATTGTCATCTGCTTTCTTTACCCACCCATTGACAGCAAATCGGGTCTGCTGCGGTCAGGTTAGCGACGGCGCTTGAGGGTGCGGCTCACATAGTGCAGCCCGCTCTGGTATTCGCCGTTCACCGCCTTGAGCGCCAGCTCCAGCGCCTGGCTGGCCAGGGCATCGTGCTGCTGGGGCAGGGAGTTGATGCCAAAGGGGAGGAAGTCGAGCAGCCGATCGTCGCCGAAGGTGGCCATGGCGAGCTGGCTCATATCGATCTCTTGCTCCAACAGGTAGTCGAGTACCCCCTCCATCAGGATATAGGAGGTAGTGATTAGCGCTTCGGGCAGTTGACCCAGCTGCTGGTGCAGATCTTTGATCAGGCGATACCCCTCAAGGCGAGAGAAGTGATCCCCCTCGCACAGGTGGCGAGCCGCGCTGTGACTGGCGACCGCCTGCTCGAAACCGGCTTTGCGCTCCTTACTGATCGTGAGTGCTGGCAGCGCGGTGATCAAGGCGATATGGCGTAAGTTCGGGGTGAGCAGGGAGCTGGTGAGATCAAAGCTCGCTTTCTCGTTTTCACTGGCGACGGTGACGAACTTGTCGGCTGCCATCGCCCGGTCGATGGCGAGGATTTGGCTGCCTTGCGCCTGCAATTTGCCGTAGAAGGGGTCGTCCGGCGGCAGGCAACTGGCCACCAGCAGGGCATCCACATGGCGGCTCACCAGCATCTGGGCCAGCTCTTTTTCGGTGGCGGGCTCATCTTCCGAGCAGACGATGAGCAGCTGATAGCCCTGCGCCCGGCCCCCCTGTTCCAGCCGTTTGGCCAGTTTGGCGTAACTGGCGTTCTCAAGGTCGGGCAGGATAAAGCCCAGAGTCTTGGTCTGGCCGCCACGCAGAGAGGCGGCGCGGCTGTCCGGCTGATAGTTATGGGCGGTGACAACGGCCATCACCTTGTCGCGGGTGGCCTGACTGATGCGGTATTGGTCGGCCTTGCCATTGATCACATAGCTTGCCGTGGTGCGCGAGACACCGGCGAGGGCGGCGATTTCATCCAGTTTCATCATATTGGCTCTGTTTGAGTTGCAAGGCCCACGGTCACTGCCGGGTGAGGGCACCGAAAAGTGTGCGCGGGATCATATCATTGAAAAGCACTCTTTGTGGGTACTTGATCAATTCGCTGAAACGATTCAGTCTGAGTGTAGGTGAAACGATTCAGCCTGTCAGCAGCGAAGAGACCCAGTGGCCTGAAAATCAGGCTCCGATCACAGTCAACCGTGTTCGGGTCTATTGTCAGCTGGCGAGTTACCCGAATGTTCAATTGTGACGTACCGGCGCGGCCGGAACCTGATGGAGAGTCTCTATGTTGAAGTTGGCGCGAGAGCAGATCTTGCTGGGACAGTCGGTGGCAACCAAGTCGGACGCCATTGCCCTGCTGGCAGGCAAACTGACCGAAGCCGGTCTGGTGGAAGCGGGCTATGTGGATGGGATGCTGGCTCGTGAAGCGCAGCATGCCACCTATCTTGGCAGCGGCATCGCCATTCCCCACGGCACCACCGATACCCGTCATCTGGTGAAGAGCACAGGCGTCATGGTGGCCCAGTTCCCCAATGGTATCGAGTGGGATGAGGGGCAGATCGCCTATGTCGCCATCGGCATCGCCGCCAAGTCAGACGAGCATCTGGGCATCTTGCGCCAGCTCACCCATGTGCTGGGTGACGAGCAGGCGGCAGCCCAGCTCAAAGAGGCCACCGATGCCGACACCATCATCAATATCCTGACCGGCGCCACTGCCGCCAAAGAGGTGCAATACCTGACCCTGGCCGACTTCCCGGCCGATGATCGCGACCAGCTGCTGCTGGGCGCCGCTGCCCGCGCCAAGTCCGCCGGTTGGGGCGATGCCGCCATGGTGAGCGCCCTGCTGGCAAGCGAACCTGCCTATCTGGGCGAGGGCATCTGGCTGGCCCGGGCGCAAGCGGCTCAGACCGGGTGGGTGCTGGCCACCCCGAGTAGCGCCCTCACGGCAGAGGAGCTGCCGGTCAGCGCCATGCTGCTGCTGTGCGCCGCAGATAGCGGCCATCTGCCGCAGCTGGAGAATCTGGCCAAACTGGCGGCTGCCGGTCAGCTGGCGACGCTGGCGGGCGGCGAGGGACTGGCCATGCTGCAAGCGGGCCCCGCGAGCGGTCTTTCCGAAACCTTCACCATCATCAACCCCCACGGCCTGCATGCCCGTCCCGGCGCCATGCTGGTCAAGGTGGCCAAAGAGTTTGCATCCGACATCCGGGTGGCCAATCTGGATGGCAGCGGCGAAGCGGTTTCCGCCAAGAGCCTGATGAAGGTGATCGGCCTTGGGGTCAAGTGCGGTCACCGTCTGGCATTTCGCGCCGAAGGGGCAGATGCCGAAGCGGCTCTCAAGGGGATCGGTGAGGCCATTGCCGCTGGTCTCGGCGAGGGGGCGCATTGATGAAGATTGTCACCATTACCCTTAACCCTGCCCTTGATCTCACTACTCGCCTTGAGGCAATGAGCCTGGGCGAGGTCAATCTGGTGAGTGAGGCCAACCTGCGTGCGGCGGGCAAAGGGATCAACGTCGCCATGGTGCTCAAGGACTTGGGTCGTGAGGTGGGCGTCACCGGCTGGCTGGGCGCTGACAATGAGCAGAGCTTTGTCTCCCTGTTTGCAGAGCGTGCGCTGGATGATCACTTTGTCCGTGTCGCGGGCAGCACCCGCATCAACGTCAAGATTTCCGAGCAGTCCGGTCGGGTCACCGATCTCAACTTGCCGGGGCTCACCATCCAGCAAGGGGAAGTGAGCGCGCTGGAGCAGGCCATCGACCAATTGGCACCTCACGCCGAGTGGTTCGTGCTGGCGGGCAGCCTGCCCAAAGGGGTGGCCCCCGATTACTGCGCCCATCTGATCCGCCTGCTCAAGGCCAAGGGCAAGCAGGTGATCTTCGATTGCAGCGGTGCGGCGTTAAGCGAAGGGATCAAGGCGGCGCCGACCCTGGTCAAACCCAATCTGGAGGAGCTGAGCCAATGGGCGGGCCGCCCCATCAAGACGCTGAGCGAGCAGGCCGAGTGTGCCCGCGCGCTGCAGGCCAGCGGCATCCCCAACGTGGTGATCTCCAACGGCGCCGATGGCCTCATCTGGTTTGACCCGGATGCCGTTTGGCAAGCCATTCCGCCGCGGATGCAGGTGGTCAGCACGGTGGGTGCTGGCGATTCTCTGGTGGCAGGTCTCGCCCATGGTCTGAGCCTGGGCTGGGCGCCGGAGCAGACTCTGCGGCTGGCCACCGCCGTCTCGGCCTTTGCGGTCAGTCAGGTCGCGGTCGGCTTTGACGATATCAATGTGCTCAACCCTTTACTTGAGCAGGTGCGCGTAAAGGCTCTGGATGAGCTGGCACCGGTTCAGTGCAATACCCCCTCAATGAAAAACTCAGGAGATGCCCAATGAAAGCAATCTTGGTTACGGCTTGCCCGGCGGGCATTGCCACCAGCTTTCTCGCTGCAAAACGGATAGAACAGCAGGCCAAACTGGCTGGCTGGGAACTCACTCTCGACGTCGGTTCCAGCGTGCAACCCCGTCAGGTGCCGAACAAGGAGCAGATTGCCGCCGCCGACCTGGTGCTGGTTGTCGCCAGCGCCCCGGTGGATCTCGCCGCCTATGATGGCAAGCGAGTCTATCAGGGCAGCATGGCTCTCGCCCTGCTGGATCCGGCTGCCTTGCTGGAAGCCGCAACCAGCGGTGCCAGCGTCTATCGTCATCAAGCCGCTCCCGCAGCAGCTAAACCCGCCGCCGCTGGCAAGCGCATTGTGGCGGTGACCGCCTGTCCGACCGGTGTGGCCCACACCTTTATGTCGGCAGAAGCGCTGGAGACCATGGCCAAACAGCTGGGTTATCAGATCCGCGTCGAGACTCAAGGCTCGGTCGGTGCCCAGAATGCCCTGACTGCCGAGGAGATTGCATCTGCCGATCTGGTGTTCCTCGCCACCGATATCGAGGTGGACATGGCGCGCTTTGACGGTAAGCCGGTATATCGCACCAGCACCGGCGCGGCATTGAAGAAAACCCGCGCCGAGCTCGACAAGGCGTGGAACGAGGCGACACTCTATCGCCACAGCGGTGCCAGCCAGCCCAAGAAAGAGGAAAAAGCCGGCCCCTACAAGCACCTGCTGACCGGTGTCTCCTTCATGCTGCCGATGGTGGTGGCGGGTGGCCTTATCATTGCGCTCTCGTTTGTGTTCGGTATCGAAGCGTTCAAGGTGGAAGGCACCCTGGCTGCTGCCCTGATGAAGATCGGTGGTGGCTCCGCTTTCGCCCTGATGATCCCGGTGCTGGCCGGTTACATTGCCTACTCCATCGCTGACCGCCCGGGTCTCGCTCCCGGCATGATCGGCGGCATGCTGGCAAGCTCGCTGGGCGCCGGTTTCCTTGGCGGTATCGTGGCCGGTTTCCTGGCCGGTTACAGCGCCAAGTACCTGAGCGACAAGGTGCGCCTGCCGACTACCCTGGAAGCGCTCAAGCCCATCCTGATCATTCCGCTGTTTGCCAGCCTCTTTACCGGCCTGGTGATGATCTACGTGGTGGGTGGCCCGGTGGCCGGCATCATGAATGCCATGACCGAGTTCCTCAACAACATGGGCTCTGCCAACGCCGTGCTGCTGGGTGTCATCATCGGTGCCATGATGTGCTTTGACATGGGCGGCCCGGTCAACAAGGCGGCCTACGCCTTCGGTGTCGGCCTGCTGGCCTCCAAAACCTACGCCCCGATGGCTGCGGTGATGGCCGCTGGTATGGTGCCGGCACTGGGGATGGGGATCGCGACCTTCCTGGCCCGCACCAAGTTCATCAAGGCGGAGCAGGAAGCGGGCAAAGCCTCCTTCGTGCTGGGTCTGTGCTTTATCTCCGAGGGGGCCATTCCGTTTGCCGCCAAGGATCCGATGCGCGTTATCCCGGCCTGTATGGTGGGCGGCGCCCTGACCGGTGCGCTCTCCATGCTGTTCGGCTGCGAGCTGATGGCACCCCACGGCGGTCTGTTCGTGCTCTTTATCCCGCATGCCATCAGCAACGTCATGATGTATATCGTGGCGATTGCGGCAGGCTCGCTGCTGACCGGTGTCTCCTACGCCATGCTCAAGCGCGGTGAAGAGCAGGCCAAGCTGGCAACAGCCTGATAGTTAGTTCTCAATAACAGAAGATGTTCAATGCCGCCCGGTTACAAAGCCGGGCGGCATTTTTATATGCCTTTTAAACAGAATCGTTGAGCAGCGGTTACTGAAGTCTCGCGTATCAGGGCCAGCGTCAGGCTCAGTTTCAACACTTAATTGTGTGGGGAAGGGCCGTAACCAATATCCCGTGTATAGATTGTGCTGCCGCTAGGATAGGGGGGAACTGGCGAGCTTTCGGGAAGCAAATCTGTATCAGCGACAGTTACCTATATGTACATCTGTGTAGATGCAACCTGAGTTGATCATCAGTTAAACAAGACCTGAGGCAGGTTTGCTTTATGTCGAACCTCCTCATTTCTGCGAAAGGAGGATTCAGGTTTCGGTACAACCGAATGCCCTGGTTGGCAAGTATGCATTGAACCAGAGGGTTCCATATCAAATGAATCTTGAACCCCACACCAGCCCATTGCAGACCGTCATCTATACAACTTTTTGTATGCCAACAAACAAGATTTTAAACAGACAAAATCAGTTGGCCTCATGCTGAACATAAATGCTGAAAAACTGGCTTTCTCTGTTACGTGAAAAAGTAAACATGAGTTAACGCAGTGTTCAATGATAGAGAGATAACAGACAAAGCGGCTTTGCAGAGCATGGGTATTAATGTGTCTGTGAGTGCACAGGGGAAAAGAGAAATAAAAAAGCCACACCGGTTGGTGTGGCTTTTGTTTAGGGGGTCAACCCGGGTTGCTTAGGGGCGACCGGCCGGGCAGGTGGCCACGTTGACGGCGGCAGTGCTGCCACCATGACGACCTGATGTGCTCACTTCGTTGCGTACCAGCGGCGGGTAGTTAACCGGCTCACGAGCGGGCAGGGCAGGGGCTTCGGCAGGGGTTGCCATCGGGGCGGATGCTTTGCGGGCACGAGCCAGCAGGCCAGCACCGTGAGCTACCTGTTTGGTAACGACCGGAGTCTCTTCCACCGCAACGGCAGCGACAGGTGCAGGTGTTTCGACAACAGCAACTGGCATTTCGACTGCAGCCGGTTCAGCTTCCACGACAGGAGTGTTGACTGCAGGGGCTTCTTCAACCACGGTAGCGGCAGCCACGTCGACAGCCGGAGCGGCGACAACGGCAACTTCTGGCTCTGCAGCAACCACGACTTCTGCGACAGCTGCAACAACCGGGCTAGCGATCACATCGACTTGAGTTGCTTCGACCTGGGCAGCAGCCTGCTCGGCAGCTTCTTCAGCAACGGCTTCGACAACCACATGCTCGGTCAGTGCCGCAGAGGCTTGCAGGGCAGCAGCGACGGCTTCAGCGCTCGGGATGGTAACAACAGGCACTACCGGCTCTTCAACCTGCGCTTTGGCAATATCTGCCTGGGCTGCGGTGGTCAGAGTGGTGGTATCTTGCTGTTCTTCGTCACGCTGGCTGCGGGCATCTTCGTTGATGCGCTTGCGGCGCTGACCTTCGATACGCTGGCTGCGCGGAGTGCGGCGTGAACGGCGCTGGCCTTCACTCTGCTCTTCCTGCTCGTTACCCACGGTGGCATCGATCACTTCAGCTTGCGCTGGTACTTCGTCAACCGGCAGGGCAGGGGTGTCAGCGGCGGCGACATCGACGCGGATCTGCTTGCGCAGTTGGCGACGTTCGCGGCGCTCGGCTACTTTCTGCTCTTTTTCCTGACGTGGCTGGACGGCAGTTGCATCAACGGCGTCTACCGCTTCAACAACGACTTCGGCGCGCGGCTCACGCGGAGCACGAGGTTCACGGGCCGGACGTGGCGCACGTTCCTGGCGCGGTTCGCGAGGCTCGCGCTCCTGACGGGGTTCACGTTCCATGCGCTGTTCGCTGCGCACTTCGCCACGAGCTTCACGCTCCTGACGAGGCTCGCGCTCTTTGCGTGGACGGCGATTGCGGTTTTCACCGGCTTCGCGGTTGCCACCTTCACGCTTCTCGCCAGCTTCCGCATTGTTGCGGTTGCCACGATTGTCGTCACGACGAGGACGCTGACCACGGCCACGACCTTCTTCGCGCTGATGACGCTGACCTTCATCCTTGCGTGCTTCACGAGCTGCAGGTTTCTCTGCGGGTGCTTTCACGTCGGCAGGCGCTGCATCACTGCTGAACAGGCCGGTAATGCCTTTGATCAGTTTGCTGAAGAAACCTGCTTCGGCAGGTGCAGCGGCAACGGCCGGGGCTGTCTGCTGCTGTGCTGCAACTGGCGCGGGTTGAGTCGGCTGGGCAAAGCCTTGCAGCAGCGGTTGCTCACGCTCGATCACCTGAGCTTGCTTCGGCTGGTAGACCGGCTTGGCAATCTCGGTTTTCAGCTCATAGCTGGCCGCTTCCGGGATCTCGTTCTGACGAATACGAGTCACTTCGTAGTGCGGGGTTTCCAGATGCTGGTTCGGAATGATGTAAACACGCACATCATTGCGCTGTTCCAGACTGGCGATGGCGGCACGCTTCTCGTTAAGCAGATAGGCGGCAACATCCACCGGCACCTGGCCGTGAACCTGCTCGGTATTGTCCTTCATGGCCTCTTCTTCGATGAGACGCAGGATGGACAGGGCGAGGGATTCGTTGTCACGGATCACGCCTTGACCCTGGCAACGGGGGCAGATATGGCTGCTGGACTCGTTGAGGGAGGGGCGCAGACGCTGGCGAGACATCTCCAACAGACCGAAACGGGAGATCCGGCCAAGCTGGATGCGGGCACGATCCTGATGCACCGCTTCACGCAGACGGTTTTCCACTTCGCGCTGATGGCGAACCGGGGTCATGTCGATGAAGTCGATTACGATCAGGCCACCCAAGTCGCGCAGACGCAATTGACGGGCAATTTCGTCGGCCGCTTCCAGGTTGGTTTGCAGCGCAGTCTCTTCGATATCGCCGCCCTTGGTGGCGCGGGAGGAGTTGATATCGATGGAGGTCAGCGCTTCGGTCGGATCGATAACGATACTGCCGCCGGAGGGGAGGCGCACTTCACGCTGGAAGGCTGATTCTATCTGGCTCTCAATCTGGAAGTGGTTGAACAGGGCAACTTCACCCTTGTACAGCTTCACACGGTTGAGGAAATCCGGACGCACCAGCTCGATATGGGCCTTGGCGCGTTCGAAAATCACCGGATTGTCGATCAGGATCTCGCCCACATCGCGACGCAGATAGTCACGGATGGCACGCACGATGACGTTGCTTTCCTGATGGATCAGTACCGGCGCGGCGCGCTCCTGGGAGGCTTTGTGGATGGAGTCCCAGTGGTTGAGCAGAACGTTCAGATCCCATTCCAGCTCTTCCGGAGACTTGCCCACACCGGCGGTACGTACGATCAGGCCCATGCCTTCCGGCACGGTCAATCCGCTCAGGGCTTCTTTCAGTTCAGTCCGCTCATCACCCTCGATACGGCGGGAGATACCACCGGCACGGGGGTTGTTGGGCATCAGTACCAGGTAGCTACCTGCCAGGCTGATAAAGGTGGTGAGGGCTGCACCCTTGGTGCCACGCTCTTCCTTGTCGATCTGGACGATAACTTCCTGACCTTCGCGGACCACTTCTTTGATGTTGGGACGACCCTGATAGGAGTAACCGGAGGGGAAGTAATTGCGGGCGATCTCCTTCAACGGCAGGAAACCGTGGCGCTCGGCGCCGTAGTCGACAAAAGCAGCTTCAAGGCTGGGTTCTACGCGGGTGATTTTACCCTTGTAAATGTTCGCTTTCTTCTGCTCGTGTCCCGGACTTTCAATATCCAAATCGTAGAGCTGTTGTCCGTCAACCAGCGCTACGCGCAACTCCTCTTCTTGAGTTGCGTTGATAAGCATTCTTTTCATTGAGTTCTCATTATTGTGTCATTTTGATTTCCTCCATCTGGGTCCTGCCAGCGCCGGCCTCGGGTCTTCAGCATACTGGGGCAACCTCCCGGTTGGGG
This sequence comes from Aeromonas sp. R9-2, assembly GCF_040908025.1. Taxonomy (NCBI): domain Bacteria; kingdom Pseudomonadati; phylum Pseudomonadota; class Gammaproteobacteria; order Aeromonadales; family Aeromonadaceae; genus Aeromonas; species Aeromonas sp. R9-2. The sequence goes on from NZ_JBFOCX010000024.1 coordinate 446,833, forward strand.
TATGCATGAGGCGCAAACTAAGGGCGTTCTGGTCATCACTTCTCGAGAAGGAATGAATAAGGATGCCGAAATGGAGACAAATAAACGGTGATGTTTGTGTTCTCCATGCGTTGTACCTCGCACCCGGGAACCGTCATGTTCTTGTATACACGGTGTTTCGGGATTGGGTGGCATACTTTTTGGCCACTTAGTACAAGGCTTGAACACAATGACAAAACCTTGTTTATTATCCCATTTAAACCTCTTTTATAGCAAGGCGCCATTTTTCAACAAACTATGCAGCCAAGGGGCGCTGGCAGTGTTAAAATCCGCGCCATGACACAGATACAACAACAAGTGCAGCTGCTCACCATCGAAGCTGAGCATGACGGGCAGCGCATCGACAATTTTCTCAAGACTCAGCTAAAGGGCGTCCCCAAGAGCCTGATCTATCGCATCCTTCGTAAAGGCGAAGTGCGAGTAAACAAAAAGCGCATCAAACCGGAGTACAAACTCTGCGCAGGTGACGAGGTGAGGGTGCCCCCCGTGCGGGTTGCCGAGAAGAATGAGCTGCCTTCGGCAAACCTCGGGGTTATCCAGCGTCTGGAGAGCCAGATCCTGTTCGAAGACGATGCCATGATCGTGCTGAACAAGCCCTCCGGCATGGCCGTACACGGTGGCAGCGGCCTGAGTTTTGGCGTTATCGAGGGGTTGCGCGCCCTGCGTCCAGAAGCCCGTTTCCTCGAACTGGTTCACCGTCTCGACCGTGATACCTCTGGCGTACTGCTGGTTGCTAAAAAACGCAGCGCCCTGCGTAGCCTGCATGAGCAGTTGCGCGTCAAGACCATGCGCAAGCAGTATCTGGCGCTGGTTCGTGGCAAATGGCAGGCTCACGTCAAGGTGGTCAATGCACCTCTGCGCAAAAACGACCTGCAGTCTGGCGAACGGGTAGTACGGGTCAGCGCCGATGGCAAGCCATCGGAAACCCGGTTCCGTATCGTGCGTCAATTTGCCGAAGCGACCCTGGTCGAGTGCAGCCCCATCACCGGTCGTACTCACCAGATCCGGGTGCACACCCTGCATGCAGGTCACCCGATCGCCTGTGACGATAAGTACGGTGAAGCGGCGTTTGACGAGAAAATGCGCAGCCAAGGGCTGAAACGGCTCTTTTTGCATGCCTGGAAGCTCAGCTTCACCCATCCGGCCGATGGTCGCGAGATGCAGGTAGAAGCACCGCTGGCACCTGAACTCGACAACTTCCTCAACGCCTTGCCACGCTGATGCAGGATATCCGGCTCGCCATTTTCGATTGGGACGGTACCCTGATGGATTCGGTGGGCCGGATTGTGGCCTGTGTGCAGGGTGCCGCCAGAGATTGTGAGCTGGCGGTACCTGCACCGTCCCAGATCCGGCAGATCATCGGGTTGAGCCTCGATGTTGCCATGTCCCGCCTGTTCCCTTTACGTAGCGACAGTGGCACCGCCATTGATGAGCGCCAGATTGCCATGCTCATCGATCGCTATCGTCATCACTATCTGCACGACACCACCCCCAGCCCGTTGTTTGCCGAGGCAGGGGAGTTGCTGCATGACTGGCAGTCACGAGGGCTGCAACTGGCCGTCGCTACCGGCAAATCACGCCGTGGGCTGGATCGGGTATTGGACGAGACCGGACTGCGTCCGTTGTTTGTAACCAGTCGCGGGGCCGATGAGGCTCGCTCCAAGCCTGATCCGCTGATGCTTGAGCAGATCCTGGACGAGCTGGGGCTGTCACCCCGGCAGGCGGTAATGATCGGCGACTCTGTTCACGATATGGCGATGGCCGAGGCGATCGCCATGCCGCGTATTGGTGTCACCTGGGGGGTGGATAGCCGCGATGCCCTCAGTCGTCACGGACCTGTGGCGGTGGTGGACTCCATGACGGCTCTTCGCGGGCTGTTATAGACGCCTCTCTTTAAGAGACATCGATCTGATTGATAACAGAAGCCCGGTCTATTGACTGGGCTTTTTATATTCTCGTGTCTAGCTTATCTATTCGTCCGCACTCAGGGCAGGGCAATACCGTGGCGCTCCAGCAGTTCGATCAGGCCGATCAGTGGCAGACCGATCAAGGCGTTAGGATCGCGCCCCTCCAGCCCCTTGAACAGCACGATCCCCATCCCTTCGCATTTGAAACTGCCCGCACAATCGAGGGGCAGTTCAGCCTCTACATAGCGGCGAATGGCGGATTCGTCGAGATCGCGAAAGTGGACCGTAAACGGTTCAATCAATTGATGAATCTCATTGGTTGCAGCGTTAAGTACGCACAGCCCGGTGTAAAAGGTGACGCTGCGACCTTGAGCCGCCATCAGCTGGGCGATGGCATTGTCGATGGTGCCCGGTTTGCCGAGGATGTACCCATCACAGATACACACCTGATCAGAGCCGATGATCAAGCCGTGATCACGTTGCCCTGCGATGGCATCAGCCTTGGCACGAGCCAGTCTGGCCACCAGCGCCTCGGCGGATTCGCCAGCCAGTGGTTGCTCATCCACATCGGGGGCGGCACATTCAAAGGGGAGTCCGAGCTTCTCCAGCAGGGCTTTGCGATAGCGAGAAGTTGAGGCGAGGATCAGATTCTGTGGCATAATCGAGTTACCGATGAAAGCAGGTACCGGCATTCTAGGGACTTGTGACGTTAAAATCATCGGCGGTAAGGACTTTTTCCTTTGACTATCAGTTGTTGGACCTATATTATTCGCGCCCTATGCAAAAGGTGAAGTTGCCCGTTAAGGTTGATCCAGTCCGTAGTGCCTTGAAGCTGCTCGATTACATCGGGATAGTGGAAAAGTCGCAGATGCCCAGGCTGGAGGAATCAACCGCTGGCTTGCAGAATGATATCGAGGTATCACTGCACTTTGGCAAAGATGTCCAGAAGTTGACCGTTATGAAAGGCACTGCCCATGCCAAGGTTGACCTGGTTTGCCAACGTTGCGGAGAGACATTCGAACACCTCTGTGAAGCTGAATTTATCTACACTCCGCTGTTCGAAAGAACAAACGAGGAAGAACTGCCGGAAGCTTATGAGCCCATTGAGTTGGACGAAAACGGCGAGATAGACCTTCATCAAATCCTGGAGGATGAACTCATCCTCTCGTTGCCTCAAGTTGCAATGCATTCTCTGGATGCATGCCCGAGAGGAAACATGGAGATGACCTGGGGTGAAATCGAGCCTGCTGATGAGCGGCCGAATCCCTTTGCAGTTCTTGAAGAGCTTAAACGTAAGTGAATTTAGGAGTTAGCCTACAATGGCCGTACAACAGAACCGTAAAACCCGTGCCAAGCGTGGCATGCGTCGTTCCCACGATGCGCTGACCACCGCTGCCCTGACTGTTGATCAGACCAGTGGCGAAATTCATCGTCGTCACCACGTGACTGCCGATGGTTTCTACCGCGGTAAAAAGGTAATCGCTTAAGGATTGCCTTTGTCTACGCAAACTGTCGCGCTAGACATCATGGGGGGAGATATTGGCCCCTCGGAAACAGTGCCTGCCGCCGTGCAGGCACTGTCTCTTTTACCCCAGCTAAAACTGATCCTGGTCGGTGACCAACACCAGACCTCCTCTCTGCTGCAGCAACATGGCTTGCTGAATCATCCCCGCGTTCGTTTCGTACATGCATCCCAAGTGGTTGGCATGGGCGATAAACCGATCGTGGCGCTGCGTACTCTGAAAGACTCCTCCATGCGGGTGGTACTCAATCTGGTGAAAGCCGGTGCGGCCGATGCTTGCGTCAGTGCCGGCAATACCGGTGCGTTGATGGCGATGGCCAAGTGCGTGCTCAAATCCCTGCCCGGGGTAGATAGACCCGCCCTCATCAAGGCGTTGCCAACATTGAGTGGCAAACGCACGGTGATGCTGGATCTTGGCGCCAACGTCAGTTGCGATGCGGATACCTTGCTTCAGTTTGCGGTGATGGGCTCTGTCGTGGCCGAAAAGGTAGAAGGCATTGCATCCCCCCGTGTTGCCTTGCTCAACATCGGCGAGGAGGAGATCAAGGGCAACGATCTGGTGCGCCACAGCGCCGAATTGTTGCGTCAGTGCCACGCGCTCAATTATGTCGGGTTCGTCGAAGGGGATCGCATCTTCAGCGGCGACAGCGACGTGATCGTCTGCGACGGTTTTGTCGGCAATGTCGCCCTCAAAACGGCAGAAGGGGTGGTGCGGATGATGGCCCAGCTGGCCGGATATCCCCGCAAGAAACGCACTTTTCTTGGCCGGATCGCCGGATTTATGTTCAAACGGCGTTTTTCTTACCTGAACCCCGACCAGTATAACGGGGCAAGTCTGTTAGGATTGCGCGGCATTGTGGTAAAAAGTCATGGGCGGGCCGAACGGCGCGCTCTGTGTAATGCGATCCTGCTGGCCGCACAAGAGGCCAAACATCAACTTCCACTGCAAATAGCAGATCGCCTTGAAGCTGTCTTCTCTGACAGGGATCTATAAGAACTCTATGCATAGCAAAATTCTGGGTACTGGCAGCTACCTGCCGAGTTCAGTGCGTACCAACGCCGATCTCGAGCAGATGGTTGAGACCAGTGATAAGTGGATCGTGGAACGCACCGGTATCCGTGAGCGCCGTATTGCCGGGGCTGACGAGACCGTTGCCACCCTCTCTTACCAGGCCGCCCTGCGCGCCCTGGATGCAGCCGGTTTGACCGCTGCCGATCTCGATATGATAGTGCTGGCCACTACCAGTGCTGAAAATGCCTTCCCGGCTGCCGCCTGCGAGCTGCAGGGGCTGCTCGGCGTACCGGGCATCCCTGCCTTTGACGTGGCAGCTGCCTGCGCAGGCTTCACTTATGCGCTCTCCATTGCCGATCAGTTCGTCAAATCCGGTGCCGCCCGCCATGTGCTGGTCGTCGGGGCCGATGTACTCTCCCGCATGTGCGATCCACAAGATCGCGGCACCATCATCCTGTTTGGTGATGGGGCTGGGGCTGTGATTGTCGGTGCCAGCGAGACGCCGGGTATCCTCTCTACCCATCTTCATGCCGATGGCCGTTATGGCGAACTGCTCAAGCTGCCTCATCCCCGTCGCGGCATGCCGGGTGCCGAGCTCGAAGCCTACATGTATATGAAGGGCAACGATGTCTTCAAGGTCGCTGTCACCCGTCTGAGCGAGATCGTAACTGAAACGTTGGCCGCTGCTGGTATTGAACCGAGCGAGCTGGATTGGCTGGTGCCGCATCAGGCCAACTTCCGCATCATCAGCGCCACCGCCAAGAAGTTGGGTATGAGCCTCGATAAAGTGGTGCTGACCCTCGACAAGCACGGCAATACCTCTGCCGCTTCCGTTCCGGTCGCTTTCGACGAAGGGGTGCGGGATGGCCGGATCAAACCGGGTCAGCTGGTACTGCTGGAAGCCTTTGGCGGCGGTTTTGCCTGGGGCTCGGCGCTGGTTCGCCTCTGATCTTCGGCGGGATGGTGCGCCCATCATCCCGTCACCGATTTCATTTTTGTCTTATCTAAAAGGAATCAATGATGACCCAATTTGCCATTGCCTTCCCGGGACAAGGTTCCCAGTCCGTAGGCATGCTGGCCGAGCTGGCCGAACAACATGCCGTGATCAAGGAGACCTTCGCTGAGGCGAGTCAGGTGCTGGGTTATGACCTTTTTGCCCTGGTGATGGATGGTCCGGTTGAAGATCTGAACAAAACCTGGCGCACCCAGCCTGCACTGCTGACTGCCTCTGTCGCCCTGTGGCGCCTGTGGCAACAGCTGGGTGGGGCAACCCCTGTCGTCATGGCGGGTCATAGCCTGGGTGAGTATTCCGCGCTGGTTTGCAGCGGCGCACTCGATTTTGCCGATGCGGTCAAACTGGTTGAGCTGCGTGGTCTGGCCATGCAAGAAGCGGTACCGGAAGGCACCGGGGCCATGGCGGCTATCATCGGTCTGGATAACGAATCCATCGCAGCCAACTGCGAAAAAGCGGCACAAGGGCAGGTGGTCTCTCCGGTCAACTTCAACTCCCCGGGCCAAGTGGTTATCGCCGGTCACAAAGAGGCCGTTGAGCGTGCCAACGTGCTGATGAAAGAGTCGGGCGCCAAGCGTGCGCTGCCGCTGCCGGTCTCCGTACCGTCTCACTGCGCGCTGATGAAACCTGCCGCAGAAAAACTGGCAGCTGCGCTGGACGGGATCGAGATCAAGGTTCCAACCATCGCGGTCATCAATAATGTCGACGTATCCTGTGAACAGGATCCGGCCGCCATCAAGCAAGCGCTGGTACGTCAGCTGTTCAGCCCAGTTCGTTGGACCGAGACTGTCGAGCAGATGGCCAACGAGGGGGTTACCCTCGAGATCGAGATGGGACCGGGCAAAGTGTTGACCGGGCTCGCCAAGCGTATCGACAAGCGCGTGGAAGGTATTCACGCCAACGATGCGGCCTCTTTCGAGCAGGCGCTGGCCCAGATCAAGTAAACAGGAGCAAGTGATGAGCTTTACCGATAAGGTTGTGTTAGTGACCGGTGCCAGTCGTGGCATCGGCCGTGCGATTGCCGAAACATTCGTGGCCCGTGGCGCGAAAGTGGTCGGTACGGCGACCAGCGAGAGCGGTGCCGAGGCGATCAGCGCCTATCTGGGCGAGAATGGTTGCGGCATGGCACTGAACGTGACCAGCCAGGAATCCATCGAAGCCGTCTTCGCCGCCATCAAGGCGCGCTTTGGCGACATCGACATCCTGATCAACAACGCGGGGATCACCCGAGACAACCTGTTGATGCGGATGAAAGATGACGAGTGGAACGAGATCATCGATACCAATCTGACCTCGCTTTACCGTCTGAGCAAACCGGTGTTGCGTGCCATGATGAAGAAACGTCACGGTCGCATCATCAGCATTGGCTCCGTGGTGGGAACCATGGGCAATGCCGGTCAGGTCAACTATGCTGCCGCCAAGGCCGGTCTGGTTGGTTTTACCAAATCGTTGGCGCGGGAAGTGGCATCCCGTGGTATCACAGTGAACGCGGTTGCCCCCGGTTTCATCGAAACCGACATGACCCGTGCCCTGAATGACGATCAACGTGCCGGCATCATGAGTCAGGTGCCTGCCGCCCGTTTGGGTGATCCAAAAGAAATTGCCGCAGCTGTGGTATTCTTGGCTTCTGATGAAGCAGCCTATATCACCGGCGAAACCCTGCATGTTAATGGCGGGATGTACATGGTGTAATCAATTTGTCGTAAGATCTGTTCAAATTTGCGATAGTACGCCGAAGTTTGGCACATTTCGTGGTTTGACCAGCGGCAAGCTACTTGCAAACTCACGTCAATTGAATAAACTACCCCAACCAGACGCAAATAGCGTATTTTTAAAGGAAAATTCAGGTCATGAGCAACATCGAAGAACGCGTAAAGAAAATCATCATCGAACAACTGGGTGTTAAAGAGGAAGACGTTAAGAACGCTGCCTCCTTCGTCGACGACCTGGGCGCTGACTCTTTGGATACCGTTGAACTGGTAATGGCGCTGGAAGAAGAATTCGATACCGAAATTCCTGATGAAGAAGCCGAGAAGATCACCACTGTTCAAGCGGCTATCGACTACATCACCGCTAATCAGGAATAAGTTCCTGTTCTGAAAGAAGCGGCCCAAGGGCCGCTTCTTTTGTATTTGTTCCTTTTCAAAACACCTCTCGGAGACTACCTCAGTGTCAAAACGCAGAGTCGTGGTGACCGGCTTGGGGATGCTTTCCCCGGTGGGTAACACTGCCGAATCCAGCTGGCAAGCACTGCTCAACGGGCAGAGCGGCATTTCCCTTATCGAACACTTTGATGCCAGCGAGTTTGCAACCCGCTTCGCAGGTCTGGTGAAGGATTTTGATCCCGAGCAGTACGGTATCAACCGTAAAGACGCTCGTAAGATGGATCTCTTCATTCAATACGGCATCGCGGCCGGTATGCAGGCGCTGGATGATTCCAGCCTGACCATCAATGAAGAGAATGCCGAACGTGTCGGCGTGGCGATTGGCTCCGGTATCGGCGGTCTGGGTCTGATTGAACAGAACCACGAAAGCTTGGTCAACGGCGGCCCGCGCAAGATCAGTCCCTTCTTCGTTCCGTCCACCATCATCAATATGGTGTCCGGTCATCTCTCCATCATGAAAGGTCTGCAAGGGCCGAACATCGCCGTGACCACCGCCTGTACCACGGGTACCCATGCCATCGGCATGGCTGGCCGGATGATCGCTTACGGTGATGCCGACGTGATGGTCGCCGGCGGTGCCGAGAAAGCCTCCACCGCGATGGGGATGGGTGGCTTCGCTGCCGCCAAGGCACTCTCCAACCGCAACGACGAGCCGCAAAAAGCGAGCCGTCCGTGGGATAAAGATCGCGATGGTTTCGTGCTGGGTGACGGTGCCGGTGTACTGGTGCTGGAAGAGTACGAACACGCCAAGGCCCGTGGCGCCAAGATCTACGCCGAGCTGGTCGGTTTTGGCATGAGCGGTGACGCGTACCACATGACTGCGCCTCCTGCTGATGGCAACGGTGGCGCTCGCGCCATGAAAAATGCCATCAAGGATGCCGGCATTGCCCCCGAGCAGATTGGTTATATCAACGCGCACGGCACCTCCACACCGCTGGGTGATGTGGCCGAGCTGCGTGGCATGAAGTCGGTGTTTGGTGAGCACGCCAAATCTCTGATGGTCAGCTCCACCAAGTCCATGACCGGTCACCTGTTGGGCGCCGCCGGTGCCATCGAGGCGATCATCACTGTGTTGGCCCTGCGTGATCAGGTGGCTCCGCCCACCATCAACCTGGACAACCCGGATGATGAGTGCGATCTGGATCTGGTACCCCATGTGGCCAAGCCAGGTAGCTTCGAGTACGCCCTTTCCAACTCGTTTGGTTTTGGCGGCACCAATGGCTCACTGATCTTCAAACGCGTATAATTTGCCGCAGGGCAAAGACACAGGCCCGATACTGCCGGTATCGGGCCTTTTTTATCGGAGGGATCCCTTTGCTTATCAATGGAATGAAGCTTGATACCATCTCGGCCCATGATCGGGGGCTGGCCTATGGTGACGGTCATTTCACCACCATGGCGGTCAGGGAGGGTCGCGTGTTGCAGTGGCCTGCCCATCTGGCACGGTTGCAGCTGGCCAACAACCGGCTGGGATTGGTTGAGCCGGACTGGGCTCTCTTGACCCGGGAGGTTGAAGAGATGGTGGCCGACCAGCCACAATGCGTGGCCAAGGTGATCCTGACCCGCGGCGAGGGGGGGCGAGGCTATGATGGCAGCGGATGTCAGCACACAACCCGGATTGTCACTCTGGCGCCATTTCCCACTCACTATGGACAGTGGCAACAGGAGGGGATCGAGATGGTGGTGTGCCGCCAGCGGATCGGCGATGCCCCCATGCTGGCCGGGCTTAAAACCTTGAATCGTCTGGAGCAGGTATTGCTGAAAAGCGAACTTGTCAGCCGAAATGCAGTCGAAGGGATAGTACTTAACAGTCGCAGTTTTCTCATTGAAGGGGTCAGTGCCAATCTGTTTTGGCGTCGGGGCAAGACGGTGTTTACGCCCGATCTCGCCCGCGGTGGTGTCGATGGCATCATGCGCCGCCAGGTGATGGCGATGTTGAAACAGATGAGTATTGAGTTGCGTGTGGTAGAGGCTCCGCTGGAGTCACTATGGCAGGCTGAAGAGGTGTGGCTCACCAATACCCTGATGGGGGTCGTGCCGGTCAATGGCATCGAGGATATCCATTATCCCCCAGCGGTATTGAGTCGCCGTTTACAGGAGCGTTTGGTCATTGAAGTTTAATCGGCTTTACACCCTGCTCGCGGGGGCGGCACTGACGGTAGCCGCTGCCGGGGGCTATGTACATTACAAATGGCAACAGGTAGAAACGCTCACCAACAAGGGGCCGACCCGGCTCTTTACGGTGGAGAAGGGCGCCCATGCGGCGCGCCTCATTGCCGAACTGGGGGAGGGGGAAGCCAGCCCCTGGGCGGTGCGGCTCTGGCTGCGCAGCCATCCCGAACTGGTGGCCATCAAATCGGGCACCTATGAAATCAAGGAAGGGACCCCTCTCAAGGAAACCCTCTCTCTGTTCGCATCGGGCAAGGAGTTTCACTTCAGCCTCACCTTCGTCGAAGGTTCCCGTTTCGAGGATTGGCAGAAGCAGCTCTCCAGCGCCCCATATCTTGAGCGGTTGACCGTCGAGCAATCAGAAGCCGACCTGGCGCAGGAGCTCGGCATCGAGAATGGCAAGCTGGAGGGGTGGTTCCTGCCGGAAACCTACGCCTATACCACCCATGCCAGCGATCTCTCGATCCTGCGTCGTGCCCATCAGGATATGGAGACTTTCCTGCAGCAGAGCTGGGAGAAACGTCAGGCCAACCTGCCTTACAAGACCCCCTATGAGGCGTTGATCATGGCCTCCATCATCGAGAAAGAGACCGGCCAGCCGGACGAGCGGGCGCAGATCGCCTCGGTGTTTGTCAATCGACTGCGTCTGGGCATGAAGTTGCAAACCGATCCCACCGTCATTTACGGGGTGAAAGATCGCTACGATGGCAATATTCGCCGCAGCGATCTGACCGACAAGAATCCCTACAACACCTATGTGATCGACGGTCTGCCGCCCACGCCTATTGCCATGCCGGGCAAGGCCTCCATCGAAGCTGCGCTCAACCCCAAGTCGACCGACTATCTCTACTTTGTCGCCAAGGGGGGCGGTGCCCATTATTTCTCCAAGACCCTCGATGAGCACAATCGGGCGGTTCGCGAATACATATTGAAGAAACCTTAATGTCTAAATTTATTGTGATCGAAGGATTGGAAGGGGCAGGGAAGAGCTCGGCCGTGCGTTATGTGACCGACTATCTGCAGCGCCACGGCATCAACCGGATCGAGTGCACCCGCGAGCCGGGTGGTACGCCGCTGGCCGAGCGGATGCGGGCCATCGTCAAAGAGGTGCACGACGAACGCCTCACCATCGAGGCGGAACTGCTGCTAATGTATGCCTCCCGGGTACAACTGGTGGAGACACGCATCAAACCCGCACTGGCCGACGGTGTCTGGGTGGTGGGGGATCGCCACGATCTCTCCTCCCAGGCCTATCAAGGCGGTGGCCGTGGTATCGATGCCCAGCTTATCGGAGCCATCAAGCAGGCGGTGCTCGGCAACTTCAAGCCGGATCTCACCCTCTATCTCGATATCGATCCTGCCCTTGGCTTGCAGCGCGCCCGCCATCGCGGCGAGCTGGATCGCATTGAACTGGAGCAACTGAGCTTCTTCGAGCGTACCCGAACTCGTTATCTCGAACTGGCCGCCAAGGATGATTCCATTGTGGTGATCGATGCGGCGCAAACGCCGGAACTCGTCAAAGCTGCCATCGAGCGTGCATTGGATCACTATCTGTCGAACGAGCCACTATGTATCCCTGGCTGATCCCCGACTGGCATGCCCTGAGCCAGACGGCCCAGTCCGGTCGTCTCGGCCACGCCTGGTTGTTGCTGGGCGATCCCGGTCTTGGCAAGGAGCAGCTGGCCGAGCGGTTGGCGCGTTTGCACCTTTGCCAGCAACCTGATCGCGGAGAACCGTGTGGTCAGTGCCACTCCTGCCAACTGTTTGACAAGGGCAACCACCCGGATCTCGGCACCATAACTCGTGACAGCAAGACCATCGGGGTCGAGGCTATTCGCGAGATCTGCACCCGGCTGCAGGGCTCTGCCCAGCTCGGCCGTGGCAAGGTGGTGATCATTCCTGATGCGGAACGGATGACCGAATCGGCAGCCAATGCCCTGCTGAAAACCCTGGAAGAGCCGGCCGGCGACAGCTTGCTGTTGCTGATTGCCTCCCAGGTTTCCCGGTTGCTTCCCACCATTCTCAGTCGCTGTCACAAACATGTCTGTCAGTTGCCTGCAGAAGGGGAGACAGTACGCTGGTTGGCCGAGCAGGGTCATCAGGCCACGTTGGCTCAGGTGCGGATCTGTCAAGGGGCCCCGCTGCGGGTACTCGACTATATCGAGCAGCAACAGGACGGTACTCGCCGTGAATTGCTGGAACAGTTTGTCGCCCTGAGTCAAAGTCCGGTCAAGGCGACGGCACTGTGCAGCCAGCTTGGTCAGGAGACGCAGGTCAGGTTGCACTGGTTGCAGCTTATCTTGTGTGATGCCCTGAAAACCCAGGCCGGATGTGGTCACCATCAGCTGGCCATGCCTGATCTGGCCATCTTGAGTCAACGGTTGGCGGAGCAGCACTCTAGCGAAAAACTGCTGGCGGCAGAACAAGATCTGGTTGCCCTGAAAGCCGCATGTCAGCCGGGTCAGCTCTCCAATCCCACCATCCATCTGATGAACTGGCTCAGTCGCTGGTTATAAGTACCGACAAGCAGAAAGGTTTTATATGTTACTCGTTGATTCCCACTGTCATCTCGATCGCCTCAGCTATGGCAGCAAGCAGACCAGCATGGCTGATGTACTTGCCAAGGCCGCGAAACTGGACGTGGGATATTTTCTCTGTGTTAGTGTGACTCAGGCACAGTTCCCGACCATGCTCGAGGCGATCGCTCCCTATCCCCAGGTGTTTGCCTCCTGCGGGGTACACCCGCTCAATCAGGAACCCGGTGTCGATGCCGAGTTGCTGCTCAAGCAAGCTGCCGATCCACGTGTGGTGGCCATCGGTGAGACCGGTCTCGATTACTTTTACTCGCCCGAGAACAAGGAAGTTCAGCAAGCCTCTTTCCGCGAACATATCCGGGTTGCTCGCGCGCTGAACAAGCCGCTGATCATCCATACCCGCGATGCCCAGCAAGATACCTTGCAGATCATGCGTGAAGAGGGCGCGGATCAGGTTGGCGGTGTGCTGCACTGTTTCACCGAGTCTCTCGAGATGGCGCAAGCCGCAATGGCGATGGGGTTCTATATCTCAATCTCCGGGATCGCCACCTTCAAAAATGCGTCTGCCCTGCAAGAGGTGGTCAAGGCTCTGCCCCTCGACAGATTGCTGGTCGAAACCGACTCGCCCTATCTTGCCCCCGTGCCGCATCGGGGGAGGGAGAACGAACCTGCCTTTGTGCGAGACGTTGCGCAGTTTATTGCCGATCTGCGTCATATTCCGCTTAATGAATTGGCAGAAGCCACCAGCCGGAATTTCTTTGAACTATTCAAACTGGCGAAAAAATAACACAGAAGCCCCGTTGCTCGGGGCTTTTACATTTCAAATACCAAGCTGATTTTACCCACCTGAATATTAACATCGCGCTACGTTATCTCTCACTCGCCCAACCAATTCAACTCGTTCATTCATACAAAACCGGGTCGAATAATACTTCTATGTTTCTCGTCCGTTCACCGTGGCCAATGGGTATTAAAACAGCATGCTATTAGTATCGATAATATTCATTATCGATACTTGATGTGTGTGAAGGATCCTGTAAGATCCTCTCAAACATCATATGAATCATAGTGTTCCGTGGCATATCCATCCTTGTCCAATCCGACTCATCAGTCACTGCAGACTGTTTTCGATGCACAGCTAAATAGTCGGGCACGCCGCTTTTTGCGCAGTGCAAAAGCGGATTCCACCCTCAATGCCTATCAGGCAGATACCCGTATTTTTGTCTTCTGGTGCCAATTGCATGGACTGGATCCGCTACAAACAACCCATCACGACATCATGAACTTTCTTGCTGATCAGGCTGACGGCGTATTGGCAGACTGGGTATGGCTGGATAAAGAAGAGGGAAAAGGGGAGCTACGCAACGGTGAACCTCGTAAACCGGCAACCCTGGTGAGACGGCTTGCCGGGATCCGTTATGCCTTCAAGCAGAAAGGCATTCATCCCATGCCCACCGAACATCCCGAAATCAAGGAGATGATGCGCGGTATTGTCAGGTTGGGGGATAACCGCAAGCGCAAAACCGGTGCCCTGACGCTGCAGCCTTTGACCCAGGTGCTGGATGGCATCGACACCAGGGACCTCGCGGGTTTGCGTGATCACACCCTGCTGCTCTTGATGTTCAGTGGCGCCTTGCGCCGCTCGGAAGCAGCCCGGATTGAGGTGTGCGATCTCGATTTTGTGGGGCAGGGGATCCGCCTTCGCCTCAAACCGAGTAAGCATCAGCTGCACGAAACCGAGATAGCCTTGATTCCGGGCAAACACTATTGCCCCGTGTCGGCACTGCAAAAGTGGCTACACAAAAGCCGGATCAGCGAGGGGCCGCTATTTCGGCGCATGAACCGCTGGGGCCAACTGATGGCCGAACCGCTCGGTCCCCAGGGCATCAATTTGATGATCAAGCGGCGAACCGGTCAAACCATTGACGATCTCTACGTCAGTGGCCATAGCCTGCGTCGCGGGTTCATCACCTCGGCGGTGACTGCCGGCAAGCCGATGAACAAGATCATAGAAGTGACGCGCCACAAGGATATGCGAACCCTGCAGGAGTACTTCGATGACGCCCACAGATTCTCCGATCATGCCCTTGATGGCTTGCTTTGACACAACTGCGTCACTTCATTTTTTATGTTAAATGATATCTTGTTGATCTGATGATATATTTGCCGTGCAGCCAGCAGCCCAAGGTGGAAGGGCCATCTTCCTATGGATAATGGCATGTGATGAGAGATAACAAATCCGGAAATGGAACATCGCAAGGACATATGAGCCAAGAAATGACAGTGCGTGAAGAGCAAGAGGCGGTGCCCCAAAACAATGCCGAGCGGCAGCGCCAACATGTAAAACGCAAGCAGGAGACCCATACCCGGCTGCAATGCTGGATCAGCAATCGCCACGCCGAACGATTGGCCGCACTGGGTCTTCATCTCGAAGACAGTCAGGCATCACTCATCGAGCAGGCGATCGATCTGCTCTACCAACATGAGCTGGGTAGAGAAACTCCGTTTGAAAACAGAGTCGTCACACAGCTCGAAGAGACCGTTGAATAGACACAAGAGTGAAGTAACAGCGAAACGTGAACAGATAAAAAAAAGCCAGGTACGAATTCCTTGTACCTGGCATAGGGGAATTGGCTCCTTGCAGAGCCGTGCGCTAACTGGTGTTCGGATTGCCTTAAGCTTAGACAAGGCTCAAGGCTTTTCAAGAACCCGATAAAATTTCAACCAGAGTGTGGGTTTTGATGACTCGAACAGCGTCGAGTCACCTTTCCTCGTTCAGTCAAAATCAGCCAAACAGATTGTTGTCACGCACCAGCTCGCGGGGGAGGGCATTCTTGACCCGACTACCCACCCATTTCCCCATCCCCAGGGTATGTCCCTGATAGCGGACGATCACCTCGCCAGTGCCCGCATCCTGTTCTGGCCAGACGTCCCGCCCCATCATGAATTCCCGCGCATTGGCGCTATCAAGCTCAACCACGCCCTTGCTCGCTTTATCGCCATAGGCCAGTGCCCACTCATGAGTGAGGCGATAACCTTTCTTGAAGGTCTCGGCCAACTTGATGCCGATGCGATCGAAGCGCAGCTTGCCCTGCACCTGATCAAACAGCTGGGGGAAGAGCCAGATCTCATCATTGCGGCCAAACAGTTGACCCTGCGGTGCCACCCCGAAGTTGGCTTCGATCTCGCGCAACATGGGTTCCGCCTCTTTGGCAGGAAGCGGCGCAAAAGGGAATTTACCCAGCTTGCCAGGCTTGAACATGGTGTTGGGCACCGAGTGATGCTTGCGCAATCTGGCGACGAAAAAGCCTTCACTATCGAAGATCTGGGGCCAAACGTGCAGGTATCCTTCGTATGTACAGGCCTGCTCTGCATGGGGGAACAGGTCTGCCAGCGAGTCAAAACTCAAGGCATCGCCAAACTTGTCCAGCAGGGATTGGCAGACCGCCTGATTCTCCTGTTCACTCAAGGTACAGGTGGAGTAGACCAGTACGCCACCCGGTTTCAAGGCATGGAAGGCACTCTCCAGCAGCCCCTGCTGCACCGCCGCGATCTCGTCGATGCTCTCGATACTCCAGTTGCGCAGTGCATCTTCATCCTTGCGCACCGTACCTTCACCGGAGCAGGGGGCGTCGAGCAGGATGGCATCGAAGGTCTCCGGCAACCACTGGCCAAACACCTTGGCATCAAAATGGGTCATCCCCACATTGGTCACGCCGCAGCGCTGGATATTGGCGCTAAGCACTTTCAACCGGCTGCTGGAAAACTCGTTGGCAACCAACATCCCCTGATTGTTCATCAGGGCGGCTATCTGGGTGGTCTTGGATCCGGGGGCCGCCGCCGCATCCAGCAACATTCCATCCGCTTTGATCTTGTCGCTGGCAAAGAGTGCCGTCACCGGCAGCATGGAGCTCGCTTCCTGAATGTAGAAGAGCCCGCTCAAGTGCTCGGCGGTGTTGCCAAGTGGGACAGTTTCATCGCTGCGGGTCAGCCAGAAGCCGGTATCACACCAGGGCACAGGGTCGAGCTGCCAACCCAGTGGCTCCATCAGGGCGACGAAGTCTGAGACGGCGATCTTCAAGGTGTTGACCCGAATGCTGCGGCGCAGCGGACGTCGACAACTGGCCACAAACTCATCCATCGAGAGATGGGCCGGCATGATGGCCGCAATGTGGCGTAAAAAGTAATCGGGAAGGAAGGTGTTGTCGTGCACTGTGCCGTCTCGTTGACCGAAAAAGAGGGGCGATATCCTACCACAAGGCTAAGAATATTCTGAATCTGAACCCTATCAACAGGCACCGGAATATAAAAAAGCCCGGCACTGTGCCGGGCTTGGATGAGATACAAAGGGAAGAAATCAGGGCTGGATGCGCGGGCTCCACTCCAGCCACTCTTTCTCGGCCTTGCCGTAGAGCGGATAGCTGTGTCCCGCCTTAACGGTTGGCCCCATCTCTCTCTCCGGCGTATTGAAGGCTATGCCGCCGGCCAGCAGGCTCTGTACTGTCTCGACCTCTATGGTACCCCCGGTCAGGCCGATATCCGCCTTGACCCCGGAGACATTCCAGAAACGGGAGTTGGCCCGCACCAAATGGGCATACTCCTGATCCACGTTAACGTCGATCACCACCTCGCTACCATCCCGAGCCAGCGCCACCTTGGTGACACTGCCCACCACCATTTTGCGAAACAGCAGCGGGCTGCCGACGCTCAGGCCATTGACGGAGGGGCTCTTGAGGGTCAGGGCCAGACCCACCGGGCCGACCTGACTCAAGGGGAAGCGATCTTTGCCAGCGCCTTTACCGGGTTGTGCTTCTACAAACGCCCCCTTGATCAGGGTATCAAGGTGAGCGACACCGCCCAGCCCCAGCTTGGCCTGCACCAGAGTAAAGCGGGCGCCGGACTGCAGGAAACGCTCGGCGTAGTGGCCATCGAGTTCCGCCTTGAAGATCACCTGACCCAGTGACGGCTCCAGCTCGATCTCTTCAATTTTGCCGATATCGACCCCTCGATAG
This sequence comes from Aeromonas sp. R9-2, assembly GCF_040908025.1. Taxonomy (NCBI): domain Bacteria; kingdom Pseudomonadati; phylum Pseudomonadota; class Gammaproteobacteria; order Aeromonadales; family Aeromonadaceae; genus Aeromonas; species Aeromonas sp. R9-2. The sequence continues at coordinate 464,205 of NZ_JBFOCX010000024.1, forward strand.
CGGATCGGGCTGCCAATCCCGAGCCCCGGGTTACTCGCTGCCACCAGTGACAGCTGGCGCACCTTGGCCTTGGCTTGCTCCCTGGAATCGAACAGTTGATGGCTGCTGCGGCCATTGGCCAACCGATCAAACTCAATGGCACCGCGCAGCAGGGTACCGAGGTTGCCCACCTTGACCTGCACCCCATCGACCCGCACCTTGGTGTCGATGGCCGGTTTTTTCCAGAACTGGGGTTGTTGGGCGAGGAGGAGAGCATAGACTCCATCAATCTCGAGTTCGATCTCGACCCCCTCTTTGGCGGCGCGCAGCTGTTTGACCTTGCCCGCTTCCAGCCCCAGATAGAGCACAGGCGAGCCAATGCCAATGCCATCGGCCTGATCTGCTTTGAGCAACCAGCGCTGCGGCTTGGCATCACGGGTACCGAGCAGTGCCAACTCCTGACTCGGGTAGAGACGGTTAATCCGCTCGCCACTGCTGGCTTGTACCAGCTTGATCCCGCCCCCCAACCAGGCACTGGCCGGGCTGGTTTCTACCTTGATGCCGCTCAGATCGGCATCGATCTGCAACGGGGCGGCACGATAGAAGCGGGCACGGTTGAGCAGGTGACCATAGTTCGGCGCCATTACCAGCTCGACGCTGGCATTGCCGCGCGCATCCAGGGTGAGCTGGCTGATGCGGCCCACCTGCAATCCCTTGTACCAGACAGGGGCATCCTGATTGAGCCCCGCCAGATCGTCAGCCTGCAGCGTCACCTTGGTGCCGCTCTGGGGGGCGCGATCGGTCAGGGTCATCTTCTGTACCGGTTTGCCCGCTACATAGTCGAGGCGAATGGCCGGGCCGGAGAGCAGGCGATCTGCATGCTGCACGCCGGTCGCGGAGAGGGAGACGCTCTCCCACACCAGTTGACTCTTGTCGGTAATGCGGTAAGCCTGCTCCGGGTTGATCAGCGCCGTCACCACCCGGCCTTTGTCGGTGAGACGAATGGGGTCGATGCGACCGATCTCGATCCCCTCATAGAGGATGGGCATCCCCTCCTTGACCGGAAGATCGCCAGCCGCAATGTCGATACGCTCGCCACGCGCCGCTTCCGCCAGCCCTTTATAGAGGACGAAGGTCTGTCCTTTCTCCGGTTCCGGTGAATCTTTGGGTGAGTCAAAGGCAATGCCGCCGCTCAGGATGGAGGTGAGGCTGCCGGCCTCCACACTCACCCCGGCCAGACTGAAGGAGCCCTTGATACCGCTGATGTTCCAGAAGCGGGTATCGGCTTTGACCAGATGTTCAAAACGCGGCTCGATCACCAGATCCAGAATGACGTTCTGGTTGTCCTGACCCAGGCGGGTATTGATGACGCTGCCCACCTCGATACCGCGGAAATAGAGCTTGGCGCCAATCCCCACCGAACCCAGCGAATCAACAGTCAGGTGCAGCATCCGCCCCTGAGCCTGATAACCGGGAGGAGGGCCCTCCAGTGCATCAAACTTCTCCTCCAGCGGATTGCTTTCACGCCCCGGTTGCAGGTTGATGTAGTTGCCGGAGACCAGTGTATCGAGGCCGGAGATCTCGGTGAGCGACGCCTTGGGGCTCACCAGCCAGAAGTCGGATCCCTTGCGGATCAGCGGTCTGGCACGGCTGTCAATCTTGGCCATTACCGCAATCTTGCGGCCATCTTCAGCCAGCTCCAGCTCTTGCACCACACCGATAGCCACCCCCTGATAACGAACCTGGGTTTTACCCGGCAAGATGCCGTTGCCCTGGGCGAAGTTGATCTGGATAAGTTGGCCACGGCTCAATACCTGCTGATAGAGAAAGCCACCCGCCAACAGCAGGGCTATCAGGGGTAACAGCCAGACCGGCGATAACCAGCGGCGCTTTTCGATGACGGGTTCAGCCCCGATCATAGTGACTCCTTATTGGCTGGATTAAACAGCACATCAGACAAAAACAGAGAAATCATCAACGGGCCGCCTTGTCCCACAGTAAACGGGTATCGAGCATGCGGGCCGACATCATGGTCAGCACCACCACACCGGCAAAGGCGGTGGCCCCCGGGCCTGCGCGGACACTCAGCAGAACCCCCCGATCGACCAGTGCCACCATCAGCGAAATCACGAACAAGTCCAGCATCGACCAGCGACCAATAAAATCGATCACCCGATACATCATCAGCTGGCGCTTGCGCCGCACCGGCTTGGCTCGCTGCAACTGCCAGCAGATCCAGCCCAACCCCAATATCTTGCCCACGGGTACCAGTATGCTGGCGGTGAGAACTATGGTGGCAATCCCGCTCATTTTGCTGCGATAGAGCATCATGATACCGCTGAAGATGGTATCTGACTGCAGTAACCCCTTGTTGTAGAAATGGGTAATGGGCAACAGATTGGCAGGGAGCAACATGAAGGTGGCGAGCGCCAGCAAGCCCCACGACCAGGCGAGGGAGCGGGGAATGCGCACCTGCAATTTGCTGCTGCAACGGGGGCAGACTGCCCCGGCTTGATAGCGCACCAGCAGACCGCAGGTATGGCAGCGGCAGAGCCCCATCTCACGGGCGCTGGTCATGTTCCGGCTCCTTTAACGGGATCCGCGCCCAGTAGGGGGCGGGGTCAAACAGGATCAGCAGGGTCATGTTGAGCAGCATCAGAATACCGAGGCTGAGCAACCCGCCACCGAGGCGCACATCGGCGATGTCGATCAGTTTGAACAGGGCAACCAGCAGGCTGACGATATAGACCTCCAGCATGGCCCAGTGGCGAAACACCTCGACCAGCTTCAAAGTGACGGGAAGAATGTGCCAACGTTTGGCCAGACCCGAAGCCAGCACAAAGATCCCCGCCAACAACCCCACTGGCGCCAACACGGCGCACCAGAGCACCAGGCTCGCCACCCACCATTCGCCCTCGCCAAACAGCACCAGAATACCGCGCAGCAGGTCGGCGTCGGTATTGACCCCCGCCAGGCGCAGATAGATCAGCGGTTCAAAAAAAGCGGAGGGCAGCAACAAAAAACCGGTGATGGTCAGGGCCATCAACTGGGAGGGACGAAAGGCATAACGGCCATAGAGATGTTGGTGACAACGCGGGCAGTGGGCATGACGACGCAGCGGCAGTGCTTTGCGCTGGATCAGCAAGTCGCACGCCGGACAGACAATTACGGAACCGGGCTCCATCATACAATTCAACCTGTTGAAGGAATTGGTGAAATTTACCCTAAAACCGGTTTCCTGTCTTGCCTGCAGCCAGAATGTTACGAAAGTATAATTGACGTTAACGTAAACGTGATATTAGATAGCCAGACTAGACAGGTGAAAGGAGTCATGATGTCCAGTTTGTCCCCCTCGGCAGGCCTGCGCTTTCGCACCGCCCTTGCCAATGAACATCCCCTGCAGATCGTCGGCACCATCAATGCCTATATGGCGCTGATGGCCGAACGCAGCGGCTTTCAAGCTCTCTATCTCTCCGGCGCCGGAGTGGCCAATGCCTCCTACGGCTTGCCGGATCTCGGCATGACCTCCCTCAACGACGTGCTGATCGATGCCGAGCGGATCACCGCCGCAACCCGTGTGCCGCTGTTGGTCGATATCGATACCGGCTGGGGGGGGGCGTTTAATATCGCCCGCACCATTCGCGCGTTCGAGCGGGCCGGAGTGGCAGCCGTGCACATGGAAGATCAGGTGGCTCAGAAGCGTTGTGGTCATCGCCCCAACAAGGCGGTGGTCACGCTTGAAGAGATGTGTGATCGCATCAAGGCCGCAGTGGATGCCCGCGAGAATAGCGAGTTCGTCATCATGGCCCGCACCGATGCACTGGCGGTGGAGGGGATGGAGTCGGCTCTTGAGCGCACCGCTGCCTATGTGGCAGCCGGTGCCGACATGATCTTCGCCGAGGCGGTGACCGAGCTTGCCCAGTACGACCAGTTCAAGCAGGCGGCCGAAGTGCCGATCCTCGCCAACATGACCGAGTTCGGCAAAACCGAGCTGTTTGACAAAGAGCAACTGGCCGCGCACGGGGTCGACATGGTGCTCTACCCGTTAAGCGCCAACCGCGCAGCCAATCAGGCCGCCCTCAACGTCTATCACCATATTCGCCAGGATGGTCATCAAAGGGCCGTCGTGGAGACCATGCAGACCCGGGAGTCACTCTACGACTTCCTCGGATATCACCACTACGAGCAGACACTGGATCGTCTGTTTTCAGCCAAGGAATAGGAGGCAGCTTATGGGACAGCAAAAACCGTTGGGTGGGGCAGGTCTGCGCGGGCAGAGTGCGGGGGAGACCAGTATCTGCACTGTAGGCAAGAGTGGCACCGGTCTTACCTATCGCGGCTATGACATCAAGGAGCTGGCCGACAGCGCCCAGTTCGAGGAGGTCGCCTATCTGCTGCTCAAGGGAGAATTGCCGAGTAACCAGCAACTGGCCGACTACAAACGCGAGCTGCGCCGCTTGCGCACGTTGCCGGCGGCGCTGCTGGAGGTGCTGGAGCGCATTCCCGCCGATGCTCATCCGATGGATGTGCTGCGTACCGGCTGCTCCATGCTCGGCGATCTGGAGCCGGAAGATGGTTTCGAGCATGAACACGAAGTGGCGGATCGGCTGCTGGCCGCCTTTCCGGGCATTCTGATCTACTGGTACAAGTTCAGCCACGAGGGCGTTCGCATCGCCCTCGACAGCGACGAGGAGTGTATCGGCGGCCACTTTCTGGCCCTGCTGCACCAGAAGGCGCCAAGCGAGCTGGAGAGGCGGGTGATGCATGTCTCCCTCATCCTCTACGCCGAGCATGAGTTCAACGCCTCCACCTTTGCGGCGCGGGTCTGCGCCTCAACCCTTTCCGACATGTTCTCCTGCATCACCGCCGCCATCGGCACCCTGCGCGGCCCGCTGCACGGCGGCGCCAACGAGGCAGCCATGGCGATGATCGAACATTGGCAAGACGAGACGCAGGCAAGGCGCGAACTGCTGGCCAAGCTGGCGGCCAAGGAGAAGATCATGGGCTTTGGCCACGCCATCTACCGCACTTCTGATCCGCGCAACGTCATCATCAAGGAGTGGTCGGCCAAGCTCGCCGAGGCAGTGGATGATGATCGCCTCTATCGCGTCTCCTGTGAGGCGGAGAAGGTGATGTGGGAGGAGAAAGAGCTCTTTCCCAACGCCGACTTCTTCCATGCCAGCGCCTATCACTACATGGGGATCCCGACCAAGCTGTTCACCCCCATCTTCGTCTGCTCACGGGTCACCGGCTGGTGCGCCCACGTGATGGAGCAGCGCGAGCACAACCGGATCATACGCCCGAGCGCCGATTATGTCGGCCCGGCCCCCCGTCACTTTGTCTCTCTACAACAACGATAAGGAAGTCACGATGTCCGCCAACGTCGACGTCAACCACAGACCCGAGCCCGATCAGGTGCTGGTCGATATTGCCGATTATGTCTGCAACCACCCCATTACCAGCCAGGCGGCTCTCGACACCGCCCGCTACTGCCTGATGGACACCCTTGGCTGTGGCTTGCTGGCCCTGCGTTTCCCCGAATGTACCAAACACCTTGGCCCCATAGTCCCAGGTACACTGGTACCCCATGGTGCTCGGGTGCCCGGCACCCAGCTCTGCCTAGACCCCGTCAAGGCAGCCTGGGACATCGGTGCCATCATCCGCTGGCTCGATTACAACGACACCTGGCTGGCCGCCGAGTGGGGTCACCCCTCCGACAATCTGGGCGGTATTCTCGCCACTGCTGACTGGCTCTCCCGTACTCGCGTCGCCGATGGCAAGGCACCGCTCACCATGGCCGATGTGCTGGTGGCCATGGTCAAAGCCCACGAAATTCAGGGGGTGCTGGCGCTGGAGAACTCCTTCAACCGGGTCGGTCTCGATCACGTGGTGCTGGTCAAGGTCGCCAGCACCGCCGTGGTGACTCACATGCTGGGTGGCACCCGTGATCAGGTGATCGATGCGATCTCCCAGGCCTGGGTCGATGGGCAAAGCCTGCGTACCTACCGGCATGCCCCCAATGCGGGGTCGCGCAAGAGCTGGGCGGCGGGGGATGCCACCTCTCGCGCGGTGCGCCTCGCTCTTATCACCATGAGCGGCGAGATGGGCTATCCAGGCGTACTGAGCGCGCCCAAGTGGGGTTTCTACGACGTGCTGTTCAAGGGCAATCAGTTCGCCCTGCATCAAGGGTACGGCAGCTATGTGATGGAAAACGTGCTGTTCAAGATCTCCTATCCCGCCGAGTTCCATGCCCAGACCGCGGTGGAGTGCGCCATGAAGCTGCACGGTCAGGTGAAGGGGCGGCTCGACGAGATAGACCGTATCGAACTCACCACCCATGAGTCGGCCATTCGCATCATCAGCAAGGTCGGCGCCCTCAACAACCCGGCCGATCGGGATCACTGCCTGCAATACATGGTGGCGGTGCCGCTTATCTTCGGTCGCCTCATTGCCGAGGATTACGAGGACGATGTTGCTGCCGATCCCCGCATCGACGCGCTACGCGGCAAGATGGTGGTGCAGGAGGACAAGCGTTACAGCCGCGAATATCTGGAGGCGGACAAGCGCTCCATTGCCAACGCCATCCAGATCTTCTTCAAGGACGGCACTCACACCGCCAAGGTGGAGGTGGAGTATCCGGTCGGCCATCGCCGTCGCCGGGAGGAGGGGATCCCGCTGCTGGTGGAGAAATTCCAGCACAATCTGGCCACCCGCTTCCCAGCCAAACGGGTCAACGACATTTTGGCCCTCTGTCAGGACGGGCCGCGCCTTGCCGCCACCCCGGTACACGCCTTTATGGATCTGCTGGTGATCTGATCGCTCTTACATTGGCCAACATATCGGCAAACAGTGATAAACGAAAAGCGGGCTCATCGGCCCGCTTGGTTATTCCGGTGGCTTATCCCTCGATAAGGCTTACCCAAGCGCACTGCTGTCGCCGTTAAAGAGCGCCGTCATGATGGCCATCTCGCGACTGGCGATGGTCTCGAGAAACTCGTTGGCACGCCCCATCTGATGACACACCTGATAGCCGCGCTCGACAAAGGAGTAGAGCTCGCCCAGCCCCGCCAGATGGGCGGGACCTGACACCAGCTTGAGGGTCGCCCCCAGCAGCGGCTTTCTCGCCAACCTGTCCAGCGTCATGCCAAGCTCGCTCACCAACGCAATCTGATGTTCCCGGCGCGCCTGTTCACCTACGGCCCGATAGGCGATGGTGTAATGGTCCGGCGTGATGGGAGCAATGCCATCAATGCGCCGTAGCGCCACCACCATCAGGTAGTCCAGCTCTTCGGAGAGAGCGTCGAGCTCGATCGCCTGCGCCAGCACCTTGAGACCGGACTCCGGCAACAGCCGCTCGGCGGTCGGCATCACCCGCATCACATCCGCATCGCGGCGGGCGCAATCCCCGGGGCCATAGAGATCGGTCAGGAAAAACTCGGCCGCCGGGCCGTAGCGGTCACTCTCCAGCAGATCACGATGGGTTCGCCCCAACCGGTCGGCCTGCCACTGGCGTAGCCGATCCCGATCCTGCTGATCTTCCGGGTGGGCACGCATCTGCTCTCGCAAGGCTGCAACCCGCTTGAGCTGGCGGTAGAGCCGACCCAGGGTGCTATCGTCGTCGTGGGCATGTTCTTGATGCGTCATCTACAGCTCTCTGGCCTTGGGCCCATTGATGGGGATTCGGTGATACGAAGATACAAGTGAATGAAAAACAAGCAGCTTTTGCTGACCGTTCCGTGACAAGTGTAGCGCGCACGGGGGAGGGAATAAATGCCATGCCCCGCTGATGGCCTTCATCCCTCTCGACTCTGTTAAGTGAGTCCCATTTATGTGAACCATCCTTTCATTTGTTGTGAACATGTGTTTAATATCAATAACTAACTTATGACCCAGAGTAACGACCATGTTCTTCAACTCGCTCGCTGGCAGCAGCGCACTCTCTATCATCCAGATCAGCCGTCAGCATCCGCTGGGATTGGCCGCCGCCCGGATCGCGGCCGAAGCCATCGCTGCGGACATGAGCGAGAGCTATCAACTCGATTGCGAATGGGCAGATGAAGAGGAGACCGAGCTTCGTTTTCGCGGCTCAGGGGTACATGGCACTCTCACTCTGGACGAAGATACCCTGGAACTGGAAGTGCATCTTGGTTTGATGCTGCTGCCTGTACGCAGCGTACTGGAGCAGGAGATCCTCGATTATGTCGACAATCGCTTACCTTGCCCCAAACGTGTTTGAAACTCTTCGTTGCACTGGTTTTAAATAAACCAGCTGTAAACGATGGCTGTTTGAAATAAGTTTGCAAGCCATATGGTTTGTCAGATTTATTATCCAGCGAGGTCTTGATTCTATTTGTCAGTAATCTTTCATCTTTATTTCATATTTCGAGTCGGCACTCATTAAAGTCATTCTGATTGCATCAAGTCTTCATCCGGATATGAGGACAGGAGCAATTTGCCGCCTCGGTAAATTCATTTTGTAGGGAAACAACCATGCCACTGAGTGAATTTATCTCCTGCGTCGATACCGCCTGGTTACGCATGGACAGACCCAACAACCTGATGCAGATCATCGGTGTCCTGATGTTTGAAGGGGAGCTTGATGAAGCGCGTCTGCGGGCCGGATTGCGCCATACCATTTCGGTGCAACCCCGCTTCCACCAGCGGGCCGTGCTGGAGGGGGGCTCCTACTACTGGCGCCATGATCCCGATTTCGATCTCGATCAGCACCTCAAGCGAGTGATCCTGCCGGGTGAAGCGGGCAAGCTGGAGCTGGAGAAGCTGGTGGCCGATCTCGCCTCGACGCCGCTCAACCATCAGCGCCCCCTGTGGGATATGCACCTGACCGACACGTCGCTGGGTGGACAAGCGCTGGTGGTGCGCATTCACCACGCCATGGGCGACGGCTTCTCACTGGTTCGGGCCATGCTGACCATGATGGATAACACCCCGGAAGGGGCGCCGCGGCCAACGTCACCGGAGCAACTGGATGACAGCGATGACGAGGATGAGGAGGATTGCCACCAGGGCAGCCGTCTGGTGCGGGCCGGTCTCAAGCTGACCGGTAGCCTCTGGTCCAAATATGTCGAAGTGGTCACCCATCCCACCAAGGCGGTGGATTACCTCAAGACCGGGCGGGATGTGGCGAGCGAGCTGTGCAATATCGCCACCCTCGGTGATGACTCCCCCTGCCGCCTGCGGGGTAAGACCACCAGCACCAAGCGGGTAGCCTGGTCGGAGCAAATTGATCTGCCGGATATCAAGGCCGTGGGCAAGGTACTGGGCTGCTCGGTCAACGACCTGCTGATCGCCGCCACCGCAGGGGCGTTTCGCCACTACCTGCAGGAGAAGGGGGATGATGCCAACAAGGTCAAGATCCGCGCCCTGGTGCCGGTCAATATGCGTGCACCGGACGATGAGGGGGCGCTGGGCAATCGCTTCGGGCTGGTGGCCCTGGACTTGCCACTGGATGTTGAACACCCGTTGCAGCGGCTCTATACCGTGCGTGACCGGATGCAGGCGCTGCGCACCTCGCTGCAACCCGTGGTGGTGCTCAACCTGTTACATGCCCTTGGCATGGCACCCAATGCGGTGCAGCAGCAGGCAGTCGAGCTGCTCACAGCCAAGGCCAGCGCGGTGATCACCAATGTACCCGGCCCGCAGCAGACCCTCTATCTGGCCGGTGCAAAACTACGCCAACCACTGTTCTGGGTGCCGCAATCGGGGGATATCGGCGTCGGCGTCTCCATCCTCTCTTACGATCACAAGGTGCAGCTGGGCCTTATCACCGACAAGAAGCTGGTTCCGGATCCGGATCGGGTGGTCGAGCGGTTTGCAGTGGAGTTCGAGCAACTGCTGTTGCTGGTGCTGATGGAGCCGGAGCTGTTGTTTGACCCCAACGGACTGGATGCGCTGCTCGGTTGAGCGAGCATTTGAAAGACCGATGGCGGCGTAGCCAACCGATCAGCCCCCATCATAAAAGAGGCCAACCCGCGGGTTGGCCTCTTGTTTTGTTATCTATCCGTGGCAAGAGTGGCGGTTAATCCTCCAACTCTTCCCGCGCCGCCTCCACATCGAGGCGCTCCATGGCATCCATCGGTGCGCACTCGGCCGCTTCGGCATAGAGGGCTTCGGCTGCTTTCAGGCGGCTCTTGCCGTGCAGCATCACCTGTGCGTTGGCGTACTCCATGCGGGCGATAGCCGAGTCGGGGATCAGCGCCAGCGCCTCCTTGAAGTGACGCTCGGACTCTTCCTTCTTGGCGCCATAGGTAAGGCCGCCAATCATGGCCCCCAGCTTGTCGACGATTTCCGCGTGCCAGGCGCCAAAGGCAATATGGGCCTCGGCGTGATCTGGCGCCAGCTCCAGCGCTTTCTCAAGGCTTGCCTTGATCTTGTCGCCAATTCCTTGCGAGAGGGCCTTGGAGATGGAGATGACCTGACTGTAGCGACCGAGTGCCAGCGCGTGGAAATACCAGGCGTTGGCGTTCCTGGGCTGACGCTTTTGCAGCTTCTCGGCATGGCTGGCCGCCCGCTCGAAGGCGGCGCGCTTGGCATATTTGTCTTCCAGCAGATAGCTGGCATGGATCACCAGCGCTTTGTTCGCCACATTGAGGCCCGCCTCACCGGCCGCTTCGCCAAGGGCGACGGCCCGGGCAAAATCCCCGGCATGATAGGCCCGCCAGGCATCCTGCACCTGTTCATCCTCGGGCCAGGGTTCGGCATCCCCCTGATGGAGGCGATCCCAGTTGTCCGCCAGCTTCTGGCCGGCATAGTCATAGGCCGCATCCGCGTAGGGGAAGGTGACAAATTCGAGTTGTGAAGTGGTCATGCTTGTTCTCCCTGTAGCATGTGAATCAAACCTTGTCGGTGTAGTGGTGGGCGAGGGCGCCCAGATGAGCGCGGGCATCGGCCCGCAAATAGGGTGCGACCAGTTGCATCACCTGAAAGACGCCGAGGGCAATATCGGCGTCCGCCTTGGGGTGCAGTGCCCGCTGGTAAGAGATCCAGAATGTGCCCACCAGCGCCACATTGGCCGCCAGCGTGCGCATCTGTTGCGCCGTGCCCTCCATCAGCCCGACCGTTTGCAGATGGTTGCAAATGGCAATGGCGGTCTGCTCCTTGCGGCGCAGCAGGGCGGAAAAGCGCTGTTCCACCTGATGATAACCACTCATCAGGGTCGCGATATCGTAGTAGAGGAAACGGTACTGCCAGATGGCTTCAAACATCAGGTGGAGAAAGAGCCAGATATCTTCTGGCTCATCAGACGGGGTGCTGACCGCCTCCAGCAGGCGATCCATCTGCTGTTCAAATTCGCAGAACAGGGCGTTGACGATCTCCTCCTTGTTGTGGAAGTGGTAGTAGAGATTGCCCTGGCTGATCTCCATCTCGGCCGCAATGGCCGAGGTGGTGACGCTGGGTTCCCCTTGTCGATTGAAGCAGGCGAGGGCAGTGGTCAGGATCCGCTCCCGGGTACGACGTTTGGGTTTGCGATCCATGCTACTCCTTTGGTGATGAACGGCGCACGCCGTGGCGATAGCGTTTGGCAAGCCAGTGCTGCAACTGCTCCAGCGACTTGTCGAGGGCGGCGACCGAGCCAATGCCGGGGGCCAGCAGGGTGCGATCTTCATCGGCCAGCGCGGCCAGATTGAGCTCGAGGCCATGCTTGGCCAGCACCGGCGCCAGCTCGTCACGACGCTGCCAGAGATCGCGGCGAGTATGCTGGTAAGCGTGTTCGCAGAGACGGCGGCGATCCCGGTAACTGAACACATTGGTGAAGAACATCTCGCCATCGGCAGAAGAGGGCTCAAACAGCAGGGCGTCGGCGTCGGGATATTGGTGTTTGTAGCGATCCATCCCCACATGCATGCGGGAGTGGATGATGGCGCGAAAGGTCTGGGCCAGTACCACCGGCAGACCGCTGTCCACCAGATTGCTCGGCGCGCCGGCGGCCATGTCCGCATCATAGGGCACCAGCGGATTGATGCAGAACACCAGATCCGCCCCCTCTTCCAGCGCTACCGAAGCGTGCAGAGTCTTGATCAGCGCCCCGTCCACATAGTAACGACCGTTGATCAAGGAGGGCGGAAAGAGACCGGGCAGGGCGGCTGACGCCTGTACCGCCGCCGAGATGGGCACATCATCGAGCCCCGGGCTGCCGAAGGCGACCGGATGACCGGTGTCGAGTTCGGTGGCTACCACAAACAGTCGACTGCGCAACTGGCGGAAATCGTTGCTGCGGCCGGGACGAGAGAAAAACTGGGTCAGGGTGCGATCCACCCCGCGGTTGTCGAACAGTCCGGTCGGAATGGCCTTGGAGAGTCCCTGCAGCGATTCAAACAGGCTGCGCTTCCAGGGGGCCGCCAGATAATAGGTCAGGCTCTGCCACGCCAGTGGCGGGATCGAGGTCAGACGGTCGGCATATTCACGAAAGGCGGGGCGCAGCAAGGTGGCCGGGTCAAACATCTCCCCCGAATCATCGCTGAGCAGGATCCGCACCAGCTTAGCCGGCGAGATGCCGTTGGCCAGCGCCGATGCCACCACGGCCCCCGAACTGACGCCAACATAGATGTCGGCATGGTCAAGGCGCAGGCCGTTGATGCTGTCAGAGAGGGCTGCGCAGGCACCGATCTCGTAGATGCCGCCGAGCGGCCCGCCGCCAGCAAGGGCAATTGCGATGGTACTCATAGCGTCGCCTCTCTATCCATGACATTCACCATGACAAGACCGGCCCAGCGCAGGGCATGGGCCGGTATCAATCACCTTCCGTCACCGCGAGGGATCAGGGCAGGACGCTCTCTGCTTTGGCCTTCACCTCTTTCACCGCATCTTCCGCAGCGGAGAGGAGATCGGCGGCCTGCTCAACCACGGCCTCTTTGGCCTTGGCTACCGGTGCCTTCTTTACCGGAGGCTTGCGGGCAGCGGGCTTTTTGGCGGCAGCCGGTTTGGCTTCAGCGGCAGGAGCCTCCTCTTCCTGCGCATCCAGCAGTTGCTGGACCACGTCGGTCAGCTCGGCCATGCGCTTGGATAGCTTGTCGATATCCTTGCGGGTCGGAATGCCGAGGCTGGCCACAGCGCGGGCCACGCGATCTTCAAACACCTGCTCCAGACGGCCCCAGGTATTGGCGGTCTTGTCGGTCACAGCAGCAATCTTCTCATCTGCGCTCTGACGGGTTTTTGCTTGCAGCGCTTCACCTTCCTGCACCAGGGCTTCAAAGATCTTGCCACCCTCTTCCTGCGCCTTGGCATAGGCACCCAGACCCGCCAACCAGATCTGCTGGGTGGACTCCTTGATGGTGGAGGTGAGTTGGTTGTCGGTCACTGACCCTGCCAGCGCTTTCAATTTCTTAGCCATGATCTTCTCCTTGAATAACGACAGTTAAATGTAATGGCGACAACGAAACTGCAATCGGGTTGTGGCATTACTGATTTTTCAACTTCAGTCTAGGGAGAAAAAATAGAGGGTTCTACCTAATAACGGAACAGGCACACCACCGAAATTAGGGTTTGCTCACGAACCGACAATCAAATTGCGGATTCCCATATGAATCGTGATATATCTAACAACCTAGTAACACCCTAATCAGTAGCAGGATTCTCTTTATGAACTATTTCATTACTGGCGGTAGTGGTTTTATCGGGCGTCGATTGATCAAAAAGTTATTCCAACAGCATCCCGACTGTATCGTCTATTTTCTGATGCGTGCCTCTCATCAGGATAAATTGCCGGAGTTGTTTGCATTCTGGAATGTGGATGAATCGCGCGCAGTCCCGGTTTTTGGCGACATGACGCAACCGCTGCTGGGGGTATCGGTCGAGATACAGGAGCAGTTGATCGGCAAGATCGACCACTTCTTCCATCTGGCTGCTATCTATGATCTGAACGCCAAGGCCGGGATCCAGCAGCAGGTCAACACCGAAGGGACCCGTCAGGCTGTTCAACTTGCCGAGCGGCTGGGGGCGGGGCAGTTCCATCACTGCAGCTCCATCGCTGCAGCGGGCCTGTTCGATGGTCTGTTTCGCGAGGATATGTTTGATGAAGCCGAGCACCTCGACATGCCTTACTTCCAGACCAAGCACGAAGCGGAAGGGATTGTGCGCAATGAGTGCACAGTTCCGTGGCGAGTCTATCGACCTGGGATCGTTGTCGGTGACTCCAATACCGGCGAGATGGACAAGATCGACGGCCCTTACTACTTCTTCAAGACCATCCAAAAGCTGCGCCGTCTGCTGCCGCCCTGGATGCCCGCCATCGGGGTTGAGGGCGGGCGCATCAATATCGTGCCGGTCAACTTTGTGGTCGATGCCATGGTGCATATCGCCCATCAGGAGGGAGAGGAGAACAAAACCTTCCACCTGACCGACCCCAACCCGATGCGGGTTGGCGACATGCTGAGCACCTTCTCCCGCGCCGCCCATGCGCCAGAGCCTGCGATCCGCATCAACGCCTCTCTCTTTAATTTCATTCCCCGCCACCTGACCGCCATGCTGATGACCATGGCGCCGGTGCGCCGTATCCGCGATGCCGCCATCGCCGATCTGGGTCTGCCCAAGGATGTGTTCCGCCTTATCAGTTATCCCACCCGTTTCGACAGTCGCGAAACCCAGCGGGTACTGAAAGGGACCGGTATCGAAGTGCCGCCGCTGCACAGCTACGCCTGGCGGTTGTGGGATTACTGGGAGCGTCACCTCGACCCGGAGCTCTTCATCGATCGCTCCCTGCGTGGTCGGGTAGAAGGCAAGGTGGTGCTGGTGACCGGGGCCACCTCAGGCATTGGCCGTGCAACCGCGCGCAAGCTGGCTGGAGCGGGGGCCAACGTCGTTACCATCGCCCGCGACGAGCAGAAGATTGCCGAGACTAAAGCTGAGTTTGCCGAGCTGGGGCTGACCATCGAGATCTATCAGGGGGATCTCTCCAATCTGGCGCAGGCCGAGGAGATCACCGCTCGCATCGTGGCCGATCACGGTGGCGTCGATATTCTGGTCAACAATGCCGGCCGCTCCATCCGCCGCTCCATCGAGGACTCCTTCGATCGCTTCCACGATCTGGAGCGCACCATGCAGCTCAACTACTTTGGCGCGCTCAAGGTGATCATGGGGGTGCTACCCACCATGATCGAGAAGAAAAAAGGGCACATCATCAACATCTCCTCCATCGGGGTGTTGACCAATGCACCGCGCTTCTCCGCCTATGTTGCCTCCAAGTCGGCCCTCGATGCCTGGGTGCGTACCGCCGCCTCGGAGTTTGCCGACAAAGGGGTGAGCTTCTCCATCATCAATATGCCGCTGGTGAAAACGCCAATGGTCGCGCCGACCAAGGTCTATGAGCAGGTGCCGATGATGACGCCGGAAGAGGCGGCCGATCTGGTGTGCGATACCATCATCAACAAGCATGTGCGACTGGCCACACGCCTCGGGGTGTTTGGTCAGGTGGTGCATGCCCTGGCACCGCGCGTCGCCCAGGTCATCATGAACACCAGCTTCCGCACCTTTGCCGATCCCAAGGATGGCGACAAGTCCAAGGCGACCGCCGATCAGGTTGCCGTCTCGACCCTGATCAAGGGGATACACTTCTAACCGGATGATGGGATAAAGAGAGCAACAGGGGCCTGAGCAATCAGGCCCCTGTTTTATTTGGAATAACTGTTGAAGGACGAATAAGGAGGGTCAGACTCGGGACAGCAGATCAAGCAGCAGATCTGTCGTGCGACGGGAGTAGAGCAGAGAGAGATGGCCAATGGCGGGCAACTCGATATCTTCCATTCCCGCCAATCGTTGCCGCTCCTGTGGCATCACCACATTGTCGTGACTGGTGCGCACTGAGATGCCGGGTACGCAGAGAGGAACCGAGGCGAAACGCTGCAACCAGCCGGAACCGGGCTCCATCTCGCGGGCATTGGCCCCAAGCCCAAGGGCGGCCAACTGACTGCCCTGATGAGGCGTAGCCAGAGTGATCAGGCGTGCGACCTTGTCACCACCATGGATAGCCAGATAGTCGCGGCAGACCAGTCCGCCCATGCTGTGACCGATCAGCACCAGCTTGTCAGCCCCGGTTTGCGCCAACACATCGTCAATTCGCTTGGCCAGTAGCGGCACCATCTCATCGATATGACCAAATGGTGGCATCAGGGTAATGGTGGCGACCACATGGCCTGCAGCCTCCAGTCGGGCGCGCTGGGTGTGCCAGATCCCGCGACTGCAACCGTAACCATGTACCAGCAATACGGGGCGCTGGCATGGACGCAGCCGATCGGGTGCCATCAGCAAAGGCTCGAACGGTAGCAACAAGGTGAAGGTGTAAAGGTAGGCCAGCATCTCCTGCGCCATCATCTTCACCCTGCGCCAGGGGCCGATAGCCGGGGAGGGGTAGAAGCGGGTAAACAGCCAGCTGCCGAGCACCACCAGACAGCGCAACCCAAGCAGGGCAAACACGACAAACAGCAGGGTCAGCAACCAAGGAAGTCCCACGACCACGTGGGCGATACTCCCGAGGAGCAGCACCTCTACCATCAGCAGGATAAACAGGTGTCGTACGATCGTCATAAGGCCATGATCCGACCAGTCTGGCGTGGAAGTCAAATGGCACTTTGAGACAACTTGATCCAACGCGGCTTTTGTCGCTAAACCCCGGCAAACTCTTTTCCGGTGAGGTTATTTGCAATACTGTATATCCATACATATACTCTATCCATCATCACCAAGAGGAGGCCATCATGGCTGTCGAGATCAAATATGTGGTTGTTCGTGGGGGAGTGGAAAAAATGACCTTTGCCAGCAAAAAAGAGGCAGATGCCTATGACAAGCTGCTGGATACGGCCGACGAGTTGATGACCCTGTTGGCTGGTGCCCCGATCGAGTTGGCGCCAGAGCAGCAAGAGAGTCTAGCATTCTACCTGGCAGAGCAGCGTGATGTGCTGCAAACCCTGCTGCGCGGCGGCAAGGTTCAGGCTGGCATGAAAGAGGAAGAGGCCCCAGCAGCCAAGCGCAAGGAGAAGCCACTCAAGCAGGTGGCCTGATTACCCAAGCCTGCCATTTCTCGGGATAAACAGCTCGCCGCATTCACTTCATTTGCATTTAAAACCATTTTTACGGCTATTTACCCCGAGAATTTTTTAACAGCAGTGCATATCAAATGCATAACTAAATAGCGTGCACCACTGAGTGACATCAGCCAGATCTATTAGGAAATAATGAGCAAGCAGTGAAGAGAACGTTATCCAGATCGCTCCCGGTGACCTTAATCAGCAACAACAAGAGGCAGTACCAATCCCAATAGAAGCCGCATTCATCTATCACGAGCCCTTTTCTATCAACTCGGCTCACAGGCCCATATCGATTCATCTCATCATCAACAAGCAACACCATGACTCAACAACCATTATCCTTGCCGCCAGCCATGCCGCTGTTTGACAACCTTATCTATCTGGAAGCTGGCAATCCGCAGGTCAATCAGTACCTTGCCAACCTCAGCCTCAATGATGTGCCCGATGCCGGGCTGGTTTACGAACTGGCGGTCGATTGGCTGCTAGAGCAGCGCAACAGCGAAAACAACTACAAAACCTATCGCAGCGAACTGACCACTTTTTTGCACTGGTGCTTTCGCGAGGCGGCCATCAGCCCGAAAGATCTCACTCGCCGCATCATGATCCGATATCTCGACTATTGTCAGTCCCCCCCTGACAAGTTGATCGCCTATCGCAACGTAGCGCAATTTGTCCTCGACAAGGAGTGGGGGGAGCGGTTACCCAACCCGCAATGGCGTCCGTTTTTGGGCAAACGGGAGCTGGGCCGCACCTTGCCCTATCGTCTTAGCGAGCAGGCGATGAAGACAAAGCTCGCCATCCTGTCGGCCTTCTTCCAGTTCCTGATCCAGGAGGAGTACATGGACAGGAATCCCGCTCTGCTACTGCAGCGGGTCAAACGGCCGCAACAGCAGGAGGCCGATGATCAGGTGCAGGCCTTCAGCGAATTGCAGTGGTCATACGTGATGCAGGCCGCCGATACCCTTGCCAACGACCATCCGGAGCAACACGAGCGCAGCCGTTTTCTCACCATTCTGATGTACGCCTGCTATCTGCGGATCTCTGAGGTTGCAGCCCGGCCAGGCTTTACCCCTGTGATGGGGCAGTTCAGGCGGGATCGCAAAACCGGCGTCTGGGGCTACTTTATTCCGCAAAGCAAAGGGGGCAAACGGCGTACCGTAGCGGTATCCCAAGCGCTGCTGGCGGCACTCGAACGCTACCGCCGCTTCCTCGGTCTCTCTCCCTTGCCAACACCGGATGAACAGACACCGCTGTTCGTTCGCCATAAAGCGGCAGCCCACGGCCGCGAGCAGGGTGAGCTAAACGCCAACCTCGGCATTCGCCAGCTACGGGATTTGATCATGGTGATCATCGGTAAAGGGGCAGAATTGGCAGAGCAGGATGGATTTGCCCAGGATGCAGCCGAAATGCGGCAACTCTCTCCCCATGCGATCCGCCATACCGGGATCACCCATGACATCAACCTGCATGGGAGACCGCTTTCCCACGTACAGGCCGATGCAGGACATGACAGCATCGACACCACTTCGAAATACCTGCACACCAGCAACAGTGAACGACATGAGAGCGCCCAGCAAAAGCCGCTGGACCGGCTGAACCAACAAATGAGAGATAACGTTCACAAAAGATAACGAACAATGTGACATGACCCTGATTTGTATTGACTGCTCTTAGAACACAGAATGGCTTGTTTGGGGTGTCATAGAAGTTGGCTCGGCAATGTGGTACTTCTCTGGATGGCAATCGGTTCAGGAAATATTTTTGGCTCACAAGGATGATTCAGAACAGGTACCTTGCCATCTGCGGTATACATATTTATCCCGTAGCAGAGAAGCAAAAAACGAAATTGCTTGCTGAAACAACGATAACACCCGATGCCGAAAGCTAAGTAACATGCCGGAAGCAGTCATATTCGGTTGAACAGCGCCTTGTTATCACACTTGCATATCCAGTCATCATTGGTGATATTGATATCAATATTAACGAGATACCGAGGAGCAGGTATGCAAGTGGCAGTGGTGGAAAAGACCTTCAGGATCGTTGGCAAAGGGTCGCTCATGGCCCAGTTCACCTTTATCTCTTCAGGCACACTGCATATCTGGTTTCCGGATGTGGGCCTGCAGATGGAGGCCCACTGCAAAGAGTTGCGTATAGAAGATTGCACCATTATCTATACCAATGGCCTCCATCACGGCCAGCCCCGAGCGCTCTGGTCCTTAACCCTCCATCCCGACGATATGAACGAGCTCAAACGTATATTGCAGCAGTTCAACAGCAACCTCTACTTGACCTGCCAGCCACCCACATTGGCCATCGCCAAACGTGCCTTGAATATGAATTGACCCGACTTCCAAAAAAGTCGCAATCATGCCAGCCACAACAATAAACCGTGAGAATTAAGGGGAGGGGAATCTATCGCGATAGTCGGCATTTTTATGGCTGTTTTACAAGAAGGAGTATCAATATTTTCAGAGAGATACCTCTCAAGTAGGGGGCAGATATTTCCAAGAATATTCACGGTAATGACGATGGTTATAACGGTGAAAATCAAACATAACGTTCAATTAGTGAGGGGGATTCCGCACAACGTATTGATTTAATAGTGGACTCTTGTCTCAAAATAGGACATTTCAGTGATGTGGGGCAGGGCGGTTGACTGTGTAATTCTGTTGTCGCTGCAAGAGCATCTGCGGAGGAATCAACCAGATATTGTCTTTCTGCTTTGGGCAGTCAGATCGCTGGAGGTCTGTATGCAGCCTCGATCCTGATCGATTTCCGAACCTTTAAGCTAAGGAAAAGCTGCGGGCTACTGCTTTCAATAAGCCTTGTTATCTCTCACAATGATGCCGATAACCCTATTTATCGGCATCAGTGACAACACCTAACCTGTTGACATCATTAAATAATTTCATGTCAACACGTATCTATTGGTTTATGTGTTTGGTACGATCTTTTCAGCTAGCCAGCGTGGTTAGACCTGCCTAAAGGATCATTTACTAATGAGCAAGCTGATAGATTTGATTGCCCCAGGTCAAGTGGTTGTATTGCGTAGTGGTAGCTTTGATATGACCGTTGATGGTGTTGATAAGGAAAGACAACTAGCCACATGTGTATGGTTTTGTCCTGCTTCAGAACGCGTTCAAATAGAACAGTTTACTGTGCATTCGCTTAGCCGAGTTGGCAGTGAACCGGACACTCAACAGCGCGAATATTTTGCAGTTGGTGAGATAGTTCAGTTGCAAAGTGGCGGTCCATTGATGACGGTGACAACTGTTGACGATTCTTGTGGAAGAGAGCCTTCTATTGGTTGTATTTGGCTTGATCCTTTACAACGTCAATTGACTTCTTTGTATGCCGAGTTTCATCCGGCAGCCCTTGTTAAAGAAGCTGATTTTAGTGAAGAAAAAACCGAGCTTGCTTGGGCTCCTTGGGACAAAGCTCGTGATTCATTGAAGAATTGAGCGTCAGGGGCCTCCGGCCCCTTTGTTCTACCTACAGGTATGACTGCGCATAATGCGAGCATTATGTTGAGGGTTTGCAGCACTTGTGCTGACGGGTGTTGGTAGAACGTGGGCCGCGCAGCGGCATCGTTATACCAATTCCCGCCCGTAACATAATGTCTATTATGCGCGGTGTATCACCTCACTCTCAGCACCCACCACTAGGCGTCACTGTCTATCTCCATCACGTTCTGTGAGTGAAAATAGAGAAAAGGCCTAGATCGCGCGAAATTTGGTAACAGTTACCATAAATGGTGCTACTCTATTTCGGTCACCGTTACCAAAAAGGATTTCCAGATGCGCGACCCGAATGATCATTCCACCTCCGACCTTCTCCCCATACCCCGCCGCCGTGGCCGCCCCAGCACAGGAACGGCACTGACCCCAGCGCAAAAACAGGCTCGATACAGGCAACGGCAGCGAGCACGCACTGTCACGGTCACGTTTGATCGTGCCGCTGTTGACTCGTTGGACTCGCATATCCGCGCCCTGGTAGCTGGATTCGATGCGCCCATCCCACCAGAACATGCGGTCTCTATCCTGGAATCAATCCGGGCCGCGACCCTGGCGCAACTGGCACCGGTGGCAGAATTATGATCGAGATCCATTGCCAGGCAGATTATGAGCAGGCGCTGGCGCTGCTGGAACGACTGATCGATGTCTATGACGCCAACAGGGCGCTGATCGAGCAGCTTTCGCTGGCCATTGAGCTCTGGGAGGAGCAGGCACCGGAGTTCGCCGAGTTCAACCGGGCGGTGGCCGGTGAGCCAGAGCCCTGATTTTGCCGTCCGCACGGGTGGTCATCTGTACGACCACCTACGCCGGTCGGCCTGCCCAGCGGCAGAGAGCGCGACCCCGTAGGGGCGGTTTTTGTTTTTGTGTGTCGGGTCGGTCTGGGGGAGGGTGGTTGGGTCGGGTGGGAGTACTGTAATCTCCCACCCAATTCTCACCGTGATAAATTCGATGTCATTTGAGACCCTTTTTTTGGCCTGTTTGGGGTCTGTTTTCACCTGTAAAAATCGTTGTGTTCCGTCTGACCCTGTGGCAGGATGATCAAGTTCCACGTTTTATGTGGAGCGGTCTGCGGACAACTCGAGACACGTTCGTGTCTCAATCAAATCCTTCGGGATATGACGCCTTCGGGCAATGCACCCCTTCAGGGGTAATGAAAAAAACTGTTGTTGGTCCGGCCTTGGCGCCGAGGCCGGATTTTTTTCATAAGCATTGCATTCGGATGGCGCATGGACCCGGTATCACAGCACACCACCACTGATCACGACAATCTCGAGGCACTTTTAGCCTCCTTTGGCGTTTTTTGCGATTTTGTCGAGCTGCGACTCCATTTCCCCTATGACTCCCGCTACTGCGTGGGCGCCTCCGACGCGGTTGAGTACGACGGCATCGTTAGCCTCTCCACCGAAAAATCGTTCGACATCGACCTGAAAGCACTCGCTCTGCTGGTGCCCGACCTGCGCCTGTGCGCGGAGATCACGCTCCAGCCAGACGGATCGGTGACAACCGATGATTTACACACTCCGTTCGAATCCGTCGAATCGCACCTCGGCTCGATGGCAGTCAAAATTTATCCTCGCGGCAACACCCGGCTCGGTCTAGACCCGTATGTTTCCGTGAAACTCAACCCGACAAAATTAAGCTACGGCTGCAACGCCTATAGCGATATCCGCACCCTCGCCCAGGCTCTGCCGATAGCGCTGTCGGCGTTTGTCCGCGCCTGCCCAGAACTCGCCGCGCTGGTCGACGTGGCAGGTGCCCGGGTCATGCGGATCGACTCCACCTCCGGAGTGCAGTGCGCCACAGTGGCCGATGTCGGGGCCATGCTGCAACGCGTCGGCCACGTTCAAATCGGCCACGTCCATGCTGCTGGCACAATGGATAACTACGCCGATGCCGAGCAGAAAATCCGCCATAAATGCGGCACAAGCGTCTATTTAAACGCCACCTCCGAGCACCAGCGCGGGGTCTGTTACCCAAAGGGCCCCGAGGCCCGCGAGGAACTGAAGCGCGTGACTGCCGAGGCCCGTCGCGACCCCAGCAACGTCGCCCTGGCTGCCCGGGTCGAGGCCCTGTCTGACCCCGCCTACCAGAGCTACTGCGAAAAACTCTTACGTTTTGAGGCCCGCAGTATGCGTCGGGGCATCCTCGGCCAGCTCGAGCGGCTCGGCATCGTTGACTGGGATGGCACCGCCGTCGATCTCATCCGCTGCGAGCATCAGCTCGCGGCCCTTGGTACATCACTCACACACAGCCTCTGGGCACACGTCTGGCGCCCGGTTTTATCTGCACTCTGGGGAGATCCCACCATGTCGCTCGCAAACGAGACCGAGCTCGAGCAAAAACTCGCCGACTATTACGAACAAAATTTTACTGGTCGAGCCCGTTCAATGGGCCTGCGCCGGGCCCTGTGTCACCTGCGAGCGATCATCGATCGCGGCTGGGTTGCGGCAAAAAAATCGCCGCCAGCCAGTCAGGCCAGCTGGTATCGCACCGTCGCTGAGCTGATCGACGCCGGGATCTCCCGTGCAGCCCTCCAGTCTTGTGAGGGGACGGCTGAGAGCCGCCTCGCCGCAGGGGTCGTAGTGTCCATCCGCTCCGTGCTCGAGGTCCAAGCCGTCAACACGGCCCCGACATGGTTCAAACCGGCTGACCTGTCTCGCTGGATGGATGACAGCGACCTAATGCAGGTCCCTTTCCGTCACCGCCTCGCCGTGGGCGACGGTCTGGTTGCCTGCGTTGGCACTGACGACGTGTTATGCGGTCCGGTCGATAGCCGACCCGACACCGACGCAGAAATCCGCGCGTTCCTAGACCGCTCAGCCGGTCACGGTCTGGGCTCCCACGCGGGCGAGTTCCCGCCCGAGGTCGACTGGGATCTGATAGTGGTCCAGTCGGAGGTCGCCGATCTCCGCGTTCCCGCCAAACCCCGCCATCCGCAGCTACGTCTGGTGTGAGGGTTTTTTATGGCACCATTTTTAGTAACCGTTACCAAAAAGGATTGATTCAGATGAACGATAAAACTCAGCCCGTAGGCGCATCCGGCCTGTACCTGGTCGGTGAAATCGCTGGGGTCAAAACCGACGCATTTCGCAACGGCGAGCAGCAGATCATCCGTCATACCGCCGGGGTTCGGATCACCACTGTCGATGCCTATGGCGGGGAGACATCCGAGCTCGTCGAGGTCCGTCTGCCGCAGGCCGCCGTTGATGCAGGTCTGCCGCGTCAGCTCGAGGGGCTGCGCGGTCAGATTCTCAGCCTGCCAGTCTGGGTGCAGGCCTACACCGGAAAACGCGGCGCCGGTTTTGCGCTGATGTTGGACTCAAAACAACAGATTTTGGGGCTCTGATATGCACACAACCACTGTCACCGGCGTGCTGGTCGGCGTTAAACAGGCTCACGATTTTTCCGTCATCGTGCGCACAGCAGATGGCGACGTCGATGTGATCATCCCGCCGCTAGTACTGCAACGCCTGCCCGATCCCGTCGGCCATTTTCAGCGGCTTGTCGGAGAAAAAATCGGGTTTTGCGTCGTGCCGGGGCACGAGATCGATGGCGCTCGCGTACTGGACACGCAGTACCGAAATTCCGAGGCGCGGACCTGATGTCCGCCCTCGAAATCCTGCTCTCGCTGACGCCAGAGCAGGGTGTAGAACTGGCGGCCTCCGTGGCTGCTCTCTGGGGAACGGCCTGGGTGGTCCGGGTCGTCACTAAAACGCTGAAATAATCTAGGAGTCAAAAATGGCAGGTGAATCTGCAGGTGATATCGGCACCCAACTCGTGCAGGCGGCCACTCAGGCCATGTCCGGTGGCACTGCGGCAGTCGTGGGCATCGGTGCGGTTGTACTGGGCATCACGGCGGCGGTGAAACTTCTGCACATCGTGCGCAGCGCGATGGGGCGGTAGAGTCAAACGGCATACTGGCCCCCAGATTGGGGGCCTTTTTATTGGTAAAAGTTACCACAAATAGAGGGGGTTCACATGGGGTGGATCGTCCTAATCGGATTCGCGGGGGCCTTATGGATCATTTTTCGCTGAAAATGTGTGCGGCACTGGTCGTGCTAGGGCTATCTGGACCTGTGTCCGCAGCCCTCAACGTCCCGATCATCGGTGGTAAAACCGGCACGATCGAGACTCTGAATCGCGTCGTCGACGGGCGTGCTCACGCCCTGGTCCGCTGGACCGATCAACTCGGGAACGTCCGCCGAACGGCGGTAGCCCTGCGCCCCGTCGCTGCACAGGGCGGAGCACTGGTGACCCGTGTGCTCGGAGGCCGCCTGATGGCCACAGCCACAGTCGGTCTGCTGCTGGCCGAGGCCGTACGCGGGTCGCTGACCAGTATGTGGCCAGATGTGCAAGTACGACCCGATGGGGTGGCAGTCAGACCCAGCACCCTGCCTGACTGGCAGACCTGCGAGCGCGATCTAATCAAGGCGCCCGACGCAACCGGCGTCAAACGTAGCGCGTACGGTTACCTCCCTTGCTACATGTGGGCCAGCGCTCCGGCCCGACTCGTGCTTCGACTCCCAGCTACAGATCCATGGCGCCCTGACCCTGCATGGCTCAACCATTATGATCTGGGCTCCGAGCGTATGAGGGAGGAATTTTTCGTCCCTGCGGCTCAGCCAGGCATCGCTGAGCGCGGATTCCGCGAAATCATCCGCCCCCAACCAGAAAAACAGCTCGAAATGCCTCAAACAGAGGCATCACTGAGCCCGTCGGAGCTGACCACTGCCCTGATGACCCCCGGGGTCATCGGCCCACTGGCTCAGCATGACCAGCTACCCGCCGAGCTGTGGGAACCGCTGCGTCTGAGTGAACTGGAGACCGATCCCGGTACGACTGGACCAGGGGAGGGCGGCTCTGAGTTGCCGCCAGATGTAGGGATGGGGGATGTGGATCGTCAGGTGCTCGATGTGCGCAACTGGTTCACTCCTGACACCTGGGGATGGCTGCCGCGTACCTGCTCACTGCCTGGCGCGGTCGTGCCGCTACCGCAGTTCCCTGAGTGGAAAATAGATTTTTCGCAACATGAGGGCGCGTTCTGCCCGCTGATCCGCACCTATGTCGTGCCGGCATCCGACCTGACGGCGATCGTTGTTTTTCTCGCTATCGTGCTGCGTGTGCGCACAGGAGGTGCCTGATGTGGGCAACTCTGACCAGCACAATGATCGGCTCGATCCTCGCTCGTGCGCTACTGGCGCTGGGGGTGGGCATCGTATCGATGATCGGTTTTTCCGAGCTGTTGCAACTGGCGATGGGGCGAATCCAGGCGAGCCTGTCCGGCATCCCCGCTGACCTGCTCGGCCTGCTGGGGTATATGCACGCCGATGTGCCTATCAGCGCATTTTTTGCTGGTCAAAGCGCGGCGCTGGCGTTGTCAGCCGCCACCAGATTCCTGCCCAAATAGAGGAGGTGCCCCCCATGATCACGCTCATCACCGGCACGCCTGGCGCCGGAAAAACGCTGCGCTGTGTGGAACTCCTGGCCGAGCTGCGCAACGATGACGATCCAAAAACCCGGTCCAGACTGATTTTCTCGAACGTCAACGACCTCGCACCGGAAATTGGAGCCGTGGCAGAGTTCGACCCACTGCGCTGGATGGACCTGCCCGAGGGCAGCCTGATCGTCGTGGATGAGTGCCAGGATTTTTGGCCGTCCCGTCCCAGTGGTTCCAGACGCCCCGAGAGCGTCGCAGCCCTCAATACCCACCGTCACAAAGGGGTCGATTTAATCCTCCTGACTCAGCACCCAGGGTTGATCGACCAGGACGTCCGAGCCCTGGTGGGGCGCCATCTACATGCGTATCGCCCCCGTGCGCAGGAGCATAGCGTCTGGTATGAGTGGAGCTACTGTGAGGCCGCCTGCCAGCCCAAACTCAAACCGATCCCCGAAAAGCGAAAATTCAATAAACAGATTTTTTTACTGTACAAATCAACAGTAGAGAACACGCACAAACCATTGCCGTGGTGGCCGATCATTAAAAAAGCCCTGTTGCCTGTCGGTGCTATCGCGGCTGGACTAGCAATGGTGGTGACCACATTTTCGAGTATGGCAGGTAGTGGGCAGGAGACCACCACTGCACAGGTAGAGGAGGGCGATCAGCCGCTCTACCAGGCACCGCCAGAACAACTGCCCTCAGTCTCTGAGGCTGTCGCCACCATGTCTCCAGCACCTGCACTGCCGGTGCTGGCGTACCATGGGTGGCTGAAATGGGCTGGTAAAACGCAGTTTTTGCTATGCCTGGAACGGGAGGAGGGCGGTTGCGCCGTCGAGCTCACCTGGGACCAGATAGAGCACTGGCGTGAGGAGCGGGGAGAGATCATCATCATGGCAGGACCGGCAGGGCCGGACCTATGGAAGATCACTGACAGATCTATCTGGCTGGATGCGGCAGAACAGGGGATCGCTCTTGCAAAATTGTGAAACGAAGCGCCGCAGGCGCAGGGCCGTGCGACTGGGCGACGACCGCTAGCGGGCGGCGGACAGGCGGATGGCCGATCATCATTATTTACGGTAACAGTTACCAATAATGAGCGTCATCATGTAATGGAAACATGTAATGGAAATGTGAGATTTCACCTTCAACATCTCCATTTTAACCTTCAAAATCTCTATTTTGACCTTCAACATGTCCCACAGAGTAGGCCCACACCAGAGGAGAGAATCAGATGGGAGAGCATTCACCATTTCGGGTCGCAACCCGTGAGGAGCTGCTGGCCAAAGGATATGTGCTGAGCCTGTCTGAACTGAACCTGCCAGCATCGCCAGAACTGGACCAGATCATCAGCATCCTGCAAACCCAGCGCGGCCCTGTGGCGCTCGCGATCTGGTTCCAGTCGGCCAATGGCTGGCTGAGCAGTGCTAGGCCTGTGGATGTGGTGCGACGGGCCAGCCCAGGGGAAATGTCCGACGTGCTGCATGCCGCACGCCGCGAGGTCGCGCCGATAGACCATGGCTAACAGAGCCATCCAACCCGGTGAGCGAGGTTTAGGGCTGGCCGATGGCACCAGCGTTCACCGACAGGCCACGGGCGCGGGCCTCCCGCAGGCAGCGCTGCCAAAAGTGCCTGCCACTGGGCGCAGCCCATTTAACCTGGTAACGACTGGATAGCCAACAAATCGCCTCCAGCGGCAGATGGGCAAAATCCTGGTGATGGGTGTACCAAAACGCCCG
Organism: Aeromonas sp. R9-2; assembly: GCF_040908025.1. Classification (NCBI taxonomy): domain Bacteria; kingdom Pseudomonadati; phylum Pseudomonadota; class Gammaproteobacteria; order Aeromonadales; family Aeromonadaceae; genus Aeromonas; species Aeromonas sp. R9-2. The sequence goes on from NZ_JBFOCX010000024.1 coordinate 491,908, forward strand.
CCAGTCGTTGATAACTGCCACACGGTCGACCACCTGCCAGCGGCAGACCCACAACGGGGTGTCCCGATGAACCAGCACCAACGCACCGGCCAACGGGAACACGTCGAACCACAGCAACTGGTGGTCATCGGGCACAGTGATATCCAGCCGTCGAAAGCGGTGGCACCGCAGTTGTGCCAACAGGTCGACACCGGCAGTCAACTCATCCAGCGAGCGCCGTTCCCGTAGCGGGTTGCTAGTCCTCATCAGTCACGTCCAATCCCATCATTGGGGTCGACCTTGGCCAGCAACTCCGGTGCACACCTGATTTCCATTCAACGTGAAGACCTCCAAAAAGTAATACGGGGGGAATTCCCAGACAACCATGCTCACACCATGCACGGGCGAGGGGTGTTATCTCTTACGAAGTAGGTTTTTTGTCAGTAAGGGCTTGGTTTGCAAGCAATAGCCCCAATATCCGTATGGAGCATTGTGCTCAAAGAGGGGATGCATATGGCAAAGAATATTCGTGGTAACAAGGATGGGAAGAACGGCGAAAACCAAACTTACACCATTCCAGGGCGGGGGACAGTTCCTCGTAAAAAGCTTATTGAAGAGGTACGCGAAGGAAAACATCCTGACTTTCATATTTATGAGCGCAATGGAGTCAAGTACGTGAGATCTGATCCAGATAGCACTGAGCAGAACAACGTTGATAAGGACTAGGATGGTGATGCCGATAAAGCTAGTTATCGGCATCAGGAGGCTTGATGGACATTGATGTATCTACACTATCGACGGTATTAACCGGCATAGGGTTAGGTTCCATTCTTGCTGCTGTTATACAGCAGTTGCTTGCTCGTAGAGCTAAACATTCGGAGAGTCTCTTCAATGAGCGCAAGGCTGCATTTGAGTGCTTTCTGATGAATCATGCAGATATCGCTTTTTCTGGCGCTTCTGAAAAGTACCAGCAACAAGCAGTAACTATTGCCAGAGTAGAGCTCGTGGCTAGCCAGCAAACCATTGATTCTATGTATTTTTTACTGCGACTTCACTATTCCGATGCTGACTATTCAGAACGATTCATACAAGCCAAGTCGCAGCTAATCCATCATATGCGCAAGGATCTAGGGCTTAGTTAAGTATTGATTGGCATTTCATCCATTTTGACTACAGAGGGTTAAGCATATGAGTAACTACAGTAATCCACAGGTACATGAGATTCTGACCAGAGCTGACGCCAAAGGTGGACTGGGTTCAACAAGCACGTTTAATCAAGTGGTTGATGTCTTATCTAAAAGCTGCAACGCAACCAACATTGCGGCTATGGAGCAGTATTTGATGAGCCTTGAATGTGCCAAAAGCATATCGAATGCGGGAGCAATCCTAAGGCACAAAGCTGGTCTCTGAGCTTGATTGCCATTAACTACAAACCCAAGGGGCCTCCGGCCCCTTTGTTCTGCCTACAAGCATGACTGCGCATAATATATATTATGTTAAATTGCATATCTTGTTTCCTGTCACCACTTATTGAACTGTGTATAATGGCAAAAATTGATCCTATCTTCGACCGGATGTCTTAAGTGGCTGAATTAACATCAGAACAATTAAAACCCGCTTTTGCGATTGAACAGTTCCCAAAGCTTAGCGAGCTTGAATCTATCCCCTTTGCTGCGCTGCAACCCAGAGCCATTTCCGGCATCAAACGTCTTGCCAGTTTTGATGGTGACTGTCCGGTCATGCTGCTCAACGGATTCCCCGGCGCAGATTACGAAGGCGTTTGCCAGACGCTGATTGCCGACTCCAATGGCAAGGATGGTGACCTGTTTGATCTCTGCTACACCGAGAATCTGAACAACCCCTACAAGCCTATCTGGCTGCGCCTGCAACCGGGCACCGGTGTTGAGTTTTGCGAAATGGTTGGCGAGCTGCTCAAGCTGTTGAGCCACCATCTCGATGCCGAACGCATCGTGACCCGCATCATGCGCAAGCAGAACAATGATCCGAAAATCGATGATTTCCTCTCCGATCTGGCGGCTCACGTGGCATTGGGTCTGGAGTTCCAGCACCCTATTCTGATCAACCTGCTGATCCACCACGAAGCGCAGGAAGCGCCGGTAATTTATGGCCGTGATCTCAACTGGGATACCCTGTTTGGCTCCATCAACTACCAGACCGAGCAAGGCTCTGTGTATGCCAATCAGCACCTGTTGGAGCCTGGTTTACTGCGCGAAGCCAACGGCGGTTACCTCATTTTGCAACTGGACGAGCTGCTGGATCAGCCGCACCTCTGGTTCAAACTGAAAAATGCCATGCAAAAAGGCGAGCTGGACTGGAACGCCTATCAGGAAGGGAAAACCCTGACCCCCTTCTTCGCGCCTGAAGCGACCCCCATCAAGCTCAAGCTGATCCTGGTGGGTGACCGACTCGACGTGGCCGAGTTCCAGATGCTGGATCGCGATATGTCCGAACGCATCTTCCTGCGCGCGGATCTGGTGTCAGAGGTGAATATTGAAGAGGATCTGCAGGAATTTCTGCAGTACCTGGCCTGGCTGCGCCAGCGCTGGAGCCTGCTGGACTTCACGCCAGCCGCCCTCGCCGCCCTTTGTCGTCATGCCAGTCGCCTCTGTGACCATCAGGAGTGGCTGTCGCTCTCCGAAGTGCAACTCTCCGCAATCATGCGGATGGCTGACAGTCTGGCCCGGGAGCTGGAATCCGATGTGGTCACCGACGAGCATATTCGCGGCGCACTGGAAGAGCAGGATTACCGCCTCAACTATCTGGTTGAGCAGTCAGATCAGGGAGTTATCGACGGCCAGATCCTGCTGCAAACCGATGGCGAAGAGATTGGCCAGATCAACGGCCTGTCGGTCATTCAGGTCTCCGGTCACCCCTATGACTTCGGCGAGCCGGTGCGCCTCACTGCTACCGTACACCTTGGTGATGGCGATGTGGCGGATATCGAGCGCAAAGCGGAGCTGGCCGGTCATATCCACGCCAAGGCGATGATGATTATCCACGGCTATCTCTCCAACAAATTTGGTGCAGAGAACCCCTCCCCCCTGTCGGCCAATCTGGTGTTCGAGCAGTCTTACCACGAAATTGATGGCGACAGCGCTTCACTGACCGGCTTGTGTGCCCTGCTCTCTGCCCTCGCCCGCCAGCCTATCTATCAGCACTTCGCCGTGACCGGTGCGGTCGATCAGTTTGGCAATGTGCAGGCCGTTGGTGGCGTGAACGAGAAGATTGAAGGCTTCTTCCGGGTGTGCAAAATCCACGGCATCACCGGCAAGCAAGGGATCATTTTGCCGGGCACCAACATCCAGCAGCTGAACCTCTCTGACGAGGTGATTGCAGCGGTTGAAGCAGGCCAGTTCCACATCCACCCGGTGGATCATGTGGAAGAGGCCATCGAGTTGCTGACTGGCTGTGTCGCCGGTGAGCCTGATATGCCCGATACCCTGTTTGGCCGTATTCAGGAGCGGTTGGACGAGTTGAACGGCTCCACTGCCAAAGTCGGACTGCTGCAATCCCTGCTGGGGCGCCTGTTTGGCCGCTGATGAAGTGATCGGAGTTGTTTAGCGAACAACTGTAAGCTAAATTGGCGCAGCTTTACTCATTTGAAGGAAACTCAGCGTGACCGTAGACAATTCGACCCTGGAAGCCCGCCTTTCCCTGTGTGAACAGGGCAAGAACTCTTTTACCCGTGAAGAGCTGCTGGCTTGCAGCCGTGGCGAACTCTTTGGTGAGGGTAACAGTCAGCTGCCCGCCCCCAACATGTTGATGATGGATCGCATCGTCAAGATCAATGACAACGGTGGCGAGCACGGCAAAGGCGAGATCCTGGCAGAGCTCGACATTACCCCCGATCTCTGGTTCTTCGATTGCCACTTCCCGGGTGATCCCGTGATGCCGGGCTGTCTCGGTCTGGACGCCATGTGGCAGCTGGTTGGCTTCTTCCTTGGCTGGAAAGGTGGCCCCGGCAAGGGTCGTGCTCTGGGCGTAGGTGAAGTAAAATTCACCGGCCAGATCCTGCCGACAGCCAAGAAAGTGACCTACAAGATCACTTTCAAGCGCGTCATCAACCGCAAGCTGGTGATGGGGATTGCTGATGGCGTGGTCGAAGTCGACGGTCGTCCAATCTACAGCGCCACAGACCTGAAAGTGGGCCTGTTCAAAGATACCACCGCATTCTGATCTCTCTGATTGGTGGTAAAACAGCATTAACGCAAAGGGGCCACAACGGCCCCTTTCCTTTTGTAATGAGTGTAATGAAGTAACTTACTTCATGAAGAGGCCTGAGCCCCGCCCTTCCATGGCGTCACGCCAACCACCAAGCCAATGCCCTCGGGCATCCAGGCATTGATACGGACACGCTTCTTTCTGTTTGCCGACCACGCCAGCCTGATAACCACGAGCACGAGCTCTTTCCAGACGGTCCCGCTTCTGTCTCTTCATCATCTACGACCCTCTTCGTGGAACAAAAAAAGCGACCAATTCTGCATCGGTCGCTTTCATCTTTACTCCTGCGAACGCACTCGGTCAAACAAAAACTTCCACCCTAACCGGGCTATGTGACACAAGGCACTGAACTGGATTAAGTTTTAATTACAGGGAACTTACTCCTGATTTTTGAGTCCTTCCAGCTCTTCCCAGCGAGCAAATGCCTGCTCCAGCGCGGCTTCAGCGGCATTGAGCGCATCCAGTTTCGGCTGGGTTTTATCTGCCGGCAGCGAGAAGAACCCTGGCTGGTTGATCTCGCTTTGCAGCGCATCCAGCTCGGCTTCCAGCTGCTCAAGACGAGCAGGCAACCCTTCCAGTTCAAGCTGCAGCTTGTAGGAGAGCTTCTTGCTTTTCTTCGGCGCTTCTGGCGCGGCGGCAACGACCGGCTCGGGCGCCTTGACCGGTGCACTCTTGGCCTGTTGCTGGGCATTCTGCTGTTCTCGGGTCGCCATCATATCGGCGTAACCACCCACGTAATCGCTGATGCGGCCATCCCCCTCAAACAGCCAGCAGCCGGTCACTGTGTTGTCGATGAAGCGACGATCGTGACTCACCAGCAGCAGGGTACCGGGGTAGTCGGAAAGCAGCTCTTCCAGCAGCTCCAGCGTTTCCACATCCAGATCGTTGGTCGGTTCATCGAGGATCAGCAGGTTGCTGGGCTTGAGGAACAGCTTGGCCAGCAGCAGCCGGTTCTTCTCGCCACCGGAGAGCGCCTTGACCGGCGTACGGGCCCGCTTGGGCTCGAACAGGAAGTCCTGCAGGTAACCGAGGATATGACGGGAGCGGCCACGCACCATCACCTCCTGCTTGCCCTCCCCGACGTTGTCCACCACCGTCTGCTCGGGATCGAGCTGCTCGCGGTACTGATCGAAGTAGGCCACCTCCAGATTGGTGCCCTGACGGACCGAGCCGCGGGTCGCCTCAAGCTGGCCAAGCAGCAGCTTGATCAGGGTCGACTTGCCACAGCCATTGGGGCCGACCAGCGCAATCTTGTCACCGCGCAGCACCTGCAGATCCAGCCCCTGGAACAGGGTACGATCGGCAAAATCGAGCCCCAACCCTTCGGCTTCAAATACCAACTTGCCGGAGCGACCTGCCTCATCCAGTTGCAATTTGGCCTTACCCTGCAACTCTCGGCGTTGGGTCCGCTCCATCCGCATCGCTTTGAGAGCACGTACTCGCCCTTCGTTACGGGTACGGCGGGCCTTGATCCCCTGGCGTACCCATACCTCTTCCTGCGCCAGCTTGCGGTCAAACTCGGCATTTTTCAGCTCCTCGACCCTCAGCCACTCCTCTTTCCCCTGCAGGTACTCGTCATAGTTACCGGGCCAGGAGGTGATCACGCCGCGATCGAGATCGATGATCCGGGTCGCCAGCTTGTGGATGAACTCCCGGTCGTGAGAGATAAAGACGATGGCGCCGCGAAAGTCCTTGAGGAACTCTTCCAGCCAGTTGATGGCTTCGATGTCCAGGTGGTTGGTCGGCTCATCGAGCAGCAACAAGTCGGGATCGCAAGCCAGCGCACGGGCCAGCGCCACTTTGCGCAGCCAGCCACCGGAGAGGCTGTCGAGGGTCACGTCGGGATCCAGCCCCAGCAGGGTCAGCACCTGAGTGATACGAGTCTCGAACTGCCAGCCGTTCTGGTAGTCGAGCTGCTCTTGCAGCTCGCTCATCTTGCGAATATTGGCATCTGACGGATCGCTCGCCAGCTCCATGGAGATGTGATGATACTGCTTGAGCAGCTCCCCCACCCCCGCCAGCCCTTCTGCGGCATAGTCAAACACCGTCAGCTCGCTGGAAGCAGGCGGATCCTGCTCAAGGCGGGTCACTTTCAAATCTTGTTGCAGCACCAGACGCCCGTCGTCCAGCGGCAATTCGCTGGCAATGACCTTCATCAGAGTGGACTTGCCCGCCCCGTTGCGGCCAACCAGACAGAGGCGCTCGCCCCGCTCGATGGTCAATTCGGCATTGTCGAGCAGCGGGAAATCACTGAACGACAGACATGCGCCGTGCAATGTTAAAAGAGCCATGTGTGTTCCTTATTTCATATGAAAAAAACGGGCAGCAGACTGGGTCTGCCCCCGTTTTATCGTCAAATCACTCTCACCCCTGACGGGCGGCCCAGCTTTTTAGCTCGGCCAGTGTGAAGGGCCAACCGAGCTCGCGGCCTGCTTCGTCACGCAGCACCGGAATGCGCACCCGATAGGCGGCAAGCCACTGCTCATCATCCATGATGTCGCACTGGCGGGTGGCGGTGGCAAGACCAGCCTCCTCCACCAGCGCCCAGGCCTGCTCGCACAGGTGGCAACCGTCGGTATGAAACAGGGTCAGCATCACGCCTCGCCTTGCTCAGGCGCATGGGTGATGATCCAGCAGTTGTGGATGTGCTGGTTACGTTCGAAATCCTTCGGTCGCGTCTTCTGGGTGATGTTCTGGGCCTTGAGACCAGTGGCCTCGAGACCGGCCAGATCCATCTTGAAGTGACGCTTGTTGTTGGAGAAGACCAGAGTGCCGTCCGCCGCCAGCAGGCGCTTCAGGTGCTGCATCAGCAGCAGGTGATCGCGCTGTACGTCGAAGCTCTCGTCCATCCGCTTGGAGTTGGAGAAGGTGGGCGGATCGATGAAGATGAGGTCGTACTGCTCATCGGCTTCAGACAACCACTTCAGGCAATCTGCCTGCACAAACTTGTGCTGACGGCCCACCAGCGAGTTGAGACGCATGTTGTCCTGCGCCCAGTTCAGGTAGGTGTGGGACATGTCCACCGTGGTGGTCTCGCTGGCACCGCCAAGACCCGCGTGCACGGTGGCACTGCCGGTGTAGGCAAACAGGTTCAGGAAGCGCTTGCCCTTGGCCATCTGGCCCAGCATACGGCGAGTCTGACGGTGGTCGAGGAACAGGCCGGTATCCAGATAGTCATAGAGGTTGACCCACAGACGGGCGCCGTACTCCTGCACTTCCATCCGGTGCTGCTCTTCGGAGAGCTTCTGATATTGCTGTTTGCCCTCCTGACGCTCACGCACCTTCAGGATCACCTTCTCGCCATCCATGCCGGTCACCTTGATGGCGGCCTGAACCATGTCAAGCAGACGCTGACGGGTCTTCTGGGCGGGGATGTCCTTGGGCGCGGCATACTCCTGCACCACCAGATAGTCCTGATAGCGGTCGATGGCGGCGTTGTATTCCGGCAAGTCGGCATCGTAGATGCGATAGCAATCGATGCCCTCTTTGTTGGCCCATTTCTCGAGGGTTTTCAGATTCTTGCGCAGACGGTTGGCAAAGTCCTGCGCCACCTCTTTTTGGGAAGCCACGGAGTCCAGTGCGATCTGGTAGTTACGCAGCTGACACTCGAGGGCGCCGTTGAACAGGCGATATTGCTTGTCAGCGCGCAGGCGCAGACAGCTAAGCAGCTCGGGCGATGCGGAAAGAATGGAGACTTTCCAACCCTGGAAGCTGCGACGCAGAGCATCGCCCAGCGCCTGATGCACTTCCAGCAGGGCCGGAAATTCGCCGAGACGTTCGCCGTAGGGCGGGTTGGAGATCAGCATACCAACCTGGCGGGCCTCCCCTTCCACTGCCGGCATCGGCAGCGGGTTTTCCAGCTTGGTGACGTCGGCCTGCTTGAAGGTGATGAGGTGGGCCACACCGGCCGCTTTGGCGTTATCACGGGCTTTGAGCAGCACACGCTGGTCGGCATCGCAACCAAACAGTTTTACTTCGCAACGCTGCATGCCGCGTTTGGCACGCACTTGCGCTTCCATCATCAGGCTCTGCCACAGCTCGCTATCGTGCTGCAGCCAGCGATCGAAACCGAAGCGCTCGCGGCGCAGCGCAGGCGCCATGTCGGCGGCGATAAAGGCCGCTTCAATCAGCAAGGTACCGGAACCACACATCGGGTCCATCATGGGCTCACCGGCCCAGCCGCTACGGGCAATCATGGCGCAGGCCAGGTTCTCTTTGAGCGGTGCTTCACCTGTGCCCTGACGATAGAAACGCTGGTGCAGCGCCGGGCCTGACAAGTCCAGCGTGATATTGGCCTTGCCTTTGCCCAGGTGCGCCATGATGCGAATATCCGGCGACTTTTTGTCCACGTCCGGACGCACGTGACCGCGCTTGGTGAAGCGGTCGACGATGGCATCCTTGATTTTCAGCGCGCCATATTGGGTATTGCGAATGGCGGGGTTGGTGCCGGTAAAGTCCACCGCGATGGTAGAGGTGCCGGAGAAGTGCTCTTCCCAGGGGATGGTGTGGGCGCCCAGATAGAGATCAAGATCGTCGTTCATCTGGAATTCGGACAGCACCAGCACGATGCGGGAAGCAAAACGGCTCCACAGGCAGGCCTTGTAGCCAATCGCCAGTTCGCCTTTGAAATGGACGCCAGCCACGGTCTCACGGACCTGCTCTGCGCCAAGATTGGTCAGCTCATCGGCCAACAGGTTTTCCAGCCCCTTGGGGCAGGTTGCAAAAAATTCTTTCATCACGCTCACGGGGAACCCATAAAAATAGTGCCGCATTATACCCCATCAGGCGGGCTGGAGCATGCAAAAGTCGGCGCAAACAGCAGGATGGAAACAGATTGATAGGTGACGAAAAGGTAAAAGGCCCCATGACTACCCGATGGCGAGATCATGGGGCCAAACATCATTTAGCGGATCACTTCATACGAGCCTTGAAACGGGGATTGTTTTTGCAAATCACGAACAATTTGCCGCGGCGGCGTACCAACTGACAATCGGGATGACGCGCCCGTGCGGATTTGAGTGAACAGACAACCTGCATTCAGGACACCTTCTTGCTTGAAAATGCGCCAAAGCGCTTGTTGAAACGGGCCACACTCCCCTCGCTCGATACCTGCTTCTGCTTGCCGGTATAGAACGAGTGCGACTGGCTGGAAACATCGAGCGACACATAGGGATACTCCTTCCCGTCTTGCCACGTATAGCGGCGATCGCTCTTGATGGTTGAACCGACCAGGAAAAAGGCATCTGCCGCCGTGTCATGGAACAGCACCAAACGATAATCAGGATGAATATGAGGCTTCATGGCAACTCCATTTTGTTATGTTATAACAAAATGTAAGTGAGAATAGCTCTCGTTTCAAGCATAAAATGTCGTATGAAGAAAATCGCTTCAGTGAGTGATGTGTTGATGCTGAGGTGGAGGCACTACACAAGCCGAACGAAACAAGAGGGAGACACCATGCTTGCAGCACGGAAGACCAAGATACTGCGTGGGTCAGAACACAAGGTGCAAATAGATGTAACAAGCCTCAAAAGAGGCTGAACCACAACCATGAAGATCAATGAGAATGGGCAAGATGTTCGCGGGAAGGATCAGAAACGAGGCGCGATTGAGGTGTCCACAGTTAAAACAGGCAGCGGTGTAATCACAGAGATAAAAAGATTGATGAATATATATCAACTGACCTGACGATATTGCTCGGTCACGGTAATACGCGGTTTCATCCGGTTATTCATCACCTTGATCACCCCGAAACGCGGCAAGGTTTTACTGGTGGTCAATACCAGATCGGCAGTGAGGTTCAAACAGACGCTAGCCTGATCTCCTGCCTCAATGACCATAAATTCGCCGTTGCCATGGGGCGTATTCATCAGGACCAGATCACCATTTTGCGGGATCACTTGCGGATGTTGTTCACTAAAAAACCAGCTTTGTGGCATCAGGGGTTTATAAAAACGACTGACCGCGATGGCATTAAGCACCAACTGAACCTGATGCGGAATACTCCACTCAAGTTCGGCTGCTTTATCCATCAACTGATAATAGAGGGCGGCATCATCGACACAAAAAGGCTGGGCTGCAAACGAACTGGGCACCAATTGTCGCCCTTTATACTCGGTCGCAAATAACATGTTATCAGACAGGTCCAACATCAGACGGTCATTCTGGGCATCATAGTGCCATTGCCAGCTATCGGTCGGTTGGATAAACATGTTGGAGCCCTTACTTGATAATTACCAGTTGACTTTATTCCATCTGCAGGAAATCAGCAACGTCAAATAAAGGGCTCCTCCATCTATTTCTTAAATATTGGTCACAATCTCTTTGACCAGCCCCGGCCCTTTATAAATAAAGCCGCTATAAATTTGTACCAGACTGGCACCGGCAGCCAATTTTTCACGGGCGGCCATGGCACTATCAATACCACCCACACCGATAATTGGCAGAGCACCATTGAGCGCCTTGGCCAGATGGCGGATCACCTCGGTACTCTTGTGTTGCAGCGGACGACCGCTCAAGCCACCCGCTTCACCGGCATGGGGCATGTCATAAATCATCTCGCGCTCGAGGGTGGTATTGGTGGCGATAACCCCATCAATGCCATTACGCACCAGCGAAGCGGCCACCTGATCTATTTCTTCAAGGCTTAAATCCGGGGCAATTTTAACCGCCAGCGGCACATACTTTTTATATTGAGCGGCCAGCTCTTGCTGACGTACCTTGAGGGCGGCCAGCAATTCATCCAGCGCCTCGCCATATTGCAGCGAACGCAACCCCGGGGTGTTAGGGGAAGATATATTGACGGCAATATAACCGGCATGATCATAAACCTTGTCCATGCAGATCAGGTAATCATCCTTTCCCTGTTCGATGGGAGTGTCTTTGTTCTTGCCGATATTAATGCCGATGACCCCCTGATATTTGGCCTCTTTTACCTTGGCCACCAGATGATCAACCCCTTTGTTGTTGAATCCCATCCGGTTGATGATCCCCTCTGCCGGAATAACCCGGAACAGGCGGGGCTTGTCATTGCCGCTCTGGGGTCTGGGGGTGACGGTACCAACTTCGATAAAGCCAAATCCCATGGCGCCCAGCGCGTCAATGCACTCACCATCTTTATCCAGACCGGCCGCCAATCCCACCGGATTGGCAAAAGAAAGCCCCATGACTGTGACGGGGCGTTTCGGCAAATTCTGGCGGAAGAAACAATCGAGTGGCGTACCGAGAAGGCGGGGCAAATATTTCATGGAGAGATCGTGAGCCTGTTCCGGATTGAGTTTGAACAGGAAATGCCTGGCGATGGGGTACAACATCTTTGCTCCTTAAAGAAAGCCCCGGCAACTGGCCGGGGCTTTGGGTGTAATGTCGGTGTCATGCCTTAATCTGGCAATTAAAGTGCCCGACAATTCAACTGGAGCAGGTTCAACTCTCGCAAGGCCACCGAGAACTTGGCGAACTCGTGGGTACTGGTGGTCTTGAAGTCGGCCAACATGTGGGTCCAACGGGACAAGAGTTGCTCATGCTCCGAAATCCAGTCGGCCAGTATGGTAGCGCATTCTCCCTGATCTTTGCACCCTTCCAGTACCACAGAAGTGAGACTGCGTTGCTGCCAGTCCAGATCTTCGCGGAAGGAGGCTCGCGCCATCGCCTGCCAGTGGTTGCCGACCGGCTGATGGTTGATCTGGTCGAGGAACCAGTGAAGATCCAGTTTGGCCCCGAGGCGATAGTAAACGTTGGCGGCGCGCAGGATATCGGTCTTGTGCTCCGCGGCAATCTGCGCCAGATCCAGGCTGGAGAAGAGGCTGCTCATATGGGCGACCTGACGGGCAATGGCCTCCGGCACCTGTTTCTCCATCCACTTGGCAACAGCCTGACGATGCTCGGCCACTTCGCTCTCATCCATCACCTCGTAAAGGTGTGTGCCGAGGGTCTCGAACGCAGGACGGAAGAAGGCGATGTTCTCGCTGATGCTCCAGCTGCGATTGCGGGCGCGCAAGAACCAGCGGGTGGCACGGCGCACGATACGGCGGCTGTAGAACATCAGCTCGAGCTGAGTCTGGGCATCAACCAGGTTGTCGCACTCTTCGATATCGCGCCACAGCTGGTTCATGCCAAACACTTCGCGGGCCATGGCGAAGCAGCAGGCCACTTCGGCGACTGACGCACCGGTCTCGTCCTTCATCCGGCTGGCGAAGTTGAGCCCCATGTCGTTGACCAGCATGTTGGCCACCCGGGTAGCGATGATTTCACCGCGTAGCGGGTGATCGGCCAGCTGGGCACCAAACTGCTGCTGTACTTTGGCCGGGAAGCTGGTGACCAGCATGTTGGCGAGGAAGGGCTCGTCGGTCACTTCCGGGCAGTTGAGCTGCTCTTTCAGCACCATCTTGCCGTAAGCCACCAGCACCGCCAGTTCGGGGCGGGTCAGTCCCTGCCCTGCCGCCATCCGCTCGGAAAGCTCCTCATCGGATGGCAGGAACTCCAACGCACGGTCCAGCTTGCCTTCCCGCTCCAGCCCCTGAATAAAGCGCTGTTGCTCTTTCAGTTGTTCAGAGCCGCGGAAGCTGGTGACCGAGATGGACTGGGACTGGCGATAGGCGTTGGTGATCACGATCTGCGCCACGTCGTCGGTCATCTCATAGAGCATCTGGTTACGCTGCTTGAGGGTCAGATCCCCTGCGGCCACCAACTGGTTCAGCAGGATCTTGATGTTCACCTCGTTATCAGAGCAATCCACCCCACCCACGTTGTCGGTAAAATCGGTATTGATGCGACCGCCCTGACTGGCGTACTCCACCCGACCAAGCTGGGTAAAGCCGAGGTTGCCCCCCTCACCCACGATACGGGCCCGCAAATCGCGACCATTGACCCGCAGTGAGTCGTTGCTGCGATCGCCCACTTCCCCATCGCTCTCGCGAGCGCTCTTCACATAGGTGCCAATGCCGCCATTCCACAGCAGGTCGACATTAAGGCAAAGCAGCGCCTTGATCAGCTCGTTCGGCGCCATGCTGGCCTTGTCGGTGCCGAGCAGTGTCTGCATTTCCGGGCTCAGCTTGATGGACTTGGCGGAACGCAAGAAGATGCCGCCCCCTTGTGATATCAGCTCGCGGTTGTAGTCATCCCAGCTGGAACCCGGCAGATCGAACAGGCGCTGGCGTTCGACAAAGCTCTTGGCCGCATCCGGAGTAGGGTCAACGAAGATGTGCATGTGGTTGAACGCGCCCACCAGCCGGGTGTGTTCGGAGAGCAGCATGCCGTTGCCGAACACGTCGCCGGCCATGTCCCCAATCCCCACGCAAGTGAAGTCGGTGGTCTGGCAGTTGACGCCAATTTCACGAAAATGCCGTTTGACCGACTCCCAGGCACCGCGGGCGGTGATACCCATCTTCTTGTGGTCGTAACCGACCGAGCCGCCGGAGGCGAATGCATCGCCGAGCCAGTGACCGTATTCGAGGCTTATTTCGTTGGCGATGTCGGAGAAGGTCGCCGTGCCCTTGTCGGCGGCGACCACTAGGTAGTAGTCATCCTCGTCGTGACGCACCACGGATGTCGGCGGGATCACATCGCCGCCGATGATGTTGTCGGTCACATCGAGCAGACCGCGAATAAACAGGCGATAACAGGCCTTGCCCTCCTCCTGAATGACGGCGCGGGTTGCCCCCACCGGCATCTGTTTGCAGTAGAAGCCGCCCTTGGCCCCCACCGGCACAATGACGGTGTTCTTCACCTGCTGGGCTTTCACCAGACCCAGCACTTCGGTGCGGAAGTCCTCTTTGCGATCGGACCAGCGCAGACCGCCACGAGCCACTTTACCCCAGCGCAAATGTACCCCTTCCACCCGCGGCGAGTAGACGAAGATCTCGAATTTCGGCAGCGGCAGCGGCATGTCGGTGATGCTTGAGGGAGCCAGTTTGAAGGAGATGTAGGGCTTGATGTTGCCCGCCTTGTCCAGCTGGTAGTAGTTGGTGCGCAGGGTAGCGTCGATCATCTCCACATAGCGGCGAATGATGCGATCGTCATCGAGGTTGGCCACCTGATCCAGCTTGGCGGCAAGCTCTTCATGCAGCTTGGCTTCTGCTTTGGCATCCTGCTTGCCAGCCGGGTCGAGGCGCTGCTCAAACAGGGTAAACAGCTGTTGGGCGATATCGGGATAACGGGTCAGAGTCTCTTCGATATAGGACTGGCTGAAGGAGACGCCGGTCTGGCGCATGTATTTGGCATAGGCGCGCAGCACCGACACCTGGCGGCCGGTGAGACCCGCCCCCAATACCAGCCGGTTGAAGCCGTCATCTTCCAGCTGCTTGTTCCAGATGGCAGCAAAGGCCTGCTGGAAGCGCTGTTGGCTCTGAGCCAGATCAAAGGGCTGCTCGCCGTGCAGCAACATGGAGAAGTCGAGGATCCAGAACAGATCGCCCCCCGGAGTGCGTACCTGATACGGGGTCTCACCTATCACCCGCAGTCCCATGTTCTCCAGCATCGGCAGCACGTCTGAGAGGTGAATGGGTTCGGTGCGATGGAACAGCTTGAGCCGTACCCGACGGTCGTTCTCCTCCTCCTGCGCGCGGTAGAACAGCATGCCCAGCGGCTCGGCTTCGCTCAGGTTATCGAGCGCCATGATGTCGGCCACGGCCGAGCCCGGCAGCACATCTTCCTTGTAAGCGCGGGGGAATGCGGTGCTGAAACGGCGGCGCAGCTCGTTGCCACGGGCCTCGCCATAGTGGGAAAGCAGCACGGAGTCGAGTCTGTCGTCCCAGCTGCGGGCCGCTTCAATCAGGTTGTTCTGTACTTCGTTCACATCCACATCCACGTTGTTGTTGTTGACCCGCACTATGTAGTGGGTCCGCGCCAGCACGCCTTCGGTGAAGTAGACGTTGAACTCCACCTCTTCATTGCTGCCAAAATATTTCTGCAAAATTTGCTGGGTCTTGATCCGCAGCGCCGTGTTGTAGCGCTCCTTGGTGACATAGACCATGCAGGAGAAGAAGCGACCATAGACATCGCGGCGCACGAACAGCCGCAGCATGTCCCGCTCCTGCATCTCCAGCACCCCAAGACCGGTGGCCAACAGCTCCTCTTCGCGGGCCTGGATCAGCTCATCGCGCGGGTAGGTTTCCAATACGTTCAGCAGCGCCTTGTAGGCGTGGGATCCCTTCTCGTGACCGGAGGCAGCCATGATGCGTTCGAGACGATGGCTGATGAGCGGGATCTGGGTCGCGCTGGTGTTGTAGATGGAAGAGGCGTAGAGGCCGATGAAGCGATCTTCCCCGATCACCTTGCCATGCTCGTCAAAGCGCTTGATGCCGATGTAATCCACATAAGCCGGACGGTGCACCCGGGACTTGCTGTTGGATTTGGTGAGGATCAGCAGGTCAGAACTCAGAGCGGCGTGACGGGCACTGGCCGGCATGTTGCCAAGACGCTGGCCTACCTCCTTGATGGAGTTCTTCATCAGCCCCAGGCTGGAGCTCGCCTGCGGCAGGATCTCGTGATCCCCCTCCACCGCCTTGACGTCGTAACGGCGATACCCCATCAGGGTAAAGTTGTGGGCAGCCACCCATTTGAGGAAAGCAACGCAGGAGGCCACCTCCTCCTTGCTGACCGGGTGCTTGCGCTTGGGAAGTTCGTCGATGATCTCATTGAGCTTGGCTAGCATGGGCTGCCAGTCGCCGACTGCCAGCGCTACTTCACCGGCCACCGAGTTGAGCTCGGCAGCCAGCGCGGCCATCTGCTGCTCGCTGGTGAGGTGATCGATCTCGATAAGGAAGGCCGTTTCAACCGAGGTCTGCCCGTCGGTGTTGTCGAGCTCCAGAATGGCGTCAATCTTGCCATCCGCACCACGAATGAGGTGCAGCGGTTGGTGCAGCATCATGTGGGCGGTGATATTGAGCCGCTTGAGCGCCATCCGAATGGAGTCCACCAGGAAGGGGGAGTCCTGCAGGATCACCTCGACGATGGTATGGGGCGATTGCCAGCCGTGACGGGTCAGCTCGGGATTGTAGACCCGGATGTAGGGATCGGTACCGCTGCGCTGATTGAGGGCATTCCACAGGCTCAGGGCCGCGCCGTAGAGATCGCTGTCATTGCGATCGTGCAGGTCGGAGCTCGCCATGTTGCCGTAGAACTTGGCAACGAAGCGCTCGACCAGAGAGGCACTGTTTTTGGGCAACTTCTGATGGATCAGGCTGAGAACGTTTTCGAGCAGAACTGAGGTAGGGGCGTCTTTCAATGCCATTTTTATATTCCTTATCGGACGACATTAACCACCGACGCAGAGGCAACCACCCTGGTTACCCGCTGGTGCAGAGTTGTTGCGAAGTGTAATGGCTTGGATAAGGGAAGGCGAGGAAAGGTGCTAACGAGATGTTAAAAACAAGGTGCAGATCACGGCTTAAACTGTGAGAAATTTTGCAAATAACCAAAAATACAGAAATTACCACTACCTTTGTGCCAGTTTACCGGATAGATAGTGACGCAAAGCAGATAAACAGTCGGTAATCTGTTCGATTTTTGTTAATTTATGCGTTCGAGACTGATAAAGCGGTAATCGTCCTGGGTTTTGAGCCGAAAATAGCCATGCACACCATTGATGGCGACAAAGGGGCGTATTTTTTCTATGCCAAGTTCCAGGGTTAATCCCTGTTCGCTGCGCACCACCAGCCGTCTGGCATGGCCCTGATACATCAGCATCACCTCATCGCTATTCAATGAGAGCCGAAAAGTAAACTGCTTCACGCTTGCTCCTGATCACACGGCACATCAATGTGGGGCAGGCGCGTTAACGCCCCTGCCCCGTCGACAGTTACTGCTGCAGCGCCTTGCTGACCTTCTCGAACAGATCCCGCGCCAGCCCCTCAAGGTTGGCAAGACGGGTCAGCTCGGCGCGGATCAGGGCCTTGCGCGCCTCATCCAGTCGCTTGAACTGGATAAGCGGCGTGATGAGGCGGGAGGCCACCTGCGGATTGACCTCGTTGAGCTCGATCAGCAGATCGGTCAGGAAGCGGTAACCGCTGCCATCCACCGCATGGAACTGCACCTGATTGCTCATGGCGAAACTGCCGATCAGCGCCCGCAGCCGGTTCGGGTTGCGAATGCTGAAAGTGGGGTGATTCATCGCCTGTTTCACTTCGCTAAGCACATCGGCAGCCGGTTTGCTGCCAATCAGCCGCAGCCAGTTGTCCAGCACCAGTCCATCCTTGGCCCACTTGCCCTCGAAGTCGACCAAAAGCGCGGCGCGGCATGGCAACAGATAACCGTTGGCCACCTGCAGCGCCGCCAGGGTGTCGGTCATGTTGTCGGCAGTTGCATACTGCTCGCGCACCAGCGCATCGGCATGCTCTGCATCCAGCGCAGCCAGATAGCCGAGCACTACCCCTTTGAGGGCCCGCTTGGCCATGTCGGCATGCACCACCTGATAACCATTCAGACGCAGGCTCTGATAGGTCGCCGCCAAGCGCGCCCCAAAGGCCTCGGCAAGACGGGTGTGGATCGCGTCGCGCACCTGATGAATGGCATCGATATCGGCCACCTCGAACAGCTCGGCCAGGGTCGCCTCACCGGGCAGCGCCAGGATCTCCGCCTTGAGGGCCAAATCGAGATCACTATCCTCCAGAATGGCGACGAAGGCGGCCAGCAGGGTTTGGGAGAGCTCAACCCCCTGCCCGTGCTGGACCCGCGCCACCCCGTCGATGACCGCCTTGTTGATCAGCATCTGGGCCGCATCCCAGCGGGCAAACTCGTTGCGGGCAAAGCGCATCAGAAAGGCGAGCGCTTCGTCGCTGTAGTCATAGTGGAGCTTGACCGGCGCGGAGAAGTCCCGCAACAGGGAGGGAACCGGCTTGACCGGCACCCGATCGAATTCGAAGGTCTGCTCCGCTTCCAGCACGTCGAGCACGTTGCCGATGGCCTTGCCCTGATACTGCAACGGGATGACTGCACCCTGCTCGTCATAGAACTCGATGTCGAGAGGGATATGCAGCGGCAGCTTTTGCGGTTGATCCTGGGTCGGCGGGGTGTGCTGGCTCACATGGAGGCGATAGATACCACTGGCGGCATCATACTCGTCGGTGACGGTCAGCTCGGGGGTGCCTGACTGGCTGTACCAGCGGCGGAAACGGCCAAGATCGACACCGGAAGCATCCTCCATCGCCTGCACAAAATCATCGCAGGTGGCGGCCGAGCCGTCGTGACGATCGAAGTAGAGACGCATACCGGCCTGGAAGGCATCTTCCCCCAGCAGGGTGTGCATCATGCGGATCACTTCCGACCCTTTTTCATAAACGGTCAGGGTGTAGAAGTTGTTCATCTCGATCACCACATTCGGGCGGATCGGGTGTGCCATGGGGCCGGCATCTTCGGCAAACTGCGGGCCGCGGACGGTACGCACGTTGTTGATGCGGTTGACGCCACGGGAGCCCAGATCGGAGGAGAACTCCTGATCCCGGAATACCGTCAGCCCCTCTTTCAGGCTGAGCTGGAACCAGTCACGACAGGTGACGCGGTTGCCGGTCCAGTTGTGGAAATATTCGTGGCCGATCACCCGTTCGATACCGTGGTAGTCGTTGTCGGTGGCGGTGGCCGGATTGGCCAGCACGAACTTGGAGTTGAAAATGTTGAGCCCCTTGTTCTCCATGGCGCCCATATTGAAGAAGTCCACCGCAACGATCATGTAGATGTCGAGATCATACTCGAGGCCAAAACGCTGCTCGTCCCAGCGCATGGAGTTGATGAGGCTCTCCATGGCAAAACCGGCGCGATCGAGGTTGCCCTTGTCGACGAAGATCTCGAGGGCCACCTTGCGGCCGCTCTTGGTGGTGTAGTGGCTGCGCTCCACATCGAAATCACCGGCCACCAGCGCAAACAGGTAGCTGGGTTTGGGGAAAGGATCCTGCCACTGCACGAAGTGACGGCCGCCATCCAGATCACCGCTGTCGACCTTGTTGCCATTGGAGAGCAGGAAGGGGAACTGGGCTTTGTCGGCGGTAATGCGGGTGCTGTAGCG
This sequence comes from Aeromonas sp. R9-2, assembly GCF_040908025.1. NCBI lineage: Bacteria > Pseudomonadati > Pseudomonadota > Gammaproteobacteria > Aeromonadales > Aeromonadaceae > Aeromonas > Aeromonas sp. R9-2. Next base: position 511,124 of record NZ_JBFOCX010000024.1, read on the forward strand.
CGCCAGAATGTCGGGGCGATCCAGATAATAGGTAATGCGGCGAAAGCCCTCCGCTTCACACTGGGTGCAGTAGGCATCACCCGATTTGTAGAGCCCTTCCAGCGCGGTGTTGGCGGCCGGATCCAGCAGGGTGACGATGGTCAGCACACATTCGGCCGGCAGGTTGAACAGGGTCAGACTGCTCTCGCCTTGCTCGTAGTGGTCACAGGGAATGCCATCGATGGCAACGCTCTTGAGAGTCAGCTGTTCACCATCGAGGGTCAGCGGCGCATTGTGCTCACCGTTGCGACGAATGCGGGTGATGGCGGTGACCTGGGTCAGCGGCTCCTGCAGTTGGAAATCGAGGTCGATGGTGTCGATCCAGTAGAGCGGCGCCTGATAATCCTGGCGATATTTGGCCGTCATGGCCTCGGAGTGATCGGTCATTATTGTCTGCTTCCACGCTTGTTAAAGGCGAGAAAGAGGCTGTCACAACCAACTGGCGGGGTCAAACAATTTGCATGACGTCAGATACGCCAGACAAAAAGAAAGGGCGACCGCAGTCGCCCTTGTGCATTGGAGGTGCCTTGTCAGCTGCGTTTGCTGACCTTGGCCAGATCCGCCGTGATATTGGCCGCTTCGATGAGATACTCATCGGGCGCTTCAAAATCAGCGGGCAGTTCATCCAGACTCTTCACCGCCGGCTTACCAAGACGTGCCAGACGCTCGTTGGTACGTTTGAGCGCTTTCTCATCCTGTTTCGCCTGCTCTGCAACACGCTCCGCCTCGTTGAGGGAGACCGACTTCTTGTCTTTCTCCTCCTTGTAGTCGGTGATGTCCTGCATCACATAGGCAAACTCGGGATCCTTGGCGATCCGGGCATCGTGCGCCGCCTGCAACTTGGGCAGTACGCTGGCGAAGTTGCCGAGTTTCTCGTAGTTGGCGGAGGCAATCTTGTCCCACGGCAACGCATTGAACTCACGGCTTTCGCCCGTCTCTTCCGGAGCAACCGGTGTCGGGAAGCTGATATCCGGCGCAACGCCCTTGTTCTGGGTGCTGCCACCGTCGATCCGGTAGAACTTGGCGATGGTGTACTGCACGTGACCGAGCGGCTGCTCGTAGAAGTCATAGACCTTGGCGAGGCTGCGATGCTGCTGCACCGTCCCCTTGCCGAACGAGTTTTCACCCAGAATCAACGCGCGGCCATAATCCTGCATGGCCGCAGCGAAGATCTCGGAGGCCGAGGCACTGTAACGGTCGATCATCACCGACATGGGGCCGCCGTAGTAGACGTTGCCATCATCATCGCCATTGACCGTGATACGGCCCATATGATCACGAATTTGCACCACGGGACCACTGGCAAAGAAGAGACCGCTCAGGGCGGAAGCTTCGGTCAGGGCGCCGCCGCCGTTACCGCGCAGATCGATGATCAAGCCATCGATCTTCTTCTTGTTCAGGCTGGAGAGCTCCTTGATCACGTCATCGTGCAGATTGACGTAGAAACTCGGGATCTCGATGACGCCTATCTTCTTGCCTTCGGCGTTAATCACCTTGGACTTGGCTGCCCGATCTTCAAGGCGCACCTTGTCGCGGGTCAGCTCGATCTGCTCGGTCTTGGCGGTTGCGCCCTTGCCGCGCTGGATCTCCAGCTTGACCTTGCTCCCTTTGGGCCCCTTGATAAGCTCGACCACGTCATCAAGACGCCAGCCGATCACATCGACAATCTTGCCATCTTCCTGCCCTACCCCGGTGATCTTGTCATCGGGTTTGAGGTGATTGGATTTGGCAGCCGGGCCACCGGGCACCAGAGAACGGATGACGGTAAAGTCATCTTCAGCCTGCAACACGGCACCAATCCCCTCCAGCGAGAGGTTCATCTCGGTGTTGAAACGATCGGCACTGCGCGGTGAGAGGTAACTGGTGTGCGGTTCGATGGCGCGAGCGAAGGAGTTCATGAAGAGCTGGAAGACATCCTCGCTCTCGGTCTGGGACATCCGCTTGATGGCGTTGTTGTAACGCTTGCCAAGCAGCTCCTTGATCTCGGGCCACTCCTTGCCGCTGAGCTTGAGACTCAGGGCATCGAACTTGACCCGCTGACGCCACAGCTCGTTGAGCTCTGCTTCATCTTTGGGCCAAGCCGCCCCTTCCCGATCAAACACATAGTTGTCGGTCTGGGTAAAATCGAAAGGAGTATCAAGCAGTTTGAGGGCGTATTCGAATCGCTCATAACGCCGCTGCTGACTCAGGTTGAACATCTCGTAGGCGGGAGCCAGACGGCCTCTTTCGAGGTCGGTGTCAAAACCGTTACGGTACTTTTCAAAACGGCTGATATCAGAGGCCAAAAACAGGTTGCGGCTGTAGTCCAGATTCTCCAGATATTTATCGAAAATCACGGAGGAAAAGGCATCGTCCAGCTTGAACTGTTTGTAGTGCGAGCGGGTAAACAGATTGGTAATTCGCTTGCTGGCCGTAGCATGTTGGCTCTCTTGAGCCAACACAGGCAAATCACTCTCCTTGAGCACCGGCTCGATGGCCTGTGCAAGCCCGGCAAGCGCCAGGCTACAGGCAACGAGGGAAAAACGAATTACGCCATGCTTCAACATTTGTCTCCTTAGAGAACCAAGTGCTCTGATTTGACCCGCACCATCATGCCGGTCTGCAGTTGGACCTGTACATCGTCCTTGGTTACTTCCTTGATGGTTGCCGGAACCGGGAATTTACCCATAACGACGCGCACATCCTGGCCCACTTTCAGCGTAGCGGCATCCACTTTAACCAGCGGAGCGTCAGCGACCGGTGCCTTGGCGGCAGCTTTCGGCTTGGCAGCTACATCAGCTTTCTCGGTTTTGCGCACAGCAGGACGACGGGGCTTCTTGGCCTTCTCATCCTTCTCTTTGGTATTGGTACGACGGCTGGCGAATACGCGCTCTTTGCTCTCTTTCAGAGCTTGCTTGGCGTGCTCGATGTGCTCTTCGGTCAGCAGTTCGCCCGGGTTGCCATCCAGATCAACGCGAGCCTGGCCAGCTTTGAGGCCGTGCAGGTAGCGCCAGCTGGAGGTGTATTGACGCAGTGCGGAACGCAGCATGGTCTTGGAGACTCTGGCATCGTCAGCAAGACGCTCGGCCAAATCCTGGAAGATGCCAATCTTGAGCGGCTTGGCCTCTCCTTCAGCAACGAAGCAGGCCGGGAATTTCTCGACCAGGTAGGCAACGATCTCTTTACTGTTCTTCAGCTTCTCAGTGTTTTCCATGTATAACCTTGGCTTTCATATAAACGCACGGGCACGTCCCGAGCACAACAAAGGCCCCATTATAGAGAGCTTGGGGCCTTTTGCGAACCATCTAGCAATGACTTAGAGCATGCTTTCCAAAATTTGCACCGTTTCTTCGAGGCCAATCCGGTCTTCTTGGTCGAAACGGTTAAAAATCGGACTGTCGATATCGAGTACCCCGATGATCTCGCCACCACGGCGCAGCGGGATCACGATTTCCGAGTTGCTCGCGCCATCGCAAGCGATGTGACCGTCGAACTGGTGGACATCGTCAATGAGCTGGGTTTTCCCCTCTGCCACTGCTGTACCACACACCCCGCGGCCGACCGGGATCCGCACGCAGGCCGGTTTGCCCTGAAATGGCCCCAATACCAGGGTCTCGCCCTGCAACAGATAAAAACCGACCCAGTTGATCTCCTCCAGCTCCTGATTAAGCAGTGCGGAGAGGTTGGCCAGATTGGCAATAAGATCGGTTTCCCCCTCCAGCAGCGCCTTGGCCTGCTGGTTGAGGGTGCGATAAAACGGTTGTTTTTCAATCATGATTAAATGAATTTCACTCCCTGATGGTTTGGGGAAGGTAACGCCTGGCCGGGAAATTTCAAATATTTTTTCCACTCCCCGCTCCTTGCGCCGTTATTCCCGGGCAACGGAAAGCGCCAATTGCTGGCGTTGACCATTACTCCACTCGATATTTAACAACCAGATCATGACGGGTGATGTACAACTCCCCACCTGGGTTACCCCCTGCCACTGTCCGTCTATTTGTTCAAAGTTCACCGGAATGGTGCCCATAAACATATCTTTGCCTTCGAGTGTCGCTTTCACCGGTTTGATGGCCGGATCGCCGCCGCTAATAGCGATGGCAAAGTCATGTTCAGCGCGCAGCGGTAATTCCTTGATGGCGACCGTCAGCGGCTTGTCACCAATCAGCGCGCTGCAAGGGGTGTGGGAAAGATCACAAATCTGATCTTTTTTCTGGTCAGCAGAGACGCTGTTATCGGCCAAAAACCAGGTGCGATAGGCCATCAGCGCCAATAACAGCGCCAATACCAGTACGAGGTGCAAAACTTTACGTGCGGTAAGTCTCTCTTTCATCAAAAACAGCCCGATTAAGATGCAATTAAAATAGTTTTTTGTGATCTCGAACAAGGTAAAAAACTGCCATATCGAGACCGGACGGAGCCAAATATATCACTGTTTATACTGTTATTTTACCTGTCACTTCAGTATCATTCCCATGCAGTTTTCATTTAGCCATCTTTTGCTTTTCCTTTCGTTAACAGATGTTAACAACTGGTCGGCGGTGGCTGATGAAGCCAGTCCGGTCCTCCGGATACAAAACCAAACAACAGCAGCATCGGAAGCGGAATATAACGATGAGCCATACAACTAACCATCCTGAGTACAACTACACCGTTGTTCGCCAGTTTACCGTCATGACGATTGTCTGGGGAATTGTCGGCATGTCGGTTGGCGTACTGATCGCAGCCCAGTTGATCTGGCCTGCCCTCAACTTCGAGACCCCGTGGCTGACTTACAGTCGTCTGCGGCCCCTCCATACCAACGCAGTGATCTTCGCCTTCGGCGTCAGTGCACTGATGGCCACCTCGTTTTACGTGGTGCAGCGCACCTGTCAAACCAGACTGTTTGGTGGCCCGCTGGCAACCTTCGTCTTCTGGGGCTGGCAAGCAATCATCCTCTCTGCCGCCATCTCTCTGCCGCTGGGTTTCACCTCCGCCAAAGAGTATGCCGAGCTGGAGTGGCCGATTGATATCGCCATCACTGTGGTATGGGTCGCCTATGCCATCGTCTTCTTCGGCACCCTGATGAAGCGCACCACCTCCCACATCTATGTGGCGAACTGGTTCTTCGGCGCCTTCATCATCACCGTTGCGGTGCTGCACATTGTCAACAACATGGAAGTGCCGCTCTCCGGCATGAAGTCCTACTCCATGTACTCCGGCGCCATGGACGCCATGGTGCAGTGGTGGTATGGCCACAACGCGGTAGGCTTCCTGCTGACCGCTGGCTTCCTGGGGATGATGTACTACTTCGTGCCCAAGCAGGCCGGTCGTCCGGTTTACTCCTATCGCCTCTCCATCGTCCACTTCTGGGCGCTGATCTCCCTCTATATCTGGGCCGGTCCGCACCACCTGCACTACACCGCACTGCCAGACTGGGCTCAGTCACTGGGCATGGTGATGTCCCTGATCCTGTTCGTCCCCTCCTGGGGCGGTATGATCAATGGCATCATGACCCTCTCCGGTGCCTGGCACAAACTGCGTTATGACCCCATCCTGCGCTTCCTGATCGTCTCTCTCTCTTTCTACGGCATGTCGACCTTCGAAGGCCCGATGATGGCGATCAAAACCGTCAACGCCCTCTCCCACTACACAGACTGGACCGTTGGTCACGTTCACTCCGGTGCGCTGGGCTGGGTTGCCATGGTCTCCATTGGTGCTGTCTATCACCTGATCCCGAACCTGTTCGGCCAGGGCCGGATGTACAGCGTCAAGCTGATCAACGTTCACTTCTGGCTGGCGACCGTGGGCACCGTGCTCTACATCGTTGCCATGTGGATTTCCGGCGTGATGCAGGGCCTGATGTGGCGTGCAGTCAACGAAGACGGCACCCTGACCTACAGCTTCGTTGAAGCGCTGCAGGCATCCTATCCCTTCTATTTCGTGCGCTTCCTGGGAGGCTGCTTCTTCGTCACCGGCATGTTGCTGATGGCTTACAACGCCTATCGCACCATCACTGCGCCCAAAGGTTCTCTGGAACCTGTCGCCCAGCCAGCATGATTGAAGAGGTCAACCCATGAGCAACAATAACCGTCACGAAATATTTGAAAAAAGCGTTCCCATGCTGGTGGTCGGCATCATCTTCGCCATCAGTCTGGGGGGCCTGGTTGAAATCACTCCGCTGTTCTTCCAAAAGCAAACCACCGAGCCGGTGGAGGGCCTCAAGCCCTACACCGCTCTGCAGATGGAAGGACGCGACATCTTTATTCGCGAAGGCTGCACCAACTGCCACAGCCAGATGATCCGTCCGTTCCGTGCCGAAACCGAGCGTTACGGTCACTACTCGGTCGCCGGTGAGAGCGTCTGGGAGCACCCCTTCCTGTGGGGCTCCAAGCGTACTGGTCCGGATCTGGCCCGTGTTGGTGGCCGCTACTCCGACGAGTGGCACAAGGTTCACCTGATCAACCCGCGCGATGTGGTACCGGAATCCAACATGCCCGCCTATCCCTGGCTTGATACCAATGTGCTGACCGGCGAGATGACCGCCAAGAAGCTGGCGCTATTCCGCGATCACTTCGGTGTGCCCTATACCGACGCCGATATTCAGGGTGCGGGCGAAGCCGTCAAGGGCAAAACCGAGCTGGATGCGCTGGTGGCCTATCTGCAATCACTGGGTCATGCCCTGAAATAAGGAGGCGAAGATGGACTACGGCACATTTCGCGGTCTGTATACCCTGCTGTTGATGGCCATCATGATTGGCATCATCGTCTGGGCCTACAGCAAACGCCGCAAGACCTCTTTCGACGAGGCTGCCAATCTGGTTTTTGCCGATGATGAGCAACCCGGTGCTGATAAAAAGAACGCAGGAGCGAAACAATAATGAGCACTCTGTTTAGCATTTTTGTGACTGTCATCAGTCTGGGAACCATCCTCGGCTGCTTCTTGCTGCTGATGTGGTGCCGCAAGGACAAGATGGGTGTTGAAGAAGGCAAATCGATGGGTCACTCCTTCGATGGCATCGAGGAGATCAACAACCCGCTGCCGAAGTGGTGGACTTACATGTTCCTCTTCTTCATCGTCACCGGTCTGGTCTATCTGGTCGCCTTCCCGGGACTTGGCAACTTCAAAGGTCTGCTGGGCTGGCAAAGTTCCAACCAGGACGTGCGCTCGCTGGCCGAATCCAAGGCTGCAACCGAATCGGCCAAGGCTGAAGGTCGCGCGGTGGAGTATGACCGCGAGGTCGCCAAGGCTGACGAGATCTACGGCGCCAAGTTCCGTGAACTCACCTATGAAGCGGATGGCAAAACCTATCGTGCCATCACCGAGATCGCCAAGGATCCGGAAGCCCTGAAAGTGGGTCAGCGTCTGTTCCTGCAGAACTGCTCCCAGTGCCACGGCTCCGATGCCCGTGGTGGCCGCGGCTTCCCGAACCTGACCGACAGCGAATGGCAATGGGGCGGCCAGCCTGATCAAATCAAGACCACCATCATGGGCGGTCGTCAGGGGATCATGGCTGCCTGGGGTGAAATCCTCGGCAAAGATGGCGTTCAGGAAGTGGCCTCCTATGTGCTGAGCCTCTCCGGTCGCAAGGTCGACCTGGTGGAAGCGAAGAAAGGTGAAGCACGCTTTGCCATCTGCGCAGCTTGCCACGGGGCCGATGCCAAGGGCGGTATCGCCGTCGGTGCGCCAGATCTGACCAACAACACCTGGCTCTACGGTGGCTCCCGCGAAGTGGTGGTACAAACCATCACCCACGGTCGTCACGGCGTGATGCCAGCCTGGAAAGATATTCTGGGTGAGGACAAGGTTCACCTGCTGGCCTCCTACGTTTACAGCCTGTCTCATCAACAGTCTGCCAAATAAGGTTCGCCCGTAACGTTGTAACATGTGATAAACACGTGATTACACAGCAAAAAGCCTCGACTCCTCGAGGCTTTTTGTTATCTTGTGTTGCGTAAAAACCATCTTCCACGTTAATCATTCGTTTCATGGCAGTAGCAATCATGACCCAACCTCTATCCAAACCGTGGTATCGCCAATTCTGGCCCTGGTTTATCATCGCCCTCCCCACTGCCGCCGTTGTCGGCAGCATCGCCACCGCCATCATCGCCAGCAAGGATGGGGTCAATCTGGTGGCCGAGGACTATTACAAACAAGGGAAAGAGATCAATCAGGACTTGAGCAAGTTTGACCGCTCCGAAGCCCTCAATATCCGCTTTGGGCTGGAAGTTGACGGCAACGAGCTGACCCTCAAACCCATCAGCGGTGACATTCCTGCCGGGCAAGCTCTCTATCTCTCATTGTTCCACCCGACCTTGGCCGGTCAGGACAGCGAACACATGATCACCGCCGATGCGAGCGGCACCTATCGCCTCCATTTCGACAAGCCGCTGGTCGGCAAGTGGCACATTCGGGTCGATGCCTTTGACCACGAGTGGCGATTGCAAGAGACCGTCCAGCTGCCGACCCTGGCCCCTGTCGAACTCGACCCGAAAGGACGCTAAGCCATGACCGGCTGTTCTCACTGTGGCGAGCCGGTTATCGCCACCGCCCCTGCTGCTTGCATTCTGCATTCAGGGGGGCATAGCGCATGACTCCCTGTTTTCACTGTGGCGAGCCGGTACCCGCCAATAGTGGCTATTCCCTCGAGATAAAGGGGATTGTTCGCCCCATGTGTTGCCCCGGTTGTCAGGCGGTGGCAGAGACCATCATGGAGTGCGGCCTCGCCAGTTACTACGCTCACCGTACCGCCCCCGGTACCAAGGGGGATCTGGTACCCGAGGAGCTAGCCGCCCTCACCCACTACGATCTGGCAGAAGTACAACAGGAGTTTGTCACCGACAACGGTACCCTTCGCGAAATCCAGCTGACAGTAGAAGGGCTCACCTGCGCCGCCTGTGCCTGGCTGATCGAACGCCACCTGATGACCCTTGGCGGCCTGCACTACATCAACGTCAACACCACCACCCACCGGGCCCGCATCAAGTGGGATCCGGACCAGCTCTCCCTGAGTGACATCCTCAAGGGATTTGCCCAGATCGGCTATCGCGCCTATCCGTTCCAGACCCATCAACAGGAGGCGCTCTACGCCAAAGAGGTGCGCAGCTATATGTTCCGGCTGGCACTGGCGGGGCTTGGCTCAATGCAGGTGATGATGTGCGCCGTGGCCCTCTACATGGATCTCTTCATCAGCGTTGAAGATGAGTTCATGGTCTACTTCAAGTGGATAAGCCTGCTGCTCTCCACCCCCATCATGATCTACTCGGCCCAGCCCTTTTACGTGGGTGCCTGGCGCAGCCTGAAACAGGGTCACTTGTCGATGGATGTGTCGGTGTCGCTGGCGCTGATTGGTGCCTTTGTTGCCTCCATGTGGGCCACTGTGTTCAATACCGGCGAGGTCTATTACGACTCCATCACCATGTTCGTCTTCTTCCTGCTGCTGGGGCGCTTTCTCGAGTTGCGGGCCCGGCGCAAGGCGTCGGAATCGAGCTCCAACCTGGCGCGACTGGTGCCCATCATGGCGACCCGCATCGATGATGAAGGGGAACATGAGGTAGCGGCCAAGACCTTGCAGCTCGGCGATCGGGTACGTGTGCTGGCTGGCGCCACCTTGCCGGCGGACGGCATCATTGTCGAAGGACAAGCCAGCATCAACGAATCCATGCTGACCGGTGAACAGCTGCCCCTGCTCAAACAGCGCGGTGATCAGGTCTATGCCGGCACCATCAACACGGATGCCCCGCTGCAGATCCGGGTCAGCCACCGTATCGAAGAGTCGCGGATCGCCCAGATCATGCGGCTGCAGGATCACGCCCTCGATGATAAACCAGCCATCGCCCAGATGGCAGATCAGCTATCACGCCACTTTATTCTGGTGCTGCTGATCATTGCCGCTGCGGTCTGGACCTTCTGGCATTTCCATCAACCGGATCAGGCGTTCTGGATCACCCTCGCCGTGCTGGTTGCCACCTGCCCCTGTGCCCTGTCGCTGGCCACCCCGACGGCGCTGACCTCGGCCACCGCCAATCTGACCCGCAACGGTATCCTGCTGCGCCGCGGTCATGTGCTGGACGTGCTGACCAAGGCCAACCGGATCGTGATGGACAAGACTGGCACCCTGACCACAGGTGAGATCAGTCTGACCGGCACCACCACCTTGGCAGAGATGGACGAGACGCACTGCCTCGCCATCGCCCGGGCCATGGAGGCACAATCCGAGCACCCCATAGCTCGCGCCTTCCGGCTACCTGCCGACAGTATCAGTGTGCTGCCATCCGCCCGCGAGATCACCCCGGTCATCGGTCACGGCATCACAGCGCTGGTGGATGGCGTACGCTACCGCATCGGCAGTGCCCGCTGGCTTGGGCTGGATCCGGCGCAAGAACGCGGCCGCGGTCTGGCTATCTATCTGGCCGACGAGCAGCAGGTCTTGGCCCGCTTCAATCTGGAAGATACCCTGCGCCCCGATGCCAGGGCGCTGATCGCGGCATTCAAGGCAGCAGGTCTGCAAACTACCGTGCTGACTGGTGACAGCTCTCTGCAAGCAGACGAGATTGCCCGCGAGCTGGGAGTGGATGAGCTGGTCAAGGGGGTCTCACCCGATGGCAAGCTGGCCTACCTCAAGGCCCGGGAAGCCCAAGGGGATATCAGCATCATGGTGGGCGATGGCATCAACGACGCCCCGGTACTGGCTGGCGCTCACGCCTCGTTTGCCATGGCTGGTGGCACCGATCTGGCGAAAAACAGCGCCGATGCCATCCTGCTGGCCGATGACCTGAGCCGACTGCTCGAGGCCAGAGTGCTGGCAATGCGTACCCGCAAGATCATCATCGAGAACTTCGCCTGGTCCATCGGTTACAACCTGCTGGTGTTGCCGCTGGCGGCCTGCGGCTGGCTGCCCCCCTATCTGGCGGCGGCGGGCATGTCGCTCAGTTCACTCATCGTGGTGACCAACTCCATGCGCCTCAACCGATGAGACCGGTGGCGGAAAATAGCTGAAAATGTGGCCTGCCTCCGATGCAGGCCACATTTCTCACTGATAGCGGCTGGCCCCCTGCCCGAACAGGGTTACCATAGGGGACGCTTGCCAAGGATGAACGCCAAGGTACCTCTCATGAATATAATTTTTGTCCTGATCCCCATCGCCATCCTGTTTGTGATCATCGCCGGGGTCGTCTTCTTCTGGGCCATTCGCTCCGAGCAGTTTGAAGATCTCGACCGGCAGGGTTCCAACATCCTGTTTGACGAAGAGCAACCTGCCCACAAACCCGTAAAGCCTGCTGACCATGACCCACAACCTTGATCTGGCCGGCGCCCTGCTGGTCGGACTGGCAGGCTCTGCCCACTGTATTGGCATGTGCGGTGGCGTCTCCGCCGCGCTCTCCATGGCGATACCAGCCAACAAACAGCACTTCTGGGGGCGGCTCGCCTATCTGCTCAACTACAACCTCGGCCGGATCCTGAGCTATGTCATTGCAGGTGCTCTGGTGGGCGGCCTGCTCGCCACCACCAGCGAGCTGGGGGCTGGCAAACACGCCATCGCCGGCTTACGCTTGGTGGCGGCGCTATTGATGATTGCGCTTGGCCTCTATCTGGCGGGCTGGTGGCAAGGGATCTTGCTGCTGGAGCAGCTCGGCGCCAGACTTTGGCCCCGTATCAAACCGCTGGCGGGCAAGTTTCTCCCCTTCACCTCGCCTGTGCAGGCACTGCCCTTTGGCATGGTGTGGGGTTGGCTGCCTTGCGGGCTGGTCTACTCCATGCTGACCTGGAGCGCTGCGGCGGGTTCGGCCAGTGGCGGGGCGCTCATCATGCTCTTTTTTGGCCTCGGCACCCTGCCCACCTTGTTTGCGTTGGGCGGGCTTGCCGATCGCCTGAGATACTGGCTCACCCTGCGCAGTTTGCGCCTTGGCGGTGCCCTGCTGCTCATTTTGTTCGGGGTGCATACCTTCTGGATTGGCATTGCTTCCTTTTGAAACCCTATCCAAAACGGATGAGTTGATGGTAAACTTGTTTGATATAAATCAATTATTCGTATGAGCCTATGATCCCGGAAAAGAAACCTGGCAGACGTATCCAGAGCGGTGGCTGTGCAATTCATTGCCAGGATTGCAGCATCAGTCAGCTCTGTATTCCCTTCACTCTGAACGACAACGAGCTTGATCAGCTGGACAGCATCATCGAGCGCAAGAAGCCGATCCAGAAGGGTGAAGAGCTGTTCAAGGCTGGCGATGAGTTCAAATCGCTCTATGCCATCCGTTCCGGGACCATCAAGTCTTACACCATCACAGAGCAAGGGGATGAGCAGATAACTGCGTTCCACCTCGCTGGCGATCTGGTCGGTTTTGATGCCATCAACAAGCAGGCCCACCCCTCCTTCGCTCAGGCGCTGGAGACGGCCATGGTGTGCGAGATCCCGTTTGAAGTGCTGGATGATCTCTCCGGCAAGATGCCCAAACTGCGCCAGCAGATCATGCGTCTGATGAGTAGCGAAATCATGGGCGATCAGGAGATGATCCTGCTGCTCTCCAAGAAGAATGCTGAAGAGCGCCTCGCCGCCTTCCTGCACAATCTGTCGGTACGCTTCTCCGAGCGCGGCTTCTCCGCCAAGGAGTTCCGTCTCTCCATGACCCGTGGTGACATTGGCAACTATCTGGGTCTGACTGTCGAGACCATCAGTCGTCTGCTCGGCCGCTTCCAGAAGTCCGGTCTCATCAGCGTCAAAGGCAAATACATTACCGTGCTGGATCAGGTCGCCCTTGGCATGATGGCCGGTGCAACTCGTCCGCCCTGCGGCTGATTTTTCCGCTTACCCTCCCGCTATTTTCCTGTTTTCCCTGCCGGATCCTTTCCTCTGGAATGTGATCCGGTACGTTCCCCATACCCTCCTCCTGCGCTAAGCTGTAATGGCTAAGATTCTGCTGTCATTGGACTTTTCCAAGGAGGAGAAGATGGTCAAATATCAGAATATTCTGGTGGTTATCAATCCAGAAGAGGAGCGTCAAATCGCCCTCGAACGGGCAGTCAAAGTCGCCGAGCTGGACGAAAACGCCCATCTGACCCTGCTGCTCACCATCTATGACTTCTCGTATGAAATGACTGCCATGCTCTCGGTGGACGAGCGGCAAGAGATGCGCGACGGCGTCATTTCACAGCGACGTGAGTGGCTGGACGAGATCCTGACCCCCTATCGGGCACAGGGGATCGAATGCGAAGTGAAGGTGGTCTGGCACAATCGCCCCTTCGAATGTGTCATTCAGGAAGTGCTGGAGCAGCGCCACGATCTGGTGGTCAAAGCCACTCACCACCACAGCTTCCTGCAAACCTTCATCTTTACCCCCACCGACTGGCACCTGCTGCGCAAATGCCCCTGTCCGGTGCTGCTGGTCAAGGAGGGTCACTGGCAACGGGGCGGCAACATCATCGCCGCCATAAACTGCTCAAGTGACGACCCGGATCAGAAACTGCTCAACGAACGGATCACCCAAGAGGGAAGCGACATCGCCGAGCTGCTGGGCTCCAACCTCTATCTGGTCAACACCTACCCGGGCACCCCGGTCAACGTGGCCATCGAGCTGCCGGAGTTTGACCCCAACGCCTACAACGAAGCGATCCGCAAACACCACGAAAGCCTGCTGCTGAGCCATGCCGACAAGTTCGGGATCGGTCATCTCTGGACCCGGGTAGCAGAGGGACTACCGGAAGAGGTGTTGCCGGATATGGCCGAAGAGCTCAAGGCGACCTTGATGATCATGGGCTGCGTCGGGCGTACCGGGCTTTCTGCAGCTTTGCTCGGCAATACCGCCGAGCATGTGATTGACCGCCTCTCCTGCGACATCCTGATCCTCAAACCGGCGGACTACAGCTGCCCGGTCGACAGTCGTCGCAATCAATCATAAGGTGCCTGGCACCTTGCCCTCCCCCGGGACATGGCTATAATAACGCGCTTATTTGTGTCCCGGGTTTTACGAGCATGCTAGAAGAGCTGAACGCCAAAGAAAAATACAGTTTTAACAAACTGCAGAAGCGCCTGCGGCGCAACGTGGGTCAGGCCATTGCCGACTTCAACATGATTGAAGAGGGCGACAAGGTCATGGTCTGCCTCTCAGGCGGCAAGGACAGCTTCGGTATGCTCGACATACTGATGAGCCTCAAAGCCAGCGCCCCCATCCATTTCGATCTGGTTGCCGTCAACCTGGATCAGAAGCAGCCCGGTTTCCCCGAGCATGTGCTGCCCGAGTATCTGGATTCCCTCGGTATCGAGTACAAGATCGTCGAGGAAGATACCTACTCCATCGTCAAAGAGAAGGTACCGGAAGGCAAAACCACCTGCTCCCTCTGCTCACGGCTGCGCCGCGGTATTCTCTACCGCACCGCCCAAGAGCTGGGTTGCACCAAAATTGCCCTTGGCCACCACCGCGACGACATCCTCGAGACCCTGTTCCTCAACATGTTCTACGGTGGCAAGCTCAAGTCCATGCCGCCCAAGCTGGTGAGCGACGATGGCAAGAACGTGGTGATCCGCCCGCTGGCCTACTGCAAAGAGAAGGATCTGATCCGCTACGCCGACGTCAAAGCCTTCCCCATCATTCCGTGCAACCTGTGCGGCTCGCAGGAGAACCTGCAGCGTCAGGCCATCAAGCAGATGATGCAGGATTGGGATCGCCGCTTCCCCGGTCGTATCGAGACCATGTTCACCGCCATTCAGGACGTGATCCCGAGCCACCTGCTCGACCACAAGTTGTTTGACTTCAAGAGCATCAACCGTGACTCCGGCATCATCGATGGCGGCGACAAGGCGTTTGATCCGCCCGAGATGCCAAAGGCGCCGCTGCTGGATATCGACGAGATGGACATGCTGGATGTGATTGAAGTGCGCTAAGCCGTGCTCATAGGGCAAACGCCACGCAATAAAAAAGGAGCGAACATCGCTCCTTTTTGCTTTCTGGATTAACGTGACAGCACCATCGGTATCAGCCCTTGTGCAACCAGGGGGTCAGTCGCAACACGTCACCCTGCAAACGCAGTTGCCCAGTGGCGAACGCGGCCAGTTGCTCATTGCTCAGCAGCAGGTGACCTTCCTGCCAGGGCAGCGCCTCCTGACGGGCACCATCAATCAGATAAGCTGTTCCGCTCTGCTGCACCAGGGTAATCCGTACCCCTTCCATCTTCGGCAGGAAGTGCTTGCCGACCATGCCCGCCATCTTGTCGAGCAACGACTGCATCTGCTGCTGACGGGCCGCCAGCTCGGCCAGCGGCAGCTCGGGTCCGTTCGGCGCATCGGCCATCACCTGTACCGTCATATCGCAAGTGGCGTGCTCTTCTTTCAGGCCAACGGTCACGATCCCCTTGTCGAGGTTGAGATCCTCATCAAAAGGCAGGCGTAGTTCGCTATCGATTGTTACCTCGCCCGCGACCTCCTTACTGTCGGTTGCAACCCGGGCAAAGGTGAGGCCACAGCGCTGGCCATTTTGCGGATCGGTCAGATAAAACCCCAGTCTGGCGTGACCAAACTCCCCTTTGGCAAAGGTCTTCATCTGGCTGTAGAAGGTGCTGTATTGCAGATCCAGCACCGGCTCAGCAAACACCAGCCCAGGCAGCAAGAACGTGGCCAGCAGGCTCAGGCGCAAGGCTTGGGTCACTCCATATCGACGGGTCATTCAACATCCTTTTGCATCATGCATTGAAATGGTTGGGGCCTTCTGTCACCTCGTTAACCTCTACCCCCACCCCGCAGAGATCCCGATAGAGGATCCCCTTGCAGTTGAAATAGAGCGGTGCCACCCAGATAAGCCCCAACCCCATGGGGATCAGAGCCAGGAAGAAGAGCGCGGTCATCACGCCGTGGAACAACACAATGCTGGGCCAGCCGCGCGCAAAGAGCTTGAGAGAGACCAGAATGGCCTGGGGCGGCGTCAGGCCGCGCTCCAGCACCAAAGGGACGGTAAAGAGCAGCCCCATGCCGATCAGGGCCGAGGGAATGAATGAGAGTACGGCGGGCAATCCCAGCAGATCGAATAGCGGGCCAAACAGGCTGGTGAGCAGACTGCCAAGCAGGCTCAACATGCCGAGGCGTACAAAGTGGCGGAAGAAGTCGAACACCTGGTTGGCACGGGCGCGCACCCCGACCGACTGCTGCAACCCCAGCATATCGAGGGAGCTGGTCATGGGGGCCATCACCACCGTCATCAGCAGGCTCAGCACCATGGCCACATTCATCTGGCTGTCATCCCCCAGATAGGGCAACAGCAGCACATTGCTGAGCAGGATCCAGATCGCCGTCACCCCGACAATCGCCAGCAGCAGGCCAAATCCGGTACGGCGGGTCTGTTGCCATCCCTCCTGGATGACCCCTTTCAGATCAAGGCGGTAGCCCTGGTTCAGAGACTGCTCAAGGGAGCCGCCAATACGCATTTTATTACTCAATTGACTATCCAATATCGAAAACGACCAAATCAGGTGGCACATTATAGCGATTTGGTCTGCTATTCGTAGCCGTTTTTCCTGCGCACTTGCGGCTAATTCGGGCCAAAAAGCCTTTAATTTCATGTGTCGGCTGCATAGAATGCGGCCCTCTTTCAACACGATGGCCACTGGCTGGGGTGAGACTGGCGGATGATGAACAATCCACAGGTAATTGTCGCGCTGAACAAGATCAGCAAAAAATACGATGGCAAGGTGATCCTGAGTGACCTTGACCTTGAAATCTACGATGGTGAATTTCTTACCCTGCTGGGCCCCTCCGGCTGTGGCAAGACCACCCTGCTGCGCCTGCTGGCCGGGCTCGAATCGGTCGACAGTGGCACCATCCATCTGGCCGGTGACGAGATCACCCATATCCCCGCCGAACACAGGCACATCAACACCGTGTTCCAGAGCTATGCGCTCTTCCCCCATATGACGGTGTTTGAAAACGTCGCCTTTGGCCTCGAGATGCAGAAAGTACCGGCCAGCGAGATCCGTCAGCGGGTCGAGGAGACCCTCGCCATGGTGCAGCTCACCGAGCTGGCCAACCGCCGCCCGGATCAGCTCTCCGGCGGTCAGCAACAACGGGTCGCCATCGCCCGCGCCGTGGTTAACAAGCCTCGCCTGCTGCTGCTCGACGAATCCCTCTCGGCACTCGACTACAAGCTGCGCAAGCAGATGCAGAGCGAGCTCAAGGCGCTACAGCGTCGCCTTGGCATCACCTTTGTCTTCGTTACCCATGATCAGGAAGAGGCGCTCACCATGTCTGATCGCATCCTGGTGATGGAGGGCGGCAAGATCATCCAGCGCGGCACCCCACGCGATATCTACGAGTCGCCAGCCAACCTGTTCGTGGCCCGCTTTATTGGCGAGATCAACGTGATGGATGGCAAGCTGATCAGCCAGCGCGAGCCCGGTATCTGGCAGGCCGAGGTAGAGGGGCGCGAATGCCTGCTCCATACCACCTTGCCATTCCAGCCAGACGACAAGGTACTAGTGCTGCTGCGCCCGGAAGATCTGCGCATTCTCGATCAGGATGACGATCAGAGCGGCGCGCTGCGGGGCAATATCCGCGAGCGCAACTACAAGGGGGCGACGCTGGATTCGGTGATCGAGCTCGAAAGTGGCAAACAACTGCTTATCTCCGAGTTCTTCGACGAGGATGACCCCGACTTTGACTACCGTCTGGGTCAGGAGGTGGCGATCCACTGGGTCGACAGCTGGGAGGTGGTGCTGCCCTATGAGCCTCACTAATCTGCGGGTAGCGCACAGCTTTGCCCACAACGGCTTTCGCAACACGGCCATCGCGCTGATCCTCGGCTGGCTGACGCTGTTTGTCTTCCTGCCCAACCTGATGATCATCGGCGTCAGCTTCCTGACCCGGGATGAGTCCGAGCTTATCGCGCCGCTCTTTACCCTGAGCAACTATGGCCGGCTGCTGGACCCGCGCTATTTCGAGGTGCTGCTCCACTCCCTCTGGCTGGCGCTGCTCGCCACAATCATCTGCCTGCTGGTGGGTTACCCCTTTGCCTGGCTGCTGGCCCATCTGCCAGCGCGTATCCGCCCGCTGCTGCTGTTTCTGGTGGTGGTACCGTTCTGGACCAACTCCCTGATCCGCACCTATGCGCTCAAGGTGCTGCTCGGCACCCGGGGGTTGATCAATGGCTGGCTGCTGGATCTGGGGCTTATCGAGCGACCGCTGCAGATGATGTATACCGAGGTGGCCGTCATCATCGGGCTGGTCTATGTGCTGCTCCCCTTTATGGTGCTGCCGCTCTACTCCAGCATCGAGAAGCTGGATGGCCGTTTGCTGGAGGCGGCGCGAGACCTTGGCGCCAACGGCTGGCAGCGGCTGGTGCGGATCATCTTGCCCCTCACCCTGCCCGGCATCATCGCCGGTTGTCTGCTGGTGTTTCTGCCCGCCATGGGGATGTTCTATGTCTCCGACTTGCTGGGTGGCGCCAAGCACCTGCTGATCGGCAACCTGATCAAGACCCAGTTCCTCAACAGCCGTGACTGGCCCTTTGGCGCCGCCATCAGCGTGATGCTGACGGTGCTGATGGCGCTGTTGGTCTACTGCTACTGGCGGGCGGGCAAGCTACTCAGCAAGAAGGGGGAGCTGGCATGATGCGCGCACTGAAGGCTCTGTTCCTGCTGCTGGTGTTTGGCTATCTCTATGTGCCCATCGGGGTACTGATCGCCAACTCCTTCAACCTGTCGAAATATGGCATCGACTGGCGCGGCTTCACCCTGGGCTGGTATGAGAAGCTGTTTGCCAGCGCCAGCCTGATGCAGGCGGCCCAGCACTCCCTGACCATCGCCGCCCTCACCGCCACCGCGGCCACCCTGATCGGCACCCTCACCGCCGTGGCGCTGTTTCGCTACCGTTTTCGCGGCAAGCAGTATGTGAGCGGCATGTTGTTCGTGGTGATGATGTCCCCCGATATTGTGATGGCTATTTCGCTGCTGACCCTGTTTGTGGTGACCGGCATTGCGCTCGGCTTCTGGTCGCTACTGATCGCCCACATCACCTTCTGTCTGCCGTTTGTGGTGATCACCGTCTACTCGCGGTTGTGCGGTTTTGATGTGCGGATGCTGGAAGCTGCGCGGGATCTGGGGGCTGGCGAGTGGATCATCCTGCGCCGCATCATACTGCCGCTGGCCCTGCCGGCGGTGATGGCGGGCTGGCTGCTCTCCTTTACCCTGTCGCTGGACGACGTGGTGGTGAGCTCCTTTGTTACCGGCCCGGCCTACGAGATCCTGCCGCTCAAGATCTACTCCATGGTCAAGGTGGGGGTCTCTCCCGAGGTCAATGCCCTGGCCACCCTGATGCTGGTCGCCTCCCTCGGGATGGTGCTGCTGGCGCAACTGTTACTGCGTAAACGGCAGGGTTAACCCTGCCCGTTTCGTCCCCGCCACCTTTGGCGAACTCTGTCACGGTGGGCCGCTAGGCCCCATAACCCCAAGGAGTTGTTGATGACAATCCAACACAAGGCCGGCGCCCTGCTGGCAGCCGCCCTCACCCTCACCACCCCGCTGCTGAGCCAGAGCGCTCACGCGGCCGACGACAAGGTGGTCTACTTCTACAACTGGTCGGAATATGTGCCGGATGGCCTGCTGGAGCAGTTCCAGCAAGAGACCGGCATCAAGGTGATCTACTCCACCTACGAATCCAACGAGACCCTCTACGCCAAGCTGAAAACCCATGGCGACGGCTATGACGTGGTGGTGCCCAGCACCTACTTCATCTCGAAAATGGCCAAAGAGGGGATGCTGCAGCCGTTGGATCGCGCCCAGCTGCCCAACTTCAAGCACCTCGACCCCACCCTGCTCAACCATGAGTACGACCCGGACAACCGCTACTCCATCCCCTATATCTGGGGCGCAACCGGGATCGGCACCAACACCGACATTATCGAGCAGCCGGTCACCAGCTGGAAGCAGCTCTGGGCACCGGAGTGGAAAGAGAGCCTGCTGCTGATGGACGATGCCCGCGAGGTGTTCCATATCGCGCTGGTGCAGCTGGGTTACAGCCCCAACACTCAAGACAAGGCGCAAATTGCCGAAGCGTTCGAATACCTGAAAAAGCTGATGCCCAACGTCAAGGCGTTCAACTCCGACAACCCGGCCGACCCCTTTATCGCCGGTGAGGTCAATATCGGCATGCTGTGGAACGGCTCGGCCTACGGCGCCCAGCGCGAATACCCTTCCATCCAGATGACCTACCCCGAAGAAGGCGCCGTGCTCTGGATGGATAACCTCGCCATCCCGGCCAAGGCCAAGCATGTGAAAGAGGCCCACGCCCTGATCAACTTCCTGATGCGCCCCGATGTGGCCGCCAAGGTGGCCGAGGCGATTGGCTACCCCACTCCAGTCAAGGATGCCATTCCCCTGCTCACCCCGGCGTTTCGCAACAACCCCATGGTCTTCCCGAGCGACGAGATCAAGCGCAAGGGCGAGTTCCAGTCCGATGTGGGGGATGCCTCCCGCCTCTACGAGCAATACTTCCTGCAGTTGAAAGCCATGGTGGCCAAGGCCGGTTAAATCGGCGGTTAATCGGCCCTGACGGGCGTAATGGATAAAGGGGGCAATATTTGTCCCCTTCTCTTTTTCACAACCTGCACGGTTTCTCAACGCAATAGTCTTTAACACCGAGAGGTACGGAGAACCTCGATTCACGGCAACCAATATGAGTTGCCTCATTTGTGGGGGAGATAAGCACAATAGATGCGTTGATGGGGAATGACTGTGCAGTATTATCGAAACCGCGAACGTCCGATTGCGCTTCGCTAATCGAATCTGCGGTTCTGAGGTGCTCCTACTGAACTGACAAGTCAATGATATCAGCCGTAGTTTTTTATAGGGTGATTAGTCAATTGTGACACGGACAACTTTAACTATTATTGATGACATTGTAAGATGCTTCTTGGAAAGGGCAGGTTTTTCCTCTCATATGAATGAGGGTAGTTCTAATAAATAACAGTTTCGACTGTTCGGGTTTAAGCATGCTTCGCTTACTCTCGCAGATCCCCTTTGGGGATGTTCAATGTTACTCAAATCCCCCTGCCCTTTCTTCCCTTAAAATGGAGAAGAGTTTGCGCGATAACATTTGGTTTACTTATAAAGCAAGAATTCAAGCTAACAAACGCTTAAGCTGGTTGGATTTTCACTCTCAGCTACTATTGATGTGGTATGCCATTCTCAGTGCAACATTAGGTGTGCTTACCATCAGACATAGTATGATTCTTGGTTCAAACACCGATATCTTGGCCACTATTCTTGCGATTGCGCTACTTGGTGTATCCCTGACTGTTACTAATCGGGATTTTCGTGTCAGAGCCATGCTCATGCGCACGAATTATCTACAATTGCAGAAGCTATACTTAGATATACCTACAAATTCCGTCCCCACCAAAGACCAAATTAATAAATACTACGAGCTCTTAGCTGAGTCAGAAAACCACCAAGAAATAGATGACAAGATAGCTCGCGTCTTTATCAAGGGGCTAACAAGTAGACACCCTACAAAAATAGAAGTGCTCCATGTATATGGGTGGCTAACTCTTCGCATATTAATTACAGTAACTCTTTACATTCTACCACTCATCATAGCCGTCTACACTTGGAGGTCTGTATGAGTGCAGCTATCAGCTTCAAAAAATATTTTTCTAAGAATAGTTTACGTAAAATATACACGGATAAAATAAAGAACTCCGGAGCAATAGGGTTAGACCGTACCAGACCCGCCAATCTTAATAATCAACTAGATGAAGAACTTGAGCATATTGTTCAGAAAACAAAACAAGGAACGTATCATTTTACGGCATACAAGGAAAAGCTTATTTTAAAAGGCGCTGATTCCAACCCACGGAAAATATCGATACCCACAGCAAGAGATAGAATTGTTCTGCGGGCATTATGCGAATGTCTTTCTGATATATTTCCAACAGCTAAGCTAAGCCTTCCACAAAGGGTCATTGATTCATTAAAAGTTGCTCTAACCTCTGACACCTATCAAGAATATGCCAAAATTGATTTGAAGAACTTCTATCCGTCCATTCCTCATGAATTAATCATTTCAGCCATAAAAGGTAAAATAAGAAAAAATGAGATTAGACATTTAATTCTCGAAGCAGTAAAAACTCCAACCGTGCCTGAATCTAAAGGAGGTAAAGGCGCAACCAGGTCTACAGTAGGAGTTCCTCAAGGTTTGGCTATATCGAATATTTTAGCTGAGATATCTCTCCAAAAAATCGATTCAGTTTTCGAGTCTCGAAAAGGTGTTTGGTATAAAAGATATGTAGACGACATCCTTATTTTAACGCCAAAAGGACAAGCCAATACTATTGCAACAGAATTAATCTCGGCATTAAAATCACTAAAACTCAATCCACACGAGTTTGGCTTAGATTCGAAATCCAAAGTTGCTAGTCTCACTGAACCATTTAGTTTTCTAGGATATCAAGTAGAGAATGGTGATATTATGGTTCGCCGTGAAAGCGTCCTCAGATTTGAGTCATCTATTGCAAAAATTTTCACTGCGTACAAACATAAATTAGCTATATCTAGAAGCGACATTGATAAACAGCGAGCTCTTGCCTACTGTAAGTGGAAACTAAATCTTAGGATTACGGGATGTATTTTTGAAGGAAAGCGCCTTGGATGGGCAGCATACTTTTCGCAAGTTACTACAACATCGCAACTTCGCGCCATCAATCATACAATTAAAAAACTCACTGAACGCTTCTGTCCCAATGGCGAGATTCAACCAAAATCTCTAATTAAGACATTTTATGAGCTACAGCGCGGAACAACCGACAGACACCATTACATTCCTAATTTCGACTGCCTTGATGTCAGTCAAAAACGAGATATTCTTGCACTTTGGCTTGGCAATGATGCGAAGAAACTAACCAACTCTGAGGTAGAGCGACGTTTTTCCATAAAAGTAGCTAAAGCTGTCCGTGAGTTAGAGGAAGATATTGCTCATACATCCTAACTTCACCTAAAACCAGATGATCAGAGCCGATTAATTCTGCACTTTTTCATCGTCCCTTAGGGGTGTAGATTGGTCGGGGGGCAAACGTTGCCCCCTCTCTTTTTTCATGACTGCCCGTAGTGCTCCGCGAAGCAATCTTTCGCCAATATCGCGGGTGGCCTGAGCCAATCAGGAGTATTCATGTCCGATCTGACCCTTTATTTCGCTCCCGGCACCTGTGCCATGGCCGTGCAGATTGCCCTGCTGGAAGCGAATGCCCCGTTCCAACCCCGTCTCGTCAACCTCGCCGCAGGGGAGCAACGTGACCCTGCGTATCTTGCCATCAACCCCAAAGGGCGGGTGCCTGCCCTTGTCACCGAGCAGGGCATCCTGACCGAGACCCCGGCCCTGCTGCTCTATGTGGCGCAGCGCTTCCCCAATGCCAAGCTGGCGCCGCTGGACAACCCGTTCCTGCTGGCCCGCATGCAGGAGGTCAACAGCTTCCTAGCCTCCACTGTGCATGTCTCCCACGCCCACGGTCGCCGTGGCAGCCGCTGGGCCGATGACGAGCAGGCCATTGCCGCCATGCAACAGAAAGTCGCCAGCAATATGCGCGATGGCTTTGCCCAGATTGAGCAGCACTATCTGGCAGGCCCCTGGGTGCTGGGCGAGCAGTTCAGTGTGGCGGATATCTATCTGTTCGTGGTCGCGGGCTGGCTGAAAAGCGATGGGGTCGAGATCAGTGAATTCCCCAAGGTTGCCGCTCATTATCAGCGCATGCTGAGCCGTCCGGCGGTCGCCAAGGCACTGGCCAACTAACCATAAAATCAATAGCTCGATGAATAACAAGGGTGTCAGGGCTCTGCTGACACCCTTCCTACCTCCTCCCCTGCACTTCTTCTCCCGCCTTTGAGATCGTTTTCACATTTCCGTGGTTTTGCCGTGGCCCTTCCTTAGTAAAAGGCCTATCTTTGCGCCATGACGCAACCGGTTGCGTAACCGGTTGCCTAGCGGTTCACAGATTGACGGGCCAAGGCCTGATGAGGTGCTGTATGAAACGAGGCGTACTGCTCAATGCTCCCCTGAGTGCTCTGGTGGCACAGATGGGTCACACCGATGAGATCACCGTCTGCGATGCAGGCTTGCCCATTCCGGCAGGGCCGGAGCGGATCGATCTGGCGTTGATGGCGGGGACGCCCAGCCTTGCAACCGTGCTGACCGCCCTGCTCACCGATCTGGTGGTGGAGAAGGTGATCATGGCAAGCGAGATCAAGCAGATCAGCCCCGCCGCCCATCAGGCGCTGGTCGATCAGCTTGAGGCTCACGCAGCCGCCCAGGGCAAGCCCATCGCCATCGAATACTGTCTGCATGAGGAGTTCAAAACCCGCTCCCGCCAGAGCAAGGCGATCGTGCGCAGCGGCGAGGTGACTCCCTACGCCAACCTGATCCTCTGCGCCGGTGTGGCGTTCTGACATTCTTCAAAGAAGGCCTCTTCAAGGAAGCTGCAAATGAGCACAACCTCCCCCCTCTCACCCATTCTGGAGCTGACCGGGATCGTCAAGACCTTCCCCGGTGTGCGCGCCCTCGACGAAGCGGGTCTGCGGGTCTATCCGGGCCAGGTGATGGCCCTGCTCGGTGAAAATGGTGCCGGCAAATCCACCCTGATGAAGGTGCTGACCGGTATCTATCAGGCCGATGCGGGCGGCGTCAGCTACCGCGGTCAGTCGGTCCACTTCAAGGGGCCGCGCGATTCTCAGGATCAGGGGATCAGCATCATCCACCAAGAGCTGAACCTGCTGCCGGAGTTGTCGATTGCCGCCAACATCTTCCTCGGGCGCGAACCGCGTACCCGTTTTGGCAGCATCGACCACAAACAGCTGCGCGAACGGGCGAGCGGCCTGCTGGCGCGACTTGGCGTCAAACACGGGCCGGATACCCGACTCGGGGATCTCTCCATCGGCGAACAGCAGATGGTGGAGATCGCCAAGGCGCTGTCGTTTGATGCCAGCGTCATCATCATGGATGAACCCACCGATGCGTTGACCGATACCGAAACCGAGCAGCTGTTCAAGGTTATCCGCGAGCTGCGCGAACAAGGCTGCGGCATCGTCTATATCTCCCACCGCCTCAAGGAGATCTTCGAGATCTGCGATCGGGTCACTGTGCTGCGCGATGGCAAGTGGATTGGCGAGAAGGCGGTGAGCGATCTGGATGAAGACAAGATCATCGAGATGATGGTGGGCCGCCGGCTGGAAGAGCAGTACCCGCGTCTTGAGCGCGAGCTTGGCCCCGTCAGCCTGCAAGTGAAAGAGCTGGCCGGTCCCGGCGTGCGCGGGGTGAGCTTCTCCCTGCGTCAGGGAGAAATTCTGGGCTTTAGCGGCCTGATGGGCTCCGGCCGTACCGAGCTGATGAAGCTTATCTATGGCGCCAGCCCCATCAGCACCGGTGAAGTGCAAGTTGACGGTCATGCTCTGGTGCCCAAAAGCCCGGCCGATGGTCTGGCCGCAGGCATCGCCTATATCTCCGAAGACCGAAAAGGAGATGGACTGGTGCTGGAGCTGTCGGTGCGCGAAAACATGAGTCTGTGCGCCCTCGACGAGTTCATCAGCAACGGCAAGATTGACGGCAAGGCCGAGCGGCAGGCGGTGAGCGACTATGTGCGCCTGTTCAACATCAAGACCCCGAGTCAGGATCAGCTGATAAAGCTGCTCTCCGGCGGCAACCAGCAGAAGGTGGCCATCGCCAAGGGGCTGCTGACCCGGCCCAAGGTGCTGATCCTCGACGAGCCGACCCGCGGCGTCGACGTGGGGGCGAAGAAGGAAATTTATCAGCTGATCAACCAGTTCAAGAAGGAGGGGATGAGCATCATTCTGGTCTCCTCCGAGATGCCGGAAGTGCTCGGCATGAGTGATCGCATCATGGTGATGCACGAAGGGCGCATCAGCGCAGAGTTCAACACCCGCGATGCCAATCAGGAGAAGCTGATGGCGGCGGCAGTCGGTAAACAGTGGCAAGCAGAGCAAGAGGCATCCCAATGACAACCCAAACCCTTTCCCGCCGTGGCGTCATGAGCAAGGCGTGGTGGATCGAGAACAAATCCCTGGTCGCGCTGCTGGTCCTGATTGGTGTGGTCTCCTTTCTGAGCCCCAACTTCTTCACCGCCGACAACCTCCTCAACATCCTGCGCCAGACCTCGGTCAACGCCATCATGGCGGTCGGCATGACGCTGGTTATCCTCACCGCCGGTATCGATCTGTCGGTCGGCTCGGTACTGGCCCTGTGCGGCGCGCTGGCCGCCACCATGGTCGCCATGGAGCTGCCGATCTGGCTGGTGGTGCCCCTCACTCTGGGGGCCGGTGCCCTGCTTGGCGGCGTCAGCGGTCTTATCATTGCCAAGGGCAAGGTGCAGGCATTTATCGCCACCTTGGTCACCATGACTGCCCTGCGCGGCATCACCATGGTCTATACCGAGGGTCGCCCCATCTCCACCGGTTTCAGTGACGGCGCCGATCACTTCGCCTGGCTCGGTACCGGTTACCTGTTCGGTCTGCCGGTGCCCATCTGGCTGATGGCCATCGTCTTCCTGCTCGCCTGGTTCATGCTCAACCACACCCGTCTCGGTCGCTACATCTACGCGCTGGGCGGCAACGAGTCCGCTACCCGCCTCTCCGGCATCAATGTGGATCGGGTGAAGCTGGCGGTGTATGGTCTGTGCGGTGCGCTCTCGGCACTGGCAGGGCTTATCGTTACCTCTCGCCTCTCCTCTGCCCAGCCGACAGCGGGCATGGGTTACGAGCTGGATGCCATCGCTGCGGTGGTGCTGGGTGGTACCAGCCTGATGGGCGGCAAGGGCCGCATCATGGGTACCCTGATAGGGGCGCTGATCATCGGCTTCCTGAATAACGCCCTCAACCTGCTCGACGTATCCTCCTATTACCAGATGATCGCCAAGGCCAGCGTGATCTTGCTTGCCGTGATGATCGATAACAAAAGCAATCGTTGATAAGACAAGCCACACACAAGGAATGAAATGATGAAAAAGCTCAATACCCTGCTCGCTGCCGCCATCATGTCCGTGCTGGGGACCGCCCAGGCCGCCGATCAAACCCTGGCCATGGTGGTCTCCACCCTCAATAACCCCTTCTTCGTCACCATGAAAGAGGGTGCCGAAGCCAAAGCCAAAGAGCTTGGCTATGAGCTGGTGGTTCTGGATTCCCAGAATGACCCGGCCAAAGAGCTCTCCAACATGGAAGATCTCACCGTACGCAAGGTCGGCGCCATCCTGATCAACCCCACCGACTCCGAAGCGGTCGGCAACGCTATCCGTCTGGCCAACCGCGCCAGCATTCCGGTACTGACCCTGGACCGCGGCGCTGCGCAGGGTGAGGTCAAGGCCCACATTGCCTCCGACAACGTGGCAGGCGGCAAGCTGGCCGGTGACTTCATCACCGAAAAACTGGGTACCGGCGCCAAGGTGATCCAGCTGGAAGGGATTGCCGGTACCTCCGCCGCCCGCGACCGTGGCGAAGGTTTTGCCCTGGCCGTGGCGGCCAACAAGCTGCAGGTGCTGGCTTCCCAGCCTGCCGACTTTGACCGCACCAAGGGTCTGAACGTCATGGAAAACCTGCTGGCTGCCCACCCGACCGTTCAAGCCGTCTTTGCCCAGAACGACGAGATGGCGCTGGGTGCCATCCGCGCCGTGCAGGCTGCCGGCAAAGAGGTAATGATCGTCGGCTTCGACGGCACTGACGATGGCAAAGCCGCCGTTACCAAGGGTAAACTGGCCGCCACAGTGGCCCAGCAGCCTGCCCTGATCGGTGCCATCGGCGTCGAGACTGCCGACAAGGTGCTCAAGGGCCAGCCGGTGGAGAAATCCATTCCGGTACCGCTGCAAGTGGTCAGCAAGTAAGTTCTCGAGGGGAGGTTCGCCTCCCCTTTTCCCTCTCGTTCAGGTGCCTCCCGGCTTGGGCTCACTCAATCACTGTGTTCAAGCCAAGATGCATCAGGAGTAGTCAACATGAATCGTCTCGTCGTTCTGGGCAGTGTCAATGCAGACCACGTGCTGCGCGTTCCCCACTTTCCTCGCCCGGGTGAAACCCTGACCGGCCACAGCTATCAGGTGGTGCCCGGTGGCAAGGGGGCTAATCAGGCAGTCGCTGCCGCCCGCCTTGGCGCCCCCGTCTCCTTTATCGCCCGCATCGGTGATGACGCCATCGGCCACCAGATGAAAGCCGGCTTTGCCAAAGATGGCATCGACGTCAGCGCCGTCGAGCTCGATCCCAAGCTCCCGACAGGCATCGCCATCATTTATGTCAGCGATGAGGGGGAGAACAGCATCGGCATCTCCGCCGAAGCCAACGGGGCCATCACCCCTGCCGTGGTGAAAAACCACGAAGCGATGATCGCCGACGCCCACACCCTGCTGTTGCAGCTGGAAGTGCCGCTGGAGAGCGTCCACGAAGCTGCCCGCCTGGCCCGCGCCCATGGCACCCGGGTGGTGCTCAACCCCGCCCCCGCCCGTCCGCTCTCAAGCGAACTGCTGGCACTGGTCGACCTTATCACCCCCAACCAGACCGAGGCCGAGCTGCTGACCGGCGTCAAAGTCACCGATGAAGCGAGCGCCCGCGAGGCGGCAACCCGCTTCCACCAGATGGGGATTGCGGACGTGATGATCACCTTGGGCGCACAAGGGGTTTACTGCAGCAACGCACAGCAGCAACAGCTGATCCCGGGCTTTCGGGTCAAGGCGGTGGATACCACTGCCGCGGGCGATACCTTCAACGGCGCCCTGCTGGCGGCGGAACTGGCCGGTGCCGATTTCCACAGCGCGGTGCGCTTTGCCCACGGGGCGGCGGCACTCTCCGTCACCCGGTTCGGCGCCCAGAGCTCCATCCCGAGCAAGCAGGAGGTCGACACCTTCCTGCTTGAGCAGACTGCGCAGGGACACTGATGGCCAATATCAAGGAGGTGGCGGCGCTGGCGGGGGTCTCGACCACCACTGTCTCCCATGTCATCAACGAGACCCGCTTTGTGGCCGAGGAGACCCGCGAGCGGGTCTTCGCCGCCATGCGCGATCTCAACTATGCCCCGAGTCTGGTGGCCCGCAGCCTCAAGGTGAAGGAGACCAACAGTATCGGCATGCTGGTCACTACCTCCAGCAACCCCTTCTTTGCCGAGGTGGTGCGCGGGGTGGAGCGTTACTGCTTCGAGCAGGGCTACAACCTGATGCTAGGCAACACCGAAGGGCAAGCCGAGACGGCTCTCTCCTACCTCAAGATGATGCTGCGCAAGCGGGTCGATGGCCTGCTGATCATGTGTAGCGAAGGCCAACAAGAGGTGTTCAATCAGCTCGACTGGCTCAAGAGCCTGCCGGTGGTGGTGATGGATTGGGGGCTGGTCAGCGAGGATGTGGATCTTATCGCCGACAACTCCTTCCACGGTGGTTATCTCGCGACGCGCCATCTGATTGAGCTGGGCCATACCGCCATCGGCTGCATCACAGGCCCCCACAGCCGCGCCCCCGCCAACCAGCGCCAAGCTGGCTTTGAACAGGCGTTGCAGGAGGCGGGTCTCACGATCAATCAAGAGTGGATCCAGGAGGGTGATTTTGACTGCGCCAGCGGCCATCAGGCGATGACCCGTCTGCTGGCATTGCCCGAGCGTCCCACCGCCCTCTTTGTCTGCAACGACATGATGGCGATGGGTGCCATCAGTGCCGCCCATCAGGCGGGGCTGGTGATCCCGCGGGATATCTCCATCGTCGGCTATGACAATGTGGCGCTGGCCGAATTTATGTCGCCGCCGCTCACCACCGTCAACCAGCCCAAAGAGGAGCTGGGGCGCCTCGCCGTCACCCGCCTGCTGGCGCGGATCAACGGCGAAGCGGTGGAGAATCACCTGATCACCGTCGACCCTGACCTGGTGATCAGGCAATCCTGCGCCCCCTGGCCCTGATTTTCAGGGGCAATAAACGAACAAGGCGACCCCGAGGTCGCCTTGTTTCGTTTTATCTCTGCCGTGCAATACCGCTTTTGCCCTCAGGCCAGCGACCGGGTCTCCCTGGCTGCCAGCACTTGCAGTGGCACCAGCCCCAATCGTCTGGCCAGAGGTTGCAGCAACTCGCCATCTTCATCACCCTGCGGCAACCAGTAGCGGACAGGCCAGCCTGCTGCCAGCTGCGCCGCGGTGGTACTGCCAATCTCTCTGAGCGCCAGAGTACAACCCTGCTGCCGCAATCCCGACAGCAGGGCACCATCCGGCTGCAGCGTCGGTATCAGCAACACCAGCGGCGTACGGGAAGCCTCCGGCAGATAGGCCAGTAAATGGGTCAGCTGGGCCTGGTTGTCGAGCGGGACCAGCAGTGCCCGACCATCGGCATACTGCGCCTCGTGCGCTTGCAGCACACGGGCCAACACGGGCCCCAGTACGCCGCACTCCTGCAGCCAGCGCATGTGGCAAGGCGCCCCCAGCTCACGCCACTCAAGCGCCAATTGCCACATGTCGTTGCCCTGTCCGTCCGTCAGCGCCTGCAATGCCACTCGCAGCGGTGCAGGCTCGCGCCCCGCCAGCCACTCTCGCAGCTGATGAAGCTGCTGCTGACTCAACTGCAACTGCTGCAGCATGGCGGGCTCAAACCAGCTGATCGCCCCCTCCTGGCTACGCTTGGCCTGGTTGAGGGCCAGGATGGCCTGATCCAGCAGCCGGGCGGCATCCTGTTGTTGGGCCTTGGCAACCCCGAGCCGACAGGCCAGATCGAAGCTGCACTCTCGGGTCACGAACTCGAAATGGAGCAGATCCACCAGCTCATGAATGGCGGTTTCCAGTGCATCATTCGCCTTGGTCAACACCACGGCAAATTCATCTCCGCCGAGCCGGTAAGCGTGGCTGCCATGGGCCTGCTGCAGCTTGTTGGCCACCATCTGCAACAGCCGATCACCGACCTGATAACCCAGCAGATCATTGACCTGCTTGAAGCGCTTGAGATCGAGCACCACCAAAGCGCTCACATCATCAGCATGCAGAGCGCGAGAGAGCTGCTCCTGCAGGGCACGGCGGTTGCCAAGCTGGGTCAGGGGATCGAGCAGGGCAAGCCGACGGTTCGCCAGATTGGCGCGAATGAGGGCTGCGACCAGAGCGCCACCGGTCAGCAACAGGATCAGTTGCCAGATCTGCAGCCAGAACAGGCTGTTGCGGATCTGGCTGACCGAATGCTCCCGCTCCTGGCCGGAGAGGATCTGATCCCCTATCTGTTCGATGAGACGGGTCTGGCTGGCGATCGCCTCCTGCAAGCGGGCAAGCTCAGCCCCCTCGCGCAGCGCACCGGCCTCCATCTGGGGTTCGAGCTGCTTGATCTGCTCGAACAGGGTGGCCAGCACCTTGCCGAGCCCGTGCCGCTGGCGCATCTCGGCGGTTTCACTGCTGATGAGGAAGATGTCGAGCCGGTTCCACAGCAGATCGTAATCGAGGCTCAGGGTCTCCATCGACAGTCTGCCAGCCCGGTAGAGCTGCAGGTCGTAGAGGAAACGCTGGGATTCGAGCATTACCTGGCTGATGTTCCAGTGGACATTGCGGTAGAAGGTATCGACCAGCTGCTCCTGCCGATACTGCAGATAGAGGCTGCTGCCCGACGAGAGCAGAAACAGCAGCGACACCGCAACCAACAGCAGATTTTGGCGGGATAGCCCCATCAATCGACGATCTCGATGCGGGTCACCTGCCACACCATGCAGTTGTGAATGGCTGGCACGTCCAGCTTGGGATAGGTGGTGAACGGGATGAGCAGCCAGAGCGGCCCCTTGTTGCGCCGGGTCAGCGGTTTGCCGTCCTCCTGACGCACCAGGGTCAGCGGCACGCCGTCGAACAGGGCCAGATCCACCACCTGCTGATAACCGTTGAGGGCCGAAACGGCAATCTTGCGAGCATCCGGGATCCCTTGCGCCGCCAGCACGGCAGACAGGGTCGGCCCGCGATAGTGGTGGGCGCCCTGAGTCCAGGGGGTAGTGGTGGTGAATTCGGTCTGTGGCAAGGCGGAGAGAGCCGCCTCATCGAGGTTCACCTGCTGGCCATCTGGCAGTATCAGGGTCATCAGGGGGATGGAGGCCGATGCACTGGCACTGGCACTGGCCAGCACCAGGAGAAAAAAAGCGATCCATTGCTTGACTGCGGTCATGGTAATTTGCGCCAACTGCGTCCCATTTTTTAAATGGTTGCCAGTGTGGCGATTTCACCGAACCATTGCAACTGTCCCGTCGAACAGTAGCTCAGGGACCGCGCATCTCCATCCAGTTGTGCCCCTCGACTTGCCTCGGTTGATGAATGCCGCACGCCTCCAGCAACTCATCGACATAGGCGGGCACCAGCAGGGAGGCAGGGCCATAGCGTTTTTCGTCAAACTGGCTACCCACCTCGCTCGGCTCGAGATTGAGCTCTATGGTGTGCGCCCCGTTCAATCCCGCTTCATGGACAAACCCGGCGGCCGGATAGACGGCGCCAGAGGTGCCGATGGAGATAAAGAGATCGCACTGGGCAAGCGCGCTATAGATCCGATCCAGCCCGAGCGGCATTTCGCCAAACCAGACCACATGGGGACGCATCGGCTGAGGGAACTGGCAGCAGGAGCAGAGCTCGTCCTGATGGAGATCACCGCGCCACTCGATCACCTGACCGGATTCGGGACAGCGGGCCTTGAGCAGCTCGCCGTGCATATGGATAAGGTTCTTGCTGCCAGCGCTCTCGTGCAGATTGTCGATGTTCTGGGTGACCAGCGTCACCGAACCGGGCAGCAGTCGCTCGAGGCGGGCCAGCGCATAGTGGGCCGGATTGGGGTGAACCTGAGGCTGTTGCAGCTGTTTGCGGCGGGAGTTGTAAAAGCGCAGCACCAGTTCGGGATCCCGGGCATACCCCTCGGGGGTCGCCACGTCCTCGACCTTGTGCTCTTCCCACAAACCGTCGCAGGCACGAAAAGTCTTGATGCCGGATTCGGCAGAGATCCCCGCTCCGGTCAGGATCACGATATGTTTATATGACTGCGCCATAAGCTGCTCCGTCTATCCCCGCACAATAAATGTGACCTTAGCACAGGGAAAAAAGTGTCACTATTCGCCCTTGGTCTTAAGCGGCGCCGCTGGCGGCACGGGCAACCAGGCATCCAGTACCGACAGATCCAGCCTGACAAAGACCATCTCCCGTCCGGTCACCAGGGTCAGCGGCAAGCCAAGGCGCTTGAGCAGGGTCAGCATCGGCCGGTTCTGGGCCAGCACTTCCGCCGTCCACTCCCGGATCCCGTCCGCCCTGGCAAGCAGCGCCAGCGCCAGTAGAATCCGTCGCCCCGCCCCCTTGTGCTGAAAGTGATCCGCCACGATGCAAGAAAACTCCGCCCGATCGGGATGAAGGCGACGACGGATTGATTGCGCCTGAGCCAGCGGCTCACCAGCCAGATCGGTCAGCAACAGCGAAATCTGTTGCTCGGGATGGTAATTGAGAAATTGGGCCACCTGTTCCGGTGGCGGTGTCCGTTTCGGACGCATAAAGCGCAGATAGATGCTCTCTTCACTCAATGCATCGTAAGCAGCCAGCATACGGGCAGGCGCCACCCCATGCAGCTCGCGCAGCAAGCACGGCACCTCGGAGACCTGCATCGCCAGTGGCAGCGCGGCCCGGGAAACCGGATGGGGCCAGCCCTCCAGCCCTTTGCCAAGGCGCTCCCGGTGCATGGGCCAGCAGAGGTAGCGCGGCATGGCTTACCAGCGCCCCGTCATACCGCGCTCTCGCCACACCTCGACGTCGAGCAGGTTGTAAGGATCATCCAGATAGACGGCGATCCCCAGCTCCCGAACCCTGGCCATAAAGCGTCCCAGCAGGGAGTCACCGGTCAAGGACTCCATCTCCGGCAAGATCCCCTGCCCCAGCAGCAAGGCTTGCAGCGGCAGACGCTCCAGCAGATCGAATGGCAGATGCTGGCTGTTATCGAGCAGCAGCGCAAGCTTGCTCCCCGCCAGACTGGCTTGCAGCACCAGCGCGAAGCGATCGGCATTGCCGAGCAGGTGGTCACGACGGTGGATCAGCAGGGTCAGTTCGGCTGGGGTACGCGACTGCTCCGTCAGCCAATCCTTGAGCGCCTCCCAGCGGCTGGGTAAACCCGTTACCGCCAGCCAGACCGGATGAGGTGTCGCGGGACTGGAGAGCAGCCCAAGCTGACCCTGCACCTCCCCCTGCCACCGGCGGATGGAGCGGCGCTGGCCGCTCAAGCGCTGTTGACGCAGCGGGCCCAGATAGAGTCGGCGCAGCAACCTGAGCAGCTCGTCGCAATCAAGCGGCTTGGCCAGTGCAGCCAGAATGTTGAAACCGGCATCGTGCAGCAGGCGGCGGGCACCGTCGATCAGCGTCTGCTCATGGGCCGAAAGCAGCACAATGGGCAGCCCGGCCTCCTGCAACTGGGGCTGGTTCATCAGCAGACTGATGGCATCTTGCTCCACCAAGCTGAGATCGCACACCAGCAGGCTGATGTCGCCCGCCGACAATGCCGCAAGACAGGCCGATTCATCCTGTACCCACTGACAGGAGAGCCCCAACCCGACGATGGTCTGTTGCAGTTGCATCCCCTGAAACGGGTGATCCTCGAGCAGCAGTACCTTGTTAGCGGCCAGCCAGTTGCACCATTTACGGTAACTGGCGGCAAGCCCCCCCAGCCAATCCTCGCCAATCGCGTAAATCCCCTCATGCTGCTGCAACTGGGGGAAGTAGTCCGCCTGCTGATGAGCGGCGGGGTCGTAAAGGGCAATGGCACCTGCCGCAAACAACCCTTCCCACTGCCAGCAGGCATCCGGTCGGGTACGGTGCAGCGTGACATAGGAGGGCAATGTCATGGTGCTGGCCAACTCATGGGCGGTGCTGTCGAGGGCATAGAGCACAATGGGGCAAAATCCTGCCGCCTCATGCTCTTCCGAATCGAGCAACGCCAGTAATTCTTCATCAGTGATGATCATCTTGAGCCCTCTTTGAAAACTGCTGGCTGAACTCATCCAGTGCCCGGTTCAATCTGGCTTGCAGCATCGGATGGGGCGCCTGTTGCCACTCTTCAATGACCGCCACCAACGCAGTCGCCCCTACCATTCTGGCGGCCCCCTTCAACTTGTGTAAAGCAGCATTCACGCCAACTTCATCTTCTTCTGTGCTGCAACGCTCAAGTTCGGCCAAATCATCACGGGTAGCCTTCAGATAAAGGGCGGCCAGTTCATCGGTCAGCAGCGAGGCAACCGGTGTCGGGGCGACAGCATTGCTCCCCTCTTTGGCAATATGGCGCAGCAAGGTCGCCAACTCCTTGAGGGCGACCGGCTTGTCCAGATGGCCATCGCAACCGCAGGATTGCAGCTCCCTTGCCGCCTGATCACTGAGATCTGCGGTGATCACATAGACCGGCAGACGGGCCCAACGAGCGGATTGGCGCAATTGCCTGCACAGCTCGGCCCCGTTCATCACTGGCATCTGCAGATCGGTCAGCACAAAATCCACCTCCTGTTGTGCCAGCATCTCCAGCGCTAGCTGCCCGTTGGCAGCAGTGATGACGCTGGCACCAAGTTGCCCCAGTTGC
Source organism: Aeromonas sp. R9-2 (assembly GCF_040908025.1). Classification (NCBI taxonomy): domain Bacteria; kingdom Pseudomonadati; phylum Pseudomonadota; class Gammaproteobacteria; order Aeromonadales; family Aeromonadaceae; genus Aeromonas; species Aeromonas sp. R9-2. The sequence continues at coordinate 546,647 of NZ_JBFOCX010000024.1, forward strand.
AGGCTGATCAGCTCGCGATTGACATCGTGATCTTCAACCAGCAGTACCCGCATGCCAAGCCCTGGCTGGGTGCCAGCGACCGGTTGATCCGGGGTCAGCCGTGGCTGCAGCAGGGTGATGATGGTCCCGGGCACCCAGGACTCCCCTTGCCAGGCCCAATAGTAGAGCCCCTTCTTGTCCACCTCCGCTTGCAGCGTATCAACGGCGTTGCTGACGGTGGCGATCCCCAAGCGGCTGAGCCAGGGCGAGAGCGCTTGCGCCTCATCGTGGGGTAAAGAGAGTGCCAGTTGCCGCACATTGGGCTGCCAGTCCGGCTCCTGCTGCACCCGCTTCAGCGGCAACTCGCAATAGAAGCGGCTACCGCCACCGACGCGCCCCTCGACATCGATAAGACCACCCATCTGCTCGATCAACTGCTTGCAGATCGCCAGACCAAGACCGGTGCCCGGCGCCCGCAGCTGCCCTTCAACGGCAAACTGCTCGAACGGCATAAAGAGCGTGGTGCGCATCTTGGCGGTGATCCCCGGTCCCTGATCATCTACACCAAAGCGCAAGGTCGATGCGACCACCTCGGCCCACAGCACCACTTCCCCACGCAGGCTGAACTTGATGGCATTGGAGAGCAGGTTGTGAAGCACTTGCCGTACCCGGTGAGGGTCGAGGGTCTGCAGGGCTGGCAGAGCCGGGTCCAACGTAAGGCGCAGTTGCAACCCCTTGGCCCGCGCCTTGGTCCAGTGCACTGCCGCCACGTGCTCACACAGTTCGGCAAAATCGGTGGGTTGCGGCGAGAGGGAGAGTTTGCTGTTTTCGTTGCGGCTAAAGTCGAGCACATCGTTGAGCAGGCCGAGCAGCTCATCCCCCGCCTGACGTACCCGTGCCAGCGCCGAATCCTGCTCTCTCGACAAAGGAGTACTGGCCAGCCACTCCAGCAAGCCGAGCATGGCGTTCATCGGCGTGCGGATCTCGTGGCTGATGGCGGCCAGAAAGCGCCCCTTGGCCAGAACTGCCTGTTGCGCCTGCTCATGGGAGTGCTGCAATGCCTGATCCTGCTCGACCCTGGTAGTGGCATCCTGCATCACCGCATAGATCCGCCAACCCTGCGGCTGACTGCGGCCACGGCCATAGAGCTGCAACCAGCGCAGACCCTTGGTCGGATGGTGATAGCGCATGGTGAATGCGAAGGGTTTGCCTGCCTGCAGCATGGCGAACATCTCACGGCTTACCCGACGGCGATCCTCGCGCTCCAGCATAATGAGCACCCGTTTGGGCTCACGACGGATCTGCTGACTCGCCAGCCCCAGCAGCTCGTAACAGCCCCGGCTGATAAACTCGATCCCCCCTACCCGTCCCTGCTCGAACATAAACTGCAGCACCACGCCGGGAACGGTATTGGTCAGGGCGCGCAGGCGGCGCTCTGCCTGACGCAAAAAACGGGCCTGCTCACGCAGCACACTGATATCCGACAGGGCGATAAGATCGGTGGCAGGTGCTTGCTTGTCCAGCCGCAGCGGATGCTGGGCATAGGCGAAGACCTGCTCCCCCAGCACCAGCTCCCCTTCACTCTTCTGGGGCTGCACCGGCGGCAGCATCAACTGCTGCGAATAGCGCAGGGCCAGACGTCGCCCCTGTTTATTGGATTTGATCACCTTGCCCTGACTATTGCGTAGATAGACGGGCACCGGCAACGCCTGAAACATGGTTTCCCGCAGCTCGCTCTCGATGGCCAGCGCCTTCTCGGCGGCGTGACGCTGGGCCACTTCCCTCGCCAGTTGCTGGCGGGAACGCCAGATCCCGCCGATGACGATACCGCTGATCAGCAGTGCCATGGCGATGGAGCCAAACCAGGCGGCGTAGCTCACGCCGGGCTGTTGCACAACGAGCAAGCGGCGCCAGCGCTGGTTAAGTTCGTCGATCTGGGTGCTGGTCAGTGCCATCAGGTTGCGATCCATCACCCCGGCCAGTTCGGTCTGACTCTTGTTGATGGCAAAGCCAAGACTGAAGCGATCTTCCAGCTCCTCGATATCGAGCCCTTCCAGCAAGTTGGTACGCTGGGGATATTGCAGCTGATAAAGCTCGCTCAGCATGGCGTCAGCCTTGCCCTGTTTGATCGCTGCAAGCCCCTGCTCGAGGCCGTCGGTGCGAACCCACTCCTGATCACCGAGCAGGGCGAGCAAGGAGGGATCGTAGAGGGATTCCGGCACCAGAATACGCTGCCGCTTGAGTTGGATGATGCGATCGGCAGCCAGCTTGCGCTTGCTGATCAAGGCAAACCGGTTGGTGGAGATCGTCCGACTGAAAATGAACTGATCCGTCAATGATGGGGATTCCGGCAAGCCGGCCATCATATCCGCCTCACCACGGCGCAGCTTTTCTACGGCCTCCGCCTTGCTGACGGCAGGCACCAGCTTGTATTTCAGGCCGGTCTCCTGGGTGACCCAGCGCAGCACATCCGCGCTCCACCCCTTCGCCTCCCCCAGATCATTGACGCCGCTATAGGGCATCAACTCGGGATTGACCACCAGGCGAATGGTGCGACCGCGGCCGGATAACCAGGCCTGCTCGGTATCGCTGAAGTGGGGCTGGTTGACATATAGCGATCCCTGATCGAGATAGCGAGCCAGATCGGTATAGATAGTACCGGCTGGCATATGACGGATCAGGGTGTCCACCAGATTGGCCAACTCAGGCTGATCACGCATCATCAGGCGATAGCTGATTATCCGATCCTCACCAAACAGGCGGCGCAGGCGCAAACCATCGGCAGGAAACTCGCGCATCAGATAGCGCAGTTGCAGATAGTCCCCCAGATAGGCATCACCCTTGCCACTCTGCAGCGCGTCGTAGACCTTCTCTCCGCTTTTTAGGGAAATAATGCGTGCCTGGGGATAGAGCTCGTGCAGCAGGCGGGCTGAGTCTGCCACCGAGTAGACCAGAAAGCGGGCCTGTTTGAGATTTTCACCCTTGTAGAGGATGGCGGCATCGGTCTCCATCATCGGACGACTTAACCGCATGCCCTCCACGGCCTTCTTGCGGGTTCCGACATAGGGAATGATGTCACAGTCACCCTCTGCGAGCCCGTTGCGCAATGTCTGCCAATCGGGCAACTCTTTGAGCACGAGGGGAACCGGGAACAGCTCCTGCAACCGGGCGAGACGATCCTTGAGCAGTCCCCCCTCGGCCATCAGGTATGGTGGAGGAAGCGTCGCAGGATAGCAGAGCGAAAGCTGACTCAGTGAATTTACATAAGCTTGGGTCGCCGGCGCCAACGGCAGCACTGTGGTCTGCAAAGACTTGGCGTGCAATGGCAGTGCCAGCACGGCACCCAGAAGAAAAACGGGGAATTTGGTCATCTGAATACAAAAGCCAGGCATCTGCCTGGCTTTTTATCACTCGTTGGGTTCAACATTTTCTACCCTGGCCTTGAGCTTCTGGCCAGGCCGGAAGGTCACCACGCGGCGGGCGCTGATAGGAATATCCTCGCCCGTCTTGGGGTTGCGTCCGGGACGCTGATTCTTCTCACGAAGGTCAAAGTTACCGAAGCCTGAAATCTTGACTTGTTCACCACGCTCTAGCGCCTGTCGGATTTCCTCAAAGAAGGCTTCCACCATATCTTTGGCTTCACGCTTGCTCATCCCGAGCTGGGTGAACAGGTGCTCTGCAATGTCGGCTTTGGTAAGCGCCATAGATCAATCCCTCAAGGATGCATTCAACTCTTCACCAAGGGCCCGCACGACATTGTCTACGGTCTCGGCAATCTCTTTCTCCTCCAAGGTGCGCTGGGTGTCTTGCAATACAAGACTGATGGCCAGGCTCTTCTTGTCCTCTGCCATACCAGCACCCTGGTATACGTCAAACAAGTTTATTCCAACTACCTGATTTCCGCCAACTTTTTTAATTACCGCAAGCACATCACCTGCCAGAACCTGACGATCGACCACGACGGCGATGTCGCGACGGTTCGCCGGGAACTTGGAAACCTCGGCTGCAACCGGCACCTTGGCCGGGGTCAGCTTATCCAGCTCCAGCTCAAACATCACCGCGCGGCTCTTGAGGCCCAGCTTCTTCTCGAGGCTCGGGTGGATCACGCCGATGTGGCCGATGATCTCGCCATTGCGCAGGATGGCTGCGCTCTGGCCCGGGTGCAGGGCGCTGTGCTCGGTGCGCTCGAAAGTAAAGGTGGCCCCTTCGGCGGTCAAGTCCAGCACCGCTTCCAGATCCCCTTTCAAATCAAAGAAGTCGGCTGCGCGGGTTTTGATATCCCAGTGCTCGTCGCTCTGGTTGCCAGTGATGATACCGGCCAGCATCGGCTCCTGACGGATGCCGTTCTCGGCGCTTTCATCCTTGATGAAACGCAGACCCTGTTCAAACAGACGCACACGCGGCTGCTGACGGTTCTGGTTGTAAACCACCGCCTGCACCAGACCCGGGAACAGAGAGACGCGCATGGCGGACATCTCGACCGAGATCGGGTTCGGCAGCACGATGGCATCGCTCTGCGGGAACAGGGTTTGCTGGGTCTTGGGATCGACGAAGCTGTAGGTGATCGCTTCCTGGAAACCGCGGTCAACCAGCAGGTCGCGCACGCGCTTCAAGGTCACCTGCCCTTCTGCCTGCTCCACCATCGCCAGAGAGGCGGCGGGTTTCAGGTTAGGGATGTTGTTGTAGCCGTAGATGCGGGCCACTTCCTCGATGAGGTCTTCCTCGATGGCGATGTCGAAACGCCAGGAGGGGGCCAACGCGGTCCAGCCGTCAGCGTCAACGGTTACCTGCATACCCAGACGGGTCAGGATCTCGACCACCTGAGCATCCGCCACGCTGATACCGATCACCTTGTCGAGCTTGGTGCGACGCAGCTTGATGGGTGCCGCTTTCGGCAGATGGGCATCGGATTTGACCTCGATGACCGGACCGGCTTCACCGCCGCAGATATCCAGCAGCAGACGGGTGGCTCTGTCCATCACCTTGGCCTGCAGCTCCGGATCCACCCCGCGCTCGAAGCGATGGGAAGAGTCGGTGTGCAGACCGTAGGCACGGGCACGGCCGGTGATGGAGAGCGGCGCGAAGAAGGCGCACTCCAGCAGGATGTCGGTGGTGGTCTCGGAAACACCGGTGCGATTGCCACCGAAGATACCGGCCATGCAGGCAGGGCCTTTGGCATCGGCAATCACCAGGGTGGTCTCTTTGAGCTTCACTTCGTTGCCGTCGAGCAGGGTCATCGGCTCATCGGTGTGGGCGCGACGCACCACCAGCTCCCCTTCCAGGGTAGCCAGATCGAAGGCGTGCATCGGCTGACCGTATTCCAGCAGCAGGTAGTTGGTGATGTCGACAATGGCATCGATGGAACGAATGCCGCCACGGCGCAGCTTCTCTTGCATCCAGAGCGGGCTCTGAGCCTGCAGGTTCAGCCCCTTGATGACGCGCCCCAGATAACGGGGGCAATCAGCCGGCGCTTCAACCCGGATCGGGAAAGTTGCATCAATGGTGGCAACGGCTGGTGTCCAGGTCGGCTCGACCACGTCCACGCTGTTGAGCACGCCAATTTCACGGGCCAGACCCGCGATACCGAGGCAATCGGCACGGTTCGGAGTCAGATCCACATCGATGGATACGTCGTTCAGATTGAGGTAGTCGCGAATATCGGTACCGATGGGAGAATCGGCCGGCAGCTCGATGATGCCATCGGCTTCAACGTCGATACCCAGCTCACTGAAAGAGCAAAGCATGCCGTGGGACGGCTGGCCACGCAGCTTGGCTTTCTTGATGGTGAAATCACCCGGCAGGGTCGCCCCTACTTTGGCCACGCACACTTTGAGGCCCTGACGGCAGTTCGGCGCGCCACAGACGATGTCCAGCAGGTCGGCTTCACCCACGTTGACCTTGGTCACCCGCAGCTTGTCGGCGTCAGGATGCTGGGCGCACTCGACCACTTCACCCACGACCACATTGTTGAACTGGCCGGCAACCGCTTCCACGGCGTCCACTTCCAGACCGGCCATGGTGATCTGCTCGGCCAGTGCGTTGTCACTCAACTCGGTGCGGACCCACTCCATCACCCAGGATTTACTGAATTTCATGTTCTCTCGCCCTTACTTGAACTGCTTGAGGAAGCGCAGATCGTTTTCGAAGAAGGCACGCAGGTCGTTAACCCCGTAACGCAGCATGGTCAGGCGCTCAACGCCCATGCCGAAGGCAAAGCCGGAGTATTTTTCCGGATCGATGCCGACCGAACGCAGTACATTCGGGTGAACCATGCCGCAGCCCAGCACTTCCAGCCACTTGCCGTTCTTGCCCATCACGTCGACTTCGGCGCTCGGCTCGGTGAACGGGAAATAGGAAGGACGGAAGCGAATGGTCAGGTCTTCCTCGAAGTAGTTGCGCAGGAAGTCGTGCAGGATGCCCTTCAGCTCGGTAAAGCTGGCATGCTCGTCAACCAGCAGACCTTCAACCTGATGGAACATCGGGGTGTGGGTCATGTCGTAGTCGTTACGATAGACGCGGCCCGGTGCAATGATGCGGATCGGCGGCTGCTGATGTTCCATGGTGCGGATCTGCACGCCCGAGGTGTGGGTACGCAGCATCAGATCAGGATTGAAGTAGAAGGTATCGTGATCGGTACGCGCCGGGTGATGAGCCGGAATATTCAGCGCATCGAAGTTGTGGAAGCCATCTTCAATCTCGGGACCACGGGCAACCTTGAAGCCCATCTCGCCAAACAGGCGCTCAATGCGCTCGATGGTGCGGGTTACAGGATGCAGCCCGCCATTCTCGATGCGGCGACCCGGCAGGCTGACGTCGATGGTCTCGGCTGCCAGCTTCTGGTTCAGCACGGCAACTTCGAGTGCTTCACGACGCTCGTTCAGCGCATCCTGAACCTGTTGTTTTGCCTGGTTGATCACGGCGCCCGCGGCGGGACGTTCTTCGGCAGACAAGGCCCCCAGGCCCTTCATCTGCTCGGTAAAAAAGCCCTTTTTACCCAGATATTTGACCCGGATTTCGTCGAGGGTAGCGATATCGCTCACGCCCTCAATTTCGGCTCTGGCTTGGCCGACTACTTCTTCAAGCTGTTGCATGTCTTCCTCGTCACCACTCCCGGTACAGGAGCCTTTAGGCTAAATAAGGTCAAGAGGGGAATAATACAAAAAAAGCCCCTTCGCTGACCATAGTTAAGGTGGGCTTTTCTCCCTACAAATCATTTTGTTATATCAAGCGAGTCTCATCGACTCACCACCACTCCTGAAATAATGGAACAAACATCTAGTTTGTTGGCATATAAACCAGTTGTAGAACAGGTCATCTCGCACATATCGCTTTGTATGTAGAGAAATCTATAACTCGTGCAAAAAGCGAACAAAACGTGGATGAGAGAAAGGAAATAGTGATGTAAAACAGATGGTTATAGATACAAAAAAGGAGGCCTGAGCCTCCTTTTAGCGTTTATAACAGAACTGGATTAAACCAGAGCTGCTTTAGCTTTTTCAACCAGGGCGGTGAAAGCCATTTTGTCGTGAACAGCGATATCGGACAGGATCTTGCGATCGATCTCGATAGAAGCCTTCTTCAGACCGTTGATCAGACGGCTGTAGGACAGACCGTTCTGACGGGCTGCAGCGTTGATACGCGCAATCCACAGCTGACGGAACTGACGCTTTTTCTGGCGACGGTCACGATAGGCATACTGACCAGCTTTGGTTACCGCTTGTACCGCTACGCGGTAAACACGGGAACGGGCGCCGTAGTAACCTTTGGCGGCTTTCATTACTTTCTTGTGACGAGCTCGAGCAGTCACACCACGTTTAACTCTTGGCATTTTTCACATCCCCCCTTATGCGTACGGCAGACAAGCGACAACACGTTTGTGGTCGGCAGCAGAAACCATGAATTTCGGCCCCAGCTGACGCTTACGCTTGCTGCTCTTCTTGGTCAGGATGTGACGCAGGTGGTTGTGCTTGCACTTGAAGCGACCCGAGCCAGTCTTTTTGAAGCGCTTTGCAGCACCCCGGTTGGTTTTCATCTTCGGCATTTCATACTCCGCATTGTGAGTGACAACAAAATCGCAAGGCGAACCAACTCATGGGGCAAGCCCCATGAGTCAATTTCTTGTGGGCCTTAAGATTTCTTCTTAGGTGCGAGGACCATCACAGCTTGACGGCCTTCGACTTTCGGGAACGACTCGACTACGGCCAACTCTTCCAGATCGTTCTTGACGCGCTCCAGAACCTTGATACCAAGATCCTGGTGGGCCATTTCACGACCACGGAAGCGCAGGGTGACCTTAGCCTTGTCCCCGTCTTCCAGAAAGCGAACCAGGTTGCGTAGTTTTACCTGATAGTCGCCTTCGTCAGTGCCAGGACGGAATTTGATTTCCTTGACCTGGACGACTTTCTGCTTTTTCTTTTGTTCTTTGGTTGTTTTGCTCTTTTCGTAGAGGAATTTGCCGTAATCCATGATCCGGCAAACGGGCGGCTCAGCATTTGGACTGATCTCTACCAGATCAACTCCGGCCTCTGCGGCCAAGTTCAGAGCATCCTGAATGGAGGTGATGCCAATGGCTTCACCATCCAGACCAGTCAGACGAACTTCTTTCAGACGGATCTCTTCATTGATCCGGTGAGCGCGGGCTTGCGGTTGCTTGCCCAGTTTTTTTCCGCCTTTTATAGCTTATTCCTCCACTTTCTTTTGTCCGCGGGTCTGAACTTCCTGGGTCAACAGAGCGATGAACTCTTCAACAGGATAAGTGCCCAGGTCAGCCCCTTTACGAGTCCGTACTGCAATCTTACCGGCTTCAACTTCTTTATCGCCGCAGACCAGCATGAAAGGTACTCGCTTCAAAGTATGCTCGCGGATTTTAAAGCCAATCTTCTCATTTCTCAAGTCCGCTTTTGCGCGAAGGCCCGCATCATTCAATGCTTTGGCTACTTTCACCGCATAATCGGCCTGATTGTCCGTGATATTCATGACCACAGCCTGAGTCGGTGCCAACCAGGTCGGGAACAGACCGGCGTACTCTTCAGTCAGAATACCGATGAAGCGCTCGATAGAACCCAGGATGGCCCGGTGGATCATCACAGGTACGTGGCGATCGTTGTTTTCGCCCACATAAGTGGCACCCAGACGACCAGGCAGGGCAAAGTCGAGCTGCACGGTACCACATTGCCACGCACGATCAAGGCAATCGTGCAGGGTAAATTCAATCTTGGGACCGTAGAACGCCCCTTCACCCGGCTGCAGATCGTACTTCAGACCGTTTAGCTCCAGCGCTTCGGCCAGCGCTTTCTCGGCGCGATCCCACATCTCGTCGGAGCCGATACGCTGCTCGGGACGAGTGGAGAGCTTGACCACGATGTTCTCGAAGCCAAAGGTACCGTAGACGTCATAGACCATACGAATACAGCCGGAGACCTCTTCCATGATCTGCTCTTCGGTACAGAAGATGTGAGCGTCATCCTGAGTGAAGCCGCGCACCCGCATCAGACCGTGCAGGGAACCGGACGGCTCGTTGCGGTGGCAGGAACCAAACTCGGCCATACGCAGCGGCAGATCGCGGTAGGACTTCAGACCCTGGTTGAAGATCTGTACGTGACCCGGGCAGTTCATCGGCTTGATGGCGTACTCGCGGTTTTCGGACTGGGTAGTGAACATGGCCTGGGCGTATTTCTCCCAGTGACCTGAACGCTCCCACAGAACGCGGTCCATCATGAACGGACCTTTCACTTCCTGATAGTCGTACTCTTTGAGCTTGCCGCGGATAAAGGTTTCCAGCTCACGAAAGATGGTCCAGCCATCGTTGTGCCAGAACACCATACCGGGTGCTTCTTCCTGCATGTGATACAGGTCGAGCTGCTTGCCGATCTTGCGGTGGTCGCGCTTGGCGGCCTCTTCCAGGCGCTGCAGATAGGCCTTGAGCTGCTTCTTGTCAGCCCAGGCAGTACCGTAAATACGCTGCAGCATCTTGTTGTTGGAGTCGCCACGCCAGTAGGCGCCGGACATCTTCAGCAACTTGAAGTGGTGGCAGTGACGCATGTTGGGCACGTGCGGGCCGCGACACATGTCGATGTACTCTTCGTGATGATAGAGACCTGGCTGATCATCACGGGCAATGTTCTGATCCAGGATTTCGACTTTGTAAGACTCGCCGCGCGCCTCGAATACATCGCGCGCTTCTTGCCAGGAGACTTTCTTCTTGATGACGTCGTAATCCTTGGCTACCAGCGCCAGCATGCGCTCTTCCAGGGCAGCCAGATCTTCATCGGTCAGGGTACGGTCAAGATCAACGTCATAGTAGAAGCCGTTGTCGATGACAGGACCGATGGCCATCTTGGTCTGGGGCCAGAGTTGCTTGATAGCATGACCCAGCAAGTGGGCGCAGGAGTGGCGCAGGATGTCCAGACCTTCTTCGTCTTTGGCGGTGATGATGGCCAGCGCAGCATCGGCTTCGATCAGCTCGCACGCATCCACCAGTTCACCGTTTACCCGACCGGCAATGCACGCCTTGGCGAGACCGGGACCGATGTCCGCAGCCACATCCATGACGGAAACAGAGTGGGCAAATTGACGTTGGCTGCCGTCAGGCAGAGTAATGATTGGCATTATGTGTTTCCTTATACAGTGGTGACCCCTACCAAAGGTCACATGCGGGATGGAAAAGAGATTCAAAAAGGTGATGTTCTGGTTCTCCACAGCACTTTGCGAAGACGGCCTGACACGCAAACAGCGTGTCTAACGTGACAAACCAAGCCAAAACGGCTCCATGCTACCAGAAGTTGGGCGTGCTGTATCGGATTTGCAGATATTTTCTACAGTCAAATGAGTCGCCTGCCGACTATTCACCAAGCAGAGATTGCCAATTGAAGTCAAAGTCACTGCTCCCCTCCTCGGCCAGCGCCAACTCTTGCAGCACCTGAAGCGCCAGCTTGTTGCCCTTTTGTGCCGCCTGATAGAGCCATTGTTTCGCCTGAGGCAGATCGACCCTGCCGCTGACCCCCATCAGATGAAGAACGCCGACTTTCAGCATGGCCGGGACATCACCATTGCGGGCAACCTGATCCATCCAGTGGAAGGCTTGGCGCAGATCTCGCTTGACCCCGACACCTCGCAGATAGAGCTCTGCCAGCCGATATTGGCCGAAGGGATCCCCTGCCTGCGCCGACTGGCGATAGAGGCTGATGGCCTGATGGATATCCTGCTCGCTCCCCTGCCCCACCTCATGGCTCCAGCCCATGAGTGCCTGTGCCCGAGGTTGGCCTTGCTCGGCCAGTGGCGACCAGATCCGGGTCGCCTCATCGAAGTGACCGGTACGCCAGGCACGGTTGGCGGCAGCCATCTCCTGCTCGGTGGAGAGCGGAAGCTGACGCCAGATAACCAGCGCAATCAGACCGATAAATAGCCAACGGGAAGTGGTGGGGCTCATGATGATTTCCGTGATCCAGTTCTCATTTCGTCTATGTAAACGAAATGTAGCGTTGCGATCAAGCAAGAGATCCCTGCGACAACCCTTTTTGCACCCGGTCGCTCAGCAGTAGTTGTCATTTATCCGGTGCACCTGCAAAATAACTGTATTTATAAACAGTATCAGTGCACACCATGGCAGGACGAGGCAGCCCCCACAATATCGATCACCGTTTTAGCGGCCCCCTTGTCGAAGCGGTTGATGACGGCTGGCAATCGTCCGATTGGGATGCCGCCTTTACTCCTTCTGTGCCTGGCACCGAGGTGCGGGAGATCGATGCACGCAGCATCATCAGCTACAACAGCTCGCCGGATGTCCCCTTTGGTCGCTCCATCAACCCCTATCAGGGGTGCGAACACGGCTGCATCTACTGCTATGCCAGACCCAGCCACGCCTATCTGGAGCTCTCCCCCGGCCTCGATTTCGAGAGCAAGCTGTTTGCCAAACGCAATGCCGCCGACCTGCTTCGCCTGGAGTTTGCCAAACCGGCCTATCAGCCACAGACCATCTTCATTGGCGCCAATACCGACCCCTATCAACCCATCGAGCAGCGCTATCGCCTCACCCGGCAGTTGCTGGAAGTGATGTTGGCCCACCGCCATCCGGTCGGGCTCATTACCAAGAGCGCCATGATCTTGCGCGACCTCGATCTGTTGACCGAGCTGGCCAGAGAGGGACTGTGTCAGGTAATGGTGTCGGTGACGACCTTGAACGAAACCCTGCGGCGACAGCTGGAGCCCCGCGCCAGCACGGGCGCCGGCCGGTTGAAAGTGATCGAGAAGCTGGCCAACGCTGGCGTGCAGGTGGGGGTACTGGCCGCCCCCATGATCCCGCGGCTCAATGAACCGGAGCTGGAGCAGATCATCAAATCGGCCGCCGAGGCTGGCGCCAGTTGCGCCGATTACATCCTGCTGCGGTTACCCCACGAGTTGGCTCCGCTATTTGGGGACTGGCTCGATACCCACTATCCGGGCCAGAAGGAGGCTATTTTGAATCAGTTGCGAGCCAGCCGCGGTGGCGGGCTCAACAGTACCGCCTTCGGTACCCGCATGCGCGGTGAGGGGCACTTTGCCGATCTGCTGGCCCAGCGCTTTCGCCTCATCAGCAAGCGCCTCGATCTGGGCAAACGTCATATTCAGCTCAGGCTGGATGGGTTTATCCGCCCCGGGGAGCAGCTGTCGCTCTTCTAATCCCCCTGCTCACGCCCTTCACACATCAGGCACAGAGCCCTTGCCTGCCAAGAGGTCGAGAGGAAGGCCTGCCGCAACACATCCTGTGGAAACCCCGCTTTTCAGAATTTTCCAACGAAGTAGCCATGTCGCGACAAGAAAGCGCTACACGGTAAAGAGAGGGCTAACGCATTATCCTGCGCGCTGATCCCGACCCTGCTGCACCATTTCAACCGGCAGCCGCGAGGGTTCATGGGCCACTTCGTGCTCATCCTCTTCATACTGCGGCACCTCTGACTCGCCCCATACCCGGCTCCACCAAATTTCCCACGTGATCCAACTGGTCATATGCAGCTCCTGACGGTGAAGGTGATGGCAACAACGCACCACTCGCCCGGCAGGATAGCGGCTGGGAATGACAGGGAAATGACAAAAAAATCACTTGTAAAAAGGCAACTGGCCGTGACAGGGAAAAGCCGAAATAGCTCACATAATCGGCGAAATCACTCTGAAAGCGGTCACAAATCTGCAGGTTGTGGATTGCAGCCCACCCTGTTCCCGCCAAAGCTAGCTTGCCCATTCAGGCATCTATAAAAACAGGGACACAATAATGAAACACACAGCGGGAATATGGGCGATCGCAGGCATGCTGATCGCCCCCTTGGCGCACGCCGACGTCATACTGCACGCCTTCAACTGGAAGTACAGTGAAGTGACCGCCAAAGCCGACCTTATCAAGTCGGCCGGTTACAAACAGGTACTCATCTCGCCGCCTCTCAAGTCATCAGGCAACGAGTGGTGGGCCCGTTACCAGCCGCAGGATCTGCGCCTTGTCGACTCCCCTCTTGGCAACAAGCAGGATCTCGAGCAGCTGATCGCCGCCATGAAGGCGCGTGGCATCGCCGTCTATGCCGATGTGGTGCTCAACCACATGGCCAACGAAAGCTGGAAACGCAGCGATCTCAACTATCCCGGCAACGAGCTGCTGCAAAGCTACGCCAGCAACCCGGCCTATTTCGAGCGCCAGAAACTGTTTGGCGATCTGGGGCAAAACCTCCTCTCCGGTCAGGATTTTCATCCCGAAGGGTGCATCAATGACTGGAGCGATCCGGGTCATGTCCAGTATTGGCGACTCTGTGGCGGTGCCGGTGACAAGGGACTGCCGGACCTGGATCCCAACAACTGGGTGGTGAGCCAGCAACAGGCCTATCTCAAGGCGCTCAAGGGGATGGGGATCAAGGGTTTTCGGGTCGATGCGGTCAAACACATGAGCGATTACCAGATCAATGCCGTGTTCACCCCCGAAATCAAACAGGGGATGCACGTGTTTGGCGAGGTGATCACCACTGGGGGCTCAGGCAGCACCGATTACGAGCGCTTTCTCAAACCCTACCTCGACAGCAGCGGCCAGGGTGCCTATGACTTTCCGCTGTTTGCCTCCCTGCGCGGTGCCTTCAGTTACGGTGGCAGCATGAACCTGCTGGCGGATCCGGGCGCCTATGGTCAGGCGCTGCCGGGCAGTCGCGCCGTCACCTTTGCCGTGACCCACGACATCCCCACCAACGACGGCTTCCGCTATCAGATCTTAAGCCAGACTGACGAGAAGCTGGCCTACGCCTACCTGCTCGGCCGCGATGGTGGCTCGCCGCTGGTCTATTCGGATCACGGCGAGACCCAGGCCAAGGATGGACTGCGCTGGCAGGATTACTACCAGCGCGCCGATCTCAAGGGGATGATCCGCTTCCACAATGCGGTGCAGGGTCAACCCATGCAGTTGGTCGGCAGCGGTGACTGCTTTGTGCTGTTCAAACGGGGCAAGCAGGGGCTGGTCGGCATCAACAAGTGCGACTATGAGCAGGAGTATTGGCTCGATACCGCCAAATTCGAGATGAACTGGTATCGCAACTATCGTGACGTGCTCGACCAAGGGGCCGTAGTCAACGTGCAGAGCCAGTGGGTACGGGTTACCATTCCCGCCCGCAGCGCCAGAATGTGGTTGCAGGAGTGACCCAGCCGTAAGATCAGCGGAGAGTCATAAAAAGCAGACAAATAAAAAGAGCGACCACCAGGGTCGCTCTTTTTGCTCAGAGACGTTGCTCGGGTAACCGGTGACGATTACTCGTCGCCCGCTTCCCCAGCATCGACCGCATCAGTGCCGGTCGCGGTATCGGTACCTTCAGATACCTCACCGTCAACGGCCAGCGCCTCGTTCTCGTCTTCGTCGCTCTCGGCGATGCGCTGCAGACCGACTACGGTCTCGTCTTCACCGGTACGGATCAGACGGACACCGCCGGTGTTACGGCCAATGACGCTCACCTCGGCAACACGGGTACGCACCAGGGTACCGCCGTTGGTGATCAGCATGATCTGGTCGGTATCTTCGACCTGGATCGCATCGATCACCTTGCCATTACGCTCATCCACCTTGATGGAGATAACGCCCTGGGTACCACGGCTCTTGGTCGGGTATTCGGCCAACGCAGTCCGCTTGCCGTAACCGTTCTCGGTGGCGGTGAGGATGGCACCTTCGCCGCGCGGAACGATGAGGGAAACCACCTTGTCACCGGCGCCCAGCTTGATGCCACGGACACCGGCGGCGGTACGACCCATGGGACGCACGCCCTTGAAGGTGCCCTTGCTTTCGGTACCTTCGCCGTTGTCGCTGCCATCATCGTCATTGCCGGCATCGTCGTCGGTTTCAACGTCATCGCTGACATCGGCATCGGCGCGACCGCTGCCTTCCGCGAAGCGAACGACTTTACCCGCATCGGAGAAGAGCATGATCTCGTTGCTGCCATCGGTGATATCCACCCCGATCAGCTCATCACCCTCTTTGAGGTTGATGGCACGAATACCGGAGGAGAGCGGACGGCTGAAGTCAGAGAGGCTGGTCTTCTTCACGGTACCGTTGGCGGTGGCGAAGAACACATACTTCTCGGCGTCATACTCCTTCACCGGCAGGATAGCGGTGATACGCTCACCCTCTTCCAGCGGCAGCAGGTTGATGATCGGACGACCACGGGCGCCACGGGAGGCTTCCGGCAGCTGGTAAACCTTGAGCCAGTAGACCTTGCCACGGGTGGAGAAGCACAGAATGGTGTCGTGGGTGTTGGCCACCAGCAGACGCTCCACAAAGTCCTCTTCCTTGATCCGGGTGGCCGACTTGCCACGACCACCACGGCGCTGGGCCTCGTAGTCGGAGAGCGGCTGATACTTCACATAACCCTGGTGAGACAGGGTAACCACCACATCTTCCGGGGTGATCAAATCTTCGATGTTGATCTCGGCACTGGACATGCTGATCTCGGTGCGACGCTCGTCACCATACTGCTCGCGCACGGCCAGCAGTTCATCGCGGATCACTTCCATCAGACGAGCCGGGCTCGCCAAGATGTGCAGCAACTCGGCAATCAGATCCAGAAGAGACTGGTACTCTTCCAGGATCTTCTCGTGCTCGAGGCCAGTCAGCTTGTGCAGACGCAGGTCAAGGATGGCCTGGGCTTGCTGTTCGGTCAGGAAGTATTGACCTTCACGGATACCGAACTCCGGCTCCAGCCACTCTGGCCGTGCCGCGTCGTCGCCCGCTTTTTCCAGCATGGCGGCCACGTTGCCGAGTTCCCAGCCCTTGGCAACCAGGCCCGCTTTCGCGTCGGCCGGGGTCGCGCTGTGGCGGATCAGCTCGATGATGGGATCAATGTTGGCCAGCGCAACCGCCAGACCTTCCAAAATGTGCGCCCGATCCCGCGCCTTGCGCAATTCGAACACGGTCCGGCGAGTCACCACTTCACGGCGGTGCAGCAGGAACGCATCCAGGATCTCTTTAAGGTTCATCACCTTGGGCTGGTTGTTATCGAGCGCCACCATGTTGATGCCGAACGTGGTCTGCATCTGGGTGTGCTTGTAGAGATTGTTCAGCACAATCTCGCCGGACTCGCCGCGCTTGATCTCGATAACGATGCGCATGCCGTCTTTGTCAGACTCATCGCGCAGGGCACTGATGCCCTCGATCTTCTTCTCTTTGACCAGCTCGGCGATCTTCTCGATCAGTCGAGCCTTGTTCACCTGATAGGGGATCTCGTGAACGATGATGGTCTCGCGACTGGTCTTCTCGTCCACTTCCACTTCAGCTTTGGCCCGCACATAGATGGAGCCACGACCGGTACGGTACGCCTGCACGATGCCGGAACGACCGTTGATAATGCCGCCGGTGGGGAAATCCGGGCCGGTGATGTAGGTCATCAGCTCGTCAATGGTGAGGTCGCCGTTTTCGATCAGCGCCAGGCAGCCATTGACAATCTCGGTGAGGTTGTGAGGCGGAATGTTGGTCGCCATGCCCACCGCGATACCGGAGGAACCGTTGACCAGCAGGTTGGGAACCTTGGTAGGCATGACCGCCGGGATCATCTCGGTGCCGTCATAGTTCGGCACCCAGTCCACGGTCTCTTTGTCCAGATCAGCCAGCAGCTCGTGGGAGATGCGGGCCATCCGCACTTCGGTATAACGCATCGCCGCGGCGCTGTCGCCGTCGACTGAACCGAAGTTGCCCTGACCATCGACCAGCATGTAACGCATGGAGAAATCCTGCGCCATCCGGACAATGGTGTCATACACAGCGATATCGCCGTGCGGGTGATATTTACCGATTACGTCACCGACCACACGGGCCGATTTTTTATAGGGCTTGTTCCAGTCGTTCCCCAACTCGTTCATAGCAAACAGAACGCGGCGGTGAACCGGTTTCAAGCCATCACGCACATCCGGCAGAGCTCGTCCTACGATCACGCTCATGGCGTAATCAAGATAGGAACTCTTGAGCTCTTCTTCGATGTTGACCGGCGTGATCTCTCTGGCCAGATCGCTCATAGAAAGCCTTATCCCTAATTAGTTGTTCTTTGGCTTAAACAGCGCGACATGGTAACACACTGAGCCAAATACCTTAAGCCACAAATCGGGTATCAGATCGGGCTGGTGTGACAAAGTCCGTCCGTTATAATGCCCGCCAGGACAATAGATTGCGCCCATGACTCAGAAGCGGGCGCCCTGCCACAGGATCTTCGAAAAATGAACAGTGATGCCAATGTCGATCTGACAGAAATCGCCAAGTTTGAAGCCATCGCCTCCCGCTGGTGGGACATGGAAGGTGAATTCAAACCCCTGCATCAAATCAATCCGGTACGCCTTGACTGGATCACCGACAAAAGTGGCGGTCTGTTTGGCAAGCGCATTCTCGATATCGGATGTGGTGGCGGCATTCTCTCCGAAAGCATGGCCCGCCGTGGTGCCAAGGTCACCGGCATCGACATGGGCAAGGAACCCCTCGGCGTCGCCCGCCTGCACGCCCTTGAGCAGGGTGTTGAGCTCGAATATCGCCAGATCACCGCCGAAGCCCATGCCGCCGAAGTGCCAGGCCAGTATGACGTAGTCACCTGCATGGAGATGCTGGAGCATGTGCCGGACCCCGCCTCCGTGCTGCGCGCCATCGCTACCCTGGTGCGCCCGGGCGGCCGGGTGTTCGTCTCCACCATCAACCGCAACCCCAAATCCTATCTGATGATGATCATCGGGGCCGAATACCTGATGAAGATGGTGCCCAAGGGTACCCACGATCACAAAAAATTCATCACCCCGGCCGAACTGTGTCGCATGGGTGAAGCGGCGGGCCTACTGGTTCGGGACATGAGCGGCGTCCACTACGCCCCCCTCACCAACCAGTTCAAGCTCGGCAAGAATGTCGACGTCAACTATATGGTGGAGTTTGTCCGCCCGGAGCAAGGTTGATGAGCGCCTCTCACCCTCTGCCCCTGCGCGGTGTGCTGTTCGATCTGGACGGCACCCTGCTCGACACCGCCCCGGATCTGGGTGCCGCCGTCAACCATGTACTGATCAGCGAAGGCTTTGCGCCGCTCTCTGACGATATTATTCGTCAGACCACCTCTCACGGAGCGCTCGGGCTGCTGAAAGCGGGCCTCGGCGACGAACTGCTTGAAGAGCTGGGGGCCACCCGCCTGCGCAATGCCCTGCTCGACTACTACGCGGCCAATCTCTGCGTCGGTACCCGCCCCTATGAGGGAATGGTGGACCTTATCGAGTGGCTCGACGAGAAACAGCTCCCCTGGGGTATCGTCACCAACAAGCCGGGCTTTCTCACCGAGCCACTGCTGGCAGCCCTGCCAGAGCTTGCCAGCTGCGGCGTGACGGTCAGTGCCGATACCCTGCCGGTGCGCAAGCCCGACCCCGCCCCCATGTTCTTTGCTTGTGAGAAGCTGGGGGTCGAAGCAGCTCACTGCCTCTATGTGGGGGATCATGTGCGGGACATCGAAGCGGGCCGCAATGCTGGCATGCGTACGGCCGTCGCTGGCTGGGGCTATCTCAATGATGAGGAAGATCCCGCCCAGTGGGGCGCCGATCTGCAATTCGACACCGTGCAGGCCCTGCACCACTGGCTGCGCTATGAGTTGACGGCCAAAGCGTAACGCGCAGCCTTACCGGCTGATATGCGATAACGGGGCGAAGAAACTCTCCGCCCCTTGCATCTTTCCTTTACGCTCCTGCGTCCTGCGCCACCATTACTCGTCTATTCATGGATAATAAAGGCAGCTTTCTGCCTGTTGGATACCCATTTGACAAGCTCGCAGCCGTCACAAAGCGGCCACAAACCACCGTCATCTGATGCAAAGCCCTTGCCACGCTGAGCCCGCGGCTACGACAACTGGACAGCTTTTGACCCTTGTTGCATAAGGGATAATCAGCCGCCGTTTGCTAGTAAAAAGCCCCCCGTTTCGCAAGCAAAAAAAGTTATTTAAATTTTCCATCTTCGATCAGGAGACTTGCATTTAGCGGAGCGGACGAATGAAAACCCGCTCACTGTGAGCGGTCACTAACTGATGGGGCAAGACTCACAATTTATCCACAGCTCGTCACTTATCCACACATTGCAATGGCGGGCTGACCTCACTATCTTGTAGCTCGAACTTAAAATAACACTACATCTTGTGATTCATCGCACAATCTCTACCCAACTCCCGCACACCGCCGGAGCCTGAGTAGCGCCATTGTGCGATGGTTTTTCGGGAATCAACTGAAGGTCATCAGCCAATGAACTTGTTTGTGACGAAGCGTAACGGACACAAAGAACCCATCGATCTGGATAAAATTCACCGCGTGCTGGACTGGGCCGCCGAAGGGCTCGACAACGTGTCGGTCTCCCAGGTAGAGCTCAAATCCCACATCCAGTTCTATGACGGTATCCGTACCGCCGACATTCACGAAACCATCATCAAGGCAACGGCTGACCTCATCTCCGAGCAGACCCCGGACTACCAGTACATGGCAGCCCGTCTGGCCATCTTCCACCTGCGCAAGAAGGCCTACGGCCAGTTCGAACCGCCCCACCTCTACCAGCACGTGGCTCGTCTGGTGGACATGGGCAAGTACGACAAGCACCTGCTGGAAGACTACACCCAGGCCGAATTCGAAGAGCTGAACACCCATCTGGATCACTGGCGCGACATGGATTTCTCCTACGCGGCAGTCAAACAGCTGGAAGGCAAATATCTGGTCCAGAACCGCGTCACCGGTGAGATCTACGAGAGTCCGCAGTTCCTCTACATCTTGGTAGCGGCCTGCCTCTTCTCCAAGTATCCGAAAGATACCCGTCTGGACTACATCAAGCGCTTCTATGACGCGGTATCGACCTTCAAGATCTCCCTGCCGACCCCGATCATGAGCGGCGTGCGCACCCCGACCCGTCAGTTCAGCTCCTGCGTACTGATCGAATGCGACGACAGCCTGGACTCCATCAACGCCACCGCCAGCTCCATCGTGCGTTACGTTTCCCAGCGCGCCGGTATCGGCATCAACGCGGGGCGCATCCGCGGTCTGGGCAGCCCCATCCGTGGCGGCGAAGCGTTCCACACCGGTTGCATCCCCTTCTACAAATACTTCCAGACTGCCGTGAAGTGCTGCTCCCAGGGCGGCGTGCGCGGCGGTGCGGCCACTCTCTTCTACCCGCTGTGGCACACTGAAGTGGAAAGCCTGCTGGTACTGAAGAACAACCGCGGCGTGGAAGAGAACCGTGTTCGTCACATGGACTACGGCGTGCAGATCAACAAGCTGATGTACCAGCGCCTCATCAAGGGCGGTGACATCACACTGTTCTCCCCGTCCGATGCACCGGGTCTGTACGATGCCTTCTTCGCCGATCAGGACAAGTTCGAAGAGCTCTACGTCAAGTACGAGCAGGATCCGGCCATTCGCAAGAAGACCCTGAAAGCGGTAGACCTCTTCTCCCTGATGATGCAAGAGCGTGCCGGTACCGGTCGCATCTACATCCAGAACGTGGATCACTGCAACACCCACAGCCCGTTCGACCCGAGCGTGGCGCCGGTACGCCAGTCCAACCTCTGCCTCGAGATTGCGCTGCCGACCAAGCCGCTCAACAACATCGACGACGAGAGTGGCGAGATCGCCCTGTGCACCCTCTCCGCCTTCAACCTCGGTGCCATCGAGAAGCTGGAAGATCTGGAAGAGATGGCCGATCTGGCCGTGCGTGCCCTCGATGCCCTGCTCGACTATCAGGACTACCCGATTGCCGCCGCCAAGAAGGGCAGCATGGGTCGTCGCACCCTGGGGATCGGCGTCATCAACTACGCCTACTACCTGGCCAAAAACGGTGCCCGTTACTCCGACGGCTCCGGTCTGGCGCTGACTCACCGCACCTTCGAGGCCATCCAGTACTACCTGCTGAAAGCCTCCGTGCAGCTGGCCCGCGAGTTCGGCCCCTGCCCGCTGTTTGGCGAGACCACCTATGCCCAGGGCATCCTGCCCATCGACACCTACAAGAAGGATCTGGATGCGCTGTGCAACGAGCCGCTGCATCTGGATTGGGAAAGTCTGCGTGAAGAGATCAAGTCCGTGGGCTTGCGCAACTCAACCCTGACCGCCCTGATGCCGAGCGAGACCTCCAGCCAGATCTCCAACGCCACCAACGGCATCGAGCCGCCACGCGGTCTGGTGTCGGTCAAGGCCTCCAAAGACGGCATTCTCAAACAGGTGGTGCCCGAGTATGATCGCCTGAAAGATCAATACGAATTGCTCTGGAAGCAACCGAGCGTTGACGGCTACCTGCAGCTGGTCGGGATCATGCAGAAGTTTGTGGATCAGGCGATCTCCGCCAACACCAACTACGACCCTGCCCGTTTCGAAGGCAACAAGGTCCCGATGAAACAGCTGCTCAAGGACTTGCTGACCGCCTACAAATACGGCCTCAAGACCCTGTACTATCACAACACCCGTGATGGTGCAGACGATGCCCAGACCGATCTGCAAGATGACGGTTGCGCTGGCGGGGCTTGCAAAATCTAAGTCACGGCAAGAACTGATAACCGGGCGGGAGCATGAAGCTCCCGCTCTCCTGTTTTCTCTATTCACATATTCTGGTAACCATGGCCTATTCAACTTTCTGCCAAACCCAAAACGACCAGCTCAAAGAGCCGATGTTTTTTGGCCAATCGGTCAACGTAGCCCGTTATGATCAACAAAAGCACGAAGTGTTCGAGCGGCTGATCGAGAAGCAGCTCTCCTTCTTCTGGCGCCCGGAAGAGGTGGATGTCTCCCGTGATCGCATCGACTATCAGGCCCTGCCGCCCCACGAGCAGCACATCTTCATCTCTAACCTGAAGTACCAGACCCTGCTGGACTCCATTCAGGGTCGCAGCCCCAACGTGGCCCTGCTGCCGCTGGTCTCCATTCCGGAGCTGGAAACCTGGATTGAGACCTGGGCGTTCTCGGAGACCATCCACTCTCGCTCCTACACCCATATCATCCGCAATATCGTCAACACCCCCGCCCAGGTGTTCGACGACATCGTGACCAATGAGCAGATCTTGAAGCGCGCCGGCTCCATCAGCCACTTCTACGACGACCTGATCGAAGCGACCGCCCTCTACAACCTGCATGGTGAAGGGACCCACACCGTCGCGGGCCGCGAGGTGACCATCACCTTGCGCGAGCTCAAGAAGAAGCTCTATCTGTGCCTGATGAGTGTCAACGCGCTGGAAGCAATCCGCTTCTACGTCAGCTTCGCCTGCTCCTTTGCCTTCGCCGAGCGTGAACTGATGGAAGGCAACGCCAAGATCATCAAGATGATCGCCCGCGACGAAGCGCTGCATCTCACCGGCACCCAACACATGCTGAACCTGATGCGCACCGGCCAGGATGACCCGGAGATGGCCGAGATCGCCGCCGAGTGCGAACAGGCCTGCTTCGAGATCTTCAAGGAAGCGGCCATTCAGGAGAAAGAGTGGGCCGAGTACCTGTTCCAGGACGGCTCCATGATCGGCCTGAACAAGGACATCCTCTGCCAGTATGTGGAGTACATCACCAACCTGCGCATGAGCGCAGTCGGCCTGCAGCCAGCCTTTGCCGGCACCAAGCAAAACCCGATCCCCTGGATCAACACGTGGCTGTCATCCGATAACGTGCAGGTCGCCCCGCAAGAGGTAGAGGTCAGCTCCTATCTGGTCGGTCAGATCGACAGCGAAGTCAATGCCGATGACCTGGGTGATTTCGAGCTGTGAGTGACGCCACCAACACGCTGACCCCTGCCCCGCACGCACCTGCCGAACAGCATGCGGTCGTGGCACCACGGGTACATACCCGGGATGGTGCCGTGCTGCACGCCCATCCCGGCGAAAGCGTGTTGGAGACCCTGGAGCGCCACGGTCATCATGTGGAGTTCCAGTGTCGCAGCGGCTATTGCGGCGCCTGCCGCACTCCGCTGATGGCTGGCAAGGTGCACTATCCTGCGGTGCCCTTGGCATTTGTCGCCCAAGGGGAGTGCCTCCCCTGCTGCTGCAAACCGGTCGGCGCCATCCGGCTGGATATCCAGAAAAGCTGACGCAACCACCAGCTGCCACTCGCACAAAATAGAAAGCCGCCGGAGCAATCCGACGGCTTTTTTTGTCTCTTCACATTGCTCGGGCGCCCGATGACAGACGCCCACCCCCTCAGAGGATTACAACCAGGGGGCGGCAGTCGGCCCATGGTGCAGACCCAGCTTCCAGACCCGGCCAAAGTGCTTGTAGTGACCGGCCGCGACACCGGCCTTCTCACCCATACCGTGGTAGAGATCGAGGTGCCCCTTCTTCACCGCCCCGCCCACATCCAGCGCAATCAACAGCCGCAGCTGGTGCTTGCCGGTCCAGTTACCCTCTTTGTCGAGCAAGGGAACTTCAGCAAGGATCGGGGTACCCATCGGCAACAGGGTCTTGTCGGCAGCGACGGCCGCCAGCGGCAGCAGCGGGATACCGGCCGCGCCGATCACATCATTAGTAGGGCGGCGCTCGAAGAAGACATAGGAGGGGTTCTGCTCCACCAGCTCCTTGACGCTCTCCTCCGGTTGACGGTTGGCCCACTCCTTGATGGCCTTCATCGACATCTGCTCTTTGGGCACTTCACCGCGGTCGATCAGTACCCGACCGATACTCACGTAACCGTGGCCGTTCTTGCCGCTGTAGCCCAGATATTGCAGCCGATCGTCATCTCCGTAATGGACAAAGCCGGAGCCCTGCACATCCATCAGGAAGTTGTCGATAAGGGATTTGCTGTAACCCAGCTCCAGCCCGCGGTTGGCCAGGGCCCCCTGATGGATCTCGGCCCGGGTCGGACAGCGACCGCCACATTTGGGCATGGCATAGATGGGATATTTGTACTTGGCATCCGGGCGGTGGCGCACCTCCAGCACCGGCGAGTAGTAACCGGTAAAGAGCACGTTACCCATGCGATCAGCACCGCCCAACTGGGCCAGACTGATACCGTAACGGGTGATGTCGGCAGGATTGCCGCCGCCCGCGACCCAGCGGGAGAGCTGGTGATAGAGCTCGCCATAACGGCGGGTCATCTTGCCGGAGCGCTCCAATACCAGTCTGCTTTGCGGGCCAAACTTGCTGTAGTCGGCACGCGCACGGCTATTGACCCGCTCCACCCTCACCAGATCCTCTGGCAAGGTCCCGTCCAGATACTGCTTGCCCAGATTTTCCGGCACCTCGCAGTTAAGAAAGCATCTGTTGTCGGTCTGTTTTTTGGGCACTTCTGCTTTGTCAGAGTTGCCCGCACAACCGGCCAGTCCCAGCACTGCGGCGGTCAGCCAGTACGCGTGTTTGTTCATATGTCCTCATATAACGCCAAGAGCCATGCTCGGCGGGGAAGATGCCAAATTTGCAGGGGGAAAGCAAATGACATCAATCACTTGAAGCAGGATTTCTCCAAAGGGGATCCGCTGGGTTATAACAAGGTGACAGGATGTGCGAGGTGATGGATGGAACAGCTCGAAATCTTCCCGCTGCAGAGCCCCTGCATCGGGGTCTGCGAAGTGAACAACAAAGGCTACTGTAAGGGGTGCCTGCGCAATCGCGAAGAGCGTTTCAACTGGCTCACCATGACCCCTGCCCAGCAACAAGAGGTGATGCGCCTGTGCCGGGATCGCAAACGCCGGGTCGAGGCTGCGCGGCGCAAGGCTCGCGAAGGCGATCAACCCGAACCAATACCGCAATCTGGCTGGGATTTCTGACCCGCTCCTAACATCCCTGCAAGCCATATTCCTGCGCTCACAAGACACGACCTATCCCGAATATAAAAATGCCGCCCGATCTTTCGACCGAACGGCATTGTCATTGTGATGCGCGTTATGAGCGCGGCAGATCAACCAAACAGATGGTGGCTGACGATGAACAGGCCGCCGGAGAGCAACATGGTCAGCGGCAGGGTCAGCACCCAGGCCATCAGGATGGTCTTGATGGTCTGGCTCTGCAGGCCGGATTTGTTGGCTACCATGGTCCCCGCCACCGCAGAAGAGAGGATGTGGGTGGTGGACACTGGCATACCGGTCAGACTAGCGACCCCGATGGAGGTTGCTGCCGTGATCTGGGCCGCAATGCCCTGGCTGTAGGTCATGCCGGTGGTGCCGATCTTCTCGCCCACGGTATGAACGATACGACGCCAGCCCACCATGGTGCCGCAACCCAGCGCCAGCGCGATGGAAACGATCACCCAAGTCGGTGCGTATTCAGCGGTCGCGGTCAGATCCTTGCGCCATTTGGCCAGATCGGTCAGCTCCTTGGCGGGCAGCGGCAGCTTGGCAGCCTTGCGGGCGGTGTCATCGATACAGAGCAGCAGACGACGCACTTCGCGGCGGTCGGTCAGGCTCATCTGGTCATAAGTACGCACGGCACCCAGACGGGCATCCAGGGTGGCCATCGCCTGCAGCACGCCATCGGCGGAGCAGTGGGTCATCAGCTCTTCCTGAGCCGTTGCCGGTGCAGAGAAGTTGATAACGCCAGAGAGAGCGGACTGGTTGCGCTGGTAGATCTCCATGATGCGCTGGTTGGCATCCTGGGTCCGGTCCAGATCATAGGCACGGCTGTTCATGTCCAGTGCGAAATAGGCAGGCGCCATACAGATCAGCACCAGCATCACCAGACCGATACCCTTCTGGCCATCGTTGGAGCCGTGCACGAAGCTGACGCCCATGGCCGAGGCCACTAGGGTCAGACGCGCCCAGAACGGCGGGTGTTTCTTGCCATCCACCAGCTGGCGCTCTTCCGGCGTTTTGTGGATCTTGTTGCTGGTCCAGATGCGCTTCATCGCCAGCAGCAGCAGCGCCGCGATGATGAAGCCGATGGTGGGAGAGATGATGAGGGAAAGCATGATGTCGATTGCTTTGCCCACGTTAATCCCTTCTGTCACCGGTTTATGGGTGATCCAGGCATAGGCACCGCCTACCCCCAGAATGGAACCGATCAAGGTATGTGAACTGGAGGCCGGGATCCCGAAGAACCAGGTGCCCAGGTTCCACACGATGGCGGAAAACAACAAGGAGAAGACCATGATCAACCCTTGGGTGGAGTCCATCCCAAGCAGCAGGTCGATGGGCAGCAGATGGACAATGGCATAGGCCACACCCAGACCGCCGAACATGACGCCAAAAAAGTTGAAGATCCCCGATGCAACGACCGCCAGGTGAGCTGGCATCGCCTTGGTATAGATAACCGTTGCTACCGCGTTGGCGGTATCGTGAAAGCCGTTGATAAATTCATAGGCAAGCACAAAAAAAACGGCCAATACCAAACCGATTGACCACCACAAACCCAAACCACTAAACATTTCAAACATAAAAAAAAGCCTGTTTATGAGTTGCGGCGGATTATGCCAGATGGCGGCCAACACCATAGCCACCATTGAAATATTTCAGCCATAAAAAAAAAGAGCTTTTTGGAAAAAAATATCCTAGAGCCAGTCTTCATGCGGCTTGCCATCGATTAATTAAAGCCACCAATGATTGCGGGAAAGGGCAAAAATAGCTGACAATTAAGCCAATAATTTCATTTTTATGACGCTTTTATGACAGAAAAAAGGGCGAAAGTGGTGATAAAACGTCCCTACCCCGCCAATCTCATCCGACCAGCACCATCAACCCCATATCCGTTTGATTCCAGATGCAAAAAGGGAGCACCTTGTGCTCCCTTGAATCGTTGCCGTGTTGCCAGTTATCAGTCCTGATTGATGCGACTGGCAACGGCGCCCTGCTGGCTCTTGTACTTGGCATTTTCCCGCTTGTTGTAGGGACGGGCCGCGACGCCCGAGAGCATCTCGAAGTTCAAGGCGCCGATCTTCATCTTCGGACGCAACGCCAGCGGCAGTTTGCCGCCGTTGTAGAACTCCAGCACGATACGACCGGACCAACCCGGATCGATCCGGTGCGCGGTCACGTGCACCATCAGACCCAGGCGCGCCAGTGAAGAGCGGCCATCCAGCCAGCCAACGATATCGGCAGGCAAGGTGACGGACTCGTAGGTCACCGCCAGCGCTAGCTGACCCGGGTGCAGGTAGAAGGCTTCACCATCGGGGATGTGGATCTCGTCACTCATAACCCGATCGATGGCATCGGCCATCTCGCTGCTCGGGCCGCTCAGGTCGATATAGGGCGCGGTATGATCGCGAAACACCCGAAACTCGTTACCCAGCAGCACATCGACACTGACACCACTGATCCGCTCTACCCCGGGCCGTGGCTCAATGACGATCTTGCCTTCATCCAGATGGCGTTCAATATCGGTATCACACAGACGCATTGGGCGACTCTCCTGACAAATTGTGCTTTTAAAAAAGCCGGGCATCACCCGGCTTGTTTCATCTTAACCGATCAACATGTGGCGGATACGCGCCTTGAGCATGTCGATGGCGATGCGGTTCTTGCCACCACGGGGCACGATCACATCGGCATACTGTTTGGACGGCTCGATAAACTGCAGGAACATCGGACGTACCGTCTTCTGGTACTGCTTGAGCACGGAATCCATAGTCCGGCCACGCTCCTGCACATCACGCACCAGACGGCGAAGCAGACAGATGTCGAGCGGGGTATCCATAAAGATGGAGGCATCCATCAGATCCCGCAGACGGCTGTCGGTCAGCAGCAGGATCCCTTCCAGAATGATCACTCGGCGCGGCGCAAACGGGGTCACTTCGCTCATCCGGGTGTGTTCGGTGTAGGAGTACTGGGGAATGGCAACCGCGTCACCTTTGACCAGCTGGCTAAGGTGCTGTACCAGCAGGTCGTGATCCAGCGCGTTGGGGTGGTCATAGTTGGTCTTGACCCGCTCTTCCATGGTCAGGTGGGTCTGATCACGGTAGTAGCAATCTTCGGTGATCACACCAATCTGACCTGCGCCCAGTTCGGCCACCAGCTCTTCATAAATGGTCTGGGCTATAAGACTTTTGCCAGACGCAGATGCGCCCGCAATACCGATGATCACACACGAATGTTGAGTATCAGACATGACAAATACCTAAAAGAGAAGAGCAGTGGGGATGGTTTAAACCGATCCATTATATAAAAAAGGGTGGGTCATGCCCACCCTCAATTCCCTTTCAAGTGACCGACCGCCGATTATTCATCCAGCGCCATGGCATAAAGGGGGGTCGCAATCGGTTTTGCGCTGAAAAAGAGTTCAGCCCCTACCCTACGCGCCAGCTTCAAATAGGCCTGAGCCAGGCTTCCTTCCGGTGCGCCGAACACCGTCGGGCAGCCATCATCCATGTGTTGGCGGATGTCGATGTGCAGCGGCAGCTGGCCAAGCAGCGCCACTTGATACTGCTCTGCCATCTTCTGGCCGCCACCGGTACCAAACAGCGGTTCATGGTGACCGCAGGCGCTGCAGACGTGGTAACTCATGTTCTCGATGATGCCAAGCACCGGCACATCGACCTTGTTGAACATGGCGATCCCCTTGCGGGCATCGGCCAACGCCACATCTTGCGGGGTGGTGACGATCACCGCCGCCGACGTCGGCACCTGCTGGGCCATGGTGAGCTGGATATCGCCAGTGCCCGGCGGCATGTCTACCACCAGATAATCCACCTCGCCCCAGCGGGTCTCATGAAGGATCTGCGCCAGCGCCTTGCTCGCCATCGGGCCACGCCAGATGGTGGCATCCTGCTCGGAGACCAGATAGCCGATACTGTTGCTCTTGAGACCGCAGGCCATCACCGGCTCCATCAGCTTGCCGTCATGGCTGACCGGGCGCTCTTTGAGGGTGCCCATCATGGTGGGAATGGAAGGGCCATAGATATCGGCATCGAGAATGGCGACCCGCGCCCCCTCTTTTTGCAGCGCCAGCGCAAGATTGACCGCGGTGGTGGATTTGCCCACCCCCCCCTTGCCGGAGGCGACCACGATAATGTTGCGAATGCCCTGCACGGCATTGAGGCCCTGCGCCCTTGGCATGCTGGCGACGTCAATCTCCAGTGCCCAGTCGATACGGGAGGCACCGGTGGCGCTGCGCAGTCTGGCATCGTAGTTCTCTTTGAGCTGATCGAGCAGCGAGAGACCGGCAAACGGCAAGACCAGCCGGATAGTAAGCCCCTGACCCTGATTGATGATCTCGCGAACGAATCCGGCATCCACCAGATCCTTGTGCCAGCCTGCTGGCTTAAATTCGGCGAGGATCTGTTTTACTGAATCAATCACCATTAACTCCTCATTATCTTGTCATTATCTTGAGGTGAACGGTTACCGCACACAAATCAGTGGCTTGCCTGCCATCGTAACAGCAGGTGCTGCCAAGGTTGGCACAGCCACAACCCTAGGCAGGCTACCCCCAATTCGGGTAACATGCACGGCACTCTATCATCCCAACAAGCACATCAAGAACGTAATATGGCAACTGATCCTCGTAAAATGCTGGTAACCTGCGCCCTCCCCTATGCCAATGGCTCCATCCATCTTGGCCACATGCTGGAACATATCCAGGCCGATATCTGGGTTCGTTATCAGCGAATGCGCGGTCATCAGGTGCACTTCATCTGTGCCGATGATGCCCACGGCACCCCGATCATGCTCAAGGCGCAACAGATGGGGATCACCCCGGAAGAGATGATTGCCGCTGTCTCCAAGGAGCACCAGGCCGATTTCGCCGGGTTCAACATCAGCTTTGACAACTATCACTCCACTCACAGCGACGAGAACCGCGAGCTGGCGGAGCTGATCTATGGCCGCCTGAAAAATGGTGGCTTTATCAAGAGCCGCACCATCTCCCAGCTGTTCGATCCGGAAAAATCCATGTTCCTGCCGGACCGTTTCGTCAAGGGTACCTGCCCCAAGTGCAAGTCTCCGGAGCAGTATGGCGACAACTGCGACAGCTGCGGCGCCACCTACAGCCCGACTGAGCTTATCGATCCGAAATCTGCCGTCTCCGGCGCGACTCCGGTAATGAAGGACTCTGAGCACTTCTTCTTCGACCTGCCGCAGTTTGAAAAATGGCTCTCTGAGTGGGTGCGTGGCTCCGGCGCCATTCAGGAAGAGATGGCCAACAAGATGCAGGAGTGGTTCGAGAGCGGCCTGCAGCAGTGGGACATCACCCGTGATGCCCCCTACTTCGGGTTCGAAATTCCCGGCGCGCCGGGCAAGTACTTCTACGTCTGGCTCGATGCCCCCATCGGTTACATGGCTTCCTTCAAGAACCTGTGCAACAAGCGTGGCGATATCGACTTTGACAGCTACTGGAAAGCGGACTCCGACGCCGAGCTCTATCACTTCATCGGCAAGGACATCGCCTACTTCCACTGCCTGTTCTGGCCGTCCATGCTGGAAGGTGCCAACTTCCGCAAGCCGACCAAGGTCAACGTGCACGGCTATGTGACCGTCAACGGCGCCAAGATGTCCAAATCCAAGGGCACCTTTATCAAGGCATCCACCTACCTGAACCACCTGGATCCGGAGTGCCTGCGTTACTACTACGCCGCCAAGCTCAACAGCCGCATCGACGATCTGGACCTGAACCTCGAAGATTTCGTGCAGCGTGTCAACGCCGACGTGGTCAACAAGCTGGTCAACCTCGCCTCCCGCAACGCCGGCTTTATTGCCAAGCGCTTTGGCGGCAAGCTGGCAGCAACCTGCGCTGAGCCCGAACTCTACGCCGAATTCGCCAACGCCCGTACCGCTATTGCGGAAGCCTATGAGAGCCGCGAGTTCAGCCGCGCCATCCGCGAGATCATGGCGCTGGCCGACAAGGCCAACCGCTACGTGGACGACAAGGCTCCCTGGGTTATCGCCAAGCAGGAAGGGGCTGACGCCGAGCTGCAGGCGGTCTGCTCTGTTGGCATCAACCTGTTCCGCGTGCTGATGGCCTACCTCAAGCCCGTCATGCCGCTGCTGGCCGAACGTGCCGAAGCCTTCCTGGCCGAAACCCTCAGCTGGGATGGCATCGAGATGCCGCTGGTCGATCACACCGTTGCACCGTTCAAGGCCCTCTTCTCCCGCATCGAGCCGGCGAAGATTGAAGCCATGATCGAGGCATCCAAGGAAGACCTGGCCAAGGAGCTGGCACCGAAAGTGACCGGCCCGCTGGCTGATGACCCCATCAGCGAAACCATCACCTATGACGACTTTGCCAAGATTGACCTGCGCGTAGCGCTGATCAAGAAGGCCGAAGCGGTACCGGAAGCCGAGAAGCTGCTCAAGCTACAACTGGATATCGGCGGCGAGACCCGTCAGGTGTTTGCCGGTATCAAGTCCGCCTACAACCCGGAAGATCTGGAAGGCAAGCTGACCGTGATGGTGGCCAACCTGGCGCCGCGCAAAATGCGTTTCGGCATGTCCGAAGGCATGGTGCTGGCCGCAGGCCCGGGCGGCAAGGATCTCTGGATCCTGGAGCCACAGGAAGGCGCCCAGCCAGGGATGCGCGTCAAGTAAGCACATCGCTGACTGCGATCACAGTCAGATAGAGAAGAGAGGCCAAACGGCCTCTCTTTTTTGTCTCGCATTTGTGGCTTGGAGAGTTTTTGTAGATGCTGGTCGCGGATGACTTTCGCAGATTGCGGCCTTGGGGCTATCCACCGCTTGACTTGGTGGGCGATACATTTTGTTCTGAATACCTGACCAGCCGACTTGGCATGTCATTCATGTTGTGGCCTGCCAGCATCGTCAGTTTGAGCGCCACCAGCTCCGCCTGCTGGCAGTCCAGTTGACGCAAACGGGCGGTGATCTTCCCCTTCAACTGCTGCCGCAGTTTCGCCTGCTTGTGGGTGTTCCCCTGCTCGGCTCGCAACCTCCGCCGCCATTGCCGCCAATCCTGCAACTGGCCAAGTCGCTCCTGCCAGTGAGTCAGGGTGATCAACCAGCCGGGATCCCCACTCCCCAGATCCAGCAACAGTTCCACGCCATAACGGGCCTGCTTGATCTCGAGGCGCAGCCGATGCCAGCGGCGCAACTGTTGCTGACGGGAGCTGGCAGATTTCCCAACGCAGGGAATAGGTTCATCGAGAGCGCTCTGCGCCTCATCAAGGCACAGGGCCAGATGCTGCTGATAGAGGAACGCCAATGCCCGCGCATCCTGCACCTGCACCACCGCCGCGAGCCAGCGGGCCAGTCGCCGTGACAACAGGGGTACGCGACAGGCAGATTTGTGAGTATTGCCCGTGCTGTCAGGCGGCTTGCCAAAACGCTCGGCGTAGACCTGAGCATCCCGCAGCGCCGAAAGCCGCCCGACCGAGCGCAGCAGACGCCGCTCCAGCTCGGGATGATAGGTGAGTGGTCGCCACAGGGCGAGCAGCGCCAGCAAGCGGCGCGCTGCGATACGATAGCCATGCACGGCCGGTTCGCTGGCCTCTTCGCGCACCGCCCGCGCCACCTCCTGATAACGGGCGACCCAGCTTGTTGCCTGAGTCAGCAACAGACTTTCCTTGTCAGCGTCCATCTCGTCTCCGCCCATTCAGTTGGTGTGAAAGCCCTGACCGGTGGGCGGCAGCGCCTCCTCATACTCCATCCGGGTCACTCTGGCGGTGCGCGGGCCATGCTCCAGCCACCCCAGCATCATCTGCACCCCCTGCGCGGGGCCACTGATGAGGATCTCCACCGAACCATCCTCCAGGTTGTAGGCATGGCCCCGCAAACCCAGTTGCAGCGCCCGCTCACGGGTGAAATAGCGAAATCCAACCCCCTGCACCAGCCCCCACACCCGAATGACAAACGATTGCTCTCCCATTTCTCACACCTTCTGCTTAAGAAAAAAATTCCCGAGACGATAATGTGCCCGACACTCTATCTCTGCAGGATGCAGCTCCATTATGAAAGAAGTTAAATTCCGGTGGGTTGACCGCTATCTCATTCACCTCACCATCAGTGAAAAATTCCACATCGCCTTCTGGCTTCCCTTGCTGATCATCGCCTTTCTCAGCTGGTATCTGCTGGCAAACAGCCACGAGCAGGAGATAAAACTCAAGGTTGAGCAGTTGCAGCAGCGGGTCGAGACCACGGCGCAGCTGGTCAGCCAGCAGCCCACTTTGGTGTTGCCTGCTGATCTGCGTCTGACCCGGCAAGGCAGCAGCGGGTTGCAGCAGCAAGGAGATCACTACCTCTTTACCGCGCCAGCGGGTCAGGCAGGCTACGTCACCGGTGATCTCGATACCGGCAACCTCTCCATGTGGGAGGGTCAGGGCTCGACCCTGCTCCTCATCGGCGCGCTGGCCGCCCTGATGGCGCTGGTGATCCACTACATGATGACCTTTGTCTCCGGAGCGCTTTACTCCACCAACAAGGCGTTGCAAACCGTGGCGGACGGCGATCTCACCTTCCGTCTCAACTTCTTCCCGGTGCGGGACGAGTTCTCCACCCTGGCGGGCAGCATCGACCGATTTACCGACCGCCAGCACCAGATCGTCAAACTGGTGGAGGAGTCTGCCGAAGCGCTGACCATGGCCGCCGACGAGTTTCGTGACCATGCACGCGAAGGCGAGACCATGGCGCGTTCCCAGCGCCAGCACATGGATTCACTGGCCACCGCCATGGAGCAGATGTCAGCCGCCATTCGCGAAGTGGCGCGCAATGCCAACGACACCCTGCAACAAACCCGCCAATCGAGCGAAGAGGCAGCCAATGGCGCCAACCGGGTAGCTCGCACCATAGAGGCGATCCGCACCCTGGCCGACGAGATTGGCAACGCCTCCGGCGCGGTCGAGCGGCTCACCCACAACGCCAACCGGATCAACGAGGTGGTCAACGTCATCAACGCCATCTCCCAGCAGACCAACTTGCTGGCCCTCAACGCCGCTATCGAAGCAGCACGGGCCGGTGAGCAGGGGCGCGGCTTTGCGGTGGTGGCAGATGAAGTGCGTACCCTCGCCAGCCGCACCCAGCAGGCGACGGTGGAGATCCAGCAGATGATCGAAGAGCTGCAGACCGGTACTGGCGCGCTGAACGAGATCATGGAGAAAACCGTGGGGCGCGCCGCCAGCAGCCAGCAGCTCATCAGCGAGGTGGGGCTCGATATCGAAAAACTGAGCAACCACAGCGATGCGGTACTGGAGATGAGCACCCAGATCGCCACTTCCAGCGAAGAGCAGAGCTCGGTCGCCGCCGAGATCACCCACAATCTCGATCAAGTGCGCCATGAGGCGGCGCAGGTGGAGGAGTCTGCCAGCGCCTCGGTGGCTGGCACGCAAGGGCTGAAAGCCACAGCCAGCGAACTGGCCCAGGCACTCAAGGGGATCACTCTCTGACGCTGCCGAATAGCATCCGGCAACAAGAAGCAATAAGAAAAGAGGCCACCCATTGGGTGGCCTCTTTGTCTTTATGGATAGTGATCATGAATGATAGCGACCAATTGCTATGCCGGCTGGCAGTCCCGCTCAGGATTGCAGCAAACTCAGGGCCGCATTGGGGCGACTGTTTGCCTGACTCAAAATCGAAGCACTCGCCTGCTGCAAGATTTGGGTGCTGACCAAGCGCGCCGATTCCACAGCCATGTCGGCATCCCGGATCCTTGAGCGGGCAGCGCTGAGGTTCTCATTGGCATTGGCCAGATTGCGTACCCGTGAATCCAGCTCATTGGCTTGGGCACCGAGCCGAGCGCGCTGAACACCCAGCTGTTTCATACCCACATCCAGGGTTTTGATAGCCCTGCTGGCGTTGTCTTCACTAAGAACATCAATATTATCAACGGTATATTTCTTCTTGTCCTCTTGATAAAAGCCAAGCGCATGCAAGCTGGATCCCTGCATATCAATATTGGA
The DNA here is from genome assembly GCF_040908025.1 of Aeromonas sp. R9-2. Lineage (NCBI taxonomy): Bacteria > Pseudomonadati > Pseudomonadota > Gammaproteobacteria > Aeromonadales > Aeromonadaceae > Aeromonas > Aeromonas sp. R9-2. The sequence continues at coordinate 581,828 of NZ_JBFOCX010000024.1, forward strand.
ATACTTGTCGCCTGATGAGCGCAGCTCCATCTGACCGATATACGTCGTCGATGTAACATCGGGTAACAGAGAGCTCAGAGAGGAACTACTGATCACCGGAGGCGCCGGTGGTGCTGGCTGCGGAGGGGGGGTTGTGCCATTGGCCAGCGCAAGGCTGTTGCCCTGAGCGCTATGCATGGTCAACGCATTGCTGGCGGGATTGCTGTTGTTGGAGGCACTCACATAAAAACCTAGACCTGCCGATTGCGCAGTACTGTTGATGCGTTGAACCACGGTTGCCATGATGGCACTATTTTTTGCTGTCGGATTGACCGGATCCCATCCGGTCATATCAATGCCTGTGGTCAAATCCACAGAGTGACCCGCCACATCGATATAGGAGGGTAATGCGGATAAATCGACCGCGGAGGCGACAGAAAATGGCAGTTGTTGCGCTTGTACCGGCCCCTGATTATTGGGAAAGGTGGTGCCATTAATATCTGCCACGAACGCTTCCAGGGTTGAATAGTCCTTGTCAAAAGTGACGCCATTAAGGGTGATAGGCTGAGATGAAAGCTTGAGATCAGCAATGTCATACGCCCCTGGCTTGCTTCCTGCCGGACTGCGCGCTCGCCACTCCATCTCCCCCAGATTTTTGGTCTGGGCATTGAGATCGGTAATGACGGTATTCTGTCCTGCATAGGCACCGACCAAGAAGATACCTTCGTAACTCCCCGCCAGCAGGTCCTGTCCGGCAAACCGGGTACCTGTGGCAATCCGGTCCATCTCCAACTGCAGTTGCTTGAACTCAGCATTCAGGGCTACGCGATCCTCTGCCGTATTGGCACCGCTTCCCGACTGCAGTGCCAGGGTGCGCATCCGCTGCATCAGGTTCACCGACTCATCAAGCGCCCCATCGGCGACGTTGATCACCGAGATCCCATCATTGGCGTTGCGAATAGCGGTGTTGGTCCCGTTCACTTCACTGGTGAGGCGATTACTGATCTGCAAGCCTGCTGCATCATCAGCGGCACTGTTGATGCGCAAGCCGGATGAGAGTCGTCGATATACCGAATCCAGCGTGTTGGATGATTGACCAAGATGGCGAGAAGCATTGAGGGCAGAAATATTGGTAGCGATGGAGAGGGACATGGACAGCTCGATACAGGAAAGATTCAAAATGGTCTTCCCCACTATCGACATCATCAAATGACTCTTTAGCGAAAATCACTATAAAGTAAGGTTAAAACGCTTTATTGACTACATTGTGCACACATAGCGACCAGTGCTGAACAAAAAACAAGCATAACCAACTGTGACATATAAGATAAACAGCGTGAAACGCCAACATTGAGATTCTGCAAATCTTGCATATGCAACACTCGGACGTTGTCCAGACGTACAATTCGTCACTCTGCCATATACCAGCAAAGGCTGGCTTAGCCGCACTATTGCACATAGAATGTGGCCCCTTTTCTTTCTACCATCGGCAAACATCCATGAGCGCTTCCATCTATCTCGTCAAAGGCCGCGAAAAATCCCTGCTGCGTCGCCACCCCTGGATCTTCTCCAAGGGGATTGAGCGGGTTCAGGGCAACCCCATTGACGGCGATACCGTCGAGATCTATGCCAACGATGGCAAGTGGCTCGCCCGTGGCGCCTGGTCAGGCAGTTCCCAGATCCGTGCTCGAGTCTGGACCTTCGACAAGGATGAGACTGTCGATCTCGACTTCTTTATCCGTCGTCTCAAATATGCGCAGGAGTCTCGCGATCCGCTGATCAAGCGTCAGGGTCTCACCGGTTATCGCCTCTGCGCCGCCGAATCCGACGGCCTGCCGGGTCTGACCATCGACCGTTATGCCGATTTTCTGGTGTGCCAGATCCTCTCTGCCGGTGCCGAGTTCCAGCGTGAGCTGATAACGCAAGCACTGCGTACCCTCTACCCCGAGTGCAGCATCTATGAGCGCTCCGATGTAGCAGTGCGCAAGAAGGAAGGGCTGAAAGAGCGCACCGGCCTCATCTATGGCGAGACCCCGAACGAGCCGGTGGTCATCGAGGAGAATGGCGGCGTCAAGATCCTGGTGGATATTCGCAACGGCCATAAAACCGGTTTCTATCTGGATCAGCGGGATAACCGTCAGGCAGCCGCCAAGTACACCGAAGGCAAGCGGGTGCTCAACTGCTTCTGCTACACCGGCGGGTTTGGCGTTTATGCCCTCAAGGGCGGCGCCAAGGAAGTGGTCAACGTCGATCTCTCCCAGAATGCGCTGGATATTGCCCGCCAGAATGCCGAGCTGAACGGGCTGGATACCAGCAACACCCAGTTTGTCCGTCACGACGTGTTCAAGCTGCTGCGGGAATATCGTGAGAAGGGCGAGAAGTTCGATGTCATCGTGCTGGATCCGCCCAAGTTCGCCGAGAGCAAGGCCCAGCTGCTTGGCGCCTGCCGTGGCTACAAGGACATCAATATGCTGGCGTTCCAGCTGCTGGCGCCGGGTGGCGTGCTGCTGACCTACTCCTGCTCCGGCCTGATGGAGCAGAGCCTGTTCCAGAAGATCGTCGCCGATGCGGCGCTCGATGCCGGTCGCGATGCCCAGATCCTGGAGCTGCTCTCCCAGGCCTCCGATCACCCCATCGGTACCGCCTATCCGGAAGGCTTCTACCTCAAGGGTCTAGTGGTACGCGCCCGCTGATCGGCAACCACACTCTCCTTGTAATCAATCAGGCCCCTTGCGGGCCTGATTGTTTTGCCCGCGCCGTATAGGCCTGAATGACCACCCTCTCTGCTTTATTGGTGTTTCCTCTCCTCCTCTTTCCCTACCTGCTCTCCACGGCTTCTCTGTTTAAATTTCTTTGCACAAAAACTGCACATTCATGATTTAAGTCACACCCATATGACTCTCTTTTCCGTAGTGTGATCCCGCCTGCGGCAGCCAAGCCGGAGCAACCGTCCCATCAGGATTGATGGACGGTACAACAACAAAAATCGATGTCAGGCCAAGCTGAACATCACAAGGGATCCCGTTATGAATCAATCATTGCCGCTGTTAACGCCGCTGCGGGGCATCGCTGCCCTGATGGTGGTGCTGTTCCATGCCCGCTTGCTGCTCTTTCCCCAGTGGATGGAGTCGATCGCAAGCCACACCCAACTCATCGAGAATGGCTACCTCTGGGTCGACCTGTTCTTTATTTTGAGCGGCGTGGTGCTGGCCCATGTCTATGGGGAGGCCTTCACCCGCACGCCCCGCACCGTAAGCTATGGCCGTTTTCTCTGGCTGCGGCTGACCCGTGTCTACCCCCTCTATCTGGTGACCCTGTTGCTGCTGGTCGGCTGGGAGCTTTACAAGGCGCAGCACGGGGTGGGCTTCTACGCCGGCCCCTTGTTCAAGATGTGGGAGTGGGAAGGGATGCCGCCTTTCGGTTCGCCCTTCACCCCGGCCGAAGCGCTGCCCAGCGCCTTTCTGCTGCTGCAGGTGGTAACCGATCACGGGTTGACCTGGAACTTCGCCGCCTGGTCCCTGAGCGTGGAGTGGATAAGCTACCTGCTGTTCCCGCTGCTGCTCCCGCTGGCGGTGACCCGCAGTCGCTGGAGCCATCTCGCCCCCCTGCTGGCGATGACGGTGCTGGCCTTTATCGTACACTGTCGCGGCACCCTGGATGTCACCAGCGGGGCGCTGGCAGTGGGGCGCGGGGTAAGTGAATTTGTGCTCGGCCTCTGGCTGCTGCCAAGGGTCAAGGCCGTGAAAGGCTCGCCCATGATGAAGCATGATCTGCCGCTGCTGGTCGCCTTTTTGTTGCCCTTCGCGCTGATGCAGTTCGCCATGACGCCGCAACTGACCCTGCTGCTGATCAGCTCCTACGTGCTGCTAATCTGGATTTCAGCCGCCCAGGGGGAGCGTCAGAGTCCGCTGCTGCGCCTTTTGGATAACCGCTTCACCAACTGGCTGGGGGATCTATCCTACTCCATCTATCTGCTCCATGCGCTGGTGCTGCTCACTGGCTGCGAGCTCATCCACTATCTGGCACCGGGGCTCACCGAGTGGTGGTATGGCCAGACCAACCCGCTGCTGGGGGTAGTGGCCACCTTGCTGATGCTGGCGGTGCTGATCGGGCTCTCTTCTTTAAGTTACAACCTGCTGGAGCGGCCACTGCAAAGGCGCCTGCGCCGCTGGGGCAAGTCACGGCAACCAGCGCTGGAACAAGCCGGATAAGCTAGTCTCGCCCTGTCTGGATGAGTTGACGGTCTTATGCCAACTCATCCAGTACCAGTTCATCCAGACTGCTCATCACCCAGGCGCTCGGGTGCTGGCTAAATCCAAGCTTGGGGTAGTATGCAACCGCCTGCGGCGCGGCCAGCAGGATCAGCTTGCAGCCCGGCTGCAATTGCAAGAATGTCTCGCGAATAAGTGCTTTGCCAATCCCCTGCCCCTGCACCGACTCGGCCACCGCCAGATCCGAGAGGTAGCAACAAAAATGAAAATCGGTCACTGAGCGGGCCACACCGACCAGGGTCTCGCCCTGCCAGGCGGTGATCAGCAAATTGGCGTTATCCAGCATGCCCTGCAGGGTGGCCGGATGGTCCAGCGGCCGTCTCGCCCCCAGCGAGGTCTGCGCCAACAACGCCGCAAACTGCGCCGTGGTGATGGGGTGATTAACCAAAAGTGTGGTGGTCATTAAGCTCTCCTGTTGTAGATCGGCAGTTGCGTGCTGTTGGTCTCTTTGACGTTCTTTTTGCTGCATCTGTACTGCAATCAATCAGCCAGCGCCGGATCCAGACCGATGACAGGCAAGTGCGGGCAATTCCCTGCTGTTTATGTGAATTCCTGTTCGAACCCCAAGGGGCAAATGTGGCATAATGCCCCGTCCTGTGGCCCTTGGCGGGGCTGCGCTGGCGTACCTTGTCGCCCATTTCTTCCCCGTCCGGCCTGGCGGTCTTTCATAACTGCCAGTCATCGCTGCCCCTGTTGGCACCGAGGCCACCCATATTTGCGGCTTCTTGTCTTCCTTTCTACAAGGCCGCCCATTGACCAAGACGGCTCCACAGAGCCTCTGCTCTGTTTGCAAATAAAAGGGGTAAGTATGTCTTCCATTCGTCTGACCCAATACAGCCACGGTGCTGGCTGCGGCTGCAAAATCTCTCCCAAGGTACTCGACACTATCCTCAAGAGCCAGATCCCGGGCTTCAACGACCCGACTCTGATCGTTGGCAACAGCAGCAAGGATGACGCGGCCGTGGTCGATATCGGCAACGGTCAGGGCATTGTCTCCACCACCGACTTCTTCATGCCCATCGTCGATGACCCCTTCACCTTTGGCCGCATCGCCGCCACCAACGCCATCAGCGATATCTACGCCATGGGCGGCAAGCCTATCGTTGCCATCGCCATCCTCGGCTGGCCCATCAATACCCTGGCGCCGGAAGTGGCCCAGCAGGTGATCGACGGCGGCCGTCAGGTGTGCCACGAAGCGGGTATTTCACTGGCCGGTGGTCACAGTATCGATGCCCCCGAGCCCATCTTCGGCCTCGCGGTCACCGGTATCGTGCCCCTGGACGCCATCAAGCAGAACGATACCGCCAAGGTGGGTGACACCCTCTATCTGACCAAGCCCCTCGGTATCGGCATCCTCACCACCGCCCAGAAGAAGGGCAAGCTGAAGCCGGAACACGAGCAACTGGCCCCCAACGCCATGTGCACCCTCAACAAGATCGGTCAACGCTTTGCCGAGCTGCCGGGTGTCCACGCCATGACCGACGTCACCGGTTTTGGTCTGGCGGGCCATCTGCTGGAGATGTGCGAAGGATCCAATGTCAGCGCCCGCCTCGACTTCAAGGCGCTGCCGCTGCTGGATGAGGTGGATTACTACCTGAGTGAGGGCTGCGTCCCGGGCGGGACCCTGCGCAACCACGACTCCTACGGCCACAAGCTGGATGCCATGGACGATCGCACCCGCAACATCATGTGCGATCCGCAAACCAGCGGCGGCCTGCTGGTCGCCGTGGGTAAAGAGAGCGAAGCCGAGCTACTCGCCATCGCGCGCGAAGCAGGCCTTGCGCTCTCACCCATCGGCCAGATCAAGCCCCTTGAGGGCTCCCGCTTTATCGAGATTGTCCAATGAGTGAATTGCCACTGGCCACGGACTACGCCCAACTCTTTTTGGACGATGTGCCGTTGATTGATGTGCGCGCCCCCATCGAGTTCAAGGAGGGGGCCTTTCCCTGCTCGACCAATCTGCCCTTGATGACAGACGATGAGCGCGCCCAGGTGGGGACCTGCTTCAAGAAGCAGGGTCAGGCCGCCGCCATTGAGCTTGGACACAAGCTGGTGGGGGGAGCAGTACGTGCCGAGCGACTCGAAGGCTGGCTGGCGCAGTTGCGCCAGCAGCCCGATGCAGTGCTCTACTGCTTTCGCGGCGGCCTGCGCTCGCAAACCGTGCAACAGTGGCTGGCTGAAGCGGGAGTGACTCGCCCCCGCGTCGCCGGTGGCTACAAGGAGCTGCGCCGTTTTCTGATCGACACCCAGGACAAGGCTTCTGCCGAGTGTCACTGGAGCGTGCTGACCGGCATGACCGGCTCCGGCAAGACCCATATGCTGGACCACGTGGCCCAGGCGCTCGATCTGGAGGGGCATGCCCATCACAGGGGCTCCTCCTTCGGTCAGCTGCCTGGCGGCCAGCCCAGCAACATCAACTTTGAAAACAACCTCGCCATCGAGCTGCTCAAGCGCCGCCATCGCGGCGAGCAGACCTTCGTGGTCGAGGACGAGAGCCGCCTGATTGGCCGCTGCTGCCTGCCCCTCTCCCTCCATGAGGCCATGAGTCAGGCACCGCTGGTGGTGGTGGATGTGCCGCAAATCGATCGGGCCGAGCAGATCCGTGAAGATTACGTGCACGATCTCTGGCTGCGCTATCAAGCCATGTATGGCCAGGAAGCCGGTTGGCCGCTGTTTGCTGCCTATCTCACCGATGCGTTGGCCCGTCTCAAGCGCCGCCTCGGCGATCAGGCCCACCGTGAGCTGGATGCCCTGATGCAGACCGCCCTCACCGAGCAGGAAAAGAGCGGCGATACAGCGCTGCATCTGGCCTGGATCACGTTGCTGCTGACCCGCTACTACGACCCCATGTATCTCTATCAGCTTGGCAACAAGCAGGAACGCATCGTGTTTCGCGGTGACAAGCAGGCCTGTCTCGACTATTTCGCCGAGCAGCATGCCAGCGCGCTGCGCGGCTGACCCATCCCAAGAGAGGAACTCTATGTTGAAATTCGAGGTGATCCCGGTCACCCAGTTCGCCCAGAACTGCTCCCTCATCTGGTGTGACGAGACCCATCAGGCGGCCCTGATCGATCCGGGCGGCGAAGCGGACAAACTGCTGGCGGCCATCGCCAAGCGCGGCCTGACCCTGACCTACATCCTGCTGACCCACGGTCATCTGGATCACGTCGGTGCAGCCGCCGAGCTTCGGGAAAAAACTGGCGTCGCCATTACTGGCCCCCACAAGGAGGACGCCTTCTGGCTCGACATGCTGCCCCAGCAGAGCCAGATGTTCGGCTTCGCCCATACCCCTGCCTTCACGCCGGATCGCTGGCTGGAGCAGGGTGACAAGGTGCAGCTTGGCCAGTGCGAGCTGGAGGTCTACTTCTGCCCAGGCCACACCCCGGGCCATATCGTGCTGCTGAACCAGGCCGAAAAACTCGCCTGGGTTGGCGACGTGCTGTTTGCCGGCAGCATCGGCCGCACCGACTTCCCCCGTGGCGATCACGGGACGCTGATAAAGTCGATCACCGAGACCCTGCTGCCGCTGGGTGACGAAATCGTCTTTATCCCGGGCCACGGCCCCAGCTCCACCTTCGGCCGCGAGAAGGCGAGCAACCCCTACCTGACCCAGCCTATCTGGTGATCAAAAAAGGCAGCGGTGTTCCGCTGCCTTTTTCCTTTTTTTCTGAAGTCCTCATTGCTATAGGTACAAGCGAGTCTTTATAATTCACCATGATTTGGCTCTGACCATCCAAACTTGGGAACAAAAATGTATCTTGCTTTAGCTATCGTCATATTGTTATTTATTTTTTTCCTGAAGAAGTCACGAGCCAGATATAGAATCAGAGATTACAAACGCCCAACAATCATTCATGGGATAATAATACTACTCGTTAATATTGCATTTGAAATAATATATAGAGCTGAGTTTGTCCCCATTCAGGCCAGTTACAGCAGCTTACTAACCTATGTACTGCCTCAAGTTATATACTACCTATTGTTGATCACCATTTTTTTAGTTATGGCATATAGATATGGTTTTTTCATATGGCCAGATGATAGAAATGCAATAAATAGGCAGCATACAATCAATATCCCCATGTGCTTCTTGTTGACTATTTTTATAGTATACCCATCTGCCATGCGAAATGGAATTATTGAAGCATCACCCTATCTACATGTTTGCAGTCTTATTGGTAGCGGACTTACCTCTATCTATCTTGTAAGAATTTTCACTATCAAGTTCAACAAGACAATTAATGATATATAGCTTTTTATTGCCAACACAGTCACGAAAAATAAACGCGTTTATTTCGACCTCTTGTTCTTGAGCCACAATTATTTGATAAGCGACAGCAAGATATTCTGACATTTTAAATCATAAATTTCCCCTGAAAATAATAAATCCCCACCCGGGGGTGAGGATTGATTTATAGGTGCAACCGTCTGGTGGCTTATTGTGCCAGCAGGTGCCCGACCAGCTCATGACGCCACCCTTGCAGAAGCATCGGCTTGTCGCTGCGGGCCCGCTCTTCGTCGTTCATCCGCCAGCTCCAGGTGAAGTACTGGTGAATGATCTTCTTGCTGGCAATCAGCTCGGGCGGAATATTGCTCGCCTTGGCCTTCTCTTCCACCATGGCTTTGATGCGCTTGAGCTCGGCCTTGTACTGGGGGAAGTCGACCAGCCGACGAATGGGCTCGGGCCAGCTGTCAGGATCGCTCTGCTGCGCCTTGGCGACGATATCGAGCATCCGCTTGCCGTGGATCTTGATCTCGATGGGCGATAGGCCGAGCTCGTTGAGATCCCGCAGGGAGGCAGGACGACGCTCTGCCACCTTGAACAGGTGCAGCTCTTTGACCACGAAGTTGAGGGCCAGATCGCGGCGCACCGCCTCTTGCTGGCGCCAGGCGGCCAGCTCGCGCAGAATGGCGAGCTCGCGGCGACCCAGTTGCCAGGCGTTGACGATGTCAAGATATGCCTGACGGGGATCGCTACCCTGGGTCTTGCGGGCGGAGTGGTTTTGGCACTCCTGCTCGAACCAGGCAAACTTGCCGCTTTCCCGCAGTTTGGCCATCACTTTCTCGTAGAGCGGCATCAGGTAGAAGACATCCGCTGCCGCGTATTCGAGCTGACGTGGCGTAAGCGGGCGGGCCAGCCAATCGGTGCGCGCCTGATCTTTTTCCAGCTCGACCCCAAGGAATTCGTTCACCAGCGCACCAAAGCCGACCGAGACGCCGTAACCGAGAAAGGCGGTTGCCAGCTGGGTGTCGTGCATCTGGTTGGGCAGGTGGCCCGCCTGATGCTGGATAAGCTCCAGATCTTCGCCAGAGGCGTGCAGGATGGCGATCTGCCCTTCCCTGCCCAGTCGCTGCCAGAGGGCGGAGAGATCCAGCGTCAGCGGATCCAGCAGTGCCAGATGCTCGCCGTCATAGATCTGGAACAGGCCAAGCTGGGGGTAGTAGGTACGGGTGCGAACGAATTCAGTATCGATAGCCAGGGGAACGTCGGCCAGAGAAGCGAGATACTGCTCAAGTTCGGCTTGCTGAGTGATAAGTTGATAGTGCATCTGTGCCTGCGCGGTTGATCAGGGCCAAAAAGAAAAAACCGTGGGATGACCCACGGTTCTGCATAACGACGGTGCTGGTTTGCAGAGGGTTCTGCAGCTTCAGTCCGGTTATTGCTTGGCAATCTCCTCGTCGCGCAGTACGCGGCGCAGGATCTTGCCCACATTGGTCTTGGGAAGTTCGTCACGAAATTCTACCAGTTTCGGCACCTTATAGGCAGTCAGATGTTTGCGGCAGTGGGCAATAATCTCGTCCTCCTGCAATTTTGCATCTTTCTTGACCACAAAGATCTTCACCAACTCGCCGGAGACCTTGTGTGGCACACCGACAGCGGCCACTTCCAACACTTTCGGGTGCAGGGCAACGACATCTTCGATCTCGTTCGGATAGACGTTGAAACCGGAGACCAGGATCATGTCCTTCTTGCGGTCAACGATCTTGAAGAAGCCCTGCTCGTCGCACACGGCGATATCACCGGTACAGAGCCAGCCATCCTGCATCACTTCGGCGGTCGCCTCGGGACGCTGCCAGTAGCCCACCATCACCTGCGGGCCGCGCACCTGCATCTCGCCCGGAGTGCCGAGGGCGTGGATCACCTGACCGTTGTCATCCACCAGCCGGATCTCGGTAGAGCAGACCGGCAGACCGATGGAGCCGTTGTAATCGGTCAGATCGTAGGGGCAGACGCTCACCAGTGGTGAGCACTCGGTCAGACCATAGCCTTCCAGCAGCGGAGTGTCGGTCAGTGTCTTCCACTTCTCCGCAACCGCGCGCTGCACTGCCATGCCGCCGCCGATGGTGAGCTTGAGCTTGTCAAAGGCGATCCCCTGAAACTCTTCGTTGTTGACCAGCGCATTGAACAGGGTGTTGACCCCGGTAATGCAGGTGAAGGGGTACTTCTTGATCTCTTTGACAAAGCCTGGGATGTCGCGCGGGTTGCTGATCAGCAGGTTGTAACCGCCGATACGCATAAAGAGCAGGCAGTTCACGGTCAGGGCAAAGACGTGATAGAGGGGCAATGCGGTGACCACGAACTCCTTGCCGCGCTCCAGCATGGGGCCGTAGACGCCGAGACACTGCTCGACGTTGGCAATCATGTTGCGATGGGTCAGCATGGCCCCTTTGGAGAGGCCGGTGGTGCCACCGGTGTACTGCAGGAAGGCGAGATCGTCGTTGGTGATCTCCGGTTTGATGTACTGCAGGAAACGCCCCTTGGAGAGGGCCTGACGCATGGTGGTGGCGTGGGGCAGATTGTATTTCGGCACCAGCTTCTTGACGTACTTGACCACGAAGTTGACCAGGGTGCCCTTGGCCAGCCCCAGGTTATCCCCCATCCGGGTCAGGATAACGTGCTTGATCGGGGTGTCGTAGACCACCTTTTCCAGGGTATGGGCGAAGTTGGAGACGATGACGATGGCCTTGGCACCCGAATCTTTGAGCTGATGCTCCAGCTCGCGCGGGGTATAGAGCGGGTTGACGTTGACCACGATCATGCCGGCGCGCAGGATGCCGAACACGGCGATGGGGTATTGCAGCAGGTTAGGCATCATCACCGCAACCCGATCCCCTTTCTCCAGCTTCAGCTCGTTTTGCAGGTAGGCAGCAAAGGCGCGGGACTGCTCTTCCAGCCGGCGGTAGGTGATGGTTTGGCCCATGTTGACGAAGGCGGGCTGATCGGCAAACTGGGTTACCGAGGATTCGAACATCTCGACCAGGGAGCTGTATTGGTCTGGATTGATCTCGGCGGGGACCCCTTCCGGATAACGTTTCAGCCAGACTTTTTCCACAAACTTCTCCTGCATAACTAGCACCTGTGCGCTCACTGTGTTGCCTCCGTCCCGGTTCACATCCATTTTAATCGGTTGTTTTAAGCTGATGCTCTAATGCCGCACATATTTACACAGCGCAACATCAATTAACAACAAATTAACAACAGAAAAATGTGAGGGAGAAAACAAACCTGGAATTATTGAAAGCTGGCGATTCTACCGAACTTGACAAAACTTTACGATACAAACGGCCGTATCAACCGAATTTTCCATATGAAAATGGTGGTTTCCACCCAATATGACCCGCTCGATCTGCTGGAAGGCATCCTGACGGGCCTGCCATTGGGCTTCAAGCGCAGCAAAGCCCTGTTCCCCCTGAATCAACAGCACCGGACAACGGATAGCAGCCATCAGTGCACGAGCTTGTCCTTCGCTCATTCTCAGGGGCGACAGATCCCGCAAGCGGGGGTCGCTGCGCCAGTGCCAGCGCCCTGCCCTCATCTCAAGCTGCCGTTCACAGATAAGACGCGCCGCCTGCGGCGTGATATCCGCCACTTTGCAACGGGCGGCGACAGCCTCATCGATGGAGGCAAAGCCGTTGGCACTGCGCTCCCGGGTGCGGCTGCGGTTTAAAATTGCACGTCGCAGCTGGGCAGGTACCTCCTCATCGGGCTGGCTCAGCGGCCCCAGCCCCTCCAGCATGACCAACCGCTCCACCTGTTCGGGGAACACCCCGGCATAGGCGGAGGCGATCAGCGCCCCGAGGGAGTGACCGAGCAGAGTGAAGCGCGACCAGCCTGCCGCCTGCACGATCTGGTAGAGATCGTCCAGCCAGTCAACAAAGACATAAGGGGTGGTTTTGTGATCGGAGTGACCATGTCCCGGCAGATCGACACAGATGAGGTGAAAATCCCCCAGATGCGACGCCAGCGGCAAGAAGCTGGCGCTATTGTCGAGCCAGCCATGCAAAGCGATCAACAGGGGTTTGCCCTGCTGATCATGCTCCGTAGACTGGTTATCCAGCAGGGCTACCCGCCGCCCATCCGCCAAGGTCAGCAGCTGCTCGTGCATGGTGCTCATCATAGCGTTAATCATGGCAAGCCTTAGCGACGCAGCGGCCGTCTCGGCCAGAAGGGATCATAGAAGGGGTCGTAGAAGTAGGGGTCCATATAGCGCACCTCCACCTCCTTGACTGGCGGCCACAGCTTGCTGCCCGTCACATTGAGCACCGAGAAGCGGTACTTGTGCTCGCCAATCTGGCTATCAACCGGTTGGCCTATGGTGCCAAGCACTGTCAGGCTGCGCCCCTTGGCGTAGAGGGTCGGATCGACAAAACCCTTCATGATGGCCAGAAAACGGCCCGGGCTCTGCTCGGTCTGCTCCGGCACACCGTTGGACTTGAGCGGCAGATAGACCACTTCAATAACACTCTGATCCGCCTTGTTGTGCACCGCCGAGATAACGCCGCTCCAACGGGCCGGTTTGCCCTCCATGCCGCCAAGGGCGGGTTGATAAGCCACCAGCTGGTTTTCTGGCTCATAGGCCAGCTCCTTGGGTACCGAGCTACAGGCCCCGAGCAGCAGAGCCAGCGCCCCGACCACCATAGTGCGTTTCATCATGTCGCTTCTGCTATTACGCATCATGTCACTCTCCTGTTGCCAGCGTGGCCTCTCGGGCCACCCGCTTTTATTGCAGCTGATGAGCGGCAAGAGCGACATGCTGTCAGTGCTCCTGCCCTTATTCGCGACCCGGCAGTTTTTTCCAGGTCACCTTGTCACGCAAATAGACCGGCGTCGCCTGCTCCACCGGCACCGCCCCCCCCGCCAGCCAGGCTGCGCGGGCCAGCGGCAACATATCTTCTGCCGCCGGGAAGCGCACCTGACTCACCGCCAGCTCATCGGCCAGACCATTCAGGGTCTCGCTATAGGTTTCAAAACCGGTGCCGACGCAGGTCACACGACCCGCCAGCTTGCCACGGGCGTCAACCAGCGCCGCGGGATCGCTCACCACCTCGTCACCCACCAGCTGCATGCGGCCATCAATCAGCTCATAGCGGCCGAAATAGACTTCGTTCATCCGCGCATCGATGGCGGTCAGCACCTGCTCGGCGCCATCCAGTCGATAGGCACCTTGCGCCATGGCAGCCAGGGTCGAGATGCCAATCAGAGGCACACACGCACCAAACGCCAGCCCCTGTGCCACACTGATGCCGATCCGCACGCCGGTAAAGGAGCCCGGGCCGCGGCCGAACGCGATGGCATCGAGGTCACTCAAACTTATCCCGGCATCCTCTAACACAGCCTGAACCATGGGCAGGATTTTTCGGGTGTGATCCCGTGGCGCCTCCTCCCAGCGGGAGAACAGCTTGTCACCCACCAGCAAGGCGGCGGAGCAGGCTTCGGTGGCGGTATCAACGGCCAGGATCTTCAACTCGTTCATGCTTTCCAATCTCTATAAAATCAGTCAATTACATAACCGGCAAGCGAGATATGCTCACCCGTTGTTCAAATCTGTTAGCTGACGGCACACTTGTTCACCGCGTTCAGTGCGATCGAAAAAACTCCCCAACGTGCCCAACTCCCGGGTGCGAGGGATGGCGGGCAGACTCTTGATAAAGGTGGCGCCGTAAGGCTTGTTGACCATTCGTGGATCACAGATCACCAGTACCCCGTGATCACTGCGATCACGAATAAGCCGCCCCACCCCCTGCTTAAGGGCAATCACCGCCTTGGGCAACTGCAGCTCGGCGAAGGGATCCCCCCCCTTGAGCTTGCAATCATCCACCCGCGCCTTGAGCAGCGGATCATCGGGGCTGGCAAACGGCAGCTTGTCGATGATAACACACGACAACGCCGCCCCTCGCACGTCGATCCCCTCCCAGAAGCTGCTGGTCGCCACCAGCACGGCGCGGCCATTCTCGACAAACTCCTTGAGCAGCCGCTGCTTGTTGTCCTCCCCCTGCAACAAGACGGTGCGGCCAATTTCCCGGCGCAGCACCTCAGCCACCTGACGCATCACCTGATGGCTGGTGCAGAGGAAGAAACAGCCCCCCGGCGTCTTGTTGATGAGGGGGATCATCAGATTGGCCAGCTGCTCGCCACGGCCAAAGGCGTTGGGTTCCGGCAGATAGCGGGGCACACAGAGCCGCGCCTGCTCGCCATAGTCGAACGGGCTGTCGAGAATAAGCTCGGCGCTGCCTGCCAGCCCCAGCTCGGCCTTGAAGTGATCAAACCGCATATCCACCGTCAGGGTGGCCGAGGTAAAGACCCATGCCACTTCCGGTCTTTGCACCTCGGCACTGAATCGCTCGGCCACCGACAGCGGCGTCAGATTGAGGGTGAAATGAAGCCGTGAGCAGTCGTACCAGTAGGAGAAACCGGTCTGGTTGACCGCCAGTACTTCACCCAGGCGGGTGCGCAATTCACTGATGCGCTCGAAGGCGTGATCCAGCTGCTCGCCCCGGCCGAGAGCCAGTTTCAGCACCTCGTAGCAGAGCCCGATGGCATCGTTAAGACGAGCCAAAGCCTGCCCCCAAAGCGGCTGGCGCAGCATGTCGCGGGTATTGCCGCGACCGCCATCCACTCCGAAGGCAAGACGCAAATCCTGACTGGCGATAGCGAGCCGGTCTGCCGCCTTGCCGAGCTGGGCCATGTCGTGAGCTTCAGCCCGATAGGCCAGCTGGATATCCTGTGCCAGATCCTGAATGGTGCGGCTGCCCACCGATTTGCCGAAGTAGTTGGTGGCGATCTCCGGCAGCTGGTGCGCCTCGTCAAAAATGTAGACTTGCGCCTCCGGCACCAACTCACCAAATCCGGTGTCTTTCACCGCCATATCGGCGAAGAAGAGGTGGTGGTTGATCACCACCACCTGGGCATCCATGGCGCGGCGTCGGGCCACCACCAGATGGCAGTCGTCGTAATAAGGGCAGTCGCGACCGAGGCAGTTGTCGTTGGTGCTGGTGACGTGGGCGAGGATCTCGGCGTTCTCCTGCAATCCCGGAATATCCCCCACATCGCCGTTATCGGTAGCAGTGGACCAGGATTTGACCTTCACCAGATCGTTCAGGATTTCAGGCTTTTGCAGATGGGATTCGCTCAAGAGCCGGTTCATCCGCTCGATGCAGAGATAGTTGCTGCGTCCCTTGAGCAGGGCCACCGGCGGGGTGTAGGAGAGCACGCCGGTAATGGTCGGGAGATCCCGATAGAAGAGCTGCTCCTGCAGGTTCTTGGAGCCGGTGCTGATCACCACCCGCTTGCCGGATTCCAGCGCAGGCACCAGATAGGCGTAGGTCTTGCCGGTACCGGTCCCCGCCTCCACCAGCAGACGGCCACCACTTTTGATGGCGCGCGCGACCGCTTCGGCCATCTCCAGTTGGGGTGCGCGGGCTTTGAAACCGTCGATATGGCTGGCCAGAGGGCCATCTGGCTTGAACAGGGTCTGGATGGTCAAAAGGGCGTCCCGCAGCAAAAGCGGTCATTATGCCAAAAGCGCGGCAAAAGCGGGACAGATAATCTGCCTAGACGAACAGATCGATCTGATGCTCGGGGTCCGGCTTGTGATCACCCTCCTCCGACTTGGGCTGATCACGCTTGGCGGGCGTGTTATACGTCTGCTGGCGCTGCTGGGAGTCACTGTTGTCAGTGCTGGTCTTGCGCAGCTGGTGCTTTTTGCTGATCTGATTCACTTCCCGCTTGATCTCTTCGCTGCCGGGCGCGGCGGGCGCCCGGGGCAAAATGGGGAACAACAGGTCCTGGCTGGGCATGATGGCGACTCCTGCAGGGGTTATTGTCTAGTTATCGACCAGAAAACCGTTTTCGCCACTTTAATCGATCAAATCACAATTTCGGGTTGCATTTTCTGTCAAGGCAGGTAGTTTAAATCAGGCGTCAATTACGACATCTTATTTTGTAAAGGATTGATTACATGAAGTTCACCACCCTGAAGACTCATCACCACCATCATCATCCCGACTAGTCTTTCAGGAGGTTGACTGCTGGAAGACACTTAACTGGTGACTTCCAAAAGGACCGCAAGATTCATAAACCCTCGGAAGCACCCACTTCCGAGGGTTTTTTCGTTTTTGACTAGAAGGAAATCGAGCAAATGGAAACACAACGTCTGCGTATCGCCATGCAAAAGTCCGGTCGTCTGAGCCAGGACTCCCAAGCCCTGTTCAAGAGCTGTGGCCTCAAGATCAACCTGCGCGAGCAGCGCCTTATCGCTCATGTCGAGAACATGCCCATCGATATCCTGCGGGTGCGTGATGACGACATCCCGGGGCTGGTAATGGAAGGGGTGGTCGATCTTGGCATCATCGGCGAGAACGTGCTGGAAGAGGTGCAGCTTATTCGTGCCTCCCAAGGCCTCCCCTTCGAGGTCAAAACCCTCAAGCAGCTGGACTTTGGTGGCTGCCGCCTCTCGCTGGCGGTGCCGGAAGATGTGACCTACACAGGGCCACAGAGTCTGGCGGGCAAGCGTATTGCCACCTCCTACCCCGGGCTGCTCAAGCGCTTCTTTGACGAAAAGGGGCTCGGCTTCAAGAGCGTGATGCTGGGCGGCTCGGTAGAAGTGGCCCCCCGAGCGGGCCTGGCTGATGCCATCTGCGATCTGGTCTCCACCGGCGCGACCCTGGAGGCCAATGGCCTCAAAGAGGTGGAGGTGATCTACCGCTCCAAGGCGGTACTGGTCCAGGCCCCCAACCCCTTGTCCGATGCCAAGCAGAAGCTCATCGACAAACTGCTGCCCCGCATTCAGGGGATGCAGCAGGCGCGCGAGAGCAAGTACATCATGCTGCACGCCCCCAAAGAGAAGCTCGATGCCATCACCGATCTGCTGCCGGGTGCCGAGCGCCCCACCATCATGCAGCTGGCCGGTGACACCAATCAGGTGGCGCTGCACGTCGTCTCCAGCGAAACCCTGTTCTGGGAGACCATGGAGCAGCTCAAGGCCCTCGGTGCCAGCTCCATTCTGGTGCTGCCCATCGAAAAAATGATGGAATAGGGAAGGGACATCATGCAGACCCTGATCTGGAAGACCCTCTCCGCCGCCCAACAGGCCGACGTGCTGACCCGCCCAGCCCTCAATGACGAGGCCGATATCGGCGCCGTGGTCAAAGAGATCATCGCCGCAGTACGCAGCCGTGGCGATGAGGCCCTGCGTGAGCTCGGCCTGCGCTTCGAGCGCGCCCCCCGTGAACAGTTGCGTGTCAGCGAGGCTGAGATTGAAGCCGCCTGTGCGCGGCTGGATGACAACATCAAAAGCGCCATCGAGGCCGCCATCGCCAATATTCGCACCTTCCACGCCGCCCAAGTGCAGCCGGTGGTAAGAGTGGAGACCCAACCCGGTGTGGTGTGCGAGCTGCGCACCCAGCCCATCAGCCGGGTCGGCCTCTATGTGCCGGGAGGCAGCGCGCCGCTCCCCTCCACTGTGATGATGTTGGCTATTCCAGCCGCCATCGCTGGTTGCCGTGAAGTGGTGCTCTGCACCCCGTCCCCCGCCAGCGACGAGATCCTGTTTGCCGCCCGCGCCTGCGGGGTCGAGAAGGTGTTCGCCATCGGCGGTGCCCAGGCCATCGCGGCGATGGCTTACGGCACCGAGAGCATCCCCAAGGTGGACAAGATCTTCGGCCCAGGCAACGCCTATGTGACCGAAGCCAAGGGGCAGGTATCCCGCGACTGGCGCGGCGCCGCCATCGACATGCCCGCCGGCCCCTCCGAGGTGCTAGTGATTGCCGACGAGAGCGCCAACCCGGCCTTCGTGGCAGCGGATCTGCTCTCTCAGGCCGAGCACGGCCCCGACAGCCAGGTGGTGCTGGTGACCACCTCGCCCCTGCTGGCCGATGCCATCGCAGGGGAAATCAAGAGCCAGCTGGCCAAGTTGAGCCGCCGCGATATCGCCGCGCAGGCGCTCGGCAGCAGTCTGGTGATCCTCTGCGACGATCTGGCCGAGGCGTGTACCATCTCCAACGCCTACGCACCGGAGCACCTGATCGTGCAGACCCGCGCCCCCCGTGATCTGCTGGATAAACTCGAGAACGCCGGTTCCATCTTTCTGGGAGCATGGACGCCGGAATCAGTCGGCGATTACGCCAGCGGCACCAACCACACCCTGCCCACCTATGGCTATGCCCGCACCTGTTCCAGCCTTGGCCTCGCCGATTATCAGCGCCGCTACACGGTGCAGGAGCTGAGCGCCGAAGGCATTCGCGGCCTTGGCCCTATCGTCGAGCGTATCGCCCAGGCCGAAGGGCTCGATGGCCACAAAAATGCCGTCACCCTCAGGTTGAATGCCCTGGCCGCCGCGCCCCAACCAACAGCACAGCAAAAGGATTTGTCATGAGCATTGCCAATCTGGCGCGCCGCGTGGTGCGGGCCCTCACCCCTTATCAATCTGCCCGCCGCATCGGCGGCAAGGGCCACGTCTGGCTCAACGCCAACGAGGCGCCGCAGGCCTATCCCTTTACCATCGAGGGAAGCCGCCTCAACCGCTACCCCGAGTGCCAACCGGCCGAGGTGGTGAACGGCTATGCCGCCTATGCCGGGGTTAATCCCGATCAGGTGCTGGTGAGCCGCGGCGCCGACGAGGCCATCGAGCTCTTGATCCGCACCTTCTGCGAAGCGGGTGAGGATCAGATCCTCATCTGTCCGCCCACCTACGGCATGTACGCCATCAGCGCCGAGACCTGCGGCGTCGGTATCGTCGAGCAGCCGCTCACCGCCAGCCGCCAGCCGGACTGGTCCGCCATCGCGGACCGTCTGTCTGATGTGAAACTGGTGTTTCTCTGCTCTCCCAACAACCCCACCGGGGATCTGGTGGGTCGCGATGGCCTTATCGCCCTGCTGGAAAAAGCCCGGGATCGCGCCATCGTGGTGGTGGACGAGGCCTATATCGAGTTCTGCCCGGAAGCATCCGTGGTAGACCTGCTGGCCCGCTTCCCCAATCTGGTGGTGACCCGCACCCTCTCCAAGGCTTTTGCCCTGGCGGGGATCCGCTGCGGCTTTACGCTGGCAAGCCCCGAGGTGATCGCCATGCTGGCCAAGGTGATCGCCCCCTATCCCATCCCCGAGCCCATCGCCCAAATCGCGGCGCAGGCACTCTCCCCCATGGGACTGGAGCTGATGCGCGAGCGAGTGGTAGAGCTCAACAAGCAAAAAGCCGCTTTCAAGGCAGAGCTGGCAAAGCTTGCCTGCGTAAGGGAAGTGTTCGAAGACAAGGGCAACTTCGTGCTGGTGCGCTTTGTGGATGGCGCCGCCGTCTTTGCCGCCATGAAGGCCGCCGGCATCATACTGCGGGATTTCTCGACCAAACCCGGCCTTGATAACAGCATTCGCGTCACCATCGGCTATCAGGGCGAGATGGATGCTGTGCTGGCCGTATTGCGTGATCTGCCCTCTCCCTCTCTTTAAAACAAGGATGTAGCGATGAAGACCCCGTTTTTGTTTATCGACCGCGACGGCACCCTGATTGAAGAGCCAGTGACCGACAAGCAGGTGGATAGCCTCGCCAAGCTGCGCTTCGAGCCCATGGTCATTCCGGTGCTGCGCGAGTTGCAGGCCGCCGGCTACGTGCTGGTGATGGTGACCAATCAGGATGGACTGGGCACCGCCAGCCTGCCGCTGGAGAACTTCCAGCCCCCCCACGACCTGATGATGCACCTGTTTGAATCGCAAGGGGTGAAGTGGGAACAGGTGCTGATCTGCCCCCACTTCCCCACCGACGGCTGCAGCTGCCGCAAGCCCCACCTCGGGCTGGTGAAGGAATATCTCGCCTCCGGTCGCATCGACTTTGCCAACTCCTTCGTGATTGGCGATCGCCAGACCGATTTGCAGCTGGCCGAGAACATGGGCATTGGCGGTATTCGCTACCACCCGCAGGATCACAACTGGCTCGCCATCCGTGATCAGCTGTTGTCCAAGGGCCGCACTGCCTCGGTGGAGCGCAACACCAAGGAGACCCGCATGCAGGTGGCGGTGGATTTGGACCCTTCTGCCACAAACAAGAGCGGCGGCAACCAGATCGCCACCGGCATCGGCTTCTTTGATCACATGCTGGATCAGATTGCGACTCACGCCGGTTTCCAGCTCAAGCTGAACGTCAGCGGCGATCTGCATATCGACGATCACCACACGGTGGAAGACGTCGGACTGGCGCTGGGTCAGGCGCTGCGTCAGGCCCTTGGCAACAAGCGCGGCATCGGCCGTTTCGGCTTCGTGCTGGCGATGGACGAGGTACAGGCGGTGATCGATGCGCGCCCGCTGACCGAGCAGGAGGTGAGCACAGCGCTGGATCTCAGCGGTCGCCCCTACTTCGTATTTGACTGCCCGAGCGGCTTTGGTCGCGACAACGTGGGCGAGATGGCCACCGAGATGGTGCCCCACTTCTTCCGCTCGCTGTCGGATGCCATGGCCATCACATTGCAGATGAAGGTGGGCAGCGGCAACACCCACCATCAAGTGGAGGCGCTGTTCAAAGGCTTTGGCCGCGCCCTGCGTCAGGCCATTCGGGTGGAAGGGAGCGAGCTTCCCTCCAGCAAGGGAGTGCTGTGATGGATGTGAGCAAGCAGAAGCTGGTCATTATCGATACCGGCTGCGCTAACCTGGCCTCGGTCAGGATGGCCTTCGAGCGCCTCGGCGTGCAGCCGCTGGTCTCAAGCCAGGCCGCCGATATCGAGCAGGCGGACAAGCTGATCCTGCCCGGCGTCGGCACCGCGGTAGCCGCCATGAAAAACCTCAACGAGCGCGGGCTGGTGCCCCTTATTCGCGCCGCCAAGCAGCCGCTGCTGGGCTTTTGCCTTGGCATGCAGATGCTGGCGGAGGCCTCCGAAGAGAGCATGAGTGCCGATGGCAGTAAAGGCGATCTCATCGACTGCCTTGGCATAGTGCCGGGCAAGATCCGGCTGATGGAAGTGGGCAATCTGCGCCTGCCCCACATGGGCTGGAACCAGATTGAGCATGACGAAACCCATCCTCTGCTCAAGGGGATCCCGAGCGGCAGCTACTTCTACTTCGTCCACTCCTATGCGCTGGAGGTGACAGAAGCGACGCTGGCGACCTGCGACTACGGCAACCCTTTTACCGCGATTGTGGCCCGTGACAACTTCTTTGGCGCCCAATTTCACCCGGAGCGCTCAGGCGCAGCCGGTGCCCGTTTGCTGCAAAACTTTCTGGAGCTATGAATGATCATTCCCGCAATTGACCTTATCAACGGTCAGGTGGTTCGCCTCTATCAGGGGGACTACGACCAGAAGACCGAATACAGCAGCAGCCCGCAGGCCCGCTTTGATGAATATGTCTCCCAGGGAGCGGTGCAGCTCCATCTGGTGGATCTGGACGGTGCCAAGGATGCCAAGGCGCGCCAGTTGCCCCTGCTGACCCAACTGCTGTCAGCCACCGAAGCACCGGTGCAGGTCGGCGGCGGCGTGCGTACCGAGCAGGATGTGGCAGATCTGCTGGCCGCCGGTGCCAGCCGGGTGGTGATTGGCTCCACCGCCGTCAAATCCCCGGATCTGGTGGCGAGCTGGATGGAGAAATATGGCCCCGAGCAGATCGTGCTGGCGCTGGACGTCAATATCGATGAGCAGGGCAATCGCCATATTGCGGTGGCAGGCTGGCAGGAGAACAGCGGCGTGACCATCGAAGCACTGATCGAGCGCTTCCTCCCCGCCGGGCTCAAGCATGTGCTCTGCACCGACATCAGTCGTGACGGCACCCTGGCTGGCACCAATGTCGAGCTCTATCGAGATCTCTGCGCCCGCTACCCGAGCGTCGCCTTTCAGGCCTCCGGCGGCATTGGCGGCATCGCGGATATCGAGGCGCTCAAGGGCTCCGGCGTCAAGGGGATCATCCTTGGCCGTGCCCTGCTGGAGGGCAAATTCTCGGTAGGTGACGCCATCGCCTGCTGGCAAGCACCCGCTGCCGATACCACAGGAGGTAACTGATGCTGGCAAGACGCATTATCCCCTGCCTCGACGTGAAAGATGGCGTGGTGGTCAAAGGGGTGCAATTTCGCAACCACGAGGTGATGGGCGGCATTGTCGAGCTGGCGCGCCGCTACGCCGAAGAGGGCGCTGACGAGCTGGTGTTCTATGACATCACCGCCTCCAGCGATGCCCGGGTGGTAGACAAGAGCTGGGTGAGCCGGGTGGCGGAGGTGATCGATATCCCCTTCTGCGTCGCCGGTGGCATCAAGAGCGTCGAAGACGCCCGCCAGATCCTCGAATTTGGTGCCGACAAGGTCTCCATCAACTCTCCGGCGCTGGCCGATCCGACCCTTATCAGCCGACTGGCCGAGCGCTTTGGCGTGCAGTGCGTGGTGGTGGGCATTGACTCCTACTTCGACGCCGAAACGGGTCACTATCAGGTCAAACAGTTTACCGGTGACGAGAGCCGCACCCGCACCACCGCCTGGCACACTCTCGATTGGGTACAGGAGGTACAAAAGCGTGGCGCGGGCGAAATCGTGCTGAACGTGATGAATCAGGACGGCATGCGTCAGGGTTATGATCTCGATCAGCTCAAGCTGGTTCGCGGCGTCTGCAAGGTGCCGCTGATCGCCTCCGGCGGCGCCGGTGCCATGGCGCACTTTCGCGATGCCTTCACCCTCGCCGATGTGGACGGGGCGCTGGCCGCCTCTGTGTTCCACAAGGGCCTTATCTCCATTCCCGAATTGAAACGCTGGCTGAAAACCGAAGGAGTCGCCATCCGTGAATAACTTCTCTGATAACACGCAAACAACCGCCAGCGCGCGCCCCCTTGCCGAGCAACTCGACTGGGCTAAATGTGATGGCATGATCCCTGCCATCGTCCAGCACGCCGCCAGCGGCGAGGTGCTGATGCAGGGCTTTATGACCCGCGAAGCGCTGGAAAAGACCCAGACCACAGGTCAGGTCACCTTCTTTAGCCGCAGCAAACAGCGGCTCTGGACCAAGGGTGAAAGCTCGGGCAATGTGCTCCAACTCGTGGCCATCAGCACCGATTGCGATCAGGACTCCCTGCTGATTGCCGCCAACCCCGTCGGCCCCACCTGCCACAAAGGGACAACCTCCTGCTTTAATGGCCACCCGCTGCCACCGCTCGGTTTTTTGGCAGAGCTGGAGCAGGTACTGGCTGCCCGCAAAGGGGCCGATCCGGCCACCAGCTACACCGCCAGCCTCTACGGCAAAGGCACCAAGCGCATCGCCCAGAAGGTCGGTGAAGAAGGAGTTGAGGTGGCGCTGGCCGCCATGGCCAAGGATCGGGAAGAGCTCATCAACGAATCCGCCGATCTGCTCTACCACCTCACCGTGCTGTTGCAAAACGAAGGGTTGGGATTACAGGATGTGGTACAGCGGCTTTATAAGCGGCACAATAAATAACTGCATATTGATAGATGGGCGTTTAGCCCATCTATCATAATAACAAAGTAGATAATTCGACCAATTCTATATAGTCAGAATTTTCCAACCCTTTACTTTTCAGACATACTTGATAATACACACCGCTGTCATCACACCTGACATCTGATTTTATAACAGTTATCTGATTCATTTCATTCAGCGCATACTTATTACTAGATAAGTAGTAATCATTGAGTGTTTTGTGAACCTGTATTATATATGCATAAAAGTCATCCACTTTCCAAACCACCTTTTCATTGCATCCTGACTGAACACCAGACCAATAACTAATCGTTAATGGCAGTTTAGCCTTACTTTTAAATGACAGCACAGTATCTTTATTCAGACTAATATTAGCAATCTCAGCATCTAAGAGAATACCACCATTACGAAGAATCATATATGCCGTAGAAACTTTTGAGTGCATAATAAGTAAGGCCGATAAATAGATAATGTCTATGGAATTCTCCGATACTGAATGCAATATAGCAAACAAAGTATCTAGGAATGACTCAACCTCTCTTGCAGAGAGATGGTATGCATCAACAATTTTTGCAAGTGCTTTAGAAAAGTCATTAGCATCTGAAAAGTAATGAAATGTTTTACTACATAAAAGCTCAAACCGATCTGCAACAAACTCTTCTATGAGAAAATGGCTAGGGCATTTATTCAAATAAAAACGTCTTTTGAAAAACCTGCCTAAATAAGTTTGGGCATCAAATCCCTCTCCATAAATTACTTTGATAGCATGTTGCAACTGCTCGGTATCCGTTGCCAGTACAAATACCACCCCCTGAATATCAAAGATATGCTTGATGGTTTCCAGCATTTCTACTGCATAGGAGGGACGACAACGATCCAGCTCATCAATCAGGATAAATGCAGGTGCCTGTTTCTTTTTCTTGCCAATAATTGCTTCGACCCACTGCTTTATTTCATGCTTGAGCAGCTGTACTGCTTCTGTCTTTTTTCGTGTGTCTTGAAAAAGTGATTCAACCAGTTTGCCCGCATCATCAGCCGTAATGACCTCTTGAACTTCATCGATATTGATGCCAGAGACTTTTTTAAACAGAGCCTTGGTTACTATCGGCGCAGTTGCTTTTAACAATGATGCCAATTTGGTCGACAGATAGGGGGAAAGCTGAGGGCTACCCGCTTCTGCTTTCAGTTGTTCAATGATCGACGAAATAACCGTCAATAAGGGATCATCGGAAAAATCCTGTTGCCAAGCATCGATATAGACGGTGGGATAGTGCGCTTTGAGCTCCATATACCAGCGTTTGATAAACCAGGTTTTACCCGCCCCCCATTCGGCATTGAGGTTAAGCACATAGTTGCGTTGCTTGCCTTCGGCGGCGAGGTAGTTGGTCAGAAATTCGGCATAGCGGGCGCGATCCAGCCGATCTGCGCTCAAACTCTCTTCGCTACCCGCAATGGCCCCCGGCCCGTCCCACTGAACTGCGTCATCCCAATTAAACGGTGCCACTGCCATCTCGAATCTCTCCATATTGCGTTGCTGAGGATGATATCAGGGGCACAGTGAAAATAGTTTGATTAAAGACCTGTTTGTTGCCCTTTCTGCCGCTCGGGGTGGCGTATTTGATTGCCGATTAATTTCTCTGGTGCTAACCAACGATGCCGGGCCGATAAAGAGGGGAACACGGTGATCTGCACAACCACAGACTCGGTTGATTGCCTTTGAGCTCGCCAACGATGACAACCGTGTGACATGGCGCAGAACTTGCGGAAATAAACGCGAAACCTGACCTGTTCGGTGCTTTATTTAAAGCTGTTGATCTCTGTTGCGCGTCTTGTTCAACCGACCCATCGTAGCGACCCAAGGATGGCTAGCCCCATGAAGGATGAACCCTTCTCTATCCAGTTACAGCATGAGCTGGATCACCTCAAAGCCATCTTCAACGAGACGGACGCCTACATGTTTACCAAGGATCTGGCGGGCCGTTACACCTATGCCAATCAGGCGGTGCTGGATCTCTTTGGCTGCACCCTCGCCGAGTTGCAGGGGCAGGATGATCGGGCCTTTTTTGATCTCGAATTCTCCGACACCATTCAACGCAACGACCGGTTGGTACTGGAGCAGCAACTCGCCATCGCCCAGGAGGAGATCAACTACCTCAAATCCACCGGGGAAAAGCGCTGCTACTGGACCGTTAAAAAGCCCATCCATGACAAGGATGGCAACCTGATCGGCCTGTGCGGCATCTCCACCGATATCACGGAACACAAGCTGATTGAGGCCCGCATGGCGGAGCAGCATCAGCTGCTGGAAATCATCCTCGCCAACGTGGATGCCCATATCTATATGAAGGACAGCCTGCACCGCTTTCTCTACGTCAACCAAAAGGTCGCCGACCTGCTGGGCCTTCCTGCCGAGCAGATCATCAATCGGCGCGATGATGAGGTGATCCCGGCTGCCAGCGCCTGCCAGCTGTGGCGACTGGACAACCGGGTATTCGAAACCGGCGAGCTGCAAGCCGGGGAAGAGATGCTGACCGATCCCGAAGGCAATCAGCACTACTACTGGTCGGTCAAGGTGCCCTTTCTGCTGGGGGATGGCACCCCGACCCTGATCGGTATCTCCTCAGATATCACCGAACTGCACCAGCTCAAGGAGCAGCTGCACCAGCAGTCGGTGCGCGATGGCCTCACCGGTCTCTACAACCGCCGCTTCTTTTTCGAGATGTGCGAGAAGAACCTCAGTCTGGACATGCGCCACCACCTCACCTCGGTGCTGATGGTGCTGGATGTGGATCAGTTCAAGTGCATCAACGATCGCTTCGGTCACCCCCTTGGGGATAGCGCGCTGGTGCATCTGGGCAGGGTGATGCAATCGGTGCTGCGCAGCGAAGATGTGCTGGCTCGTATCGGCGGCGACGAATTCGCCATTTTACTGCCCAATACCACCCTCCAGGCCGCCGCATCCCTGGCCGAGCGGCTGCGCCTGCAGGTGATGCAAAGCCCGCTGCCCCTGCCCGATGGGGATAAGCTGGTCATCACCATCAGCGCCGGACTGGTGGAAAATGGCGAAGGGGAGCTGATGGAGAGCCTCTACGCCCGCGCCGATCAGATGCTCTATCAGGCTAAACAGAGCGGCCGCAACTGCGTTGCCTGCAAGGCTCCCTAGCCACACCACGGGAGGGCCATCAGCCCTCCAGACCCCTTGTATCTCCCTCCTATGAATGGCTGTGCTGGCTCCTGACGAACAGGCCGCTACCCCAGCTGTTTGCGCAGCACAAATTTTTGCACCTTGCCGGTCGAGGTCTTAGGCAACGGGGTGAAGATGATGCGTTTGGGGGCCTTGAAGTGAGCCATCTGCTCCCGGCAAAAGGCGATCAACTCCGCCTGGGTGGTCTCTCGCCCCTCTTTCAGTTTCACGAAGGCGCAGGGCACCTCCCCCCACTTCTCATCGGGCATGGCGATCACTGCCGCTTCGTCCACATCGGGATGGCGATAGAGCACATCTTCCACCTCCAGACTGGAGATATTCTCCCCGCCGGAGATGATGATGTCCTTGGATCTGTCCTTGATCTCCACATAACCATCCGGGTGCCACACCGCCAGATCCCCACTGCGAAACCACCCCTCCGCCATCGCCTCGGCGCTGGCCGCCGGATTTTTCAGATAGCCCTTCATCACCACATTACCGCGCAGCACTATCTCCCCCATGGTTTTGCCATCTTTGGCCACCGGCTCGCCACTGACCGGATTGATAACCCGCATCTCCCCCTGCAGAGGCGACGCAACACCCTGCCGCGCCTTGAGGCGGGAGAGCGCCGTGGCATCCTGCCCCTGCCAGCTTCTTTGCGGTTCGCACAACACGCAAGGGCCATAGGTTTCGGTCAGGCCATAGACGTGGGTCACAGCGATCCCCATCGCCTCCATCCCGGCGATCACGGTGGCGGGGGGCGCAGCGCCAGCGGTCATCACCTTGATGGGGTGATCCAGCCCCTGCTTGAGCGCCGGATCGGCATTGTTGAGCATATTGAGCACGATGGGCGCCGCGCAAAAATGGCTCACCTTGTGCTCATGCAGCGCCTCATAAATGGCGGACGCCTGCACATGGCGCAGGCAGACGCTTACACCGGCGGTGGCCGCCAGCGTCCAGGGGAAACACCAGCCATTGCAGTGAAACATCGGCAAGGTCCAGAGATAGACGGGATGTTTGGGCAGCTCCCAGGAGAGTACGTTGTTGATGGCGTTGAGGTGGGCGCCACGATGGTGATAGACCACCCCCTTGGGGTTGCCGGTGGTGCCGGAGGTGTAGTTAAGGGAGATGGCCTGCCACTCATCTTGCGGCAACCAGCCGGGCTCATCGCCACTCCCTTGCGCAAGGAACTGTTCATAGTCGAGGTCACTGATAAGCGCCCCCTCCCGGTAGAGGGGATCATCGATGGCGATGACCAGCGGTTGGCTCTCCAGCAGACCCAGCGCCTTGCGCACCACGGCGCCAAACTCCCTGTCTACCAGCACCACCTTGCTCTGGGCATGCTGGAAGATAAAGGCCATCGACTCTGCATCGAGCCGGGTATTGATGGTGTTGAGCACGGCGCCGCTCATGGGCACCCCGAAGTGGGCTTCAAACATCGCCGGGATATTGGGCGCGACGATGGAGACGGTATCCCCCTCCCCGATGCCGCTAAGCCTCAGGGCCGAAGCCAACTGGCGACAACGGCGGGCGGTCTCGCCCCAGCTCTGGCGCAGCGAGCCGTGGATCAGCGCCGGATAGTCGGGATAGACCCGCTCCGCCCGCCCCAGAAAGCTGATGGGGGTCAGGGCCTCAAAATTGGCGGCGGTTTTGGCGAGGTCGCGCTCATAGATGTTCTGCACTGTCATCGGATTCCTTCCTCACAAGTGGCACAAAACGGGCAGTTTCGGGATGATTCAGAGATCAGCAAGCGACATGGGCATCCTGCCCGTCACTGGTCTCTTATGGGGATGACAGCCTAACAGCGAGCCTGCAGCGGCAGGTATTAGCAAAACGTCTTAGACAGGAGCTGCCGCCTGCCAACAGGGCCCCCTGTGTTCGTTGCAAAAAATATTTCGTTACTGGAACGTGTGCCATTTTTTCACAGGCTGTTTTTGGCGAATAACGAAAAATGACGATGGTGGAATATTATTCCACCAAAGCTGCTTTATATGTCATTCCATTCATCTCGGTACGCACTATTTTCATGACCTTTATTTAAGGCAAAGCACGTTAAATGAAAGCTGAAATAGTTATTGCATAATAACCTTTATTTCATATCAGCTGTTAAATCCATGGAAAATAAATTTTGTGAGCCATCCCATAAAGCGAGCATGGCGCCATGTTCATCCAGCCGCGCACGGGTTACGGTTACAACGTGAAACAATCTACCGGATGTTCAATATCAGGCCAGATTTCTCGCCAATCACTACGCAATACACAGTGAGTTTGCGTACCTTGGATGTATGACGCAGAAACCCTATCGACCCGATATTCCGCCGAGCCCAAACCTGCTTTATCAAGGAGCATTTTATGTGTGCCGTGCCGAATACCACACCACGCAGACAATTCCCTACTGCATTTACCATTCTGTTTCTTATTATGTTACTGGCCATTGCGCTGACTTGGATAATTCCGGCGGGCGCCTATGCCAAGCTCTCTTATAATCCGGCCAGTGAAAGCCTGATGGTCAATAGTCCACAGGGGGAAATTAGCCGACTTCCCGCAACCCAGGATGCCCTGGCAAAACTCAATATCAATATTGCGGTGGAGCAATTTACCAACGGTACCATCCGCAAGCCCATCGCCATTCCCGGCACCTATGCACGGCTGGAGCAAGCGCCCAAGGGGCTCGGTGACGTAGCAGTCAGCATGGTCAAGGGCACCATCGAGGGGGCGGATATCATCGTCTTTATTCTGGTGCTCGGGGGGCTGATCGGCGTCATCAACAAGACAGGTGCCTTCAGTGCGGGACTGGTCGCCCTCTCACACAAAACCCGGGGCAACGAGTTCCTGTTTGTGGCGCTGGTCTGCTTCGTGATGGCGCTGGGAGGCACCACCTGCGGACTGGAGGAAGAGGCGGTCGCCTTCTACCCCATACTGGTGCCCATCTTTCTGGCGCTCGGCTATGACTCCATCGTCTGCGTAGGGGCCATCTTCCTCGCCGCCTCCATGGGCACCACCTTCTCCACCATCAATCCCTTCTCGGTGGTGATCGCCTCCAATGCCGCCGGCATTCCCTTTACCGAGGGGCTGATCTTTCGCGCCGTCGGCTGTCTGGTGGGCACCCTGGTGGTGATCGGTTATCTCTACTGGTACTGCAAGAAGATCAAAGCCAATCCAGCCTTCTCCTACACCTATGAGGACAGAGAGAGTTTTCGCGCCCGTTTTCTCAAAGAGGGTTCTATGGACGAAGGGGTGCCCTTCACCCTGCGCCGCAAGATCATTCTGACCCTGTTTATCCTCGCCTTCCCGCTGATGGTGTGGGGCGTCTCCATGGCGGGTTGGTGGTTCCCGCAGATGGCGGCCTCCTTCCTGACCATCGCCATCATCATCATTTTTATCTCGGGCCTCAAAGAGAAAGAGGCGGTCGAGGCCTTTACTCAGGGGGCGTCGGAGCTGGTGGCCGTTTCGCTCATCATCGGACTGGCGCGGGGGGTCAATCTGGTGCTGGATCAGGGGATGATCTCGGACACCATTCTGGCCTACGCCTCCGATCTGGTCTCCGGCATGCACGGCGCCGTGTTCGCGGTGGCGCAGATGCTGGTGTTCACCCTGCTGGGGCTGGTGGTGCCCTCCTCCTCGGGGCTCGCAGTGCTCTCCATGCCCATCATGGCGCCGCTGGCAGATACCGTGATGATCCCCCGCTATATCGTGGTGTCGGCCTACAACTGGGGCCAATACGCCATGCTGTTCCTGGCCCCCACCGGACTGGTGCTGGTCACCCTGCAGATGCTCGGCATCCAGTTCAACAAGTGGGTCAAGTTCGTGCTGCCCATGGTGGGCTTTGTGCTGGGATTTGGCGCCCTGATGCTGGTGGCGCAAGTGATGTTGGCCTGATGGGCCTGTGATACATGAGTGACAACACCCCGTGCCTGGCGCGGGGTGTTCTTTTGTCAGCCTTAGTGGCGCACCCGCCCCTGCTGGCGAAAGCAGTAGAGTTTAAGGCTGATGTCGGCGATATCGGCGGGAAGCTCCTCTCCCTGCTCGGCCAGGGGCCGGTAGAGGGATGAGAGCAGACGTTCGGCCTGCTGCACCGTGATGATGTTGGCCTGAATGGCCGGGGTGATCCAGCTGGGTAACATTGACATATCTCCCCCTCGTTGATCCGGTGATCTCGGGTGAACGTCTTCATTTCAGGCCTTACGCGGTTGTCTGCCGACCCGTTCACCCTCTGCTTCACTCAATCAAAGCAAAATGCTTGCCGTGATCTCTTATCGGCCAACATCCGATGGGGCTGGAGCCATTTATCAACCACTTGCGTGACCATCTCAAAGAACAGAACGCCTGTTCAAGGTCACTCCCTTGACCTGTCCCCGTCAGCACTTTGCCACTCTGGCATTCTGCTCACCGCCCGCCTTGCAAATTGCGACTCGAATTGCTCCTTATCACACTGGCAAAGCCCGCCATGCGCCGGAAACCGGTCACTTTTAGTCCGTTGTCGCCAAAGCCAGACACTTTTCCATGGTGGCTACTTTTTGACCTTGCCAGTGCCTGTCGCAGGCTCATCCCCATCGCCTTGTCCGGCCAACCGGTTATGACAAGATGGCGCCAGATTGGAACAGCCCGTATGGGTATGCAGGAGAACAACAAGATGAACAGATCCATGATGGCAGGTATCGGTATTGGCATCGCCTCGGCCCTGGCACTCTCGGCGGCGGCCAGCGGCTCCCTCTTTACACCCCAACCCACCTTTGCCGAGGTGATCGCCAGCAAGCCGATCACCGAGACCATCAAGACTCCCCGCCAGGAGTGTCGCAACGTCACCGTGACTCACCGCAAGCCGGTACAGGATGAGCACAAGATCCTCGGCACCGTGGTGGGCGCGGCGCTGGGTGGCGTGGTCGGCCACCAGTTTGGCGGCGGCAGCGGCAAGAAGGTGGCTACCGCCGCCGGGGCGGTCGCGGGGGGTTATGCCGGTAATCAGGTACAGGGCAATATGCAGGCGGGGGATACCTACACCACCACCGAGCAGCGCTGCAAAACCGTGCAGGATACGAGCGTCAACACAATTGGCTATGACGTGACCTATCGCCTCGCAGGTCAGGAGGGGGTGATCCGCATGAAGCAAGCCCCCGGTGCAACCATTCCGGTCAAGGATGGCAAATTGGTGATCGACCAGCCAAAAGTGTGATTTCTCCTGACCCCACTCAGCAGCAGGCCCGCCTCTTTCGAGGCGGGCCTGTGTTTTGGGGAAGGCTTGTTTCCTTTTTCAAACAACGGCACTCAGGGTCATTGCGCCCGGTCAGTTACCCCTTGCAGCACTTCTTCACCGCCCGTACCACGTTCTGATAGCCGGTACAACGGCACAGATTCCCCGACAACCCGCGGCGGATCTCCGCCTCAGTCAGCGGACGGCGTTCGGTCTTGTCGAGCAGAGCCGCGCTCGCCATCACGAGGCCCGGGGTGCAAAAACCACACTGCACCGCCCCCTCGTCAATAAAGGCCTGCTGCACATCGGAGAGCTCATTGCCTTTGCGCTCCCCCTCCACGGTACGAATGGATTTGCCATCGGCCCACACCGCCAGATAAAGACAGCTGTCGATAGCGGTGCCATTCACCCGCACGGTACAGGCGCCGCATTCACCGACACTGCACCCCTCTTTCACGCTGATAAGCCCCTGCCCGCGCAAAAAGTGGAGCAGCGACATGGTGGGCGGCACTGCATAGGAGTAAGGCTTGCCGTTGATCTCGCACTGGATCTCCACAGCGGGACAGCTTTGCGGTTGCATCATAGGATCTTGCCTCCGGCACGTTCGACTGCGCAGGCGACCACCCGCTGCGCCAGGGTTTTGATAAGGTGCAGGCGAAACTCCTTCTCCGCCCGCCAGGAGGAGCGCGGCGCCACATCGGCTACCACCGCCTCGGCAATCGCGGCCAGTGTGGCGCGATTCAGGGGTTGCCCTTCAGCTGCAGCCTCCGCATGCGGCGTTCGGATCGGGGTCGGGGCCGCCACCCCGTAGGCCAGCCGCAGACTCTTGAAGTGACCATCCTCAATCTGGCAGTAGGCGGCGCAGCCGATGGTGGCAATATCCATGGCATCGCGCATGGCATATTTGAAGTAGTGGGAGCCCACATGGGGGTGCGTATCCGGGGCAAAATGAAACGCCACCAGGATCTCCGCCGGTTGCAGCGCAACCTTGCCGGGGCCGGTGTGAAAACCGGCGATGGGGATGCGGCGTGTGCCATTGGGGCCGGCGATTTCCAGCTCCGCTTCCAGCGCCACTGTTGGCGCCGCCGAGTCGGCACTGGTAGCGCCGTTGCAGATATTGCCGCCATAGGTGGCGACGTTGCGGATCTGCGGGCCGGCGATGGTGGCGGCCGCCTCGGCCAGCATCGGCAGGCGGCGCTGCACCAGTTCGTTCTCGATGAGCTCGGTAAAGGTGGTGCCAGAGCCGATGCGGATAGAACCGTCAGCCAGCTCACTCACCCCTTTGAGTTCGGGCAAGTCGTGAATATCGACGATATGGCGATAGGCGGCGTTGAGGTGATGGAGCTGGATCATCACATCAGTGCCACCGGCCAAGAGGCGCGCCTCGGGATCAGCCTGACGCAGGGCGACCGCCTCGGCCACGCTGTGCGCCTTGTAGTAACGGGCAATATCAAACATGGTGTTGCTCCTCCCCTGATCCCTCGCCAATCAAACCCGCCGCGACAAACTCCCGGAACAGGGTTTTGGGGGTGATGGGCAACTCGTTGATGGCCACCCCGGTCGCCATTCGAATGGCGTTACGGATGGCGGGGCCCGGCGAGATGATGGGCGGTTCCCCCAGGGATTTGTGGCCATAGACCGACTGGGGCTCATAGGTCTGCACGAAGTCGCATTCAAGCTCCGGCAAATCCAGCATGGTGGGGAACTTGTAGTCGAGCAGGTTGGGATTGCGCACCACGCCGCTCTTGGCATCGATGATCATCTCCTCGAACAGGGACCAGCCGATCCCCATCCCCATGCCGCCGTGCACCTGCCCCTCCGCCAGCTGCGGGTTGAGGATCTTGCCCGCATCGTGCAGGTTGATGATGCGATTGATGGTCACCTTGCAGAGATCGATATCGACGCTGAGATCGACAAAGGTACAGCCGAAACTCGGCGGGTTGGTGGTGGTCTTGTGGGAGACCTCGGAGGTAATCTGGCCGCCGATAGTGAGGTGGTAGTAGGCGTTGACCGACACCTCGGCAACGCTGATAAGTACTTTCTCCGGCGCACCGGCCAACACCACGTAGCCATCGATCAGAGTCAGCGATCCCACATCCTGATGGCAGAGCTGGGCTGCCAGCGAGAGGATGCGGGCCCGCAGTTGCAGCGCCGCCTGATGAATCGCGGGGGCCGCCACATAACTCTGGCGTGAGGCGAACGAGCCAGGATCATAGGCAGTAATGTCGGTATCCTGAGTCGAAATGACCCGGATCTGCTCAAACGGAATGCCCAACGTCTGGGCCGCCATCTGGGCAAAGACGGTATCCGATCCCTGCCCTATCTCGGTGGCGCCGATCTGCAGATTGACGGTGCCATCCTGATTGAGCAGCATGCGGGCACCGGCGATCTCCACCCCCACCGGATAGGTGTTGGAGCCGTAGCTAAAACACGCAACCCCAATGCCACGCCGCACCCGACTTGCCGGATCCTGCCCCAGACATTCGGCCTTGAGCCGATCCCACTCGAACATCTCGCGGCCACGCAGCAGGCAGTCCGGCAACCCGGCGCTGTAGATGGTCTTCTGGTTGACCTGATTGACGTCGCCTTCCCGCGCCACGTTGGCGATCCGTACATCAAGCGGATCCAGCCCCAGTTTGGCGCAGGCATCATCCAGCATGCACTCGAGGGCAAAAATCACCTGCGGCGCGCCGTAACCGCGCATGGCACCGGCGGTGGGCAGGTTGCTGTAGAAGGTCTTGGCGTCATAACCGAAGGCGCTGCGCGGATAGAGGTAGCTGATCTTGTTGCCCCCAGCGCTGGCGATGGAGTGGCCGTGAGAGGCATAGCCGCCGGTGTTGGAGAGCACATCAAGCTGATAGCCCTTGAGGGTGCCGTCGCGGTTGAGGCCTATCTTGCCGTCGATTGCAAAGCCGTGGCGGGTGCGGGAGGCAAAAAAGCACTCTTCCCGGCTCAAGGTCACCTTGACCGGCACGCCGCCGAGCTTGTAGCTCAGAAACGCCGCCATCGGCTCTTCCAGCACATCCTGCTTGTTGCCAAAACCGCCGCCCATATAGGGCTTGATCACCCGCACGCTCGACCAGGGCAGACCGAGGGATTTGGCGACCCGGCTGCGCACTATCTGGGGGATCTGGGTACTGCTGACGACGATGATGTGGTCCGGTTGATCCATGTAGGCGTAGCAGGTCACCGTCTCCAGATGGCAGTGCTGCACCACTGGCGTCCGGTAGTGCCCCTGAAACTGCAGATCGGCCGCCGCAATGGCCTGCTCCGGGTCATTGGCGCGAAGCTGGCTTTGGCGCAGCAGATTGCCGCTCGGGTGAATGGGATAGGCACCGTCGGCCAGCGCACTTTCGGCATCCGTCATCACCGGCAGCGGTTCGTAGGTCACCTTGACCAGCTCGGCCGCTTTTTCGGCCACCAGCGGATCGCGGGCCACTACGATTGCCACCCCATCGCCGAAGTGGCGTACATGGTCGGTGAGCAGGCGGCGGTCTTTCACATCCCGTTTGGCCTCATCGAGGGACCAGGCGTGACCGGCAGTGCGAAAACAGGTGGTGGGGACATCTTCATGGGTGAACACGGCTTCGACCCCGTGCAGGGCCAGCGCCTCGGTCGCGTCGATGGCGAGCACCTTGCCGTGGGCAATATTGCTTCGCACGTACTTGGCGTGGCGCATCCCGAGCATGATGTTGTCATCGGTATAGCGGGCGCTGCCGGTCACCTTGGCCTCGGCATCCACCCGCTTGAGCGGTAATCCTATGGACATATGCAAGTCCTTTTTCGAATGGAAAAATCTGGAACCGGCATAAAAAACAGCAAGATATGCGCCTGTTTCCCGCCATCGTCAGGAGAATGGGGAGAAGTGTGAAGGGGATCCCATCTAGCCTGCTTTTGTTGGCTCGCAGCGACAAGCCAAGGGCAGCCCCTGAGCACACGGGGCGTATCGTCGGTGAAAAAAACGGCAGAGCGAGGAGAGCAAAGGTGGAAGCCTATCAATCTGGTAGGGGGATTTATCAAAATGGTATCGCGATGGCACCAGCGGCTAAGGCATGGTAACCAGCGTTGACGGTCAGAGCGCCGCAGATATAAAAATGGGGCCGCCAGAGCGACCCCAAACAGGCGGGTTATCCCTAAATAGCCCACCCCCCAGCATAAAAGAGCACCAGTGCCAGGGCGATGACCACGGTGCCGACGTTGAGCTTGTGCCACTCCTTCGAGCAGATGCGGCCGATCACCAGCGAGCTGAAGCCAAGCATGATGCCGGTGACAATATTGCAGGTGAGCACGATAAAGACCGCACACACTAGCCCGGACATGGCCCCGACAAAGTCATCGAAATCGAGCTTGGTGACGTTGCTCAGCATCAAGAGCCCCACATACATCAGGGCCGGTGCAGTGGCATAGGCGGGCACAAGATAGGAGAGCGGCGAGAGGAACAGCATCAGCAGGAACAGGCCGCCGACCACGGTCGCGGTCAGGCCGGTTTTGCCTCCCGCCGCCGTGCCCGCCGCCGATTCGATATAGACGGCAGCGGGGGCCGCCCCCACCAGACTGGAGAAGATGCTGCTGACCGAGTCGGCACTGAGCGCCTTGCCGCTGTTGATGATGTGACCATCCTTATCGAGCAGGTTGGCCTGCCCCGCCACGGCGCGGATGGTACCGGTGGCATCGAATACCGCCGTCATCACCAGCGCCAGCACGCTGGGCAACACCAGCGGCGAGAGGGCCCCCATGATATCCAGACTGAAGATGAGGGACTTGCCCTGATCGTCCGAGAGGCTCGGCAGGGCGAACAATCCCTGATACTTCACCGCCGGATCGAAGATAAGGCCGAAGATGGAGATGGCGATGATCACCAGCAGGATCCCCCCCGGTACTCTCAGCTTCTCCAGCCCGAAGATCACCGCAAGGCCGATCAGGGACATAATGACCGGCATCGAGGTAAAGGCCCCCAGCGCCACCGGCAGCCCCTCGAGCGGGTTCTTGATCACCAGCCCCACCCCGTTGGCGGCGATAAGCAGCAGGAAGAGACCAATCCCGATGCCGGTGCCGTGGGCAATCCCCATCGGCAGGTTGTCGAGGATCCAGCTACGCACCCCGGTCACCGAGATAGCGGTAAACAGCACCCCCATCAGGAAGACGGCCCCCAGCGCCACCGGAATGGGGATCTGCTGCCCCAGCACCAGACTGAAGGCGGTAAACGCTGTGAGGGAAATAGCGCAGCCGATGGCCATCGGCAACTTGGCCCAGAGCCCCATCAAGAGCGAACCGAACCCCGCCACCAGACAGGTGGCGACAAACACGGCGCCGGGAGGAAAACCCGCCTTGCCGAGCATGCTCGGCACCACGATCACCGAGTAGACCATGGCAAGGAAGGTGGTGAGGCCCGCCAGCACCTCCTGTCTGACATTGCTGCCCCGCTCGCTGATCATAAAGTAGCGATCAAGAGCCGTGAGCGGCTGTTGCTTTGCTGCGCTCTGGCTGGCGTCATCATTGGCCAGCTGTTCCACGCTGTTTGTCCTGCTGTTTGCTTGGGTCATACCCAACTCCTTCACACGCGCCTGAATGTTCCATGACGAAATGGCGACAGGATCTGCGGGTCTGCCGAGCGCCAGTTTGATGAAAAACAGGCGATGGTGGCAGAGGATGCGACAGACAGACCAGGGCTGGCAGCCTTGACTCAAACGTTTGCCTTGCTGGTCAAAAAAACCGGGCCATTTCACGTTCTATGCGGGGAGATCCCCTGTGGTGCGGCAAGACTGGCGCCCCTGTGGAGCACGCCAGCCGCCGTATTCGTTGGGGCTGCGCCGCGGCAGCTCACTACAAGCCCTACCCCCGTTCATGCACCAGCTGGCCATCCACATAGGTGCGGTAGATGGATCTGTCATCCCCCAGGGTCAGCAACACAAAGAGCTTGTCCCGCAGGGTGGTGGAGTTGTCATAACGCAGCTGCTGCAGCGGGGTGGCGACCGGGTCGAGCACCACGAAGTCCGCCTCCTTGCCCACCGCAAAGCTGCCGATCTTCTCGTCCAGCCCCAGCGAATGGGCGCCGCCCAGGGTGGCCAGATAGAAGGCCTGATAGGCCGAGAGCCGCTCACCCTGTAGTTGCATCACCTTGTAGGCCTCGTTGAGGGTCTGCAGCATGTTGAAGGTGGTGCCCGCGCCAATGTCGGTGCCCATCCCCACCTTCACCTGCTTGCGCCACGCCTTGTGCAGCTTGAAGAGCCCGCTGCCGAGATAAAGATTCGAGGTGGGACAAAACGCGATGGTGGATCCGGTCTCCTTCAGGCAATCCCACTCCTGCTCTTCCAGATGGACGCAGTGGGCAAAGACGCAGTTGTGGCCAGTCAGGCCATGCTGGTGATAGACATCGAGATAGCCCTGATGCTCTGGGAACAGAGATTTGACCCAGGCGATCTCGTCCTTGTTCTCGCACAGATGGGTGTGCAGATAGGTGGTGGGAAACTCTTCACGCAGTCTCCGCGCCATCGTCAGCTGCTCGGGTGTCGAGGTGGGTGCAAATCGTGGTGTGATGGCATAGAGCAGTCGACCATTGCCGTGCCAGCGCTCGATAAGCTGCTTGCTCTGCACATAACTGCTCTCGGCGGTATCGAGCAGATAATCGGGGGCATTGCGATCCATCATCACCTTGCCGGCGATCATCCGCATATTGATGCGGCTCGCCGCCTCGAACAGGGCATCCACCGACTCGGGGTGAACGGTGCCGAACACCAGCGCCGTGGTGGTGCCGTTTCGCAGCAGCTGCTTGATAAAGAAGGTGGACATCTCGCGGGCATATTCGAGATCGTTGTAGCGCCGCTCGGCCGGGAAGGTGTGGCGGTTGAGCCACTCCAGCAGTTGCTCGCCATAGGCCCCTACCATCTCGCTCTGGGGATAGTGAATGTGGGTATCGACAAAGCCGGGCACTATCATCTTGCCGCGATAATCGCGCACCCGCACTTCGGCCGGAATGCGATCCTTCCCCTCCTCCCACTCACCGAACCAGTCGATGCAACCGTTGCGAATGATCAGCAGACCATCCTCGATAAGACGGGCGTTGGACTCAATCTCCTCGGGCTGCTCCACCACCCGGGTGATATCGAAGAAGCTGCCGCGTACCGCTTTGACAGAGTTGTCGTTTTTCATAACCGTTTCCCTGTTTTTCTTGTTCTGTTGACGTTTTTTGCCGGTTTAACCGTCAGATCCGTTCCACTTGTGGCGCCACCGCCTGCCCGGGCACAGGCTCTGGTGACCCCTCACCCTTGCTGGCCGATGGCTGGCCCGCACTGCGGGCGGTAAAGATCACATCCGGCTTGTCGCTCAACTGGATCACCTCCACCGCCTCGGCATCCCTGACGGCCGCCTTGCGCTTGCGGCTTTGCGGCAGCACCAGATTCATGATGATGGCGGTGATGCCGCCGGCGCAGATGGGGTTCTCCACCAGCATGTAGATACCCGCCGGCAGCACCTTGAAGACGTTCGGGTCGTAGGAAACGCCGAGCCCAAGGCCCAGCGAGGTGGCGACAATCAGGGTCTCCCGCCGATCGAAACCGTGGCTGATGATGATGCGACCACCGGCGATGGCAATCATGGAGAACATGATGACCATGGCGCCCCCCATCACAGGTGACGGGATAGTAGTGAAGAAGCGCCCTACTACGGGGAAAAGCCCCAGCAGCACCAGGATGACGGCGATAAACTTGCCCACATGGCGTGACGCCACTCCGGTCATCTGGATGACGCCGTTGTTCTGGGCAAAGGTGGTGAGTGGCAAAGAGCCGAGAGCCGAGGCGATCACCGATACCAGACCGTCCGCCAGTACGCCGCCGGAGAGCCGTTTTTGAAACTCGGGGCCCTGAATATCCCGGTGGGAGACCATGGCGGTGGCGGTGATGTCCCCCACCGCCTCCAGCACGCTCAACAGATAGATGGTGCCCGCCAGCATAAAGGCGTGAAAATCGAAGGAGAAACCGTACTTGAACGGGATCGGTACCGTAATAAGCGGCAGGTTCTCAAGGGCGGAGAAATCCACCATACCGAGCATCAGGGCCACCGCATAACCCACCATCAGGCCGATGGCAATGCCGCTCATCCGCAGCAGCGGGCTTCGGCTGCAGTTGAAGGCAACGATGACGCAGAGCACCAAAAGCCCCAGCCCGATGTGCTCATATTTGCCAAAGGTGCCGCTGCTCATGGCAGAGAAGCCGCCGCCAAAGTCGATGATCCCCACCTTGATAAGGCTCAGGCCAATCATCAGTACCACTACCCCACTCACGGTCGGGGTGATCACCCGCTTGAGGTAGGGCAGCACAAAGGAGGAACCAATCACCAGAAAGGCACCGACAAAGGAGACCCCGAGCAGGGTCGAGACGATCAGCTCCTCGTGGATGCCATCTTTTTTCATGGCGCCGCCGAGCGCGATCATCACGGTGACGAAGGAGAAGTTGACCGACTGGATGGATAGCAGCCCAGACCCGATGGGGCCATAACGGTTTACCTGCAGCCAGGTGCCGATACCGGAGGCGATCATCGCCATGGAGACCAGATAGGCGGTGATCTCGGTGGAGAGGCCCAGGGCGCTGCCGACGATCAGCGCCGGGGTTACCATGGGAACAAAAATGGCCAGCAGATGGGTCACTGCGCCCATCAGGGTTTGATAAAACGGGGGGTTGTCTTCCAGCTCGTAAATGAGATCCGAGTGCTTGCGTGTTGTTTTAGACATCGTGTTTGTCCCATCACACAGAATGTAGGCGGAGTACTCATTCCGCCGTCAGGCGCTGGGGGCGAGCTGGCGCCCGCCCCTCACCTTTTCTTTTGTTATGCCGACACTTTTTGCTCCAGCTTGCCCAGTTCGCGCAGGATCTGCTCCGGCGTGAAGTGCCACTTGCGCAGCCAGACACCGCAGGCGTCGTGGATGGCGGTGGCGATGGCAGGCGCCGCGCCGTTGACCCCGATCTCCGAGATGGACTTGGCGCCGTAAGGGCCGACCTTGTCGTCACTCGGTACCAGGAAGGCCCGGAAGTCGCGCGGAATGTCGCCAATCTTGGGCGCGCCATAGCTCTTCAGATCCCGGGTGAGCGGAATGCCCTTGCCGTCGTAGCAGATCTCCTCGGTCAATGAGTGGCCGATGGCCCGCATGGTCGCCCCGTAGATCTGGCCGAGCGCCAGTTCCGGGTTGATGGGGGTGCCGCAGTCGAGCAGGGCGTAGAACTTGTCGAGCCGGATCTCGCCGGTTCTGACGTTGACCGCCACCTCGGCGAAGTTGGCCCCGTACGGGAAGGCAAGCTCAGAGGTGATGTAGCTGGCGGTGCCCACGAGGATACCGAAGCCGGTACCGGTCTCGGCCTTGTGGGCCAGCTTGGCGAGGCTCACCTCCCCCAGCTTGCCGCGCACCACGCCCGGGAACGCCAGTTCAACATCTGCTACCGGCTCGCCCAGCATGGCGGCACCGTGGAACAGGATCTTCTCCTTGAGGTTCTCGGCCGCCTTTTTGGCCGCGTTGCCGGAGAAGCAGGTACCTGACGAGGCGTAGGCCCCCTTGTCGAACAGGGCATGGTCGGTGTCGCCGGAGATGACATGCACATCCCCGAGCGGGCAATGCAGCACTTCAGCAGTCAGCTTGGCCACCACGGTATCGAGGCCGGTGCCGATATCGGCACCACCGGAGTGGACGATAAAGGTGCCGTCCGATTCCAGCTTGACCATGCAGTTGGCCTGATCGATGTCCGGGATCCCCGATTTTTGCATGATGATGGCGACGCCACGGCCGATGCGCCAATCTCCATCGGCGGGTTTGGGGCTATCCCACGCGATCAGTTCGCGACCATGCTTGAGGATGGGTTCGAGGGCACAGCTGGCCGCGTGGGGCACAGAAGTCGGCATCTTGCCCTCGCCGATGGCACCCAGCACCTTGAGGATGTCCCCTTCATGCACCCGGTTGTGCTCCACCATGTCGAGCTGATCGATGCCCAGTTTCTCGGCAAGTTCCGCAATCGCCATGGTCAGCGCGAAGTTGCCCTTGGGCGCGCCGTAGCCCTGATAGGCGCCGGTCGGGCAGATGTTGCTGTAGTAGGTGTTGACGGTAAAGCGCACGTTGTCGCACGGATAGAGCGGCAGGGAGAGCGCCGGGCCGTTGCTCGGCACCGTCAGAGAGTGGTTGCCGTAAGGACCGGTGTTGGCACGAAAATCCATTTCGATGGCGGTGATGGTGCCATCTTTCTTGGCCCCCACTTTCACCTTCACTTTGGCCACATGGCGGGAGGTGTTGCTGATGAACTCCTCTTCACGGGTGTAGCGGAAGGTGACCGGACGGCCGGTGACCTTGGTCGCCCAGGCACACACCTCTTCCAGCAGGATATCCTGCTTGGAGCCAAAGCCGCCCCCTACCCGCTCCTTGATCACATGCACCTGGTGCTGCTTCATGCCGACGATGCGCGCCACCTGACGACGCACGTGCCACGGCACCTGGGTGGAGGCGTGAATGACCAGACGATCGCCATCCATGTAGGTGAAGCAGATGTGCGGCTCGGTCGGGCACTGCTGGGCCTGGGTCGATTCGTAGGTGCGCTCGACAATCTCGTCCGCCTCTGCAAACCCTTTGGCCACATCACCGATCTGGCCATGGACGCTGGCGGCCAGGTTCTCGTGGGGGCGGGAGCCGATGGGGAAGTTGATGATCATGTGCTCGTCGCCGCGGCGCACCGAGCAGGCGTTCTGCTGCTCGAGATCCGCAGGTGCACCGGCCATGTAGACAATGGGCTCGTCGTGCACCAGCGGCGCATTGGGGGCTATCGCCTCATCGATATTCATGACCGCTGGCAGCACCTGATACTCGACCTCGATGAGTTTCAGCGCTG
Source organism: Aeromonas sp. R9-2 (assembly GCF_040908025.1). Taxonomy (NCBI): domain Bacteria; kingdom Pseudomonadati; phylum Pseudomonadota; class Gammaproteobacteria; order Aeromonadales; family Aeromonadaceae; genus Aeromonas; species Aeromonas sp. R9-2. Next base: position 624,983 of record NZ_JBFOCX010000024.1, read on the forward strand.
CCAGCGCGACTGCTTCGCTCTCGGCCACCACGGCGGCGACCCTGTCACCTACGTGGCGCACCTTGCGGCTGAACATACGGCGATCAAGCGGTGACGGCTCGGGGGCACTCTGGCCACCCGGGGTGTAAAACACATCTGGGCAGTTGAGATGGGTAATGACATGCACCACACCCGGCAGCGCTTGCGCGCGGCTCACGTCGAGTTTGGTGATCACCGCATGGGGATGGGGACTGCGCAGCATCTTGATGATCAACGCATCCTCGGTGACCCTGTCTTCCACGTAGCAGGGCTTGGCCTGCACCATCTTGGCGGCGTCCACTTTCGGGCAGCTCTTGCCGATATGGCGCAGATCATCGCGAAACTCCGGGGCGATCTGGCACAGATAATCCGGGTTCTTCATCCGCGAGCAGGCAAGCTCGATGGCCTGATAGAACTGCTGGTAACCGCCATCGCGGTGAAACAGGCCCGAGAGGGCATCGTCGATTTGATCACGGGTGGGCTCGGGATGGCGATCAAGCAGGTCGGTGACGATCAGCGCGGCGGCCGGATCGTTGTAACCGGACTGCACCACGCCCACATCCACCATGGCCTGCTGCACCAGACTGAGCTGGTTCCAGCTACCGAGCGACTCGGCGGTGCGCACGTCTGATCCATCCAGCTGGGCGGCGATCAACAGGGAAGCGTTGATCACCTTGCCGTTGAAGAGAATGGCGTCGGAGCCGGCGAAGCCGAAGCCGTCGTCGCTGTTGCGCACCGAGTGCATCCGGCACTGGTTGAACAGCACCCGCTGGGCATTGTCACCGGCCTTGCAGATGACGGTGCGCAGGGCACCGTTCAGGGTAAAGTTGAGTTCCATCATGCTTGCACCTCCTGCTGCTGGCAATCCACCAGCAGATCCGCCACCACTACCCCGCTGATATAGCGCTTGTAGGTCACGCTGCCGCCAAGATCCTCACGCGGTGCAACCAGCTCGCTCACGGCCGCCTCCAGCGCGGCATCGTGCAGATCGCGGCGCTCCAGATCCCGCAGGCGCATCGGCTGCGGCGTAACACCAGCGACGGCGACCCGCATCTCACCAAGGGCATCGAGGGCCACCGCGGCGGTCATCACCGCCAGACCGTCGGCGTTACGGCTGATGCGGCGAGTGGTGCAACGCAGCGCGGGCTCCGGCAGCACCACCCCCAGCACCAGCTCCTTGCGCTGGCCGGCCAGATAGGCATCGATGGGTTGCAGCTGGTTGTTCTCCAGCACGACCACCGCTTCGAGTACCAGCAGCACCGGCAGCAAGGGGGAATCCTGCTGCTGGCAGGCAATTTCGCCGCCAATGGTGGCCTGATTGCGCAGATGGCGGGAGTAGACAAACCCCAGCGCCTCGCACAGGGCGGCCGGGGTACGGGGGTCGTCTTTGAGGGCTTGCAGGGTGACAGTGGCGCCGATGTGGAGTTGACCGTGCTGCTGCTCAATCTGGCCAAGTCCGAGCTTGTCCAGCGAGATAGCGACCTTCTTGTCGGTGCGGGTCGGGGCTGCGTTGAGCTTGCTGCCGCCCCCCATGTAGACGGCGTCGTTGCCAAAGCGGGCCTTGAGTTCCAAAGCCTGACCCAGTTGCTCGGGTCGGAAGAATTGCTCAATCATGTGTCGTCCTTACTCTTGCTGCCCGCCGCCGGGAAAATCCACAGGGCGGGCAATCCGGTCCAAAACTGTGGAAGGTGGCCTTAGGCCAGCTGATCCATCCGTTGCCACAGGCGGCTCGCCACCTTGCTGGCCTGCTCGTAAATGGGCGCGACATCGAACGGGAACTCGCGATCCTGATAGACCATGCGCCCCTCCACCATCACGCTGTTGACGCTGTTCGATCCCATACCAAAGGCGAGATGGCCGCCGAGGTTGCGCGGCGCCAGCGGGGTCGGTGCGTCGTAGTCGCAAATGGTGAGGTCGGCCTTGTAGCCCGGCTCCAGGCGGCCAAATTTGGCACCGAAGTTGCGCTCCAGCAGGGTGTTGCCGTTCCAGAGGAAGCGGGCAAAGCTGTCGGGCCACAGGGCGCCACCGGCATCCTTGTGCTTGAAGTAGGCGAACTTGAGTTCTTCGAGCATGTCGGAGCCGATACCATCGGTGCCAAGCGCCAGATTGCGATACTCCGGCAGGTGCATGTTGTAGCCCACATGGTTGTTCATGTTGGAGCGGGCGTTGTGCACCAGGAAGGCATCGCGGCTGTTGAGCAGCTCAATATCGGCCGGGCTCAGGTAGATACCGTGGGCGACAAGCGACTTGCTGTCGATAAGGCCAAACTCGTCCAGCCGGGCGATGGGCTCCTTGCCATAGTGGTGGTGGCCGTGGGCCATGTCGTAGCGGTCTTCCGCCACATGGATATGCAGGCCGCGACCGGTGACCTGCACCGCTTCGCGCAGCATGGCCAGCCCCTCGTCGGGGACGGTGAAGGGGGCGTGGGCACCGATATGAGCCTCCACCAGATAGGGTTCGTTCCCCTTGGCCTTGGCCGCATCGATCTGTTGGGCGAACAGGATGTTCTCCTCTACCCCGGCCTGCAGCTCGGCGAGACCGCCGTTGCGATCCGTGGTTTCGAAGCAGGTCATGCCGCGCAGGCCCACCTCCACAAACCCTTTGCGCAATACATTCAACGAGCCCTTGATGAAGTTGGGCGAGGCGTGGTGGTCGATCACCGCACTGCAACCGCTTTTGATCGCTTCCAGCGAGCAGATGAGGCCGCTGTAGTAGAGGGACTCCTCATCGAGCGCCCGATCGAGCCGCCACCAGAGGTTTTTCAGGGTGGAGATAAAATCCGGGCAAGGGGCGATATTGGCCATGATCCCCCGCGACAGGCCGGAGTAGAAGTGGTTGTGGGCACAGACGATGCCCGGCATCACCAGCTTGCCCCCCATCTCCCGATAGTTGGCCTCCGGGTAGAGGGCCCGCAGATTGGGCCCCACCGCTTTGATAAGGGTGCCTTCGATGGCGATATCCACCCCTTCCAGCACCCGGGTCGGCTCAAGCTGGACGGCGGTGACGTTCTTCAGAATAAACATGGTTTGCTCCTTCGCTTATTCGTTGTTCGTTCAGGCCTCGACGGCCCCCAGCAGGTAGTGGTGATGAGCGTGGACATGGCTGATGATGCAGCACATGTCGCCAAGGGCCGCTGGCGCATCCTTGATCCGGCTCTGGGCGTCTATGGTCAGGCGATAGGTCTCGCCATCCTGACGCACCCGCAGTTCGCCACCGTCAGCCAGATAGAAACCGGGGTTGCGGCTGTTGTCGAAGTCCTCGGGCAGGCTGAAGATGGTCACCTTGTCCTGATAGGGCTTGCCCTGCCACGGGCAGAACTGGGCGCAGTTACCGCACTCGTTGCAGTAGGCATCCAGGTGCAGGGTCTGGAACTGGTCTTTGAAGCCCGGCACCGCGATGGCGACGTTGGCCCGGTTGGGGCAGACATCCACGCACTTGCTGCAGAGGTAGTTGCACTCGAGGCAGCGGTGCGCCTCTTGCGCCACGAAGGCATCACGCTCGTTCTTGTCGACCAGAGTGACGGCGATGCTCCCCTTGCGGCGGTAGATCTCATCCTTGCCAGACGGCTGGATGGCTACGTCACTCTGCTGGCTGGCGATATGCTCGCGAGAGAGCACCAGATCCGCGGCGCGGCGGGCACCACCGATGGCACCGACGATGGAGGATGGGCCGCTCTGCACGTCACCGATGAGGAAGACGTTGCGACGGCTGGTTTCGCCAGTCTGGCCATCCACCTCGGGCCAGCCATCGCTGCCAAGAGGAATGCCCATCGCTTTGAGCACCTCGCAGTCAGGCTGCTCGCCGATGGCGGTGATCAGCGCATCCATCTGCATCACTTCGGTCTGCTCGGTGGGCACAGGACGGCGGCGGCCCTGCTCGTCAGGATCCCCCAGCGCCATCATCCGCACGGTGAGCTTGCCATCTTTGTCAAAGCGCTCCGGATTGGTGAGGAAGCAAAAACGCACCCCATCCTCCACCGCTTCCAGAACCTCCTCGCGATAGGCGGGCATCTCTTTCTCGCTGCGACGGTAGATCACGGTCACATCGCTGACACCCGGCACCTTGAGGGCGGCGCGGGCGCAGTCCATGGCGGTGTTACCGGCGCCGATCACCGCCACATGGCGGCCCAGCGGCAGCGGTTTGCCCTGATTGAAGCTGCGCAGGAAGTGGAAGGATTTGTAAATCCGCTCGTGACCCCCTTCGAGGCGCATGCCGCCATTCTTGTCGGCGCCGATGCCGACGAAGACATAGGTAAAACCCTGGGCGTGCAGCTTGTCGACGGTGAGCGCCGGATCGCAGCCGAACTCGAACTTGACCCCGTGGGCGGCGACAAAGTCGATGTCGTGCTGGATAAGCTCGGCCGGGATGCGGAACTCGGGGATGATGTGTTTGACCACGCCACCGGCATCCGCTTCGCGCTCGAACACGGTGACCGGGTGACCGGCACGGGCCAGGAAGTAACCGGCGGAGAGACCAGCCGGACCTGCACCAATGACTGCAACCGGGTGCTTGTCACCACTGCCTGCCGGTTTGTGCCAGCGGGCCTTGTACCCTTCCCAGCCGCGTTCCAGCGCCACTTTTTTCAGCTCACGGATATTGAGCGCGCTGTCGTAATCGAGACGGGTACAGTTGTACTGGCACTGGTGATCGCAGATATGGCCGGTGATGGCGGGCAAGGCGTTGCGCTGATAAATCAGCTCAAGGGCTGCCACATACTCCCCCTCGCCCATCAGGCGAATGTACTCGGGGATATCCTGATGCACGGCGCAGGCGGTGACGCAGGGTGCCACGTAGCAGTCAGTCAGCGGCAGACCGCCACCCACTTCGATCCGATCCTCGGACTTCCACTCCTTCTGGGTGTAATCCATGGTGAGGGCCTTGGCGGCAAGCGCCTCCAGCTTGGCCACATCCACCTGACTCATGCCCCAGCTGTCGGATGCATCTATCTCTTTGAGGCACTCAATCTGGCGCATGTAGCCACCCGGTTTGAGCAGGTCGGTGGCCATGGTAATGGGACGAATACCGGTCTCGAAGATCTCGGCGATGTTGAACTTGCTGGCGCCACCGGAGTAGGAGATGGGCAGCTGGCCATCGAAGGCGCGGGACAGCACGGCAGCCACGTTGATGGAGAGCGGGAACAGCGCGCGGCCGGACATGTACATCTCATCCCCCGGCAGCGCCCCTTTGCGATTGATGGTGCCCAGGGTGTTGGTCAGCTTGACCCCGAAGGTGAGCCCCTTCTCGGCCCCCAGCGCCATCAATCGGGTCAGCATGGCCTTGGCCTGATCCAGCTTGAGGTCGTGATCGAACGACGCTTCGCTCAGACCAATGTAATCAAAGCCGCAGGTATCGAGGATCTCGCGCACCCGCGGGTAGCCCAGCAGGGTCGGGTTCAGTTTGACGAAGGTGTTGAGTCCCTTATCTTCCAGCATGTAGCGGCAGATGGCCTCAATTTCATTCGGTGGGCAGCCATGCATGGTAGAGAGGGTAACGCCGTGAACCAGATTGGCCGGGATGCGATCCACCAGCTGTTGCAGGCGATCGCGGCGGGAACCCAGTCCCAGCTCGGCGATAAACTGCTCGTCGGCTACCAGCTCGCGCAGCACCTGCTGGTACTCGGCAAATTTCGGACTTTGGCTTGCATCCATCAGGCTGTGGATAAACTGCTGCATCGGTGGCTGTTTGATGCCATCGAGGTTGTAACCCACGCTCATGTTGAAAATGAAAGACTTGGCCTCCCCTTCAAGACGCGGGTCAAACACCTCCTCCAGCAGGTAGAGGGCAAACCAGGCTTTAAGATACTCGTCAAATGCCTTGGGCAGAGTGAACTCGGTGGACCACTCGGTGTTGAAGCACTCATCCTCGGCATCGATACAGGGCTTTTCCAGTTCGAGACGGTCCAGGATCTGCACCGTCTTGAGCTCGATAAAGCGCCCGCCGGTCAGCCAGGAGGTGACGATGTTCTGGGCCAACTGAGTATGGGGGCCAGCTGCCGGGCCAATGGGGGTCTCGCAGGTTTCACCGAACACCTTGATCTTGCGCTCGTCCTGCTTGCGATAAAATTGCGCGGCGGGAATACCGAAAATGCTCTGACTCTCTTTATATTCCGCGAAAATACGGGTCAGCAGGTTCTTGAACGGAACGGGTCGCATAATATCGCCCATGGCTATCTCCTTGCAGCTGTTCTGCCCATTGGCAGCATGAATAAATGGGGTATCCCGCACGGGCATTACCCCTTGGCAAGGAGAGGAGCAACTATCAGGCCACTCCATCGGCAAAACTATTTTTTAGGGTAAAAGCGTGAGACAGCTCCAATTAATGGAGAGAATTTACGATGCCACCATTATGGGTATTGCGAGTAATTATCAATCACTCTGGAATTTACTTAATGAGCAGTTCAAAAAGAACTCGCCCTATCAGATCAAGTGCGAGAAATATCACTTTGATACGCCATTTATCTCCCCGTTATCTTTTTAAACCGGGTTATTTCGTGGGCTCGCTCTCATTTTCAAGAATGCCACCCAGCAGCGCCTGATAGCGCTCCGGGGTATCCACATCAAACAGGATGGCGGGGCTGTCGACGGGTACCATACGGTGCGGATGCCCGTGCAACCAGCGCCGTACCGACGACTGCACCGGGGCCGCTGCCAACTCGCGGGCAAGGGATTTTGGCAGCAACACCGGATGGCCCGCCTCCCCCAGCCAGGTGGGAAAGAGTGTCTCACAGCCCCGTGCCTGCCAGAGCTGTTGATAGACATCGCGCGGGATACAGGGGAGATCCCCGTGGCTGATAAAGAGATAGTCAGCATCGCTGGCCGCCAGGGCGCAGCGGATGGAGCTGCCCAGCCCCTGCCGATAGTCGGGATTGTGGACGACAACAATATCCGGCCGTGAACCGTAGCGGGCTTGAAGCTCCTCGCCACGATGGCCCACCACCAGAATAACCCGCTGACAAAAAGCCAGGGCATTTTTGAGACTTGCATCAAGCATTGTCCCCTGGCAATAAGGTAGCATCATTTTCCAAGTACCCATTCGGGAAGATAAACCCGCCGCCGTTATTATACAGTCACACTGCACTTGTTCCTGGCAACGTTGTTTCCCACTCCCTTCGATATTTATTTTGGTCGTCATTATGTCGCACCCACACGCTGTTGCTGTCGCATTTCCAGATATAGATCCGCTATTAAACCCGCTCACCAAAAATATTGATAGCCATACCACCTTAATTAGCCTCTGCGGGGCCGGTGGAAAAACCAGCACACTGTTCTGGCTGGCGGAATATTTTTATAAGCAGGGTAAAAGGGTGCTAATTACCACCACCACTCGGATGTTTCTGCCTGCCCCGTCACACTATCGGGAATTGATTATCGAGACGGATCCCGTTCGTCAACTTACCCGTTGTCAGGCGCTACCGGATGAACCGACCCTGGTTGCCCTGTTCAGCCATATCGATCAGGCCAGCGGCAAGGTGGCGGGTCCTACGCCCCAGCAGATTGATCTCATCAAGGGGCAGCAGCGCTTCGATCTTATCCTGGTCGAGGCAGATGGCGCCCATCACAAGTTATTGAAAGTGCCCGCTTTGCACGAACCTTGCATTCCCAAAAGCAGTGATTGGGTGATCGCCCTGACGGGCGGCGCCATGGTGGGGGCCAAGGCCGACCCTCAGCAGATCCACCGCTGGGCAGAGCTTCAGGCCCTGTGCGGGATAGAGGCCGGTGACCCCCTCGACTGGGCCCTGTTTCACCAGCTGATCTCCCACCCCGAGGGGCTGTTCAAGGGCACCCCGGCCAGAGCGCGCCGGATCTGGTTTATCAATGGGGATTATCAAAATGAGGCGTCGTGGCTGGCTGAATTGATAAAGCTGCATAGCCGCCACCCCGAGATCCATGCCATCTGGCAGGGGGCGGTTCGCGAACCACAGCCCATTCGCCTCGCACTCGGTTACTTCGCTCAGGATGAGGCACAACCGCCTCGCCCATGATGGTTTAAGGATAAGAAGAGGTACCTTATGAATCTGTTTGCACACGCAGCCCGACTGGAACAGGAGAACATTCCCTTTGCCATGGCCCAGATCATCGAGAGCCGGGGCTCCACCCCTCGCCATCAGGCCCAGATGCTGGTGATGGCCGATGGCCAGATCCTCGGCACCATCGGCGGCGGCATGATCGAGCGGCTGGTGATCGAGGAAGCGATAGCCGCCATTGCCGAGCGCAAGCCCCGCATCTTCCACGGCCGGATGGCCCGCAACGGCGAGCATGCGGTCGGGTCGGATTGTGGCGGCGCCATGTCGGTCTATATTGATGTCTATGGCCTGCGCCCCCGGCTGGTGCTCATTGGTGCCGGTCACGTCAACCGGGCGCTAGCCCATGCCGCGGCGCCACTGGGTTTTGATATCCATGTGGGCGACTGTTTTGAAGGGAGCCTCAACCCCGATCACTTCCCCGTCGGCACCCATCTCAAACAAGCCGATACCATCAGCGCGGTGATCGAGGCGCTGGCCATCGAGCCCGCCAACTTCGTCATCATCGCCACCAACCATCAGGACAAGGAGGCGCTGGAGCGGCTCATCAACCGCCCCCTCGCCTATTTGGGGCTGCTCGCCAGCAAGCGCAAGGTACAGACCTTCACCCAGGCCCTGCGCCAGCAAGGAGTGAGCCAGGAACAACTGCAGCGGCTGCACGCCCCCATCGGCTACAACATAGGTGCCGAAACCCCCGAGGAGATCGCCATCAGCATCCTCGCCGAGCTGCTGCAGGTGAAAAACGGCAAATCGGGTGGGCTGATGCAGGACGATGTTCGCCTCAAGCGGGATCAGCTGGTGGTGATGCGCGGCTCCGGCGATATCGCCACGGGAGTGGCGTTGCGCCTGCACAATGCCGGCTTCAAGGTGGTGATGCTGGATCTCGACAAGCCCACGGTGATCCGTCGCACCGTCGCCTTCGCCCAGGGGATGTTCGACGGTGAAACCAGTGTCGAGGGTGTGCGCGCCAAGCGGGTCGAGAGCGTTGAGCAGGCATTCGAGCAGCTGGTTCGGGGCATCATTCCGCTGCTGGTTGACCCCGACTGCGCCACCCTCGCCGAGCTCAAGCCCCGCTATCTGGTGGATGCCATCCTCGCCAAGCAGAACCTCGGCACCCACAAGGAGATGGCCCCCATCACGGTGGCCCTCGGCCCGGGGTTTGAGGCGGGGCGCGACTGCGATGCGGTGATCGAGACCAACCGTGGCCACCATCTGGGGCGGGTCATCTATCAGGGCCCCGCCCAGCCCAACACCGGCATTCCCGGAGTGATCGAGGGGCACTCCGCACGCCGGGTTGTGCGCGCCCCTGCCCCCGGGGTGATGAAGAGCCTTATCAAGCTTGGCGATCTGGTGCAGGAGGGGGATGTGATCGCTCACGTGGGGGACGCCCCCATTATCGCGCCGCTCTCTGGCATGGTGCGAGGTCTGCTCAGCGATGGCATCGAAGTCCCGATCGGCTTCAAGATTGGCGATATCGACCCCAGAGGCGAGCGCGCCGATGCCACCACGGTATCGGACAAGGCACGCGCTATCGGCGGCGCCGTGCTGGAAGCCATGATGCATCTTGCCCAGCGCAGATAAGAGAGTGTTCTTAAAACCAGAAGGGCCCGCCATGATGGCGGGCCCTTTTATTTCGTTGCCAGCAATCGGCTCAGCCGTGTTTGATGCGGGTCTCTCCTGCGACCGACACCATGGAGCGTTTGCCCTTGCGACTGATCACCAACAATGCCAGCACGATAAGGGCGATACCGCTCCCCTCCACCGGCCCCGGATTTTCGCCTAGCAGCCACCAGGAGAGCAGCACGCCGGTTACCGGCACCGCCAGGGTGCTGAGGCTGGCAATACCCGCCGGCAGCTTTTTCAGCACAAACAGCCAGAGACTCCAGGCGATGGCGGTGGCGAAGATGGCGCTATAAGCCAGCGCCCCCATCACGTAGGGCTGCCAGTCGATGGGGCGCTCCGGCACCAGCGCCGCCACCAGCGCCATCACTACTGTTGCGTAGATCATCTGCCAGGTGGTGAGGGACATCAGATCCACCCCGGGATGACGGGCATACATCCGCTTGGCGATGATGGCGCTGATCCCCCAGCAGATGCCGGAGAGGATCGCCAACAGCGCACTCTTGAGGGACTCAAGATGCAACAACCAGGGCTGGATCACCAGCAGCAGGCCGCAGGCCGCCACCCCGACAGCCAGATAGTGCAGCTTGCGCATCCGCTCCCCCAGAAAGAGCGCTGCGAAGATCACCACCCAGAACGGCATGGTGTAACTCAGAATGGCCACCTTGCCCGCCCCGCCGCTGATAAGCGCCCACTGGGCCAACCCCACCATGCCGCAGGTCTGGAACAGGGCGATGGCGAGGGTATAGCGAAACGGAGTGGGTTTGAGATAACGGCGCCCGCGCAGGGCCAACACCAGCAGCAGAACCAGAGATCCGCACAGGCAGCGCAGGGCGGTGAATTCGAAAGCCCCCGCGTAGAGCATCACCTGCTTCATCACGATCCAGCTGTAACTCCAGATGGCGGTGAGCAGGACGAGTCCCCCCAGCGCCGCCATATTGATCTTTGTGCTCATTACTCTGCCTTTTTGGCGCCTGTGCGCCTGCATGCCGGGCTAACCAGCCACGAAAAGGACCATCTTACTCTTGTGGGGGCCGACAGCCCAAACGTGTACGCCCCCTGAAGAGGGGCGTTGGCGAAGAACCTTGCCAAGGTGGGCCTCGAACGACCAACACGCTATATACGTCCCTTTATGACCCTTGGTAAAATCGATTGCCATCATTAAATGCAAATGCTAATACTTCTCACCCCAAAATACGTTCAAGGTTTTCACAAGATGTTTCGTCACCCCCTAGCAAAGTTGCTGCTGCTCGGTCAGCTCGCCCTGATGAGCTGGATGGCGCAGGCAAATCCCCCGGTTGAAGTAGAAGATGTGATGGGCCGCAAGGTCTCCCTCAGACTTCCGGCCAGCCGTATCGTGCTCGGTTTCTATCCCGAGGATTATCTGGCCGTGGCCGGTGAAGGCGGCGCCGATCGGCTGGTGGGCATGTCCCGTGGCTGGTTCGTCAAGTCCCGCCCCGCCATCTGGTCGCTCTATGTGGCCAGCCTGCCGCAACTGGCCAAGGTGCCTGACCTTGGCAATGTGCAGGATCAGAGCTTCTCCATCGAGAAGACCCTGGCGGTCAAGCCCGATCTGCTGATCCTGGCGAAGTGGCAATATGAGGCCCTTGGCCCGGATCTGCCACGCTTCGAACAGGCCGGGATCCCGGTGGTGGTCATCGACTACAACGCCCAGACCCTGGAGCGCCACATGGCGAGCACCTTGCTGCTGGGCAAGGTGACAGGTCAGGAAGCTCGTGCCCAACAGATGGCCGACGAATACAAGGCCAAGATTGACATCATCACCTCCCGCATCGCCGCCGCGAAGCGCCAGCCCCCTCGGGTCTATATCGAGCTGGGCGACAAGGGACCTGCAGAATACAGCTACACCTATGGCAAGGACATGTGGGGCGCGATGGCCCTGCTGGCCGGGGGTAACAACGTCGCGGCTCCCTTCGTCGAGCGCTGGGGCCCCATCCATCCTGAGCAACTGATGGCGAGCAAACCCGAGGTCATCCTGATGGCGGGCTACGAGAGCGTGAGCAGCACAGAGGCGATGCAGGTCGGCCAGGATGTGTCGGCTGAGACCGTGCGCCAGCGTCTGCAGGGTTTTGCCGCCCGTCCGGGCTGGAGCGAGCTGCCCGCAGTGCAGCAGGGTCGCCTCTATGCGGTCTATCACGGCGCCACCCGCAGCATCATGGATGCCGCGCTCATCGAGTTCATGGCCAAGGCCCTCTACCCGGATCTGTTCCAGGATCTCGATCCCCTGGCCACCTATCAGGGCTTCTACCAGCGCTATCTGCCCATCCGTCCCCAGGGCACCTTTATGCTGGGCATCAAGCAGGGTGACGCAAACTGAATCCGGTCGTTCGGGCTTTGCCTGTCTAGGCAGAGCCCTTTTCATCCCTCTTTCACCCTTGTGGGCGCCTCTCATGGCGCCCGTTTCAGGATTGTCATCATGAATGATTTAGCTGCCCTGCAGCAGACCCTCGCCCGCCAGCGGCAACGGGAGCGCCGTCGCGGGCACTGGCTCCTGCTGCTCACCCTGGTACTGTGCATTACCCTGGTGCTCGACATCGCCACCGGCCCCTCTCTGCTGCCACTGGGCGAAGTGGTCGATGCCCTGCTCGCCCCCGCCCAGGCCGATCCCATGACCCGCACCATAGTCCATGACATGCGCCTGCCCATCGCCCTGATGGCGCTGGTGGTCGGTGCTGCGCTGGGCCTTGGCGGCGTCCAGATGCAGACCCTGCTGGACAATCCGCTGGCCAGCCCCTACACCCTGGGGCTCGCTGCCGCAGCGGGGCTCGGTGCCGCACTGGCGCTCTATACCGGCGGTCTTGGGCTCCCTCCTCTGATTGCCATTCCGGCTGGCGCCTTCATCCTCTGCATGTTTGCCGCGAGCCTTTTATTTGGCTTGGCCATGATGCGCCATGTCAGCAGCCAGACCCTGATCCTGGCGGGCATCGCCCTGCTGTTCCTGTTCCAGTCCCTGCTCTCCCTGCTGCAGTTTCTCTCCTCCCCCGAGCTCAACCAGCAGATCCTGTTCTGGCTGTTTGGCAGCCTGATGCGCACCACCTGGGACTCCCTGATCATCACCACCGCCGTTACCCTGATCTGCACCCTGCTCATCTACCGGGATGCCTGGGCCCTCACCAGCCTGCGCCTCGGGGAGGCCCGCGCCCGCAGCCTCGGGGTCAACGTGGACAGACTGCGCATGAAGACTCTGGTACTGGTCGCCCTGCTCACCGCCACAGCCACCAGTTTCGTCGGTGTCATCGGCTTCGTTGGCCTGGTGGCGCCCCATATCGCTCGCATGCTGGTGGGGGAAGATCAGCGCTTTCTTATCCCGCTCTCGGCCCTGTGCGGCGCCTGCATGCTCTCGGCGGCCTCGGTGCTCTCCAAGTCCATTATTCCGGGGGCCCTCTTTCCTATCGGCATCGTCACCGCTCTGATTGGCGTGCCCTTCTTCATCTGGTTGATCCTCGGCAGGGGGCGTAAACGTGCTTGAAATATCCCGACTCACCCTCTCCCTCGGCCAGCAGACCCTGCTGCGAGAGCTCAACCTCACCCTGCATCCGGGTCAGGTCCACGTGATCATCGGTCCGAACGGGACCGGCAAGACCTCCTTGATGCGCACCCTGTTTGGTGAACTGACCCCGGATGGCGGCGATATCCGCCTGGGAGGCCAGAGTGCCCGCCAGATGACGCAGGCCAAGTGGCGCCAGCAGTTTGGCTACATGCCCCAGAACATCCAGCTGGAGCTGGACTTGAGCGTCATCGAAGTGGTGGTACTCGGTCGCCTCGACAGCCTCTCCATGCGTCTGGCGGACGAGGACATCTTGGCGGCGGGTCGCGCCCTGCAGGCGCTCGGCATCGCCCATCTGGCTGATCGCCCCCTCTACTCCTTAAGCGGCGGCCAGCGACAGATGGTACTGTTCGCCCAGGTTCTGCTGCGCGATCCCCGCATCATGATGCTGGACGAGCCGGTCAGCGCCCTGGATCTGCACCACCAGATGCAACTGATGGAGCACCTGTGTCAGCAGACCCGCGAGCAGCAGTGGATCACCCTGGTGGTGCTGCACGATCTCAACCTCGCAGCCCAGTTTGCCGATCAGCTGATCGTGCTGGCAGGGGGCGATCTACAGGCCTTCGGCCCCCCCGCCCGGGTGCTCGACGCGGCCCTCATCGAGCGCCTTTACCACGTACCGGTGGAGATAAGCCACGATCAGAGCGGCATCCCCTTCCTCAGAACCGTGCGAAAGGCGTCATGACAGAGCGCAGCACAACCCCGGTGGCCCCCTCCCGACACGCTAGCGGGTGGCGAAGATGAACAGCGCCTCCTACTGGCGGGACTGGCAGGGCATGAGCCCGGCTGCCCGCCTGCTTATCACCAACGGGCTGGCCTTCAACCTCGGCTTCTACATGATGATGCCCTTCCTCGCCCAGCACATGGGTAGCGGGCTGGGTCTCGCCGGTTGGGCCTGTGGCCTGGTCATGGGGATGCGGGTCTTCAGCCAGCAGGGGCTCTTTCTCTTGGGGGGCACCCTTGGGGATCGCATCGGCTATCACCCCGCCATCGTCTGGGGCTGCCTGGTGCGCTCCATAGGCTTCGTGTTGCTCGGCTGGGCCGAGTCCCTGCCCATCCTGCTGCTGGCCGCCGCCCTCACCGGCTTTGCGGGGGCCCTGTTCACCCCTTGCGCCCAGGCGTATCTTGCCAGCGAATGCCACAACCCGAGCCAGCGTCAGCGCGCCTTTGCCCTGCACAATCTCGCCAGCGAGGCGGGCATGCTGCTCGGGCCCCTGGTTGGACTGACACTGACCCAGCAGAGCTATACCCTGACCGGCTTGTTGGCGGCGAGTCTGTTCGCCCTGCTCGGCGTGCTGCAATACCGGGTGCTGCCCAAACGCCCGGTGAGCCACCAGAGTCCGCGTGGCGCCATTTTGCGCCAATGGAGAGAGATAGTGCGCCAGCGCCCATTTATCGTGTTTACCCTGCTGGCGGGCAGCTACCAGATCCTGTTCCACCAGCTCTATCTCGCCCTGCCCGCCCATATCCAGAGTCTGCCGGATGCCACCCACCTGCTCGGCGGCGTCTTTACCCTCTCGGCGGTGATCGGCGTCCTGCTCCAGCTACCAGCCTCCCGTCTGGTAGAGAGGCGCCTGGGAGTGCCGCTCGCCATGGGGTTGGGTATCGGGATGATGGGCTTGAGCTACCTGGCTCTACCGCTGCTGGCACCTTGGCCGACGGCAGGCGTGTTGACGCAGGTAGCCCTGCTTTCCTTGGGCTCCATTCTCTGCTTCCCGCTCTTTGCCGCCCAACTACCCCGATACGCCCCTCCCGAGCAGCTCGGCAGCTACTACGGCTTCTATGCCAGCGCTGGCGGCTGCATGGCGCTCTTTGGCAACCTGCTCATCGGTTTTATGTTGGGGGATGCGGGCAGCCGCCCCGCCACAGTCATCTGGCTGCTGCTGGCGATGATTGGTTTGCTCGCCGGTATCGGCCTCTACAGGTTTCTGCCATCCACAAAAACCGGCTGCCACTCCAACTAGCCCCATTGCCACTCCCACAAAGCGGTTCATCTGGCCTGCAGAACACGATCGACAGTGATGATCCGTCACAGCCATCCCAATAAAACTGAGTGTGGAGCCAAGGCTCCACACTCTATCAGGGGGCCGGATGCCCCTGCGGGTCAATACGCATGATTACAGGCTGATCACGGTACCGGTCTTGCCAGCGATCCCCTCGGCGGCCTTCTCCAGCAAGGTGACCAGGGATTTTCGCCCCGGCAGAGATGTGGCAAACGAGAGCGCCGCCTCCACCTTGGGCAACATGGATCCTTTGGCAAACTGCCCTTGGGCGATAAAGCTGTTGGCATCGGCCACGCTCAGCTGATCGAGCCACTGCACATCGGGCTTGCCGAAGTTGATGGCCACTTTCTCTACCGCGGTAAGGATGATCAGCATGTCGGCGTCGATAAGCTCCGCCAGCTTGGCACTGGCCCAATCCTTGTCGATCACCGCGCTGGCTCCGCGCAGGTGATTGCCCTCCCGCAGCACAGGGATGCCGCCGCCACCGACGGTGATCACCACCTGACCGGCGGCCAGCATGGCAGAGACAGTCTCTTTCTCGATGATGTCGACGGGTTTGGGGGATGCGACCACCCGGCGATAGCCACGACCGGCATCCTCTTTGAGCCGCTCGCCCTTGGCCATCAATGCTTCGGCCTCCTCCTTGCTGAAGAAACCGCCGATGGGTTTGCTCGGGTCGAGGAAGGCGGGATCGTTTTTATCCACCTCAACCTGGGTCACCAGAGTGGCGACCGGCTTGTGGATGCCGCGTTCCAGCAGGGCTTCGCGCAGGGCATTTTGCAGGTCATAGCCGATATAACCCTGACTCAGGGCCACGCAAACCGACATGGGCAGATGGGGCGCCTTGAGGTCATGGCGGGCCGCCACCTCGAACGCCTGCTGGATCATCCCCACCTGCGGGCCGTTGCCGTGGGTCACCACCACCTCATGCCCCTGGGCGATCAGGTCGGCAATGGTGCCCGCAGTGCTCTGCACCGCCTTCATCTGCTCGGGCAGGTTGTTGCCCAGCGCATTGCCACCAAGGGCCAGTACGATTCTCTGTTTCATCTTGTTATCTCCAGTGATGGGACAAGCCGGCGCAATACCGGCCCACCTTTCGTTGTTCACATAACCTTGCTGCTCTGCGTGTTTCGAACGGATTGTCAGCCTGCAGCCGCGGGACAAGGCGAGTGCAGATCCGGCGCCAACGCCGGATCAAAGGGCGCTCTGGCCAAAAAACGGCCGTGACCACGCCGCCCCAGAAACTCGCCGTCGCGAGCGACTATCTCGCCGCGACTGAGGGTCATCCTGATCTGGCCGGGACAGCGCATCCCCTCGTATGGGCTGTAGTCGCCGTTGTCGTGCAACTGTTGATGGGAAATCAGGATGTCACCACGGGGATCCATGATCACTAGATCGGCATCAGACCCCACTTGCAAGTTGCCCTTGCGCGGCCAGAGGCCAAACAGGCGCGCCGGGTTGGCGCTGGTGAGGGCCACAAAGCGGGACGGCGAGATGCGCCCGCCCAATACCCCGTGGGCAAACAGCAGCAGCATCCGGTTCTCGACGCCCGGCAAGCCGTTGGGACAGCAGCTGAAATCGCCGCCCGGGAGGGTCATGCGCTGGGCGTGGGAGAAGTTGCAGTGATCGGTCGCCACCGTGTCGATGTCGCCAGCAGCGATACCGACCCACAGCTTGTCCTGCTCGCGGCGCGAGCGCAGCGGCGGGCTGAGCAGATAGTCGACTCCGTTCTCCCGGTAGTAGCAGGAATCATCCAAAAGCAGATATTGCGGGCAGGTCTCCACCCAGACCGGTTGCCCCTGACGGCGCGCCAATTTCAGATACTCCAGCCCCAGTCCGTTGGAGAGGTGAACGATATAGAGCGGGGCATTGCCCGCGAGCCCCGCCAGGTTGATCATCCGGGCGATCGCCTCCGCCTCGCACTCCAGCGGGCGACTTTGCGGGTGATACCAGGGCTCATGGTGACCGGCGGCCAATAGGGCCGCCCGGCGCGCCGCGATGGCGGCATCATTCTCGGGATGGACGGTGGCAAGCGCCCCCACCTCTTTGAGGCGGGCCAAGGCACGCAGCACATCATGGTCCCCCAGCTTGTACTGGTAGGTGAGATAGAGCTTGAAGCTGCTGATCCCCTCCTCCTGCACCATGGCGGCCATCTCATTAAGGATGGCGTCATCCACATGCTGGATCACGCCGTGAAAGCTGTAGTCGATCACCGCCTGATCGGCGGCGTAATCGTGATAGCGGGCCAGCTGGTGATGCAGATTGCACCCAGCCGGGCCAAATCCCATGTGGTCGATGATGGTGGTGGTGCCACCACAGGCGGCGGCACGGGTACCGCTGAAAAAATCATCGCAACTGCGGGCAATCCCGACATCGATGTTGAAGTGGGTGTGGACATCGATGCCACCCGGCATCACATAGCAGCCGCTGGCATCGATCACCTCGGTTTCGCCATCGGGCTGGATATCGGCGGCACGGGCGCGGATCACCCCGTTTTCGATCAGCAGATCCTGACGATATTCACCCTGCGCATCGACCAACACACCGTTTTTGATCAGCCGTTTCATCCCCACCACCTCGAACATCACTTCAAACAGCAAAACCCCGCCTCAACACAGACGGGGCACTTGCCACACTTGCGACAGCCGGGCGGCGATGGCAGTCACCACCCGGCAGCCCCCTTACTTGTCCAGCTCGGCCAGATAGAGCATGGGGATCACGGCGTACATGGCGGCGCACTTGACCAGATGCTCTTTCCAGGTCTTCTCGTTCGGCGCGTGGGCTTCCGGCTCTTTACCCGGGCCAAAACCGATGACCGGAATACCGTGGCGCCCCATGATGGAGACCCCGTTGGTCGAGAAGGTCCACTTGTCTACCACCGGCTCCTTGTTGAACAGCTCGCGATAAGCCTTGGAGAGGGTTTTGACGGTGATGTGATCCTCTTCCACCTTCCAGGTCGGGAAGTAGCACTCGGTCGGATAGACCAGACCGGTATAGGCCGGACGGTCGTACTGGTACATGGAGACCTCGGCACCGGCGGCTTGTACCGCTGGCAGGGCGCGGATCTCATCCAGCGCACCTTGCCAGGTCTCGCCCCAGGTCAGACGACGGTCGATGGAGACGGCGCAGCTATCCGCCACGGCGCAGCGGCTTGGCGAAGTGAAGAAGATCTCGGAGACGGTCAGGGTGCCCTTGCCGAGGAAGTCATCGTTGCCAAGGTTTTGGCTCAGCTCCTGCAGCTCGCCGAGGATCGGGCCCATCTTGAAGATGGCGTTGTCACCGCGCTCCGGCGCGGAGCCGTGGCAGCTCACCCCCTGCACTTCCACACGGATCTCCATGCGGCCACGCTGGCCACGGTAGATCTGGCAGTCGGTGGGCTCGGTACTGACCACAAACTCGGGGCGGATCTTGCTCTGCTCGATGATGTACTGCCAGCAGAGGCCATCGCAATCCTCCTCCTGCACGGTACCGGTCACCAACAGGGTGTACTGATCTTCCAGCCCCAGATCCTTGATGATCTTGCCCGCATAGACCATGGAGGCCATGCCACCTTCCTGATCGGAGGCGCCGCGACCACCGATGATCTCGTGATCTTCCATCCCCTCATAGGGGTCGAACTTCCAGTTGGCCATGTTGCCGACGCCCACGGTATCGATGTGGGCATCCATGGCGATCAGGTGCGGGCCGTGGCCGATATAGCCCAGCACGTTGCCCATGGGATCGATCTCGACCTTGTCAAAACCAACCTTCTCCATCTCCTGTTTGATGCGCAGCACGACGCGCTCTTCATCGCAGCTCTCGCTCGGGATGGCGATCATGTCGCGCAGGAACTGACTCATCTCGACCTTGTACTGGTAGGCCTTCTCCAACACCATTTCAAACGGAATTTGCTTGCTCATTGTGATTCTCCATAACAACTGAGAGTGCGCGGCCTGTTCGTCGGCAGCGCCCTGTGCCCGTTACCGCGCCCCGTTGGCGAGGCGCGATCAATGCTTCAATTCGTGTCTCTGCTCTGGCGGGAGAGTTAGTCGCAGGCAGGATGCTTGCCTTCCCACACCACTTCCCGGTAATGCTTCACATCGGTGTCCCCTTCGGTGTTGATGATCAGCACGACCGAGTTGCTATCCAGCCCCAGACGTTCCATCAGCGCCGCGCGATCCGGGTGGTGGCGCACTGCCGCCAGCACGCCGGTACCAACCGAGCCGGACTCACCGGAGATGATGCGGGGGTCATTGCCAAGAGGGTTGCCCAGCACCCGCATGCCCAATGCCGACACCTTGTCGTGGCAGGAGATAAACTGGGTGGTGCAGCTTCTGAGCAGCGGCCAGCCGAGCGGATTGGGTTCACCACAGGCGAGACCGGCCATGATGGTGCGCATATCGCCCCCCACGTTGACCATCTCCCCCGCCACGCCGGAGCGGTAGATGCAGTCGGCCTGATCCGGCTCGACCACGATACTGTGCAGGTTTTTCGCGCCGAAGCAGTCCACCAGATAACCGAGCACCCCGCCCGCCAGCGCCCCGACCCCGGCCTGCAGCAGCACGTGGGTCGGCTGCTTGATGCCCATACCCTGCATCTGCTCGACCGCTTCATCGGCCAGGGTGGAGTAACCCTGCATGATCCAGGTCGGGATCTTGGTGTACCCCTCCCAGGCTGTGTCCTGCACTATGTGCCAACCGCGCTCTTCGGCCATCTTCATGGTCAGGCGCACGGTGTCGTCGTAGTTCATGTCGGTGACGATGCACTCGGCACCGAGGTTGAGTATGTGGTCAACCCGCTCCTGAGCCGAGCCCTTGGGCATGTAGACCACCGCATGCTGGCCCACCTGCTTGGCGGCCCAGGCAACGCCGCGACCGTGATTGCCATCTGTGGTGGTGGCGAAAGTCATCGGCTCCTTGATGGTGCGTTTGATGAGATCGAAGGAGAAATCCTCGATGGCCACCCCATATTTTTCACAGAGCAGGTTGGCGATGGCATAAACGCCACCCAGCATCTTGAAGGCATTGAGGCCAAAGCGCTTTGACTCGTCCTTGACCAATATATTTTTCACCCCGATATAGGCAGCCAGATCTTTCAGGTCGCACAATGGGGTCGGTTCATAACCGGCCAGTTTTTTATGAAAAGCGCGAGCCTTTTGTGCTTCGGCGCGAGAAAACAGCGGAGATGGCTCGGCGGTAAAAAAGCGGTTATCGGCAATATCCATCTTCAAAGAAAATTGGGACATGCTTACCTCACTAGGCGTTACCTGACAAAGAGCTGCCTCGCCGGGAGATCCGTTATTCAGATACCACGGAGAGAAAACTCAAAATAATGGGTTCGACAGTGTGGGCAGGATGAATCTTCACCCTGCCCTGCCGTTATTTATTTCACCCGCTTTTGCGCCTCTTTAATCAGATTTTCCAGGGTTTCTGCCGGGGCGGAGAATTTACGGGCCATGATCATGGCGGCGATAATATAGGGCTTCCAACTCGCCTCTTTGTAAGTGGCGATACGGTATTTCTCGAATACCCCTTCGGTTACTTCGCCCTCTTTGCAGGAGACGCCGGAAATATCGGCGGGCAGGCAGTGCATATAGAGCGCTTCGCCACCCTTGGTAAGCTTCATCATCTCCTCGGTGCAGTGCCAATCCTTGTGCTTGGCGTTCTGCTCAAGACAATGTTTCTCCAGCTCCTTGAGGCCAGCGTGGTCATTGGCACGCAGCAACTCGGTGCGCTGCTCCATCACCTTGTAGGGGGCCCAGGACTTGGGATAGACGATATCGGCATCCTTGAACGCCTCTTCCATGGAGGTGACCTGACGGAAGCTGCCGCCGGAGGCCTTGGCATTCTCCTTGGCCACTTCGATCACGTCAGGGATCAGGTCATATCCTTCCGGGTGGGCCAGGGTCACGTCCATACCGAAACGGGTCATCAGACCGATGATGCCCTGCGGCACGGAGAGCGGCTTGCCGTAACTCGGGGAGTAAGCCCAGGTCATCGCAATCTTCTTGCCCTTGAGGCTCTCCAGGCTGCCGAAGTGCTCCTGCAACCAGGCGAGATCAGCCATGGACTGGGTCGGGTGATCAATGTCGCACTGCAGGTTGACCAGCGCCGGACGCTGGGGCAACACCCCCTTCTCGAATCCTTCATCCAGTGCGGCGCCCACTTCACGCATATAGGCGTTACCGGCACCGAGGAACATGTCGTCACGGATGCCGATGGCATCGGCGCAAAACGAGATCATGTTGGCGGTTTCACGGACGGTCTCGCCGTGGGCGATCTGGGATTTACCCTCATCAAGATCCTGCTGGGCCAGACCGAGCAGGTTCAGCGCAGAGGCGTAAGAGAAGCGGGTTCGGGTGGAGTTATCGCGGAAAACCGAGATACCGAGCCCGCTGTTAAACAGTTTGGTGCAGATATTTTCGGCGCGCAGGGTCTTGAGGGATTCGGCCAGTTTCAATACCAGCTCCAGCTCCTGAGGGGTTTGCTCCCAGGTCAGCAGAAAATCTTTTTCATGCAGGTTGGATTTGAGTGCTCTGATCTCTTTGATTAATTCGTTAACTGCTTTCATCGTTCGCCCCAATCATTGGATGAGATATGGATAGCTCCCCTTTCACTCACGATGTCACCAGCATCCCGGTTGTGGGTGAGCGCGTCGGTTAGCGTCGATATGAGGCAATCAATAACCGTGCCAAACCAATAAAATGCAGGCAGATATTAATAAATGGCGAAAGTGTGTGATGCCACCCACAAAATCAGCGGCTATTTAAGCGGTTTATTCAATAAAAAGGTGAGCGGATCAGCCAAGCCATAAAATAGCCGAGTGATAATAATCAGAGGCGATATCTCGGCATCGGTGAGAATTATCATCAAAGGTCAGTTTCAAGGGTTGAAATGATATCAGCGGGGCTGTCGTTATCATTATGATAATGCTGTGCAGCGACTTGCTCTTTTGTTACGACCTCTTCTGCAGAAATGTCTCGGCCATCTCGCCTCCCCTGCACTCCCGTATCACCTCTCGCCTTATCTTCCGGCAACATCGCTGGGCGCGGTTGGCCCAAGGTGCTAACGTGAATACGCCAGCTGCGCATCTGTCTCGGATGCTCAGGATAGGCCGACGTTCACGACCGCAAGTGCGCGGATGAACCTGCATGACTTACATCTTTGAGGGATTATCTATGTCCAGGAATGCTGCTCTGCTCATCACCCTGACCCTGCTCGGTATCACCCCTGCCCACGCCATCAGCGCCAAATATGCCGAGCAACTGGAGCACTCCGGCTGCACCCAGGTCACCGAGGCGCAAGGCTGTGACATTCACAAAACCAAAGCGGAAAATGCCAAGGCGGGATTTGGCGCGGCCGCCCCGGCCGCGGAGGGCGGTCTGAATCTGAGCTATGAGCAGAAGCTGGAGCGCTCGGGCTGCACTCAGGTGAGCGAGCTCAATGGCTGCGATATCAACAAAACCAAGGCTGAGAACGCGGCTGCCAGTGTTGGCAATGCTCCGGCCGCGGCAACCAGCGCCAGCCCCTATGCGGGCAACTGGATCGCCACCTTCCCCCAAACCGGCGCCACCGTGGCCAATATCCGCATCGATGGCAAGGATCAGGTGTGGGTCAACGACAAGAAGGTCAATGCCAAGAAATCCGATGGCGCGCTGGTGTTCAAGGATGGCATGGTCATCTACACCATTCAGGGTGATCGCCGCATCAAGGGTGAAGACGGCTGGGTCGATAATGATGCCGGCACCAAGGGGCCCATCAACGCCAAGTAAGCAGCTGACCACGAAATGACGGGGAGCGCGGGCACCCCGTTTCACCCCTGATTGCCCATCGCGTCCAATGACCAGCTCCGCCAGTGAGGGGCCAGAATCAATACCTCCTGCTCCAGCCAAGTCCCGTCTGTGATCAGTTTATCGAGCCAGGGAACGCCTGCCGGAGTGCCATGGCCATCGACATGATCAGCCTGCGTCGTCACACGCCAGGGCACCTTGCCACAGTCCGTCGCAAATGTGCGAACAGGGCGGGCATAGTGCTCCAGATAAGGTTGCAGCTCACAGGGAAGCCAGAGCATGGCCGGTCGATTTAGCTCGCGCGCCAGCTCGATGGCAATATCGATACCCCGTTGATCGAGATCGCCAAAATGGGCCCACTGCACGCCCGCAGGCAGCAGCGGGATCAGCTGTTTGGCCAGGGTAGTATTGCGACCGGGGGCAAAGAGCAGCAGTTGCCCGGGTTGCAACGGGTAGTCGACAAAGGCCCCCTTATTCTCCACCGTAATGACCCGCTCCCCTTGCCAGCCGATGGCAGTCAGCGTGCCCAGAGTCCGCTCCGGCAACGCCAATTCCCCCAGCAGCACCATCATTGCCGTCATATCGTGCTGCTGACCCTGCTGATCGACCAGTGAGAGCGGTTCGAGGGTACGGATGCGGATCACCTCATCCTGCGTGAGCGACAATTCCGCAAGCTGTGGCGCGGCAAGGGATGCTGACCGCGAATGCTTGCTGTCCCCATGCCAGAGGGCATAAAAGCAGGCCTGATTGAGCCGTGCAGGCAAACTCATCCCAAGGCTTCGCATCTGCTTACGCTTGTCCTGTTCCGGGGGCGCTGCCCGAGCCAGTTGTCCGGTCAGAAAAGTCCGCCCCGCGTCGGTCAACACATAATGAGCACCTCGGCCAACCGGCTTGATCCCCGCCACTGCCTGCAACAGATCCTTCAACTCGCGGCCATGCCGACTCTCAAGGGAGCAGCCCTTTCCGTTCTGGCTATCGAGCAACCGTGCACACAAATCCTGCACCCGCACCTCATCAAACAGCGACATCATCACCTCTCCATGTGGCTTCATATGACGAAGTAGAGGTGATTTTCCCTGTCATTACCGTGACCGGCTTCGCAAGCGGTTCTTATCAGCCCCGCCATGCATGGCCCGTTACTGGTAAACCCGCCACAAAGGGCGCAAGCTGGTTTGATATAGAGATACGCTGCGCTCTTCGCGGCACGACAACGCGATACCCGCTTTCACAAGGGCTTGCCATGACCGACGCCACAGACCCATCGCCATCCTCTTCCTGGCATCTTTCGGATATCCGCGAGCTGGCGCAACTGCTGACTCTGGCGCTGCCCGCCGCGGTAGAGATTACCGAAGCGGTACATCAGGCGATACTGAGCGGTATGGGGCTCAAGGGACGAGATGAGGGAAAAACAGCCGGGATCACCGGGCTGGTCTACAAGGGGGTACATGGTGCCGCCAACACCCTGGGCAGTGGTGTCAACCAACTGCTCAGCCGGCTGCCAGCCACACCGCCGCCCCACCAGATCCCCGAAACCCCGAAACGTGCGGCCCTGATCGCCACGCTCAACGGCGTATTGGGGGACAAGCTGGTCGAGCACCACAATGCCCTCGCCACCCCCATGACCCTGCGCTATCAGGGCAAGCCCCTCGATTGGCAAGCAATGCCGGAGGATCTACCCAGCGAGGGACGGGTGCTGCTGATGATCCATGGCCTCTGCATGAACGATCTGCAGTGGCAGACCGAACACCAAGGCAAGCCGGTCAATCACGGAGAACAACTTGCCAACGCGCTTGGCTATCAGCCTCTTTACCTGCACTACAACTCGGGCCTGCCCATTTCACAAAACGGGCAGCAACTTGCCCTGTTGCTGGAGCAGTTGCTCGCCCACTGGCCGGGAGAGCTAAAAGAGATAACGATAATGGGCTACAGCATGGGCGGACTGGTTGCCCGCAGCGCCTGCCACCATGCCAGCCAGGCCGGGCTCACCTGGCCTGTGCACCTTGCCAATATGATCTTTATTGGCACGCCACACCACGGCGCGCCGCTCGAACATGCCGGTCACTGGCTGGAGCAGTTGCTGCCCGCCACCGCATACAGCGAACCCTTCGTCAGGCTGGCGCGGCTGCGCAGTGCAGGCATCAAGGATTTACGCCACGGCAAGGTGATCGATGCCGTTGCCCCACCCGACCCCGCAGTCCCCTCACAGGACCCACGCGCGCCACTCCCCTTGCCCGGCGGCGTCAACTGCTATGCCATCGCCGCGACCACTGCCGCCAAGCGCAGCCTGCTGGCCGACCGGCTGATTGGCGATGGACTGGTGCCGCTACGCAGCGCCCTCGGCCAGCACAGCGAGGTGCGCCATCAGCTGGCCTTTCTGCCCGCCCATACCCTGATTGTCTATCGCACCAGCCATATGGCCCTGCTCGGCAGCCCGCAGGTAAGCCAGCAACTGCTGCGTTGGCTCAGCCCCTTGCAGTTATAGCGAGCTGGCTATTAAAGCAACTGAGTGCTGGTTCACAAAGGAGCCCTGTGGCACTCTGGGACGTCAAAGGGAAGACCCACACTGACACCTCATGTGTCCCCACTGCAAAGGAGCGCCACCGATGGCCAAAGCAAGCAAGAAAGAGATCAAGAAGAAGATCGCCGCTCGTCTTGAGAAAATTGCCAAGCATGAAGGCAAGATCAAGAAGCTGAAGAAGGCCCTGAAGTAGGGCCAATCGCATAAGAAAAACCGCCAATAGGCGGTTTTTTCATCCCCCTTTCGCCCCTTTACCATCGTTTTGATACCAATGGCCTTGATGTAAACGCCTCAAGCGCACCTCAGCAGAACAACCCGACTGAAGCCACGTACGTTCTCATCGCTGATATTTGGTCTAACAGCGCCAATCGGGCGCCGCGCGCGCCCATGCCAGCAACTACCTTCAACGGAGTGTTTGATATGAGCCAGCAGTGGAGCGCCATATGTACTCTTACACCCTCACCTTCAAGGAAGATGTCGATCGCCTGACCGCCCCCGAGCAGGAGATCACCTTGCAGAGCCCCGCTCAGGCGGGGGATTTTATTATCCTCTCCGACGGCAGCCGCCATCAGGTGATGTTTGTCACCCACAGGGCCCACTACAGTAGCCTCTATCTCGATAAAGGGGTCAGGGTGCCGCAGGGCTGACATATCTAACGGAGTAAATTCGATATAGATCTATGATTAGTTTCATACTAATAATCGATACTTACTTTGCTAAATAGCATTATCAGGTGTTACTATGTCCTTTATTTTTGTCCATTAGTTATAAAAGATGAGCATTCGTATGGAAATAACTCTCTCTGCATCTGAATCCCCCCAAAAAACTGTGCACTTTAAAAACAGCCTAGGTGTTTTTCAAGGTGGAGGATGCAAAGCGATTGCATTTATTGGCGCCTTTGAGGAAGCTCGCTCTAGAGGCGTTTATTTTTCAGAGTTAGCGGGTACATCAGCTGGCTCAATTTTCGCCGCTTTAATAGCAGCCGGAGCAACTCCTGATTATTTAAATGACTTGGTCATAACAACTGACTTTACACAATTCAATGCACCCGTAGATAAAACGTATAAAAAATATGGCACATCTATAGGTCATGCAGGCAAAATCCTCACTAAAGGGAAATACAAAAACCTCTTTAACTTCATACTCAATTTAGGACTCTATTCATCAAGTCAACTTGAATCATGGATCAATGAACGCTTAGGTGAGCTTCTAAACAAAAGAGGCATGGAAATTAAATTTTGCGACCTAAAACTCCCTTTGTATGTAATAGCAACTGATGTAGAAAACCAAAATCAAATTACATGGAGCACGGCCAATACACCTGATGAAAAAGTCGCATATGCTGTAAGATGTTCATGCACTATCCCATTTTATTTTCAACCTGTTGACATGAAGTATGTAGATGGTGGATTAGTCAGTAACCTTCCAACTTTTTCATTAAATAATGAGGAAGGACATTATGAAAAAATACTATGCTTTACTTTGTCAGATAAATATAACAAGGTTAAATGTATCGAGTCATATCTAACAAATATGGCCAGTGCAGTTATTGATGGCGCCGTCCACATTCAAAATTTATTTCAATCGAATACTTATCATATTGAAATCAAAGATCTACCAATCACAACAACTGCTTTCAATGAGTTGACCGATAGAAAAATTGAAGAAACAATTCAAGTTGGAAGAAAAGCTGCGGCAAATTTCTTTGACTATGAAACAGTAAATATCACCAATAAATATAAATCTACGAAAAAAACCAGTCGAGACCAAATATTAAACACCGTCGTAATGGTCGACCCACAATATCATGATAAAATTTTAGTTTCATTACCTAATACAAGATTAGTCTACTCCTTGTTCCCAACAATTCTTGACTGGATATATAATAAAGTAAGTGTGATTTTCATCACCAATAAAATAAATAAGGATGATCCTGACGAAATTGAACATGAGGAATATAGAAGAGTTCTTTTAAAAAAATTAGGTGTAGCTTTTTTTGAGGTTGAATCAATTCCATTCAGTTGCTTTCTATTTAAGTCGAAAGATCATGAGTCTGACACATCGATCGCTTACTACGATAATAATGAGCAAAGCAAAGTTGCCGGATATGGTAAGGTATATCGCTCGATCCATGACAAATTCGTCCATGACAGTTTCTGGAATGCATTCAAAGAAATTGTGGATATAAATGCAACAAATTCATGCTCGTTTTATGTAGAAACAGTACCAACTGGTGAATTAACCAGAATGTTAAAGGATGTACGCCAATATAGGTCTAACTCTGTACATATTCAATTAAAAAATATTGAAATATGTAAGGTTAAATTTTTGACTCAATTTGTAAAATCATATAAATATAACCAAATATCTAAATTCATTAGAATACTTGACAAGTTTAAAATAGAACATTTCGAGGCGTGTGCAATTATTACCGCTGATGGTACTAAATATTTAGTTACCCCACCAGTAGTTGAAAAATATCACAATGAATATAGACTTATTGAAGGAAACAGTCGTCTCATATTTAGCTATAGAGAACTGCAAGTACCATTTATTAAAGCTATTGTTGTTGAACATGTCTCTGTTGAATTGCCTTCTAGTGGAGCCTACTCGATAGATAGTATGATTATTACCACTAAAGATAAAATTGGAAGTATGCGTTATGAGAAATTCAAATATGAATTTTTCAGAAAAATTGAAGAAAATGTTAGACCACCTAAAATGTATCTTTAGAGAGGCGTTATGACTTCTTTCAAACATATCGAAACATTGATAAAAAAACATCCAGAAATAGAAGTTTTTCGTTTTTTTTGCTTCTCATTTTCCAATAAAGTACAAGATCGAGTTGGTCCACTTTCTCTCGATGAAAAAAATTTAATTGAGTGCAGCATAGAGTACAAAAAAAACAATTCAACCTCTTTCTGGGAGGCATTTTTCACTACGTGTGTAAAAGAGAATAAAATTACACCTAGAATTCTTTCTGAGGCAATTCATCACAATAAAAACAATAAATATATTTATGTTCTCAGCAAAGATGTATTGGATTTTTTAAATTGCAATCAGTATGAGAACTTAGCTATCAACTCAGAAGTAATTCTAGATAGCGGGGAGAAAAAGCACATCCCCATGCTCGATTTCAAAATAAAATCAGAAGGGTTAAATATAGCGCTTGTGCACTCGGTAATTGAGTCTTTATCTTTGAAAGGTGTTATTTTAAATAGCGGAAAATCTTATCATTTTATTGGTGATAATTTGATATGCAAAGAACAACTTACGGAATTATTAGCTAAGTTTGTTTTGTTTCACCCTATTTCAGATAAAGCTTGGGCTGCTCACCAATTAATCGAGGGTTCAGCATCATTAAGAGTATCAAAAAAATATAATTTAAATCCGACCTTTATTACAAACGTCACCTAATGCAATATCATACTTTATTTTGAAGGGGAGGTTGCTCCCCTCATTAATTAGATTAATTAATGAACCCTCTTCAGCTTATAAAATTTCTATTTTTACCTTGATAATCCCGTCGCGAATATTGCCGATGGCGCTAAAAGCCGATTTGGAGAGATCGATAATACGCCCTTTTTTAAAGGCGCCACGGTCATTGACCTTGATCACTACGCTCTTGCCGTTGGCGAGGTTGGTGACCCGCACCATGGAGCCGAAGGGCAATTCCATATGGGCGGCGCTATTGAGGTTGTTGCGATAGATCTCGCCGCTGGCGGTATTTTTGCCATGATAACGGTCGGCATAATAGCTGGCGTAACCGGTCTCGCTATAGCCGCGCCAGCTGCCGCCGTGACTCTCGTCATAACGGCTGCTACAGGCCGCCAGCAGCAGGCAAAGAGATAACAGCAGCCCTTTCTGGATATGTTGCACCTTTCCCCTCTCCTCTCTTCTTCTTTTCGCTATGCGCACTTTTTACTCTTCGATTCAGCCGGTGACGCTGGCGACACACTTGCAGGCGGGAGCTCTCACCTTGCCATAGCTCCAAGGCACTCACCATGTTACTCGCCTTGTTGTCAGGCAGCAGCGACGGTGCGGCTACTTTGCCATATCTTCCATGCAAAAAGGGAGGCAAATGCCTCCCTTTCAACTAGTTACCGGTCATCCTGTGTCGGATGGGCCAGAGACTTCTCAGGCAATCAGCTTGTCATCGGCAAAGCCGAAACCACGCAAACCCACCACATGCACGTGCTCGTGCTTGCCCTGCACCTTGCGGATGAGCTTGTAGGTGGTGCCCTTCTCGGGACTGATGTTCTCGGGCGCCGCGATAAGCAGCTGCATATCCTGCCGCTCGCACAGCTCGAACAGGGTGGCGATGGATTTGCCATCCAGACGGGCCGCTTCGTCGAGGAACAACAGGCGGCAGGGGGCGATATCCTTGCCGCGCAGACGGCGGGACTCCTCCTCCCAGCTGATCAGCACCATCAGCAGGATGGCCTGACCGGTACCGATCGCCTCGCCGGTGGAGAGCGCACCGCTCTCGGCACGCAGCCAGCCGTCGGCACCGCGCTGCACCTCGATCTCCAGCTCCAGATAGTTGCGATAGTCGAGCAGCACGTCGCCCATCACCTGATAGCTGCGATCTCCCTGCTCGATCTGCGGATTGAGGCGCTGGAACAGCTTGGCCATCGCCTCGGAGAAGCTGAGCTCCTTGTCGGCGAACAGATCGTTGTGCATGGCAGTTTGGTCGGCCAGCGCCGTCAGCAGACGGGTGTGGGCCTCGCGGATATTGACGTTGAGGCGCACCCCGCGCACCAGACCGAAGGCGATGTTCTGCAAGCCCTGGTTGAGCACCCGGATGCGGTTCTGCTCGCGGCGGATGATGTTGGTGATCTTGGCCGCCACCTCGTGAGAGGAGAGCGACAGATGGGTTTCCCGCTGCTTGAGCTCGTCTGCCAGACGCGCCAGCTCGATCTCCATCTCCTCGATCGCTTCGACCGGATCATCGGAGCGGATGATGTCGTTGCGGATGCGATCCTTGAGGTAACGGTAGACCTGCACGTAGAAGGCCACCTTCTGCTCGGTGCTGCGATTGCCCTCGGAGAGACGCAGCGCATCGCGCAGGGCCTCGTCGTGGGCCACCGCCACCCGCAGGGCGCCGAGGGCCTTGTCCGACATGGAGCGCAGCTCGTCGCTGTCCAGATAAGCCAGTTCACGCTTGTTGAGGCGCTTCTCGACGTCGGTCTCCCGTGCCAGACGCACCACCCGCGACCAGCTCGCCTTGTGACCCACCAGGGATTTGCGGGCGCTGTAGTAATCCTTCCCTTCCAGCTTGAGACGGCCACCGAGGGATTCGATCTCGCGCTTGGTGACCTGCAACTGGGCCTCGGCGCTGGTGCGACGGGAGCGGGTGCGGATCAGCAGCTCTTCAATCTCTTTCTTGTGGGCGCGCGCCTTCTCTTCCATATCGTCAGAGAGGGTCAGCCCCATGGCCGCCAGCTCCTGCTCAAACTCGGTCAGGGTCTGGCGCTTGGCTTCGACGCTGGAGTTCAGCGCAGTGCGCAGCTGCAACGCCTCGGTGTGGCGCTGGGCAATCTGCTTGTGCTGCTCACCAGCGGTGCGGGCTGCCAGCTCTGCCGCCTTCAGCTTCTCTTTGAGTCGCTCGCTCATCTCGGAGGCCTTGCCCAGCAGGTCTTGTGCATCCTGATAGGCAAAGTGCGGCAGACGGGCCACCAGCTGATCGAGGGCGTAGCAACGGCGCTTCTGCTCGGCCAGCAGGTTGCTCACCTCATCGTAAGCTGCCTGCAGCGCCGCAAGATCCTGCGGATCCTGACGCAGCACCTGCACCATGGTTTCCAGTTTTTCCAGCGATTTGCCGTGTTTGGCGATAAAAGCTTCGGCCTGTTTCAGGGCTTCCACATCGGCGTGAGCCGCCTCGAGGCGGGCCGCCAGATCAGTCTCGGCAAACAGGTGAGCAAAGGGCAGCATCCCCTGCACCAGCTGGATATGGCGAGTCAGCTGAGCGGCGGCCGCTTTGGCATCACTCAGCTGCTTGTCGCACTCGCCGATGGCTGCTTGCAAGGCGCGCAGTTCGGCCTGTTTGGCCTGCACTTCGGCTTCGGGGTCGGGGCGGAAGGCGATATCCAGATGCTGACCGATAAAGTCGCGGAAGTGACCGTAGAGACGGTGGTACTTCTGCTGCTCAAACGCAGCCTTGGCGTAACCCTCGATCAGCCATTCGCGTTCAAGGTCGAGCTGCTCGATCCGTTTTTCCCGCGCAGCGCGACCAAACAGCGGCAGCTCGGGATAGCGGGAGAAGCGCACCTGACGCTTGCTGGTGCGCACCAGCACGGCGTCCCCCAGCTCGTCCGCTTCCACCAGATCCTCGTCAAAGGAGTCGGGGTTGCCCTGAATCAGGTAGATATCTTCCGGGCAATCTTCCAGCTTTTTCAGCCGCTCGATGGCACCTTCGAGGTCGAGCACCACCAGGGCGCTGCGAGCAGGGCCGTAGAGCGCGGAGTAGTAAGGGGCATCATCGATGGAGATGTCGTCGTAGACATCGGAGAGCAGTA
This sequence comes from Aeromonas sp. R9-2, assembly GCF_040908025.1. Lineage (NCBI taxonomy): Bacteria > Pseudomonadati > Pseudomonadota > Gammaproteobacteria > Aeromonadales > Aeromonadaceae > Aeromonas > Aeromonas sp. R9-2. Next base: position 657,016 of record NZ_JBFOCX010000024.1, read on the forward strand.
CGCCCCCCACTTGCTCGGCGATGCGGGCAAGGCGGGGATCCGCCTCGCCAGCCCCCAGCTGCAGGTTGCGAATTTGCAGCTCCAGCGCCTGTTTCTGGGCCGCGATGCGATTGCTCTCCTGCTCGAACTCGCGCTCCTTGTCGAGCACTGTCTGCATACCGGCCGAAAGCTCTTCGGCGGTGGCGAGCGGCAAACCGCTCTGCTCGCGCAGTTGCTCGAGTTTTTCAAAGGATTTCAGCCAGCGCGGCGCCAGCTTGGTGAGCTCCGCAATGTCACGGCCCAGCTGGGTGCCCTGATGCTCGAGGCTGGCGCGGCGCTGGTTCACCTCCGCCTGCTGCTCGGAGAGTTCCTCCTGACGGGTGCGCTGGGCTTCGAGGAAGATCTCCAGCTCATCGCTGCTGGCAATCAGCTGGCCGGAGGCCTGCTGCAGCTCGTCACGCAGCTTGAAGAGACTCTTCTGGCTTTCGCTCTCTTTCTCTAGGCGAGCCAGCGCGGCGCGCAGCCCCTGCCCCTGGGCGATGCGAGCCTTGTCTTCGATGTGACGCTTGAGCAGCGCTTGGGCGGTAGGCCAGGCGGCCTCGCGTACTGTTTCCGGAGCGATGCTGAGCAACAGCGCCAGCGCCGCTTCGTGCTCGGCCACCGCCGCCTTGGCCAGCGCCAATTGCTGTTCGGCCCCCAGCACCCGGCTGGTGAGGCTCTGCTCGGCGGCGCGGAACTGGTGCAGAGTGTCGCTCGCCTGTTCGGCGGTCAGCCCCGGCAGCTCGCACTGCTCGCGGGCAGCATCGAGAGCCTGCACCGCCTGACGGTACTGGATGGCGCGGGTCTGCTGGATATCGAGCGCCTGCTGGTAGTCGGCCAGCTGGGTCTTGAGACTGTCTACCTCGGCCTGTGCCAGCTCCTTGCGCTCTTCCACCTCCAGCAGTTGGCCGTGGATCTCCTCCACTACCGCCTGCTGCTGTTCGAATTTGTCAGAGAGATCCGCCAGATCGGCACGGTACATCTCGATCTTCTTCTGCAAACTGACGGCCGCCATCACCTTGGCCAGATGCTCGGAGGCAGACTCCAGCTCGTCGGTCAGCAATTTCTCGCGGTTGGTGAGCTGCTCCACCTCGTCGGCCAGATAGATGGCGCGCTGCTTCTCTTCGGCCAGAATGCGGCGCTTGTCGGCCAGCTCCTGGCGCGCTTTGAGGGCCAACTCGGAGAGGCGGCTCTTCTCGGCGGCGTTGCGCACATAGTCAGCCGCCACATAGTGGGTGGTTTCGGTGATCAGGTTCTTGAACAGATCCCGCTGACCTTGCGTCTCCTTGATCGCTTCCAGCGTGCGGCGGTTTTCATAGATGGCCGCCTCCATGTCTGCAAACGCCTTGCGCACCCCGGAGTTCTCCGGCAGCAGGTATTCACGCAAAGAACGGCTGATGGACGAGGAGATGCCGCCGTAGAGGGAGGCTTCGATCAGGCGATAGAACTTGCCGCGATCTTTTTGATCACGCAGCTTCTTCGGGGTGATGCCGAACTCGAACATGAAGTTGTGATAGTCGGTCACCGTATTGAATTTGGCGACTTTCAGCGCCCCCAGCTCGGCGGCTGCCCCTTTCAGATCGGTAAAGGCGCGTACCCGACCCTTGCCGCCATCGAGCTTCTCCAGCAGCAGATCGGTCGGTGCCAGATTCTCCGGCACATCCACCAGCGCGAACGGGGTGATGTTGACCTTGTTGTCACGGTTGGCCACCTGCTCGAGGTGCACGCCGACCCAGATCCGCTGTTCGCGGCTGTTCATCACTTCCAGCAGGGAATAGCAGTGGCCGCGCTGCAGCTTGCCGTAGAGCCCCTTGTCACGGGAGGCGCTGCTCGATCCCGCTTCCGTGGTATTGCGGAAATGGAGCAGTGACTGGTCGGGGATGAGCGCCGCGATAAAGGCCGCCATGGTGGTGGACTTGCCCGCGCCGTTGCCGCCAGAAAGGGTAGTGACCAGCTGGTCGAGATCGAAGGTCCGGGCAAAGAAGCCGTTCCAGTTGACCATGGTCAGGGATTTGAACTTGCCTCGCACCGGTTATACCTCCAGATCCAGTTGTTCTTCATCGAGATCCGCCTCGATGTCATCAAAGAGCGAGTCGCTGCTCGGCATTTCGTCGTCGTGGAAGATGGCTTCACCCTCCTGGATCATCCGCAGCTGGACGGCGCGCGGATCTTCATCGGAGCGCACATCCGCGGCAAAACGGAACACCGATTCATTGACCCGGAATTTATCCCCGTTGCCAAGGGCGGTGATCATGCCAAGGCGACGCAGACGGCGCATGGAGGTGCGGATCTTTTCGAGCAACTTCTTCTTGTCGAGATCGGTACCGCCAGAGCGGCTGTTGACCATCCGCAGCAGTTGCTTCTCGTCGGCGAGGCTCAGCACCTCCTCCTGCAGCTCGGCCATGGCGAATACCCCTTCGGAAGCCAGACGATCCGGGCTCAGGTAGAGGTAGCAGAGCACCTTGCCCACCAGCATATCGAGCTCGGAGAGCACAGTGGTGCCGATGTCGGAGCTCGGGCGCGGGCGCAGATAGAAGAAGCCTTCCGGCGCCTTGATCAGCTCCACCTGATAGCGGCCGTAGAAGATCTCCAGCTCGCTGTGATATTCGACCAGCGCCGAGTGCTGCTCGAACTCGTCGGCACTGATGTGACGACCGGAGCGCAAGGCGGTGTCGATGCGCGGAAACAAGGGGTTGGCAATCGCCTCTGCGAGCCGCAGCGGCAAGGGAAACTCAGTATTGATCAATGACATAGGCCTGAACCTTGGATCCAGCTTGGTTAATGGGTTTCCATGCGGGTTGGCGATGCAGCTCGCGCTCGCCGCTGGCATGGCCCAGGCGCACGGCCTGGTCGATCAGAAGACGCGCCACATCGAAGTGGGCATGAGCCGGGTAGTCCAGCAGGTATTCCCGCAGCACATCGGCCAAGTCCAGCTGCTGGCCCTGCTCGGGGTAGCGGGCCAGATAGCGCTCGATGCGCTCGGCCAGCTCCTGGTTAATGTCCACCATCTCGACATACTCCATCTCGAGGGGCACCTCACCGGTCACCTCCTCCTCGTGGATAGCGATGGTTTCGTCGCGCAGCTCCAGCAGACGGGGCTCTTCGGCCACCCGCAGCTGCCAGTTGTGTTGCTCGAAATTGCGGATTGACTCGCGCAGCCGCTGGCTGAAGGCGCGGTTCTTGTCCATGTCGATGGCGTTGCGGATAAATTTGTGGACGTGTCTGTCGTAGCGGGACCAGAGCTCGATGCACTGCTGACCCCAGCTGGTGATGACGTCAAGACGACCTTGCAAGGCATGGGTCAGCTCCTCGACGTGAAACAGGTCATCGCGCCCCTGCGCCGCTTCCTGAATATTGAGCAGCCCCGCCTGCAGGCGGTGGCCGGCAGCATCCAGGGTATCCTGCAGCTCGCGCAGGGTCTGGCCGGTCTCGTGCAGCAGCTTTTCGCAGCTGTGAATGGCATCGACCCAGTTCTGGGTCAGCAGGGCCGCAATCTCGCTCTTGACCTGATTCTGCTGCTCATCCATGGCGCGCTGGGTGAGATCGATCCGCCCCAGGGTCTCTTCCAGCGAGAAGGTGAGGCGCGGCAGCACCTCGGCATCCCACTGCTCGCGGGTGTTGGTTTCAAGCGCCGCCTTGCGGGCGGTGTCGAGCTCGGCAGCCAGGTGCTCGAGCAGAATGGAGAGCTTGATGGAGTCAACCTGACGCTGATCCATAAAGAAGTCGACGATGCTCACACCCAGGCGCGACAGGCGGTAGAGGCTCTCCCCCGCCACCATGTCGGTGTTGAAGCGCGACAGCAGCTGCTGGCGAATGAGATCGTTGATGGCGTTGTTGGCGCGACCGGTGAGGGTCTCGTCCATCTGGCCGAAGGCGCTGCTGACATAGCCGAAGGCATCGTGCAGCGCCGCTTCCGACAGGTCCGACTCATCTTCGGACAGGGTCTTGATTGCAATCAGAAAGGCCAGCCGGTCGGTCGGCAGGCTCAACGCCAACCCCTCCTGCCTGACCCACCCTACTAGCTCCGGCAAAGAACGCTCTGGCAGGGTACGGGATGTACTCATCATGATGTTGTCATCTCGTTGTTGTATTGGGCGCAAAATCGTGCGCGCGGCTACATCCGGTAGCATCGAAAACATGGTTCACATCGACGTGAACCGCGAGCAATCAACTGGCCGGCTTCTGGGCCATCACATGGATATAGCGACCGAGGGAGACAAAAGGCTCCTGACGGCAATATTGCTGCTCCATGGCCAGCAGATCGTCGAACTTCTCCACCTGATCCTGCTTGTGACGCATATAGTCGTGGATCACCCGCACCCCGGTCTTGCCGATGATGCGCAGTCCCCCGCGACCAATCCAGTCATAGACCTGCTCCGGCAACTGGGGGTTGGTGGGCGTAAGCGCAGTCTGCCGCTTCTTGCGAAGGCCAAGGCGCACATAGTCAAAATTGCCCACCACCAGGCTCTGGAATAGCAAACCATGACGGTTGTAGAAAAGCAGCGACAGTATGCCCCCGGCATTGACGAAAGGGAACAGACCCAGCAAGGTCTGGCGCGGCTCGGCGAGCCACTCCAGCACCGCATGGCAGAGCACCAGATCAAAGGTACCAGTCACGTGTTGCTTCAGATCCTGAATGGGGCAATGGATGAGACGGATTTTGTCTTCCAGTCCCTTCTCGGCGATCTGGCTGCGGGCCAGTTCCAGCATTTCTGCTGACAGATCGCACAGCTCCACCTGATGCCCCATGGCCGCCAGCTTCTGGGCGAAATAGCCAAACCCGCCCCCCGCATCGAGGATGCGCAGCGGTCGGTTGCCAAGGCGGGCCAGGCAGGCTTCGATGTCGCTCCAGACAATGGTGGTGCGGATGCGCCCCTTGGTGGAGTCGTAAATGTTGCGAGCGAACTTGTCGGCGCGCCCGTCAAAACTCTGATCGTGCTTCAAGGAGAAACTCAACATTAGCGCCACAGGGTTGTGGCCATCCCAAAAAAGAGAGGTATTCTGTCACATCCCGAATTTGCTGAAAACTCAAGGAAGTGTCTGTCGTGTTTGTGCTCAAAAAGTGGCTTGGTCAACTGTTGATGCCGCTCCCCTTCTCCCTCTCCCTGCTGCTGGTCGCCCTGCTACTGCTCTGGTTCACCCGTTTTCAGAAAACCGGCAAACTGGTGGCCACTCTCTCGCTGCTTATTGTTGCCCTGATGGGGATGCGGCCGGTGAGCTATGAACTGGCCCGCGGGCTGGAGCAGACCTTCCCGCCATTCGAGGTGAGCCAGCATCCCAACATCGAGGCCATCGTGGTGCTCGGCAATGGCCATGTCAGCGACCCGGCGGTGCCGATGCGCAGTTGGCAGAACAATATCGCCCTGGCCCGCACCCTCGAAGGGGTTCGCCTTGCTGAGGCCTATCCCGACGCAGAGCTGGTTTTCTCCGGCTATGTATCGGGGGATACCCTCTCCAATGCCGAGGTCAATGCCCGGATGGCCGAGAGCCTTGGCATTCCCCGTTCGCGGATGACGTTGTTTGAAAACAACAAAGACACTCATGATGAAGCGGTCAGTATCAGCCGCCATCTGAAAGGAAAAGAGGTGGCGCTGGTCAGTTCGGCCACTCATTTGCCACGTGCCATGGCCCTCTATCAGGGCCAGGGACTCAATGCCGTGCCGGCCCCCACCGATTACACCGCCAAGCAGAGCCAGGTACCCCAGCCCCTCTACAGTTATTTACCCAAAGGGCGTTATCTGATGTATTCCGAAGCTGCCATCCACGAATGGATTGGGGTATGGTGGGCTCGCTTGCGGGGGCAGGTTAACGAATGAGCGATCAAGCGTTTCATTCCTGATTTGGATCAGGAAAGCGAAAAAAAATTACGTCATTTGCCGCCGGGTCAGCTATCTTGGGCTCGGTTCAATTCATATAATGTCGCGCAATCAAATGCCTAGGAGATATACAAGATGAGACAGCACCTGGTAATGGGTAACTGGAAACTGAACGGCACCAAAGCTTCTGTAGAAGCTCTGATCAAAGGACTGACCCCGGCTGCTGCCGCTCATCCTTCTGTGCAAGTCGCCGTCTGCCCGCCGGTTATCTTTTTGGGTCTGGTTGAGCAACTGACCGCTGGCAGCAAAATTGCCTACGGTGCCCAGAACGCTGACGTTCACGAGTCTGGTGCCTTCACCGGCGAAAACGCCCCCTCTATGCTGAAAGCCTTTGGTTGCACCTACTCTCTGGTCGGCCACAGCGAGCGTCGTACCCTGCACGCAGAGACTGACGACGTGGTTGCTGCCAAGTACGAAGCGATCCAGAAAGGCGGCCTGGTGCCGGTTCTGTGCATCGGTGAAACTCTGGAGCAGTTCGAAGCCGGCGTGACCAAGAACGTGGTTGAGACCCAGCTGAAAGCTGTTATCGACCGTTGCGGCATCGCCTCCTTCAACAACGCCGTTATCGCTTACGAGCCGGTATGGGCCATCGGTACTGGCAAGACTGCCACTCCGGAGATCGCTCAGTCCGTTCACGCCCACATCCGTCAGTACCTGGCCGGTTTTGATGCCGCCGTTGCTGCCAAAGTACAAATCCTGTACGGCGGTTCCGTCACTGGCGCCACTGCTGCCGACCTGTTCGGTCAGCCGGACATCGACGGTGGCCTGGTCGGTGGTGCGTCCCTGAAAGTGGACGACTTCTCCCAGATCATCGCTGGCGCTGCCAAGTAATCGCTGATTACGGCAAAGAGAGGGGCTCGTCCCCTCTCTTGTATCGCTTTTCCTATGGTGGCCCCCGCATCCCATATGAAAGCCGATATAGTAAAAGTGGCTTGTCTATTTAAACATTCGTATTTGACAACTCAGATCCAGAGGCACTCATGACCAAACAAATCAAACGTATTGGTGTTTTGACCAGTGGTGGCGACGCACCGGGTATGAACGCAGCCATTCGCGCCGTGGTTCGCGCCGGTTTGCATCATGGCCTGGAAGTTTACGGTATTTATGATGGCTACCTCGGCCTGCACCAGGATCGCATCGTCAAGCTGGAGCGTCACAGCGTCTCCGACGTGGTGAACCGTGGTGGTACTTTCCTCGGCTCCGCCCGTTTCCCTGCTTTCAAAGACCCCGCTGTGCGCGCCGAAGCGATCGAAAACCTGAAAAAACACGGTATCGATGCGCTGGTCGTCATCGGTGGTGACGGCTCCTACATGGGGGCCAAGAAGCTGACTGAAGAGGGTTTCCCCTGCATCGGCCTGCCGGGCACCATCGACAACGACATCGCCGGTACCGACTTCACCATCGGCTTTGATACCGCTCTGAACGTGGTTGTTGACGCCATCGACCGCCTGCGCGACACCTGCAGCTCCCACCACCGTATCTCCGTGGTCGAGATCATGGGCCGCCACTGTGGCGATCTGGCCATGTCCGCCGCCGTTGCCGGTGGTGCCGAATATGTGATCGTGCCGGAAGTAGCCTTCGACAAAGAGAAGCTGCTCAAGCAGATCAAGGAAGGCGAAGCCAAGGGCAAGAAGCACGCCATCATCACCATCTGCGAGCACGTTACCGACGTGAACGCGCTGGCCAAGGACATCGAAGCCCTGACCGGTCGTGAAACCCGCGCCACCATCCTGGGTCATATCCAGCGTGGCGGTGCCCCGACTGCTCGTGACCGTATCATGTCCAGCCGTATGGGTGCTTATGCCGTTGAGCAGCTGCTGGCTGGTCACGGTGGTCGCTGCGTCGGTATCCAGCGCAACGAGCTGGTACACCACGACATCATCGACTGCATCGAGAACATGAAGCGTCCGTTCGATCAGGAGCTGTACAACCTCTCCACCACCCTGTTCTAAGCCAAGCGGCATTTAACCGGCTGTTGATGACAAAAACCCTCCATCGGAGGGTTTTTTAATATCTTGCAAAAACGGGTGCATCGGCACGCTGTGTGCCCCTCACCATATGGGTTGCCTGATCCCCAAGCCTTGCGCCATCTGACTGATCACCAGCCTTCCCCTCCTCACACCAACCGGCATCAGCCTACGCACAGAGTTCCGGTATCGTCGTGGATGTTTTATCACTGCAAACCGGATTGCGTTGACCTGTGCTCTGTCGACCCTGAATCGAGCTTGTTCAGCCTCCTCGTCATACGCCGCTTTTTATATCTCAATCTTGTAGAAGGGACTCAGATATCTTCCCCAACCATGCTCCGGCGCTGCTTTTATATTGCAAGCACATTACTCACGCAGATGCACCGGCTACGCGGCTCGCTACTCGCGCCCAGCCCAGCCCAGCCCAGCCCAGCCCAGCCAGAGAATACGCCTCTGGCCTATTGCGCACCTCACTCTTGCTGTGGCCATGTCTATTCCGAGGCCGACGGGAAAATTGGCGCTAATAAAACAGCCAGCTGCCACTCTGTATCCCCCCGATGCACCGCTCTCCTCCCTATGAACCCAGTGTATTGCTGTAAAAATGCGAAGACTCTGGACTGATAAAGTGATGGTGTGACAAGGGTTGGCAACCAGACTCTCCCCATAGACTTCTTTTGGATGGGCTATCTACGTCAGGAATCGTCAAATCATTGCCTTGCGCACTTTTTATGGCATCAATGACACTATTACGAGGGTGAAAACTTATAAAACGCCACTTGAGCCCCATACAAAACCCTTCACTAAACCAGCCAACAGCTCACCAACCAATTGAATTTAAATGAAATAACCATAAAAACAGAATCTTGAATGCCTAACATGCCATAGCTGGTGATAAAATCAGCTCAATATGACAAAAATAGCCATCTCAACCAACCACGCACATAAAGCAGCTATTTTATCAACTTACACCTTGTTTTACCCCCTTGTTATGGTATCTTGACTACATCAACCAACAACTTAGGGAGAGAAAAATGAAAGAGTTTGTCGTTACTGCCGTTTTCACGGTGTTTTTCACCCTGGTTGCTGTCTCTCTGCCCTCACTGTCACAGTTCTGAGCCGGATAGAGAGGCATCAATCCGGACCGACCTTCTTTGCCATGTCTGTTTAATCGCCACCAACTGGCGCTTTTCAGTGACAATGCCGAGATGGTCAACATAGATATGATTTCATCACGTTGACGCTGTTTCTTTCGCCACAAGGGTGTAACCAGGATGGTTTAACCATATGGCCTGATGGAGTAGAACCAGCAGCAGATCATATCCGAGGGGAGCAAGGCTCCCCTTTTTGTTACCCGTCGTTTGACAATCCCCTACCCCGGCATCTACAACAGGCCGGTTGACGCCATACGGCCCATGCCCACAACTGATGTTTTCCCCTCCTGTACTCTCCATTCAACACAGCTACATCCGTTAGCAATCTCTTGAGCACACCTTTGCTCTGATACTTGTCCGGCAGATATAAAAAAGCCCCCGCCATCATGGCAGGGGCTCGCGTTACGCAGTGTCAGCTTAAGGCTGTTATATCTCAGCCCAGCTCAAAGCAATTATGCCTTGTTCCAGCGCTCTGGGTCATATTCCGGGCTGAAGCGGTCAACAATGACAGCACAGGCCGCATCGCCGGTGATATTGAGGGAGGTGCGGATCATGTCGAACAGACGATCCAGCGCGAACAGCAGCGGCAGCCCTTCGATGGGGATCCCGGCCGCCAGCAGCACGGCAACCACCAGGAAGCTTGGGCCCGGCACACCGGCCTGGCCGATCGCCCCCAGAGTGGAGGTCACAATGATGGCCGCCCAGGCACCGACGCTCAGATCGATGTTGTAAACCTGCGCGAAAAAGATGGCGACCAGACCGTAATAGATGGCGTTGCCGCTCATGTTGATGGTGGCCCCCAGCGGCAACACGAAGGAGGCGGTCGCGTTGGTCACTTTCAGATCATGTTCGCAGGTCTCCATATTGACCGGCAGGGTCGCCATGGAAGAGGCGGTGGAGAAGGCCACGATCTGCGGCTTCTTCATGGCAGAGAGGTACTTCATTACCGGCGTGTTGGAGAACATCATCACCAGCAGCGGGTAGACCACAAAGCCGAAGATAAGGATGGCAGCCACATAGACCACGAACAGCTTGAGCACCAGGGTCAGCACATCGAAGCCATAGGTACCGATGGCCTCAGCCATCAGACCGAACACCCCGAGTGGTGCGATGATCATCACCTTGTTGATCATCCAGACGAAGGCATCCACCAGGGTATTGAGCCCATCGACCAGTGGCTTGGCCCGCTCGCGTGGTTGTTTGGCCAGCGCAATGCCGAGGAACATGCAGAACACCAGGATCTGCAGGATGTTCGCTTCGTTGAGGGAGTTGAAGACGTTGGTGGGGATCATGCCAAGCAGGGTGGCGACTGCATCCGGCAGCGCCCCTTTATCGGCGTAGTCACCGCCAAACATGGAGGCGACGGAAGCGAAATCGACCCCGACACCCGGTTTGAAGATCTGCCCCATCACCAGCGCCAGCAACACGGCCAACGCGGAGGTCACGAGGAAGAAGGCCAGCGTCGCTGCACCGATTTTGCCCGCCGCCGGGCTCGCGCCCAGATTGGCGGCCCCGGAGAGGATGGCAACCGCCACCAGCGGGATCACCAGCATCTTGATCAGCTGGATAAACAGGGTACCGAGCGGTGCAAACACGGTGGCTTGTTCACCCATGAACGCGCCGACAACTGCGCCCAGTACCATGGCGACCACAACCTGGAAGCCGATGTTTTTAATGAGTCCTTTAGTTAACACAATATGTTCCTTTATGTAGCAAAATTCACACTTTTCCCAGTGCAATTAACCAAACAGGGGAATGAGCGGCTGCCCATTCCCCTGTTTGCGCGTGTTATCTCACATTTAATTGCTGTTTTAAATCAGCAAATCATTAACCTTGGCTATTAATAAGTTTGCGAAAAAGTAAAGATTCAAAGCGGTCTCGGCGATTTTTACCTCATCCCCCATGACAACTGGCAAAAGATTGTGCTAGTTTGGCTGCACAAACGTACAAACAGGGATGTAAAGATGCTGAAAGTTAACGAGTATTTCGACGGAAATGTAAAATCCATCGGTTTCGAACAAAAAGGCGAGAAATCAACCGTCGGGGTGATGAACGCCGGTGACTACCTGTTCAACACCGCCGCCCCCGAACGGATGACTGTGATCAAGGGCGCCCTCACCATCCAGCTGGCTGATGAAGATGAGTGGCACACCTACAGCCAGGGTGAATCCTTCCTGGTGGCCGGTCACTCCTCCTTCAAACTGGAAGTGAAAACCCCCACTGCCTATCTGTGCGAATTTCTCGACTGATCAGGCTGGTTGAAGGGGATCAGCCCCTTCAACCTTCTTGGGCAATCCCCAGCCCCATTATCTGTGTCCATGTCACAGCACCGCACATCCCCGCTTTCCATCCACGTCAAAAATCCTAGAATAAACAGACATAAACCATCACCGGATTGATGTCATGATCAGCGTGTTTGACCTGTTTTCCATCGGAATTGGCCCCTCCTCTTCCCATACCGTCGGCCCCATGCGTGCCTCCTATGCCTTCGTTCAGCAGCTCAAGCTGCAAGGCCATCTGCCGCAGATCACACGGGTCGAAGTGGAGTGTTACGGCTCGCTGGGCCAGACCGGCAAAGGACACGGCACTGGCAAGGCGATCATTCTGGGGTTGTCGGGCTTTGAACCAGAGTCGGTCGATATCGATGCGATTCCCGCCATTCTGGCTCAAGTGGAAAATGAGCAGAGCCTGCAGTTGGCAGGCGAACAACCAAGCCATTTTCCACGCACCGGTGCCATCATCTTCAACCGTCGCAAAACCCTGCCGGCCCACACCAATGGCATGACTCTGCGGGCCTTTGATAAAGAGGAAAACCTGCGCTTCAGCCAGACCTACTACTCCATCGGGGGCGGCTTCATCATTGAAGAGAGCCACTTTGCCACCGCCAAAGAAGAGGCCGCCAAGTCTGATGCCGAGCACCCTGTCCCCTACCCGTTCGAGAGCGGCGCCCAGTTGCTGGCCCACTGTCAGGAGAGCGGCCTCTCCATCTCGGGGCTGATCCTGGCCAATGAGCGGGTATTTCGCAGCGATGAGCAGATAAAAGCGGGGCTGCGCAAGATCTGGCAGGCGATGCAGGGCTGCGTCGAGCGGGGCTGCAAAAGCGAAGGGGTGCTGCCGGGCGGCCTCAAGGTTCGGCGCCGCGCCCCGGGGCTGTTCCGCCAGTTAAGCTGCGAGACCAACTTCAACAAGGATCCGCTGATGGTGATGGAGTGGGTCGATCTCTTTGCGCTGGCGGTCAATGAAGAGAACGCCGCCGGTGGCAGGGTGGTCACCGCCCCCACCAATGGCGCTGCGGGCATCATCCCCGCCGTGCTGCACTACTACGATCGTTTCGTTCACAAGGTGGATGACGAGACGCTGATCCGCTACTTCCTCACCGCGGCTGCCATCGGCATCTTATATAAGAAGAACGCCTCCCTCTCCGGCGCCGAAGTGGGTTGTCAGGGAGAAGTGGGAGTCGCCTGTTCCATGGCGGCTGGCGCGCTGACCGAACTGCTGGGTGGCAGCCCGGCCATGGTGGAGAACGCCGCCGAAATAGGCATGGAGCACAATCTCGGCCTCACCTGCGATCCCATCGGCGGACTGGTGCAGGTGCCCTGCATCGAGCGCAACGCCATGGGGGCGGTCAAGGCGATCAATGCCGCCCGCCTCGCCCTGCGCGGCACCGGCGAGCACAAGGTGTCGCTCGACAAGGTGATCAAGACCATGTGGGAGACCGGCAACGACATGAAGACCAAATACAAGGAGACGGCCCGTGGCGGCCTCGCCGTTAACATTACCGAATGTTAAAAAACGGCAAATGACTCCATTTGGTTCCGAAATGCCCGGCATCGCCGGGTATTTTTATGGGCAAACGCTTAACAAAATGGATAAGCACAAAAATAAATTTTATACTCGCGCCTCAGATTCAACAAAAATAGATCTATTTCAACTTTTTTTAGGTCTGGAGCCGTTACACTACGGTTATCTGGTTCTGTGACCTGCGCTGACAAGCGCGTTCCATGGATCTCCCAAATTTCTGTGAGTGGGCATGCCGCCCCCTTCTACCCTGAGGTAATAGTGACATGATCAGCGTTTTTGATATCTTCAAAATCGGTGTAGGCCCCTCTTCTTCCCACACTGTTGGCCCGATGAAAGCGGCCAAACAGTTTGTTGACGAGCTGCGCGCGGGCGGCAAGATCCGCGATGTAACCCGGATCAATGTCGATGTCTACGGCTCCCTCTCCTGGACTGGCAAGGGCCACCATACCGACACCGCCATCATCATGGGCCTGGCCGGCAACCTGCCGGAAAATGTCGATATCGATGCCATCCCCGAGTTTATCTCCCGTGTTGAACAGACCGAGCGCCTGCCGATCGGCCTGCACTGCCACACCGTCAGCTTCCCGCGTGACGCCATGGTATTCCACGACGAAGCCCTGCCGCTGCACGAAAACGGCATGAAGCTGACTGCCCTGATCGAAGATGAAGTGGTCTACAGCAAGACCTACTACTCCATCGGTGGTGGCTTCATCGTTGACGAAGAGAACTTCGGCAAGGCTGACAGCGGCGACATGTCCGTACGCTATCCGTTCAAGAGCGCCGCTGAGCTGGTTGCCCATTGCAGCCAGACCGGTCTCTCCATCTCTGCCCTGATGATGGAAAACGAGAAGTGCTTCAACACTCCGGAAGAGATCTACAAGAAGTTCGGCAAGATCTGGAACACCATGCGTGAAGGTATCGAGCGCGGCTGCCGTACCGAAGGTGTTCTCTCCGGCCCGCTGCGCGTACCCCGTCGTGCCGCACCGCTCTACCGTCAGCTCAACACCAACGAGAACCTCTCGAGCGACCCGATGAACATCGTTGACTGGGTCAACATGTTCGCTCTGGCCGTGAGTGAAGAGAACGCAGCCGGTGGCCGCGTTGTCACCGCCCCGACCAACGGCGCTGCCGGTATCATCCCGGCCGTACTGGCTTACTACGACAAGTTCATCCAGCCGGTTGGCCGCGACGAGTACACCCGCTTCTATCTGGCTGCCGGTGCCGTCGGCATCCTCTACAAGATGAACGCCTCCATCTCCGGCGCCGAAGTAGGCTGTCAGGGTGAAGTGGGAGTCTCCTGCTCCATGGCCGCTGCCGGTCTGACCGAGCTGATGGGCGGTAGCCCGGAGCACGTCTGCGAAGCTGCCGAGATCGGCATGGAACACAACCTGGGTCTGACCTGTGATCCGGTTGCCGGTCAGGTACAGGTGCCTTGCATCGAGCGTAACGCCATCGCAGCCATGAAGGCAGTCAACGCCTCCCGTATGGCCCTGCGTCGTACGTCCAAGCCGCGCGTCTCCCTGGACAAGGTGATCGAGACCATGTACATCACCGGCAAGGACATGGACTCCAAGTACCGTGAAACCTCCCGTGGCGGTCTGGCCATCAAGGTGATGCAGGTTGCCTGCGAATAAATAGGGGTTGCGACCCTCATCTGAACAAAGGCGGGATATCCCGCCTTTTTTATTGCCCGAATGGGATGCCGGGCACTTATACCGGCATACCGACCATTTCACTGTAAGGCGTCGCTGATATACCCCTGCTACGCCATCGCAATGCGGATTGCCTTGTCTAAATGCCTCTCTAATTACATACCTTGATTAACTATTCTCAATGCATTGAAAGAAAGGGACATTACGCCCCTACATGAAACCTGTACCTGCTATCTTGCCCCGGTCACGATTCCACAACTAATCGATATCGAGATGCCCCCTCAGCTCAATATCCCCCCTTTGGTCATACCCTTGTTTGGCAAGACGCGGTTACCGCTCACCCTGCGGATTATCACGCCGCCACATTGATTGCCTCCTATGTGGTAATTTCGTGATCAGGGCAAACAATCAAGCACACAAACAGGGGGGTTAGCTCATCATTTTGGCCACAGCGCATCGCGCAAACTGGTTTTAGCTCCGTTATCACCGCCCTCTTCACGCCCCATTTGATAGACAACTTATCGCGCAGTGGAGGCCCAAAAAGTGCCCAAGGAAGAGGCTGAAAATAATCGATGAATGGGCCAATAGCCGTTGAAATGGAGGATATGAGTACGCGCTACTCGCTATTTTTGTGAGCGCCAGCAAAGGTTGAGGATATGGTGTTGGGAGCAGATTGACTTTCTATTTAAACAGCGAAAAGTGAATATCACCAAAGGGAGGGTTTAATTTGGCCAGATCCTGTCACGGGATTATCGCAAGCCACCTCTCCGGGGCCGGAATGCGTCATGCAGAGTCACAAAGAATTAGCCCCGCTGGGCAGAACGCACAACGGAGCTGGATATTCAGGCTGGTTTTTTCAGGCTGGCCTTGTGTTGCTCCAGCAAATTCTCGGGAGGCGGCGGCACCTGCAGGTAGAAGCCCTGAGTCGTCAGCGCCTCCATTACCTTGCCAACATCAGCCAGCCCCAAGGGCTTGGCCGGATCCAGCTTGGTCATCAGCACCAGCTCGGGACGCCCGAATGCGCTCAGCAGTGGCTCGGGAACGCGGGAGAAATCCTCTCTTTTTTCAACAAAAAGGTAGGTCTCGGCTTTTTTGCGACTTTTATAGACTGCACACAACATGGAAATTGATATAATCCGACGAGTTTATTGCCTCTGATGGGGGCAAACTATAACATCAGGAATTGAATAACAATAACGGATTAGCATCTCTGCCTCGGGGAAGATTCATGGTTGAGCGCGATAACGAATTGAAAGGGACCACCTTCACTATTTCTGTGTTGCATATCAGCGATGGCGAGCCTGAGCGGATACGTCAGTTGTTGGCCGAAAAAGTGGCCCAGGCACCCTACTTTTTTAATTGCGCACCGCTGGTGATCAATGTTTCCCGACTGGAACATATTCCCGATTTCGAACAGCTCAAGGAGCTGGTGGAGTCCGAAGAATTTGTGCTGGTCGGCATCACGGGGGCGCGCAGTGAAGAGATGAAGACGGCCGCCAAGGCGGTGGGACTGGCCGTGATGGCCTCGGGCAAGAGTCGCAAGAGCGAACCGGAACCCGAGCCTGCCCCCGCGCCAGCCGCCCCTGAGGTGGTTCCCGAGCCCGAACCCGCTCCCTTGATCCCGAGCAAGGTACATGTGGGACCGGTTCGTTCCGGCCAGCAAATTTACGCCGCCGGCACCT
Organism: Aeromonas sp. R9-2; assembly: GCF_040908025.1. NCBI lineage: Bacteria > Pseudomonadati > Pseudomonadota > Gammaproteobacteria > Aeromonadales > Aeromonadaceae > Aeromonas > Aeromonas sp. R9-2. Next base: position 673,163 of record NZ_JBFOCX010000024.1, read on the forward strand.
CGCTGGTGGTGCTGGGGTCCGTCAGTCCGGGAGCTGAAGTGCTCGCCGACGACAGCATTCATATTTATGGCACCCTGCGTGGCAGAGCCATTGCCGGTGCCCGGGGAAACACCCAGGCCCGGATCTATTGCCAGCAATTACAGGCCGAGCTGCTCTCCATCGCGGGCACATTCCAGCTGAGCGATGCATTGCCGGCAGGCCTGATCCAGCAACCGGTACACGTCCGGCTGGACAACGAACAACTCCGAATAGACCGTATCAAATAGAGTTACAAGGAAGCGAGAATGGCGCGAATCATAGTCGTTACATCGGGTAAAGGTGGCGTTGGCAAGACCACAACCAGTGCGGCCCTGAGCACCGGCTTAGCCCAGCGTGGTCACAAGACAGTGGTCATTGACTTTGACATCGGTCTGAGAAACCTGGATCTCATCATGGGCTGCGAGCGGCGCGTGGTGTATGACTTCGTCAACGTCATCAACGGGGAAGCAAACCTCAATCAGGCGCTGATCAAGGACAAACGCTCGGAAAATCTGTTTATCCTGCCCGCCTCCCAGACCCGGGACAAAGATGCCCTCACCCGTGAGGGGGTCGAGAAGATCCTGGATCAACTGGCGGAGATGAAATTCGATTACATCGTCTGCGACTCCCCGGCAGGGATCGAGGCGGGCGCGCTGATGGCGCTCTATTTTGCCGATGAAGCGATCGTCACCACCAACCCGGAAGTCTCTTCCGTGCGTGACTCCGACCGCATCCTTGGCATCCTGGCCTCCAAGTCCCGCCGCGCCGAGCGTGGCGAAGACCCCATCAAGGAGCACCTGCTGCTGACCCGCTACTGCCCGACCCGCGTCAACCGCGGCGACATGCTGAGCGTGCAGGATGTGCAGGAGATCCTGGCCATCCCGCTGCTCGGGGTGATTCCGGAGTCCCAGGCGGTGCTGCGCGCCTCCAACTCCGGCGAACCGGTCATTCTGGACAAGGAGTCCGATGCCGGTCAGGCCTACGAAGATGCGGTGTCCCGCCTGCTGGGCGATGCCAAGGAATTTCGTTTTCTGGAAGAAGAGAAGAAGGGCTTCTTTAGCCGACTGTTCGGGAGTTAAACATGTCATTATTGGATTATTTTCGTTCCAACAAGAAACAGAACACCGCACAACTGGCCAAAGAGCGGTTGCAGATCATTGTTGCTCACGAGCGTTCATCCAGAGGGGGGCCGGATTACCTGCCCCAGCTCAAGCAGGACATCCTCGATGTGATCCGCAAATACGTCAACATTGATCCGGAGAAGATAACCGTCCAACTGGATCAGAAGAGTGATGAGCTGTCGGTGCTGGAGCTCAACATCACCTTCGCCGATGACAAGAAGGGATGAGCTGACGCCCTATGCGTGACCCCTTCCCCCAATGAAGACCGGATCCTGTCACTGGATCCGGTTTTTTATTGGCACAAAAACAGGTCACAGCGGTTCGCCTCATCTCGCCAAGGGGTCTGCCGACCGCTAGAATAGCGCCGCCCCGCAGGCTGTGATCTGCGCCGGCACCTTTTTCTCTTTTCTGGAACAGACCGCTTATGTCTATGAATGACGAAATGCACAGCGTCGAGGAACTGCTCGATACCGCCCTCGAACTCTTTATGGAGCTGGCCTCTGACAACCTGCCGGAGCAGGAGATCGCCCGCTTCAATCAGGAGTTCAACGATCGCGGCCTGCTGGCCGAAACAGACCCGGCCGATGACTGGGAAGCGGACGTGGGTTTTGCCGTGAGCGACACCGACTATGCCGAGATCTGGGTCGGCCTTGGCAACGAAGAACAAGAGTATGAGCACCTGTTTGCCCGCATGCTGCTCTCCCGCCGTGTTGACGAGAAGTTCTGCCACATCGAATGGCTGCCCCAATAATTCCGGATCCCGATGATCCCAGCCACTATCAGTGGGAGTCAGACCCTGCTGCCGTTGCCCCCGAGCGCCCATCTGTATCGCTTGGGCGCCGGGTGTTGAGGTGGGCAGGCAAGATCGCGCTGGCCGGGCTGCTCTGCTCGGTCGGCTCGGTCGCCTTGCTGCGTTTTATCGATCCGCCGATGTGGAGCTGGCGTATCGAGCGGGCTCTGTTTCCGCCCGCCAAGATCACCCAGGTGCGCCATCAATGGGTAGATCTGGAGTCCATCTCCAAGGAGCTGCAACTGGCGGTGATCGCCGCCGAGGATCAGCGCTTTGCCGAGCACAACGGCTTTGACATGGATGCCATCAACGCGGCACTCAAGCACAACCAGCACAGCGAACGGGTGCGCGGTGCCAGCACCCTCAGCCAGCAGACCGCCAAGAACCTCTTTATGTGGAGTGATCGCAGCTTCCTGCGCAAGGGGCTGGAGGCCTGGTTTACCCTGCTGATGGAGCTGGGCTGGGACAAGGCCCGTATTCTCGAGGTCTATCTCAATATCGTGGAGTTCGGCCCCGGCATCTATGGCGCCGAAGCCGCTGCCCGCACCTACTTTGGCAAACCGGCCAGCCGCTTGACCCGCTACGAGTCATCCCTGCTGGCCGCCGCCCTGCCCAATCCGTGGCGTTATCGGGTCAAGCCCCCTTCACCCTATGTGCAGAAGCGCTCGGTCTGGATCCGCCGCCAGATGGGGCAACTGGGTCAGATCACCCTCAATCGGGTGCATCAGGCCGACTGATCTTCAGGGCTCATCGGGTTTCTCCGGTGGGCCCAGATGACCGCCCACCGTCTCGCGGTGAAGCGGCAGATAGTGCCACCACCAGGCCTCGCGCCGTCGCTTGATCTGTTGCCGCCGTCCCCGCTGCTTCATCCCCTTACTCCCTGCCAGATGATCCGCGCCTTAACCATACTCCCCCAACGGCAACTTGGACAGGCCAGCCACGCCCGGCGTACTGGTCTGGCCGCCACAGCCAATAATTGTTACAGTAGCGAACCTCGATGTATCTGGAGTGATTTCATGGAACAGCGTACCCCGGATCAGCTGGTCGAATGGGCCTATGATCAGTTTCTTGAGCAGGCCGCCGATATGCTGGCCCCCGAACAAATTGTCGACATCACCCTGGAGTTTGAGCAGCGTGGCGCCGTGGAGGCGACCCTGCCCAATGCCGACTGGTCGACCGAGCTGGGTGAGCCGGTTGATATGGAGCGCTGGGTCGAAGTGTGGGTCGGTTTGCTGGATCATCAGGATGAGTTTGAGGTGATCTTCGCCACCTTCCTGCTGCCCCGTCTGTTGACCGAAGATCAAGTGCATGTGCGCTGGCATCGCCAGCAGCAGGCATAAAAAAGGCGCCATCGGCGCCTTTCTTGTTTCTGTGCACTCTTATTGCTGTTCTGTGCTAATCCTGCGCCGCGATGGCCTTGGCCAGACAGCGGCGGCACCAGCAAGCGCTGGCCTCCTGCATCGGCAATACCGGCAACTGGCTGCACCAGCACTGGGCGATGGTTTGACCGGCAGATACGGCGCAATAGGCCGGTTCGCCACAACCCGGACAGCGGTGGGTGCTTTTCGAGCCATTCAGCTCGGCCATCACCGCCAGCTGGGCCTTGCTATCCATCGCCGACCAGTGGCCGATCTCGGTCAAGGTGCGGCCACAACCAAGGCAAAGCCCGTCTTTCGCCTTGCAGAGGCCAACACAGGGACTCGGCATCTTATTCGCTATCCACTGCCGAGTCGGTCTCTGTGGCCACCAGAGTGATGGCGTTATCTTCGATGACAATCTTGCCTTGCTTGTAGAGGCCGCCGATCGCCTTCTTGAAGGTGCCCTTGCTCATGCTGAACAGCTTGTAGATGAGCTCGGGTTCGCTCTTGTCACCCACCGCCAGACTGCCGCCCTGCTTTTTCATCCGGCTCAGAATGCGTTCACCGGCATCATCAACCCGCGCCAGACCCGGCTTTTGCAGGGTCAGATCCAGTTTGCCATCCTCGCGCACCTGCTTGACCCAGGCGGTTTGCGGCCGACCGGTCATCACCCGGCCAAACACTTCGTTCTTGAACAGCATGCCGGGATACTGACCGTTGACGATCACCTTGATGCCAAGGGGCGAGTGCTCCCCCGGCAGCGCGGTCACTTCGTCACCGACCTTGAAGTTGCTGCCGGCCGGGGTCAGGAAACGCTCGATGCGGCTGGTGCCGACCATGCGCCCTTCGTTATCCAGTTGCAGACGCACCAGATAGACGTGGCCCACCTGCATCGGCTTGTTCTGCTCGCGGCTGGGCACAAACAGATCCTTTTTCATGCCCCAGTCGAGGAAAGCACCAATCTTGTTGGCATTGACCACTTTCAGACCGGCAAATTCGTCCACCATGGCAAATGGCTTGTCGGTGGTGATCACCGGCTCGCAATCGGCATCCAGATAGAGGAAGACCTGCACGCTATCCCCCTCTTTCACCCCTTCCGGCAGTTGACGCTTGGGCAGCAGCAGTTCACCGTACTCATCGGCCGCAAGCCAGGCGCCACGGTCTTCGAGTTCAACAACGGTGAGGGTGTTCATCTTGCCAATCTGTATCATGGTGCTCTCTTTTTTTATTACCCGGATGGGCCAACTGAACATGGCCCCTATGGGCGCGCATGTTACCTCAAGAGCGGTGATCCGGCCTAGTCCCCAAGCCACCACGAGCCGCCCTTTCGCCCCTATCTTATCCGCCAATGGTGATTAAATCGCCAAACAGGCGGCCATTTGCTGCAAATAACCCCACTTTTAGGTAGACTTCGCGGCTGTTCAAATCCAGAGGAACTGTCGATGAACCCATCCACTCGTACCCGCCATCTTAATCAATGGATCCAGAGCCACAGCGATCAGGACATGACCTACCCAGCCCTGCACGGTTTTCTCTGTGCTCGTCTGGTGGGGCCGGAAAGCCCTGACTGGCAACGCCCGCTGGCTGGTCTGCTGGAACAGGATGCCGAGTTGGATGAAAAAAGCGCAGAAGCCCTCAACCACCTGATTGCCGAGCTGGAATCCCAAGCCGACGACGCCCAGCTGGCCCTGCCGAGCCAATGCCGCCTGCCCAGCGATAACCCCGAACAGGTGTTCGAACAGAGCCACCCCCTCGGTCAATGGTGTTATGGCTTCAGCATGGGTTTTGCCACCTGGCCCAAGCCGAAGGATTTGAACGACCCGACCACCCAGTACCGCTTCAGTCTGGCCGCCGAGCTGAGCCTGTTTCGCGACAAGCAGATGGCCCAGATGCTCTATAGCGCCGCCGCCAGCGAACTCCCCTTTGTCGAGTTCTGCAAACGACAGCGCCAGAATATGAAAACCGCCCTCAACCAGTTGCTCAACCTCGACCAGTATCAGGCCGCCCCCAACGCTGATGTGGCCCTCAATGGCGAGCAGGCCCAACAGTGGCAGACCTGGTTCGAGCTGGCCGACAGCTGCCGCGATCATCAGGCCCGCCTCGGCTGGTTCGAGAAGATCATCGCCGATGCCACTCCGCTGTTTGATGAAGCCTTCTGGCAGCAAATCGACGGCCACGGCTGGAGTGCCCCCGAGCTGCGTCCTCTGCTGGCCGCCAGAGCCGGCCGCGCCGACTGCCTGCTGCGCCTTGGCAAGCTGGGCGAGGCCAAAGTGGAGTATCTGGCGCTGCTGACAATCTGCATGGCCGATGAGCTGGGTTGCCGCTACAACCTCTCCACCCTCTATGCACTGCAAGGGGATTGGCAGGCGTTGGCCGCCCTGCTGGTGCGCTTCGATGAAGCCTCCAGCTGGTTGCTCTATAACAAGGCGCTGATGGTCTTTGCTACCGAGGGTGCCGAGGCAGCCAAGCCCCATCTGCTGGTCTCCATCGAGGCCAACCCGCACATTCCGGCCTGCCTGCTGGGTCAGCGCAAGCTACCCAAACAGGAGCCACAAAGCTGGCAAGCGGGCAGCCGCGACGAGGCCGCGCTCTACGCCATCCACACACGCGAAGCCTGGCTCAAGCAGAGCGCCCTCATCTGGTTGCGTAAAGGCTGAACAGCGTTGGCTTAAAATCCCGTCGGTCAGACCCGGTTTTTCCTTGAGGGCGTGCGCCACCGCACATTTCATCGCAACCGGGTCAGACAAATCAGCTTGAGTTTCGTATCATCAATGTCAAAGTATCAAAAGAAACTGCATCTGATGCAGCCGTCACAGCAGGGTGTAATATGTCAAAAATCATAGCGTTACTCGCTCACTACCCGCCCTATCAGTTGGTACATGCCGCCGAGATGCTACGGGATACCTTCGAACAATTTTATGAACAGCGCTACCAGCTGACCGTGCCGCAATGGCGCCTGATGATGGTGCTCGGCCCCAACTACCCCATCAGCCAGAAAGAGCTGGTCGAGGCGAGCGGCATGGACAAGGTGCGCATCTCCCGCGAGATCCGCCGTCTGGTCGAAAAAGGGATCATCTTTACCGAGAGCAGCGAGCAGGATAAACGCATCAGCCTGGTCTCCCTCACCAATGCCGGGCTCGCCCTCTTCCTGCAGCTCAAGAGTGAAGCGGGCAGCTGGCAACATACCCTGACCGACTATCTGCCTAGCGAATCCCGCGAGGCGATCCGCCAGCATCTGCACAGCGTCAGCGCCGCCATTGAGCAGCTGCAATCACTGGATCGGGAGAAATAATCATGGATTTGAAAAAGTTCGCCACCATGGATATCAACATGCTGCTGAGCGTCGTCAATATGCAGCTGCGTGATCGCTATGACGATCTGGATGATCTCTGCAAAGCGCAGGAGATCGATCAGGCGGCACTGGAAGCGCGGCTCGCCAGCGGCGATTTTCACTACCAGCCAGCGCAGAAACAGTTCAGATAAAGAGAGCTAGCGGGATCGGGATCACAGCGCCAGTGATGGCGCTGGCTCTGCGGTAAAAACCTGATATGGTCTGAAGAGCCCCAACAGGGTGATGCACGGATACATCACCCTGTCACAAGAGGGCATTAAAATCGTTTCAGGTGAGCAAACCAAGGATGACCCCATGATATTGATGACCCGACAGAGCCTGTTGATCACGCTCTGCACCCTGTTGATGATCAGCCTATTCACGCCCCACTTGCCGCAAAGTACCGAACAGTGGCTGACCACCCTCTTGCTTGGCCTGCTGGTCGCGGTGGCATTGCTGCTGGTGCGTGGTTGTCGCCGCTTTATGATGGAGTAGTGACTCCGCCGGAACGTCTGTACCGACCGCTTGCCGCGATACTCTCTGTAGCAGCATCTGTCGCAATCATATCTAACCAAAAAAAACGCAGCCTGATGGCTGCGTTCTTGTATCTGGCGGGGCAACCCCTTGAAGAGATAACCCCAGACGGGATAGAGAGCCCTTAGATAGCCAGAGCCTCAAGCTGCGCTTTGGCCGCTTCCATCCCCTTGCTCTGGGCATCCGGACCCATACCCATCCCTTCGGCGTAGATGAAATCCACCTCTTTGATGCCGATGAAACCGAGCACGGTACGCATGTAGGGGGTCACCAGATCGGTGGCGCTGCCGACGTGCATGCCGCCGCGAGGGCTGATCACCAGCGCGCGGGTATTTTCAACCATCCCCACCGGACCGGTCTCGGTATAGCGGAAGGTGACGCCAGCACGAGCCACCAGATCGATCCAGTTTTTCAGCTGGGTCGGGATGTTGAAGTTGTACATGGGGGCCGCAATCACCACCAAGTCGCTCGCTTTGAGTTCGGCGATCAGCTCGTCGGACTGGGCGATCACCGCCAGTTGCCGTTCATTGAGGTTGTCACCACCGCGCAGGCCGGAGGCCAACTCGCCATCCAGCACCGGCAGGTTGAGGGCAGCCAGATCACGTACGGTTACGACATCATCCTGATGGTCAGCCAGGAAGCCGTCGATCAGGGCGTTGGATTGGGAATATTGACCCAGGATGCTGGATTTGAGTACGAGGATATTGGCCATGGTGAAACTCCATTTGGTTGTCGGTTGAACAGCGTTGCTGTCGATGGAGGTCACTCTAAACATTGTGCTTATTTGCTGATAGCGAAAATAGATGCTCAACTTGTTCAAATTTTTTGATGCAAGGCCACTTCCTCGCCAGCCAACCCTGCGGCCGCGCTTCAACCCTTGGCAGAACAAACGATTGCCGTTATGATCCGCCGCACTTTTTCCAGCGACCCGGATCCCATGATACCCTCGCGCAGGCACTCTCCTTTGGCCGGTGCAGTCTGGATGATGGTGGCAGGACTCTGCTTCGCCGCCGTCAACAGCCTGAGCCAGTATGTCAGCTTCAAGCTTGGCCTCCCATCGACTCAGGTCGCTTTTCATCAATACCTGATCGCCCTGATCTGCCTGCTGCCCTGGCTGGTTCGTCATGGCTTGCGCCAATCCCTGATGACCAATCAGTTCCGGTTGCACCTGTTGCGGGTATTGCTGGCAGTGATCGGCATCCAGCTCTGGCTCTGGGCACTGGCGTACCCCGTCCCTATCTGGCAGGGGATCGCCCTGCTGATGACCTCGCCGCTGTTTGCCACCCTGGGCTCCGCCCTGCTGCTCAAGGAGCAGGTGAGCCGCACCCGCATTCTGGCCACCCTGGCGGGCTTTGCCGGCGCCATGCTGATCCTCGCCCCCTGGACTGACGAATTCAACTGGGCCTCCCTGCTGCCGGTGGCGGCGGCGCTGTTCTGGGCGGGCTACTCCCTGCTGGTACGCTATCAGGCGGCCAACGAATCATCCCACACTATCGTGGTCTACCTGCTTATCTTCAGTACCCCGTTCAACGCCATGCTGGCGCTGCCAGAGTGGCAGTGGCCCACCGAGCCACAATGGCTACTGCTGGCGGCAGCGGGCATTCTGTCGGCACTCGCGCACATGTCCATCGCTCGCGCCTACAGCGTGGCGGAGGCCTCCTTCGTGCAGCCTTTCGATTTTGCCAAGCTGCCGATGAACGTGCTGGCAGGCTGGCTGGTATTTGGCTGGGCGCCCCCCGGCCGTCTGTGGCTTGGCGCCGCCATCATTATTGGCGCCATTACCTTGCTGACCCATCTGGAGCAACGCGCTCACAAACCCGTTTCCTGAGGTACGCCATGCGTGCCTCTTTTTTTGTCCGCTATTTGTGTAATAGCGATCATCAACAATGACCATCGACATCAGGAGAGATCGTATGTTTGGAACCGCAACCCGCCCCGGCGCCACCCGTGCCCTGCTGCTGGGCTCCGGCGAACTTGGCAAGGAGGTCGCCATCGAGTTGCAACGGTTCGGGATCGAAGTGATCGCCGCCGACCGCTATGCCAACGCCCCCGCCATGCAGGTGGCCCACTCAGCCCACGTGCTGGACATGCTCGATGGCAACGCCCTGCGTGCCCTGGTTGCCGAGGTTAAACCCGACCTCATCATCCCCGAGATTGAAGCGATTGCCACCGATACCCTGGCTGCCCTTGAGCAAGAGGGGGTCAAGGTAGTGCCCAACGCCCGCGCTACCCAGCTCACTATGAACCGGGAAGGGATCCGTCGCCTCGCCGCCGAGACCCTGGGTCTGCCCACCTCACCCTACCGTTTTGCCCAGAGCAAGGAGGAGTTTGTCGCCGCCGTCGAGGCCATCGGCCTGCCCTGCGTGGTAAAACCTGTGATGAGCTCGTCCGGCAAGGGGCAGAGTGTACTGCGCGATCTCGCCAAGCTCGATGAGAGCTGGACCTACGCCCAGGAAGGCGGCCGCGCCGGTCGTGGCAAGGTGATCGTCGAGGGCTTCGTTCCCTTCGAGTACGAGATCACCCTGCTCACAGTACGCGCCGTCGATGGCATTCACTTCTGCGACCCTATCGGCCACCGGCAGGAAGATGGCGACTACCGCGAATCCTGGCAGCCGCAGGTGATGAGCGAGCTGGCGCTGGCCCGATCCAAAGAGGTAGCGGCCAAGGTGGTCGAGGCCCTCGGCGGTTACGGCCTGTTCGGAGTCGAGCTCTTCATCAAGGGTGACGAGGTGTGGTTCAGCGAAGTCTCCCCCCGCCCCCACGATACCGGCATGGTGACCCTGATCTCTCAGGATCTCTCCGAGTTCGCCCTGCACGTACGCGCCATTCTGGGGCTGCCGGTCGGCACCATCACCCAGTACGGGCCGAGTGCCTCCGCCGTGGTACTGCGCGAAGGGCACAGCCAGAATATCCGCTATCAGGGGATTGGTGAGGCATTGGCGCTGGTGCCGGGCGCCCAGCTGCGGCTGTTTGGCAAACCGGAGAGCGCCGGTCGCCGCCGTCTTGGCGTGGCGCTGGCCCGGGGTGAAGATTGCCGCGAGGCGGTCGAGCAGGCCAAGGCGGTTGCCGCCAGCGTCGAGGTCATTTTCTAAACGCTGTTTTTCGCCGCACCGAAACAAACGTTTGCTGGTGTGATCGGGCGCAAGGGGCATGGCAATGCCCCTTTTGCATTTGCCCGTCAGGCTTATAATCCCCTCTTCAAATTTGTCAGGAGTACAAGATGTTAGCTGCCGTGATCTTCGATATGGATGGTGTTCTGATCGACTCGGAACCCTTTTGGCAACGGGCCCAGATCGCCGTTTTCTCCGAACTGGGTCACCCCCACACGGTAGAGGATTGCGAATCGACCATCGGCGTGCGCATCGATCAGCTGGTTGCCCACTGGTATCGCCTGCGCCCGTGGAGCGGCCCAACTCAGGAAGAGGTGGTACAGCGCATTCTGGATCGGGTCAACGCACTGATCCTCTCCGAAGGTCAGGCCAAAGCCGGTGTGCTGGAGGCGCTCGACCTTATCGAAGCCCGCGGCCTGAAAGTGGGTCTGGCCACCTCCTCCCCCTTTGCGATGGTAGAAGCGGTGCTCGGCAAACTTGGCATTCGCGATCGCTTTATGGCGGTGCACTCCGCAGAGGTGGAGCGTTTCGGCAAACCGCACCCGGATGTCTATATCCACGCCGCCGAAAAGCTGGGGGTGGAACCGGTACACTGTCTGGCCATCGAAGATAGCTTTACCGGTCTGCTGGCGGCCAAGGCGGCCTCCATGACTGCGCTGATCGTGCCGGACCCCGCTTTAGTGGGTGACCCACGCTTGGCCATCGCCAACTACCAGCTCGGCTCGCTGGCCGAACTCAATAGCGAGATGCTGGCCAGCTGGGTCAAGTAGCGCCTATCGGCGCCTTGTTGCGCTCGCGCTCTCATACCCGCAGGGGGCTCCTGCCCCCTGTGATTGCCAAACAACCGTTGGCAATTTCCCTCTTTTTACCGGTCATTCTCAACCAGATTGTTCTTCTCGCACACGACCACTCCAGCCGGTTGCACCTTGCCATCCCTCAGGCTTGATCTCTGTCATAAACGTGCGTTTGCTCGCGGTTAACCCCCTGCAGCCCGACTAGAATCAGGGTAGATAGGCGGCCTCATGGCCCGAGGAGGTTATCATGATCGAGTACACCAGCAAGCGCATCGTCTGCCCCCACTGCGGCCACCATACCCGGGTCGAGCTGGATGCCAGCCAGGGTGATCAGGAGTTTTACGAAGATTGCATGGCCTGTTGCAATCCGATCCACCTGCGGCTTCACCGCGACGAAGCCCGCGACTGCTTGCAGCTGTTTGTGGATGCGGATGACGAGCAACTGTTTTGATTGCGAGTCACAAAAGGCCGAGCATCTGTTTTGCCTGCAAGTCGCAAAGAGCTGAGCAGATGTTGTGACTGCGAGCCATAGAAAGTTGAGTGGATATTTTCACCATGTAAATAACAAGGGCCTGCACACTGCAGGCCCTTGCTTATGAGGGGATTGACACCGAGCCGTTTCCTTTCAGTGACCCCCGCGTGCCGCCAGTACCCGCTCCACGGTATCGACGATGGCCTGGGTCTGGGGATCGATCTCGATATTGGTCGGCCAGCCGGCGCGCACCCAACCGAGGTTGGTGCGAGCCAAGGTCTCGGGGATCAGGTGAACGCAGAACTCGCGCTCGCGCACCTCGCCGATGGTAAGGCTGATGCCGTCGATGCCGATATACCCCTTGGTCAGTACATATTTCATCAGCTCGGGAGCAAGGCGATACCACACCTGACGGTTGTTGGGGGTGTCGATCACCAAGGTAACCTCTGCCATGCCGATGATATGGCCGGACATGGCATGACCGCCGATCTCGTCGCCAAAGCGGGCTGCCCGCTCCACATTGACCTTGTCCCCCACCTGCAACAGGCCGAGATTGGTGAGACGCAGGGTCTCCTGCATCAGATCGAAGCTGACCAGCTCACCCTCTACCCGGGTAACGGTCAAGCAGCAGCCGTTGTGGGCGACCGAGGCGCCGAGGACCAGCCCTTCCCCCCATGCCGGGCTTGGCATGCGGATAACATGGGTACGGAAGTTGGGTTGCTCCTCGATGGCCACCAGTTCGGCGGTCCCCTGCACTATGCCAGTGAACATCTCTCGTCTCCTGTTACGGCAAAAAGGGCAGGTTAACCTCGGGCAGAGGGTGAGACAAGGGTACAGGCTGACAAGCTTGCGTCCGATCGCTATAGTGACGCCGTTCACATCCGGGTAAACAAGGAAAAAGAAATGCAGGTATATCAATGTTGTGAAGCGATCCGTATCGCCTATAACCAGATTGGCTCCGGCGAGCAGGGCTATGTGCCGAAGGCCATCGCCGCCACTATCCGCGCCCTCAATGCGGTCGCCGCCGATGAACGGGTGCCCGCCGAACTGCGTGAACAGGCAGCCTATGCGGCAGCCAACCTGCTGATCAGCGATCACGAAGACGCTTGATCCTGCCCCCCGGGGCGGCAACTATTTCGTCCTGGCTGAATTTCAGGCTAGAATGCCTCCCCCACCCTTTGCACTTTCGTCCGAAAGTGCAAAGGCTCTTCCCGATTTCCGCTCTTTTTTACTCTTATCTGATCCACTCGGAGGTGTCAGTGCAACGTTATTGGTCCGAGGCGAAGCAGCTCGTCCGTCTAGCCAGCCCCATTCTGGTCGCCCAGGTGGCCCAGGTCGCCATGAACTTCGTCGATACCGTGATGGCGGGTCAGGTGAGTGCGGTCGATCTGGCTGCCGTGTCGGTGGCATCCAGCTTCTGGCTTCCGGTGATCCTGCTGGTGCAGGGGATCATCATGGCGCTCACCCCCATCGTCTCCCAGCTCAATGGCGCCCGTAAACGGGAGGCAATCCGTCCGGCAGTTCATCAGGGCTTCTGGCTGGCACTGATCGTCACCCCGCTGGCAATGATTGCGCTTTATTACAGCCCGCTGGCGTTGCAGTTCATGGATGTGGAGCCGGTAATGGCGGCCAAGATCACTGGTTATCTGCACGCAATTCTGTGGGGCCTGCCCGCCTTCGTGATGTTCCAGGTGCTGCGCAACTTCAGTGAGGGGCTCTCCCACACCATGCCCACCATGGTGATCGGCTTTGTCGGGCTGGCGGTCAATATTCCCGCCAACTACATCTTCATTCACGGTCACTTCGGCATGCCCAAGCTCGGCGGGGTCGGCTGTGGCGTTGCTACCGCCATCGTGCTGTGGGCCATGCTGCTGGCGATGATCCTCTATGTGAAGCTCTCCCGTCACTTCACCGAGATCCGGCTCTTCTCCCAGCTGGCTCGCCCCAACGGCAGCCGGATCTGGCGCTTGTTCCGCTTAGGTTTCCCCATCGCCATGGCGATCTTCTGCGAGGTGACCCTGTTTACCGTGGTGGCCCTGATGCTGGCTCCTTTCGGTGCCGAGACGGTGGCGAGCCACCAGATTGCGCTGAACTTCTCCAGCCTGGTCTTTATGCTGCCCCTCTCCATCGGGGTGGGTGTCACCATCCGGGTCGGCCACAGTATCGGTGAAGGGCAACCCCATCACGCCCGGGTGGCGGCTCGCACCGGCTTGATGCTGGGGATGGCCATAGCTGCTGCCACTGCCGCCATGACGGTACTGCTGCGCGAGCAGATCGCCTCCATCTATACCGATGATCAGCAGGTGATCGTCCTGGCGGCCATTTTGCTGTTCTTCGCCGCCATCTATCAAATCTCCGACTCGGTGCAGGTGGTCGCGGCCGCCGCACTGCGCGGTTACAAGGATACCCAGGCGATCTTCTACGTCACCATCGTCGCCTACTGGGGACTGGGGCTGCCCACCGGCATGATCCTGGGTCTCACCGACTGGCTGGTGCCACGGATGGGGCCGCAGGGTTTCTGGATCGGCTTTATCGTCGGCCTCACCAGTGCGGCCCTGATGCTGGGGGCGAGATTGCGCTACATCTATGGCCGTTTTGCCACTCCGGAAGCCTGCACTACCCTGTCGCGAGCCCAGTAACAGGGCTTGGCAAGCGACAACTAGCCTGCAAAATCAACAGGCTGCGCAAGAACTGGGCAAACAGTCTCCTTTGTGCATATGGCCTGTTGACAGCCTTGGGGGGCATGGGTAGTATGCCGTCCACGTCAGTAGCGCTGGCGTAGTGAAGTAAGAAAAAGTGGGTTTATAGCTCAGTTGGTTAGAGCACTACCTTGACATGGTAGGGGTCGTTGGTTCGAATCCAATTAAACCCACCACTTTTTCTGTGATGCGTCCTTAGCTCAGCTGGTTAGAGCACCACCTTGACATGGTGGGGGTCGGTGGTTCGAATCCACTAGGACGCACCATTGCAGAACACTGATTATGCGTCCTTAGCTCAGCTGGTTAGAGCATCACCTTGACATGGTGGGGGTCGGTGGTTCGAATCCACTAGGACGCACCATTCAGTTTCAAAACTTTGCAGATATTCCAGATGTGGGTTTATAGCTCAGTTGGTTAGAGCACTACCTTGACATGGTAGGGGTCGTTGGTTCGAATCCAATTAAACCCACCACTTCTGCATAAAGAAATAAAAGTCGCATTGCGCACCCTGCGTCCTTAGCTCAGCTGGTTAGAGCATCACCTTGACATGGTGGGGGTCGGTGGTTCGAATCCACTAGGACGCACCAGATTAAAAAAGCCCGCTCATCGAGCGGGCTTTTTGCATTCTGCCATGCAGCCACTCCCCTGCCCCGCCAATCCGTTCAGCACAATTCGGCAATGGCGCAGAACCTTGTTCCCATAAAAAACCCGTGCCATCCGATAAACGACACGGGCCGGATAGATGCCGCCAGCGCCTCAGCTCTGAACGGCAATCTCGTACTTCTTTATCTTGCGATAGAGGGTGGCAATCCCAATCCCCAGCGCCTGTGCGGCCAGTTTCTTGTTGCCGAGCCGCTGCAGGGTCTCTTCTATCATCTGTTTCTCCATGCTCTCAAGGCCGCTCTCACCCGGAACGGGTTCAGGCAGCTTCTCCGGCGTGGCGGCGAGCGGAGCGGTGGCAGGGACATTGAACGACGCATCCAGATTGGTCACCGGGATCGACTGGGCGGTGACACGATGGGGCTCCTGATTGCGGATGATATTGGGGGGCAGCAGACTGGCGTCAATCACTTCGCCCGCCTGGCTGACGTTGACCAGATATTCGATGAGGTTGCTGAGCTCGCGCACGTTGCCCGGCCAGCGATACCCCTTGAGAAGCGCCATCACCTCGGGCGCCAGACCGGGATAGACGATGCCAATGCGGCTGGTGTGCAGGTTGAGGAAGTAGTGGGTCAGCAGCTCCACGTCCCCTTCCCGCTCCCGCAGCGGCGGCAGGTTGAGAGGGATGACGTTGATGCGGTAGTAAAGATCTTCACGAAACTTCCCCTCGGCGATGTATTGATCGAGATGCTGGTGGGTGGCGGCGATGATGCGGATATCCACCGGCACCGGTCGGCTGGCACCGATGGGGGTCACCTCCCGCAGCTCCAGCACCCGCAGCAGCTTGGCCTGCATGGTGAGCGGCATATCGCCAATCTCGTCAAGGAACAGGGTACCCTGATGGGCCGCCTGAATAAGGCCCTGCTTGCCACCGCTGGAAGCGCCGGTAAAGGAGCCCTTCACATAGCCAAACAGCTCGCTCTCCAGCAGTTGTTCGGGAATGGCGGCGCAGTTGATGGCGATGAACGGCTTGTCCTGCCGCGGACTCAGGCGATGGACGGCGCGGGCCACCACCTCTTTACCGGTGCCGCTCTCGCCGCAAATCAGCACGCTGGAGGGACTCTGGGCGATGCGATGCAGCAGTCGTTTGAGGGTGCGCATCGGCTTGCTCTCGCCGATCAGCTGATCGATCCGCACATCCGGATCCGGCTCCTGCACCTGACCGGAATGGGACTGGTGAAACGCCATCAGAAAGAGTTGCTGCCCCTGCACATGGTGTAGCTGGCCGATGATCAGCTCCTGACGACCCTCAAAGGTGATGATGTGCTGAAGATGACCACTCAGCCCCTGTTGGGAGAAAGTGAGCGGGCGGATCCCCACTTCGCGCCCCAGCAGCTGTTCCTGCTGGCAACCCAGATGATGGAGCGCCGCCTCGTTGGCGTAGAGCAGTTGACTCTTCTCATCGAGCAGCAGGCAACCCTGATCCATGTTGGTCATCAGATTGAGGAACACCTTGTTGACCCCGTCCGACAGCCCGCGCGAATCGAGCAACTTGGCCACAAAGATGGTGGAGATATGGCGCACATAGTCACACACATCCTGCAGATTGTTGTTGAGGCGCGCCTGCTGCTCGTCGCTGAAGGCCACCAGACTGATCACCCCGATACAGCGCTCGTCCACCATGATGGGCACCCCGAGGAAGGCGCGCTCACGACAGCTCTCCTTGCAGGTACAGCCGTCACACACGGGATCATCGCTGGTGTGGGTAACGATCTTCTCCCGCTGGTTATCAATCACATAGCGCAGCAGGCGGGAATCCCCCTCCAGCTGACGTCCGAAGAACTTGCCATAGGGCCCGGTGCCAGCCACCCGAACCATATCGGCATCCACAATTTCGACCTCAAGCTGCAGCACACTCGCCAGCATCTTGGCAAAGCGCAAGATGGTCGGCTGGATCTGCATCAACAGACACTGGTTGCTCACGGATCTCATCCATCATTCCTTTTTGTTCTTGTTATCCTCCCCCTAAAGGGAGTCATGCTGGCCAGATACTAAGGGATATCAGGGGGAACTACTTCGGGGGGGATCACGAAAAGGGAAAATGATTTGCATCCTCCGCAACTTCCGAGGTACAGATAAAATTCAATAAAAACATAAAGATGAAAACACATGCAGCAAGATAAACCACTCGGGACAGCCAAGCCTGCTGATCTGCGGAATCCATCGACAAATCATGCTGAAGGTGGGGAAAACAGCCACTGAAATGGCATCTGGCTCACGCGCCGTGTACCTGTTTCAAGACTTGGCACTCATGGTCGAAATCCGCTTTATCTTGCGGCTGAATGTAACTTTGCCAGCGGGCAAACAGCTCGGCCGTTGGATAACGATGCAGACGAATACCGGTGCGATAGAGTTTGGGAAAGAGTGGGTCTGGCTGGGATCTCACGACCAGACCGCGCAGTTTCTCGCCAGAGGGAATGGCAATCACCAGCTCATCCCCCTCTTTCAACCGTATGGCCCCCAGAATACCGATGCCGCCGATGGCTATGTCGCGCACCACCACATAGGGCACCGGGTTGAGCAACTCCAGAAACCAGTTGCGACGGCGACATTCCGCCTTGTAACCACCGCCACTGAGGATAAAACGGCGGTGTCTGCGCCAGTCATAACCGGTAGGCAATGCCGGGTCATAGCGCGATTTTGCCTGCCCCACAGGCTCAGATTGCTCACTTGTGCTCATCCGGTTTCCCTTACTGGCATTGGTTAAACAGTGTCAGTCAGCTCTTTTTCATACTATAGCTGTCGCCGTTAGGCCTGGGGCTCAGGGCCGGATACGGGGACGACAGATGTATCACGGAGGCAATGATGGACAGAGATGGCATGGAAAAGCTTGCTGATCCTGATAGGCTAACTTTCCCCTGCAAGGATGAGATGCGAACGACTGTGACTCGGTTCGATCAAGCAATTGGCCAGTGAGTCGCACCAATGCAGTCTGGCTTAGCCGGGCAGATGAAGTGCCAGCCAGACCGCCAGCGGGATCACCAGCACAGAGAGGGCATTGCCGCCGAGCACGATACTGGCCACCTTGTCCGGCTGACAGTGATACTGCTCGCAGAGCATGTAATTCAACACCGCAGGGGGCAAGGAAACCGACAACATCAACAGCGGGATCCACTCCGTCTTGAGCGGCAACAGCCAGATCGCCAGCAGCAGCGACAATCCCCCCGCCAGCAGATAGAGCAGGTTGCACTTGAGCGCGAGGCCTAGGTGCTCGAGCTCCCCCTCCATCAGGCGAATACCCAGCGCAAAGAGCATCAGAGGTACCGAGATTTGACCGAGCAGCGAGGCCGTGGTCACCACATATTCCGGCAGCGTAATGTGCAGGTTGGCCACCAGCAAACCGGCCAGCGCGGCCCACAGCACCGGGCTGCGCAGCCACAGCCAGCGGGAGGTATTGGCCGAGAGGATAAACATGCCGACCGAAAAGTGCAGCAGATTGGAGAGCACAAAGAGGATCACGATGGCCCCCAGTTGCTGCTCGCCAAATGCCAGCACCATCAAGGGGATACCGAGATTGCCGGTATTTCGGAACATGGCGGGCAAGATCAGCGCTGCCCGCACAATCCCTTTGAGTTTGAGCAGTGCGAGCAGCAGACCGGGTAACAGAATAACCAGTGCCCCCGCAGCAATCAGCGGCATATGCTCCGCCAGCGCCAGCGGATACTTGACCAGCGCGGAGAAGACCAGCGCCGGGGTAAACAGCTCGATATTGGCCCGATTGACGTAACCGAGCGCAGCACCCGGTCGCAATCGCCCGTAGAGGGCGCCGAGCCCGACCACACCGAACACCGGGATGACGATATTGAGCAGGGCGCTGAACATGGGCGGCGTCCGTTACAGTTCGCGGGCCGGTTTGCCCATCAGCACCACCGGATCCAGCGTCACTTCCAGCGCGCCCTTACTGACCCAGAGCTGACCATCGGAGATAGTGCAGGTGAGCTGCATGGTGCGCTCGACCATGGCGGTTAGCGGCAGAGTCTGGCTGTCGGAGAGTTCGATGATGCTGAGGTTGTCATGCTGGCTCAGCTTGCCCTGGTTCTGCTTCCACCAGACGCTGGTGCCACGACCGCCGTAGAGGTAGAGCACCACCTGACGGGCGCGGTTACAGGCCTTTTTCAGCCGTTTTTCATCGGGTTGGCCCAGCTCGATCCAGAGCTCTATTTCGTCCGAGTAGTTCTTGCACCAGAGCTCGGGTTCATCATCGGCGCTCAATCCCTTGGTGAATTCCAGTCGCTCGGCAGCGTGCCAGGCAAAGGCCGCCAGCCGGATCATCATCCGCTCATCGGTTTCGGAGGGGTGGCGCGCCAGCGTGAGGGAGAAGTCCTGATACAGATTGCGATCCATATCAGACAAACTGATTTGGGCCTTGAATACGGTTGCCTTGAGAGCCATAGAAAACCTTGAACACCTGATAAGAGAAGGGTGAGTGGGAAATACGGGCGCCAGTGTAATCAAAATCGGCGGCAGGTTCGACCATCCTGACCAAAGATTTCCCCTTCCCTGCCGGGATAAGTGCTTTAAAAGACACAAAAAACAAATGCCAGTCCGAAGACTGGCATTTGGCGGCATGGAGAAGCGACTCACTTCTCGGCGGACTGTACCCCGAACGCGTTCAGCAGCATGCAACAGGTCACTGCCACCGCCACGAATCCGCTCAGAAAGATAAAGGGCATGGCCCCATATCCCAGTACTGTCCAGATGGTGTGTTCAAGAAGACTCATTGTTGTGTCCTTCATCCGGTGAAAGGTGTGTTCCTTCTGGCGGATATTGGCTCCGCTCTTGATGCCTCCATTTGACCTCAATCAGCGGTTGGGTCCTATGCCACCAAAGTGATAAATGCAGGGTTCATTTGCGCTGGATCAAGCTTTTTGGCCAAATATCCATGCAGTTCAAGCAATTACCACCGCCAATCAAGGATAGACACAAACACGACAGAATAAAAAAACGCGCCGGATGGCGCGTTTCTTGGACAGCACAGGCAAGGGATCAGTTGTCGCACAGATCGCTTGGCATGTCCTGACGCAGGCGGGTCCACAGCTTGCCGGACTCGATACCATACTGACGCACCGTCATGAACACGGCTTCGTGGTTCTTGGTCTCCGCCAGATTGAGCAGGGTCTTGTAGTAGGCATCTGCGGTCTCGCGGGCCTGCTTGTCGGAGAAGTAGTAGCTGCCAACCCGGCTGTACAACCCTTTGAAACCGTTCAGGATCAAAGCGTAGATCGGATTGCCGGAAGCAAACGCCAGCTGGTGGTGCAGGCGATAATCGAACTCGGCATAAGCCTGTGCGTTGTTCTCGACCCCATCGGCGCCACGCAGGATCTCGGCGGCCTGTTCCGGATTGTGACGGATCGCCCCGCGGATAAAGATGGTGCAGATGTGGGTACGGGCGGAGAGCAGCTGAGCTATCAGATCAGGTACCTTGTCCTGATCCAGACGAGCCAACGTCTCCAGAATATTGAGGCCGGAGGTTTCCCAGAAATTGTTCACCTTGGTCGGCTTGCCATGCTGTATGGTCAACCAGCCATCACGGGCCAGTCGCTGCAGCACTTCCCGCAAGGTCGTCCGCGTCACCCCGATCAA
Source organism: Aeromonas sp. R9-2 (assembly GCF_040908025.1). Lineage (NCBI taxonomy): Bacteria > Pseudomonadati > Pseudomonadota > Gammaproteobacteria > Aeromonadales > Aeromonadaceae > Aeromonas > Aeromonas sp. R9-2. Next base: position 693,633 of record NZ_JBFOCX010000024.1, read on the forward strand.
CTCGGATAATTCACGCTCGGCGGGCAGAATAGATCCGGGAGGAAAGCGATTGTTCCAGATGGACTCGATGATGTATTCCTCGGCAAACCCAGCTGGGCTCTGCGCTTTTATAACCATGAATTGACTCTGTTGTAATGCGTAAAAAGGCTGACGAATGATATCAAAGCGATGATGGCTGGCAAGCATAAGGTCAGTCCTCTGCTCACATATGGCAAATATAGTGTTGGGAATATGTATCTAATCGCCACGAGGGAGCCAGCCAACCCCGACAAGGTGGTTATAAAACAGACACATGGGCAGAGATCCATCGGCTATCATTTATAATCGTCACGCTTTTTGATTAAAATCACGAGGAATCAGACAGATAAAGGCCAACATCCGGAGGCACAGGTCGAATCATCCTTGACTGCATAGAAGCAGATCCTAACAACAAAGTTGAGACCCATTATCATGCCAATAAGCCTAGGGCAGGCATTCGCCAAGAACTTCTTGGGCAATGCACCACAGTGGTATAAAAGCGCCATCTTGCTATTTCTGGTGATCAATCCGATTGCCTTCCACCTTGATCCTTTCATTGCGGGCTGGTTACTGGTCGTTGAGTTTATCTTCACCCTGGCCATGGCCCTCAAGTGCTACCCCCTGCAACCGGGTGGTCTGCTCGCGATCGAAGCCGTGTTGATCGGCATGACCTCCGCCGATCAGGTCAAGCACGAGCTGGTCGCGAATATCGAAGTGCTGCTGTTGCTGGTGTTCATGGTGGCAGGCATCTATTTCATGAAGCAGCTGCTGCTCTATGTCTTCACCAAGCTGCTGATCGGCGTACGCTCCAAGATCCTGCTCTCCCTCTCCTTCTGTCTGGTCTCCGCCTTCCTGTCGGCTTTTCTCGATGCCCTGACCGTGATTGCCGTGGTGATCAGCGTCGCCACCGGCTTTTACGCTATCTATCACAAGGTCTCGTCCGGCAAGGAGTTTGGTCACAGCCATGACCATACCGATGATAAGGAAGTCGCCGAGCTCAATCGCCAGGATCTCGATGATTTTCGCGCCTTCCTGCGCAGTCTGATGATGCATGCCGCCATCGGTACCGCGCTGGGTGGTGTCTGCACTCTGGTGGGCGAGCCGCAAAACCTCATCATCGGCGAGCAAGCCAGCTGGAACTTCGCTGAATTTGCCATTCGTATGTCCCCTGTGACCGTCCCCGTCTTTATCTGCGGTCTGCTGACATGCGTGCTGGTAGAGCAGTTCCGCTGGTTTGGCTATGGCGCCCGCCTGCCGGACACGGTGCGTGCCATCATGGAGGAGTACAACCGCTACGAAGAGGCAAAACGCAGCCCGCAAGACAAGGCCAAGCTGATCGTTCAGGCATTGATTGCGGTCTGGCTGATCGTCGGTCTGGCCATGCACCTGGCTGCCGTTGGTCTGATTGGCCTCTCGGTCATCGTGCTGGCCACCTCCCTGACCGGGATCACCGAGGAGCACTCGCTGGGTAAAGCCTTCCAGGAGGCACTCCCCTTCACCGCCCTGCTGGCGGTCTTCTTCAGCGTGGTCGCCGTCATCATCGATCAGCAGCTGTTCAAGCCGGTGATCCAGCTGGTACTGGCAGCCAAACCAGAGAACCAGCTGGCCCTCTTCTATCTGGCCAACGGGGTGCTCTCCATGGTCAGTGACAACGTCTTTGTCGGCACCGTCTACATCAATGAGGTGAAGACGGCCATGCTCAATGGTGCCATCGACCGCGCCCAGTTCGATCTGCTGGCGGTAGCCATCAACACAGGTACCAACCTGCCGTCGGTCGCCACCCCCAATGGTCAGGCCGCCTTCCTGTTTATGCTCACTTCGGCATTGGCGCCGCTGCTGCGTCTCTCCTATGGCCGCATGGTCTGGATGGCGCTGCCCTACACCCTGGTGCTGGGGCTGATCGGCTTTTTCTCTGTCGAATTGCTGCTTGGTCCTGCCACCGAGTGGTTCTATCAGCACGGATGGCTGGTGATGGAGAGTACGCTGCCAGCGGTACAGCCAGCGCTGCATTAATCCGTTGCGACGGTTTCCGAGGGCCCTTTCAGGGCCCTTTTCTTTTCTGCCCCGCTCTGCTCTAATTCAGCCACTGTTTTTTCTGAGAGATCAATGAGATGATCGAGTTTCTCCGCCGTATTGCCGCCCATCGGCTGGCCTGGGGTCTGTTGGCAGCATCAGCCCTGTTCCTCGAGTTGTGCGCCCTCTTCTTCCAGCATGTGCTGGGCCTCTCCCCGTGCGTGATGTGTGTTTACGAACGGTTGGCGACCCTGGGGGTGCTGGCCGCCGGTCTGCTCGGCATGGTGGCGCCGGATAAGTGGTATGTTCGCTGGAGTGCCATGTTGCTGTGGGGCTACAGTGCCTTCCGCGGCTTCCAGCTGGCCCTCAAGCATGTGGACTATCAGGTCAACCCCTCCCCGTTCAACGTCTGCAGCCCGTTTGCCGACTTCCCGAGCTGGGCTCCGCTCGATCAGTGGCTTCCCTGGCTATTTATGCCGGAAGGGGATTGTGCCCAGATCACCTGGCAGTTCTTCGGTTACTCCATGCCCCAGTGGCTGGTTGTCATCTTCGCCGCTTACCTGTTGGTCTTCACCGTGGTGGCCATCGGCAATCTGGTGAAAGGACGCTGCTGCAACTGAGTGTCATGCCCACGTGGAGATAACCACGTGGAGATAAAAAGGGGGAGCCATAATGGCTCCCCCTTTCTCGTTCTGGCTGACCGTATTTCTGGTTACGCCTTGGCTGTGCTCATCTTGGCCTTGACTGCGCCAATTACCATGGGCAACAGGGAGATACCGATGATGCCGAAGATCAGCAGGGTAAAGTTATGACGCACCACCGGCAGATTGCCAAAGAAGTGGCCAGCATAGACGAAGGAGAGTACCCACAGCAGGCCGCCAACCAGGTTGAACGCCAGGAAGCGCGGATAGGTCATGGCCCCCATCCCTGCCACGAACGGCGCAAAGGTACGCACAATTGGCAGGAAGCGGGTGATGATGATGGTCTTGCCACCATGCTTGGCATAGAAGGCGTGGGTCTTCTCCAGATAATCCCGGCGGAAGATTTTGGAGTCCGGGTTGCGGAACAGCTGCTCGCCAAAGAAGTGACCAATGGTGTAGTTGACCACGTTGCCCAGCACGGCAGCGATGATCAGCACGGCCGCCAGGGTATGGACGTCCAGCACGCTGCCCACAGTAAGCGCACCGGCGGCAAACAGCAGGGAGTCACCCGGCAGGAACGGCGTCACTACCAACCCGGTTTCACAGAAGATGATCAGAAACAGGATGGCGTAAACCCAGACGCCATAGTTCTCGAACAGCTCTTTCAAATGCACGTCAACGTGCAGGATAAAGTCGATTGCAAAGAGGATCAGATCCATTTTTTCCATACCCATAAAGTGAACGGCGTGGAGTCTACGCCAATGCCATTCGGGCGACAATCACCGGCCAGCCTCTTTTTCATCCTGCAGAGCCCACCTTCAAATGAAACCGTTTTTCCGCTTCCTTCGAGGGTGGGAGCGCACAGAGTGATGTCGAGCGTGGTGTTGAAAAGGTGAACTAGGAGGCCTGTTCCAGATCGCTGCGCACTGCAGGGGGAAGACAACGCTCCCAACCCCATAGCAACACCAGCAGCAGGGTCACATCATCGAACCAGCCCAGCAAGGGCACCACGTCGGGGATAAAATCCACCGGACTGATGCCATAGAGCAGGATAAGGATCACCAGGGCTCTCGCCCACCAGGGGGTACCGGGATGGCGAAAGCCCTGATAGAGACGACGAAGTCGTTGCCAGACAAGCCAGCGTTTGCGGCTCATGATTCGATCAACTCGCTGCGCAGCCGCTGGATCTGATCCCGCAGTGCCGCCGCCTGTTCGAACTCCAGATCCCGGGCATGCTGGAACATCTGCTCCTCCATCCGCTTGATCTCTTTGGCAATCTCGCTGGCTGAGCGGACATGGTATTCCCCTTGCGGCTCGGCTGCCTTGCGCATCCCCTTGCCTGGTTTGCCTGCCGTGCGGCTGCCCCCCATGTCCATCACATCGCCAATGGATTTGTTGAGCCCTTTGGGGATGATCCCATGCTTGAGGTTATGGGCATGCTGCAAGGCGCGGCGCCGCTCGGTCTCCTCAATGGCTACCTTCATCGAGTTGGTGATGGTATCGCCGTAGAGAATGACCTTGCCGTTGAGGTTACGCGCCGCCCGGCCGATGGTCTGGATCAGCGAGCGGGTCGAACGCAGGAAGCCCTCTTTATCCGCATCCAGAATCGCCACCAGCGACACCTCCGGCATGTCGAGACCTTCCCGCAGCAGGTTGATGCCCACCAGCACATCGAACTTGCCAAGGCGCAGATCGCGGATGATCTCCACCCGCTCGACCGTATCGATATCGGAGTGGAGGTAGCGCACCTTGACGTCGTGCTCCGCCAGATACTCGGTCAAGTCTTCCGCCATCCGCTTGGTCAGGGTAGTAACCAGCACCCGCTCCTCGACGGCGACCCGCTTGCGGATCTCGGAGAGCAGATCGTCCACCTGCGTGGTCACCGGACGCACCTCGATCTCCGGATCGAGCAGGCCGGTTGGGCGCACCACCTGCTGCACCACATCGCCGCCGGACTTCTCCAGCTCGTAGGGGCCGGGAGTCGCCGAAACAAACACCGTCTGCGGCATCAGCGCTTCAAATTCGTCGAACTTGAGCGGCCGGTTGTCCAGCGCCGAGGGGAGCCGGAAGCCGTACTCCACCAGGGTCTCCTTGCGGGAACGGTCCCCTTTGAACATGGCGCCAATCTGCGGCACCGTGACGTGGGACTCGTCGATGATGAGCAGGCCATCCCCCGGCAGGTAGTCAAACAGGGTGGGCGGCGGCTCCCCCGGCGCACGGCCGGAGAGGTAGCGGCTGTAGTTCTCGATGCCGGAGCAGTAACCCAGCTCCTGCATCATCTCCATGTCGAACTGGGTGCGCTGGCTGATGCGCTGCTCTTCAACCAGCTTGTTGAGGGACAACAGCTGCTCGCGGCGGCTGCGCAGCTCCTCCTTGATATGCTCGATAGCCCCCAGAATGGTCTCGCGCGGGGTAGCGTAGTGGGTCTTGGGGTAGATGGTATAGCGCACCACCGTCTGCTCGATGGCGCCGGTCAGGGGATCGAACTGGGAGAGGCGCTCCACCTCTTCATCAAAGAGTTCTACCCGCAGGGCCAGCTTGTCCGATTCGGCAGGGTAGATGTCGATCACTTCACCGCGTACCCGGAAAGTACCGCGTTGAAACGCCATGTCGTTACGGGTGTACTGCAGCTCGGCGAGGCGACGCAGGATATCCCGCTGGTTGATCACATCCCCCACTTTCAAGTGCAACATCATGCTCAGATAAGCCTGGGGATCCCCCAGACCGTAGATGGCCGACACCGAAGCAACGATCACCACGTCGCGCCGCTCCAGCAGCGCCTTGGTGGCCGACAATCGCATCTGCTCGATGTGATCGTTGATCGAGGCATCCTTCTCTATAAAGGTGTCGGTGGTCGGCACATAGGCTTCGGGCTGGTAATAGTCGTAGTAGGAGACGAAATACTCCACCGCGTTGTCAGGGAAGAACTCCTTCATCTCGCCATAGAGCTGGGCGGCCAGGGTCTTGTTGGGAGCCAGGATCATGGTCGGGCGGTTCAGGGTGGCGATGACGTTGGCCATGGTGAAGGTCTTGCCCGAACCGGTCACCCCGAGCAGGGTCTGGTGGGCCAGCCCCGACTCGATGCCATCCAGCAGTTGGGCAATCGCCGTGGGCTGATCCCCGGCGGGTTGAAACTGGCTGGCTAACTTGAACAATTTGCTCATGAACACTCCCGACACAAAACAGCAGAGGAGCAGTGTAACCGAGGGTTTGGCAGCGGTACACCCGTGCCATCATCCCGCGAATGGCTTGACCACCCAGGACACCTTCTGTATGATGCTCCTCCTTGCCTGATGTTCCCCCGTAGTTCAGTCGGTAGAACGGCGGACTGTTAATCCGTATGTCACTGGTTCAAGTCCAGTCGGGGGAGCCAATTCCTCACCATCTCGGTGCAAGTTATCCACTTTAGTGCCATCTCCTGCCAATTTTAATGCACAAGATCCTTCTTGCTGCTGACGCTGCCTTTTGTTACCCGTTCTGGCTCGACAGAGTTTTCTCCTGTCGCATCTAACTATTTGATTTTTATAAAAACATTTTTCTTCCGGTATTTTTTGAACAGCCCTTGCATCCCAGTGCTGGCGCGGCTTTCAAGGCGATGAACAAGTTTCATGAACAGGGTTATCCACAGATTCTGTGGGTAAGTGCAGCAAGCCCTGTCAGGACGCGGGATTGCTCTTGATGGCCCCCGGCGAAGAGTCATTTTGCTGGCCAACCTGATTTTATGCTGTTTTTTTGCTCCCTCCGGAACCACCTAGTGACAGGCTCTATTGGCACTTTTCAGAAGCATCTTTTTGCCAACCCATGCCCCGTGGGCGAGCGGGTAAATATCAAGCTGATTTGCCCCTCAGCCAACCATGGCGGCCATCGGTTGAATCTGCTGAAACTGATCCCCGCCAAGCGGTCGGACAGCAGAATCTAAAAAATCGTCCTGCGCCAGAGCGCTTCGGTCGCGGGCAGCAGATTTCACTAATTGACAACGACGGTTACAGCAAAAATTGCCAGATTTCATCCGCTTGTCTCCCTATCACGCCGCCGGTTCCACAAATAGCGTCCGATAACGTCCGATTAATCGCTCCCTTGCGCTTCTTTATTGGGGATAGATCCGGCACAATATCGACCCCACTTTTTTCCTCGGTTTTTCCGGGCATGACCATAGATTTCGTGACACTGCTACATCAAAGCGACTCCCTGCTGCTGTTCGTGGTATTGGCCTTCGGCCTGCTGCTTGGCAAGGTGCGAATTGGCAACTTTCAGATTGGCAACACCATAGGTGTGCTGTTTACCGCCCTGCTGTTCGGCCAGATGGGCTTCGAATTTGCAGCCACCACTGAAAACGTCGGCTTTATGCTGTTCATCTTCTGTGTGGGGATCGAGGCGGGCCCTCACTTCTTCAGCGTCTTCCTGCGCGACGGCATCCACTACATCACCTTGACCTTGGTGATTTTGCTGACCGCCCTGTTGCTGACGGTGGGGCTCGCCAAGTTCTTCAATCTGGGGCCGGGCATGGCGGCGGGGATCCTGGCGGGTTCCCTCACCTCGACCCCGGCGCTGGTGGGCGCCCAGGATGCCTTGCGCAGCGGTCTTCTCAACCTGCCCCATCAGACCGACATGCAGGCGGTGCTCGACAATATGGGCATCGGCTACGCCCTGACCTATCTGGTGGGTCTGGTGGGCCTGATGCTGGTGGTGCGCTATCTCCCATCGCTGGCACGCCTCGACCTCAATACCGAGGCGCAAAAAATCGCCCGCGAGCGGGGTCTCTCCGACAGCGAGAGTCGCAAGACCTATCTGCCCATCATCCGCGCCTATCGGGTTGGTCCCGAGCTGGCAGCATGGATCGGTGGTCGTACCCTGCGAGAGACCGGCATCTATCCCCATACCGGTTGCTATGTAGAGCGGATCCGCCGCAACGGCATTCTCGCAAGCCCCGATGGCGATGCCGTCATTCAGGAAGGGGACGAGATCGCCTTGGTGGGCTATCCCGAGAGCCACGAGAAGCTGGACGTCAACTACCGCAACGGTAAAGAGGTGTTTGATCGCAACCTGCTTGACCTGCAGATCGTCACCGAAGAGATAGTGGTGAAAAACGACTCCGTGGTCGGCCGCCATCTGGTGGAGCTCAACCTCACCGAGAAAGGGTGCTTCCTCAACAGGGTGGTGCGCTCCCAAATCGAGATGCCGTTCGATCGCAACATCATGTTGCAAAAGGGCGACGTGCTGCAGATCAGTGGCGAGAAACAGCGGGTCAAACTGCTGGCCAACAAGATCGGCTTTATCAGCATCCACAGCCAGACCACAGATCTGGTGGCTTTCACCACCTTCTTCGTGCTGGGCCTGCTGATCGGCTCCGTTTCGCTGGTGTTCGGTCAGATCGAGTTTGGCCTCGGCAACGCCGTCGGCCTGCTGTTGGCTGGTATTCTGATGGGGTATCTGCGGGCCAACCACCCGACGGTCGGCTATGTGCCGCCCGGTGCGCTCAGATTGGCAAAGGATCTTGGTCTGGCGGTCTTTATGGTGAGCACGGGCCTGAAAGCCGGTGGCGGCATCCTCGACCACCTCAGCGAGGTGGGTACGGTAGTGCTCTTCTCCGGCATGCTGGTCACCACCCTGCCGGTGCTGGTCGGTTACCTGTTCGGGGTCTGGGTGCTCAAGATGAACCCGGCGCTGCTGCTCGGTGCCATCACAGGTGCCCGTACCTGTGCCCCGGCGATGGATGTGGTCAACGAGGCAGCCAATAGCTCCATTCCGGCGCTTGGCTACGCAGGTACCTATGCGGTGGCCAACGTGATGCTGACGCTGGCGGGCTCCTTTATCATCGGCTTCTGGTTCTAGCCAGCAGCCATCACATTACCGCTAACAAAGAAGGGAGCCTCAGGCTCCCTTCTTGCTATCTACCCCGCTAGAGAGATGTAGAGCAGGCTCATTGGTGTGGCGTCACCTCCGCCCCCACCATCTGCGCTGAAATCTCCACCAACCCACTCTTCCTATTCTACAATGGCCGATGCTCTGCTCTGCTCTGCTCTGCTCTGCTCTGCTCTGCTCTGCTCTGCTCTGCTCTGCTCTGCTCTGCTCTGCTCTGCTCTGCTCTGCTCTGCTCTGCAATGAGTGATGGCAGATCCCGAAGACAAAAAAAGCGCCCTGAGGCGCTTTTTTTATATCAACCGGATAATCAGCCTTTGAACTTGCTAAATACCAGAGAGGCGTTGGTACCGCCAAAGCCGAAGCTATTGGACATGACGGTGTTGAGTTCGGCCGCTTCGTACTCACGCACGATGGGCAGACCTTCGGCCTTCTCGTCCAGAGTCTCGATGTTGATGCTGGGGGCGATAAAGCCGTGTTCCATCATCAGCAGGGAGTAGACAGCCTCGTGCACGCCCGCAGCGCCCAGCGCATGGCCGGTCATCGCCTTGGTGGCAGAGATCTTGGGACCGTTGGCGCCAAACAGCGTCTGGATAGCTTCCAGCTCCTTGGTATCACCCACCGGAGTGGAGGTGCCGTGGGTGTTGATGTAATCAACCTTGCCGACCCCCTGCATTGCCATCTTCATGCAACGCACCGCACCTTCACCGCTCGGCGCGACCATGTCATAGCCATCGGAGGTAGCACCGTAACCGGTCAGCTCGGCATAGATGTGAGCACCACGGGCCAGCGCATGTTCCAGCTCTTCGATCACCAGAATTCCACCGCCACCGGAGATAACGAAACCATCGCGGTTCGCATCATAGGTACGGGACGCTTTTTCCGGCGTGTCGTTGTACTTGGTGGAGAGGGCGCCCATGGCGTCAAACTGGATGGTAGAGGACCAGTCCAGCTCTTCACCGCCACCGGCGAAGACCACATCCTGTTTGCCAAGCTGGATCAGCTCAAGCGCGTGACCGATGCAGTGAGCAGAGGTGGCGCAGGCGGAGCTGATGGAGTAGTTGACACCCTTGATCTGGAACGGGGTCGCGAGGCAAGCAGAGGTGGTGGAAGACATGGTGCGCGGCACCATGTAAGGGCCCACACGCTTGACCCCTTTCTCGCGGGCGATGTCCACAGATTCCGAGGTGTTCTTGCCGGAGGCACCACCTGAACCGACCACCAAGCCGGTACGCTCGTTGGAGACCTGATCTTCCGCCAGACCAGCATCTTCAATGGCCTGCTGCATGGAGAGGTAGGCGTAGGCCGCAGCGTCGCCCATGAAACGCATGACTTTACGGTCGATCAGTTCAGACGGATCGAGTTTGATGTTACCCCAGACACGGCTGCGCAGGTTGTGCTGCTCGAACTGCTCGGAATAGGTGATGCCGGATTTACCTGCTTTCAGGGAGGCCAGCACTTCTTCCTTGTTGTTGCCGATACTGGAGATGACGCCGATACCGGTGATCACTGCTCTTCTCATTAATTCATCTCGTCTGGAAAAACTGGCGCCAAGTCTACCCGCTTTCGGCTGCCAAACTGGTCTGCTTTCACGTAGAATGCCCGCGATTTTGTGACGCGAGCCGAGGAAAACGTGAGTCAAACATCCTTACATCATGCCCGATTGGACTGGAATGAAGCGGGAACTCCTGTCTCCAGTGACTTCGGGGATGTGTACTTTTCCAATGATAACGGTCTAGGTGAAACCCGCTACGTCTTTTTGCAGCAAAACCGGCTGCCTGCGCGATTTTCGCACCACGATAGTGACAGTTTCGTGATAGGTGAAACAGGTTTCGGCACAGGCCTTAACTTTCTGGCGACAATGCAAGCCTTCCTGGAACAGGCGCCCCAATCCGGTAACGGCTCCCGTCTGCACTTCATCAGTTTCGAGAAATACCCCCTGACCCAAGACGATCTGCGCAAGGCGCTGGCCGCCTGGCCTGAACTTGGCCACTTGAGTCAGGATCTTGTCGCCCAATGGCCGCTGCCGGTTTCCGGTTGCCACCGCATGCATTTTGCGGGTGGCCGCATTCGCCTCGATCTCTGGTTTGGCGACATCAAGGATATGCTGCCGCAGGTGCCTCACCGGGCAGAAGGTCTGGTGGACGCCTGGTATCTGGATGGTTTCTCCCCGGCCAAGAACCCGGAGATGTGGACACAGGATCTGTTTGATGGTCTCGCTCGCCTCGCCCGTCCCGATTGCTCCATTGCCACCTTTACCTGTGCCGGTTTTGTCCGTCGCGGCCTGATTGCCGCCGGTTTTGCCATGAAGAAGGTGAAGGGCCACGGTAGCAAGCGGGAGATGCTGGTGGGGGATCGCTCCGACAAGCAGCCGCAGCAGACCATCGCCCCCTGGTATGCCCGCCCTGCCGGACGCGCTGGCGAGGTAGTGATCATCGGCGGCGGCATCGCCTCGGCCATGACGGCGCTCTCTCTGGTGGAGCGGGGTCGCAAGGTGACGTTGCTGTGCGCAGATGGCGAACCGGCTACCGGCGCCTCAGGCAATCGCCAGGGCGCGCTCTATCCACTGCTTAACGGCGAGCACGATGCCCTGTCACGCTTCTATTCCCTCGCCTTTGGCTATGCCCGCCAACGACTGCTGGCATTGGCCGAACGCCATCCTATCGCTTTCGAATTATGTGGAGTGACCCAGCTCGGCTATGACGACAAATCGGCAGCCAAGCTGGCGAAAATGAGCCAGGGCCCCTTCCCACCCGAGCTGATGCATCCCCTCTCTACAGCAGAGGTAGAGCAGGTGGTTGGCCTGCCCTGCGGCCACAGCGGCGTCAGTTACACGCTGGGGGGCTGGCTCTGCCCTGCGGATCTCACCCGCTCTGCAATCAAAGAAGCACAAGCCAGTGGTCTGCTGCAGGTGGAGTACCACACCCAAGTAAGCGCCATTACCGAGCTGGCCGATGGCTGGCAAGTAGAAAGCCAGGACGGCCGCCACTGGCAGGCCCCCAATCTGGTGGTCGCTGCCGGTCACCAGTTGCCAGCACTGCTCCCCTTCGCCGAGCTGCCGCTCTATCCGGTGCGCGGTCAGGTGAGCCATGTGCCGACCACGGCCAGCTTGAGTCAGCTCAACACAGTGCTCTGCTACGATGGCTACCTCACGCCCATGCACAACGATCAACATTGTATTGGTGCCAGTTATGGCCGCAACCAGAGCAACCTTGAGTTTCGTGCCGAGGAGCAAACCCAGAATCAGGTGCGGTTGCAAACCTGCCTGCCGGAACAAACCTGGCCCGCCGAGGTGGATGTGAGCGGCAACGAGGCGCGCGTGGGGGTGCGTTGCGCCAGTCGGGATCACCTGCCGGTGGTAGGGCCAGTGGCCAGATTGCAAGGTCTGGCGGATCACTATGCGCAGCTGCAGCATGATCAACACAACGCCCAGCCGCTCCCCCTTCACCCCGGCCTCTATATGCTGGGGGCGCTCGGTTCGCGGGGCCTCTGCTCGGCGCCGCTCTGTGGCGAGCTGCTCGCCAGCGAGATCTGCGGCGATCCCCTACCGCTGGCCGCCGATCTGCTGGAAGCGCTCCACCCAGCCCGTTACTGGGTGCGCAAACTGCTCAAAGGCAAGGCGCTGGTCTGAACCGGACTCTGCAAGCAAATAGAATGGCCGCCCATCGGGCGGCCATTCTATTTATCAAATCGTGCGATGCTGGATATTGCGTCTTGAGATAGCGCTCACTTGGGCCAGTGCACCCCGAGCTGTTCGCCGTAACCTGTCTGACGCTGGAATCCGTCGAGCCGTCCCTTGACCTTGCTCAGCTCGCCACTACCTGCTGCCCACGCGGCATAGCGCAGTGCCTGACAATCTGCATGACCGGGTAATCCCGCAATCGCACCGCCCACCTGATTGGCCCCTTGCAGCACCATCTCCTTGAAGCGGGATTCGTAGTCAAACATGCTGGATAGCAGCCGCCCCCAGCGCTGGCGGGCAGGCTCGTTACTGTTCGCACTCTGACGCCAGCGGGGCAGCAACACGGTGGCGTTGGTGGTCACCGTCACCCGGTTGAGCTGGCAGCGCCCCGGCAACTGCTCGGTATCCAGCTGCCAGTCCACCTGATAACTCGCCTTGCCGAGTACGGGCTTGCCATTCACCTTGGGGGCACTTTGGGCAATCGCCCGGGCAAGCTGCTCCGGACTGGTTGCATTGACCTCATAAAAACGGACATTGATGCGGGACTCTGGCACCACTTGCGGCCGGCTCGGCTGAGCCTGACTCATCAGGGGCAACAGCAACAACCCGACCCCCACTACTCCATAAACCTTGCTGACCATGCCAGACTACCTTCCTTGATTGCACGGGCGGAGTACCAACCTTGGTGAACCCCACCGCCACACAGATGACGGGTATAGCCTATGTGTGACGACGAGGCGGCGCAATACAATGATGCGCCCAGAAATCAGAGCACGCTCACAGGTTGCGTGAGCAGAGTATGGCACAAGGCCAAAACTGTATTTTTATTGAGCATGACGGCTGATGCGCTGCCAGTCGAGGTGATAGTTTTTCACATTGATGTCATGACCATCTATCTGAATAAAATGATCATTTTTAAGGCGGTTGGCAAAAAAGTCCTGATCTGCCCCCTCATTGAGCCACAGCTCGCAAAGTCCCCGTTTTCCCTCTTTGGCATAGAATCTCGGAGTAACCAGCAGCGCGACTCCATCTACCCGGATGGCATGACGGGCCAGGCAGTTTGCTTCCGTGGTTTTGGATGCCAGCGCGGCAAAACGGGGTCTGTTCCCCTCGGCAACCACCAGAACGCCGTAAGAGTGAGGAGCCATGAGACGCCGCATGGCGACCGCCTGATGAGGACCGGTTTGATGAAAACCGTCATTGGTTACCGCAAACACGCAAGTAGGTGAAAATAGCATCGCAAGCAGGAAAATAGAGCGTTTAATGCCTAAAAAATCACCAAACACCATATAAAAGCCTCAAAAGACAACCAAGGCTGGCAAGGGTAGGTAGCCAAACCCGCTGGGTAAAGTACCTTTACCTTTCTTTAATTCTGTTCATGGGGTTAAACGTTGATTTAGCTCACACAACATCCTGTTTCCAGTCGCCACTCTACCCCTATCGGAATAGACTCCCTCCACTCTCATCCAATCAGAAGGCAACATATGCTGGAACTCATCGTTGGCACCCTGGTCACCCTGGTGGTGGGCCGTGCCATTTTCAAAGGATACTCCGCGACCGGGGTGCTGCTGAGCGGCGGCTTGCTGCTGCTGGTCATCACCGCCATGATGGGCAAGCCGGTACTGCCGAGCAAGGTGGTCAGCACCGGCTATATCGCAACCGATATCTTCGAATACGTCCGCTTCCTGCTCAATGACCGTGGCGGTGGACTGGGGATGCTGATCATGGTGCTGTGCGGCTTCGCCGGCTACATGAGCCATATCGGCGCCAACACCATTCTGGTCAAGCTGGCCAGCAAACCGCTCGGCATCATCAAGTCCCCCTATATCCTGCTGGTGGCTGCCTATCTGGTGGCCTGCGCCATGTCGCTGGCGGTCAGCTCCGCTACCGGCCTCGGCGTGCTGCTGATGGCCACCCTGTTCCCGCTGATGGTCAACATGGGGATCTCCCGTGGCGCGGCTGCGGCCGTGTGCGCCTCGCCAGCAGCTATCATTCTGGCACCGACCTCAGGGGACGTGGTGATGGCCGCTCAGGCCGCCAACATGCCGCTGCTGGATTTTGCCTTCAAGCTGACCCTGCCCATCTCGCTGGTAGCGATCGCCTGCATGGCGGTGACCCACTTCTTCTGGCAGCGTTATCTTGACCAGAAATCCGGTGAGCACAACGAGCAGGTCGCACCGGGTGATCTGGTGACGACTGCGCCGGCCTTCTACGCCATCCTGCCCTTTACCCCCATCATCGGGGTGCTGGTGTTTGACGGCAAATGGGGTCCGCAGCTGGATATCGTCACCATCATCGTCATGTGCATGGTGCTGGCCAGCCTGCTGGAGCTGGTGCGGATCCGCAATGGCAAGGATCTGCTGGACGGTCTGCAGGTCTGCTGGCGCAACATGGCTGACGCCTTTGCCGGTGTGGTCATGCTGCTGGTCGGTGCCGGTGTCTTTGCCCAGGGCCTGATGACCATCGGCTTTATCGACACCCTGCTGGCTCACGCGCAGGATCTCGGTTCGGGCGGCCTGATCATGATGCTGTCACTGGTGGTGATCACCACCCTGGCCGCCTTCACTACCGGCTCGGGCAATGCCCCCTTCTACGCCTTCGTGGAACTGATCCCCAACCTGGCCAGCAGCCTTGGCATCAACCCGGCCTATCTGGTGATCCCGATGCTGCAAGCCTCCAACTTGGGTCGTACCATTTCTCCGGTCTCCGGGGTGGTGGTCGCCTGTGCCGGGATGGGCAAGCTCTCGCCGTTCGAGGTGGTCAAGCGCACCAGTATGCCGGTCGCCGTCGGCCTGCTGGTGGTGATTGTCGCCACCCAGATCATGGTACCCGCCTGATCATTGACCAGCCCGGCACCCTGCCGGGCTGGTATCCTCCCCCCCCTTTGCAGTAGACTCGGTGCTCATTTTCCCCCTAAGGAGGACCGAGATGAGTATTACGGTTCAACTTGCCCATTTCAGTGATTGCCACTCCCACTTCGATGGCGCGCCAATGAGCTTCTCCCCTGTCGGTGAAAGTCAGTGGCGCACCCAGTGCGGCGGTTATGCCCGGATCCTGACCCGACTGACCCAACTGCGTGCCCAAGCCGCAGCAGCCGGCCAGCGTTTTCTGTTTCTGCACGGTGGCGACTCCTTTCAGGGCTCTCTCTATTTCAACCGCTTCAAAGGGCGCGCCAACGCCGACCTGCTCGCCATGCTGGCCCCCGATGCCATGGTGCTCGGCAACCACGAGTTCGATCTGGGCAACAGCCCGCTGGTGGAGTTCTTGCGCCAGCTCGATTTTCCGGTGCTGGCCGCCAATCTGGACAACAGTCAGGAGCCTGCCGACACAGCCCTCGGACTGTGGGATATTCCCCACCTCTACGACGCCCATCAGCCCTGGCACCGTCGGGTGATCGACGGCGTTCCCTTTGCGCTGCTCGGCATCACCCTCGCCCAAATGGCTGCCATCGCCAACCCGGATCCCCACACCCGTTTCCACGCGGTCGCCGACACCCTCACTAAAGTGCTGCGGGAGATCAAGCGCGAAGGGATCCAGCATATCGTGCTGCTGAGCCACCTCGGGCTGGATCAGGACAAGCTGCTGGCCGAGCGCTTCCCCGAGCTCAGTCTCATCATCGGTGGCCACACCCACAGCCTGCTCGGCGATCTCGCGCCGCTGGGTCTGCCAAGCGAAGGTACCTACCCCCTGATGAACAACGGGGTGGCCATTTTGCACGCTGGCCACAGCGCCCTCTGCCTCGGTGTCTGCGAGCTCACCTTCGATGAGGCGGGCCGCGTCGTGCAAAGTCAGGGGCAACTGGAGTGGCTCCCCTGGCAGCCCTGGCCGTTTGCCTACACACCACCTGCCGGGCTCACCTTCTGCGAGCCGGATCCACAACTGGAACAGCATCTGGCCAAACGCTACCGGCCGGAGATTGAGACCATGAGCCAGCGCATCGTCACCCGCCTGGCGGCGCCACTGCCCCATCAACGGCTGCCGGATGCCACCCTGCCCCACGGCAGCCTGCTCGCCCCGCTGGTGGCCTGCGCCATGCTGACCGCCGCCCGTGAACAGGTAGGCGAGGTGGACTTTGCCCTGCACAACGCCGGCGGCGTGCGCTGCTCGCTGGAGCCGGGCCCCCTGAGCGAAGCGGATATCGCCGGTCGCCTGCTACCGTTTGCCATTCCCCTCACCCTCTATCGAGTGCACGGTCATGAGTTGGCGGAAGCGCTGGAGAATGCCATCGACAACGCCACCAACAACGGCGTGGTCGGCAATGGCAACGGCAGCTTCCCCTACACCGCAGGGGTGCGATTCACCTATCAGGCCGATCGGCCCAAGGGTCAGCGCATCACCCGACTGGAGTGGGAAGCCGCCCCCGGCCAGTGGCAAGCGGTCAATGCCGAACAGGTCTATCGCGGAGTATCGAGCGCCTATACCGCCTCCGGCAAGGAGGGCTACACCGCACTGGCGCGGACCCTGACCCAGCACAATCAGGAGCTCGGCATCACCCTGGCCGACGCCTTTATCCGCTGGGCCCGTCACCTGCCGACACTGGAAGCGCAGCCGCCCCTGCTTGAGTACATCCATTGATGCAGAGGGGGAATGGCTTTGCCACATCCCCCTGACGGCCAATATTGCCGCAGCCAGCGCCCGGTTCCCTGCAAGAACCGGGCTTTTTCGAGAATATTTGCCCCACACGGGCCCGCCCCATTGCATCGCACTCACTAGCTCGGCAAGATAGGCCCGCTTTCAAGACCAGCTGCAGGAACAGGCGACTTCATGAATCACTCCATCCGTTTCACTCCCCCTCGCGTCAACCCGGGTATCAAGCCAGCCATTGTGCTGCTAACCGCCTTGCTGGCGCTGCTCTTCTGTCTGCGCAACCCGCTCTTCCACGCCATGGCGCCGGGCTTTGATGCCTCGCTGTTCGCGGTGATGGGCAAGATGTGGAGCGAAGGGGGCGTGCTCTATCGCGACATGATCGACATCAAGGGGCCGATGATTTTCGCCCTCGACGCGCTGGGTTATCGAATGGGGGGATTTGTCGGGATCTGGACACTGGAGTGGGTGCTCTGCTGGCTCGGACTGCTGGCCAGCTGGCAGGCCTTTGCCCAGCTCGGACTCTCGTTCAAGGCGCGCCTCGGCGCCATGCTGGCGGTGCTGGCTCTCTACGGCACCCGTTACTACTACGGCAACATGACCGAGGACTGGACCTTCCACCTCGCCCTCATCGCCCAGTGGGCCTTCATTACCCTGCTGCTGGACAAGGGATTTCGCTGGTGGCCGGCGCTGGTGGCGGCCCTTACCTTCGCCATCGTCGCCTGGATGCGCACCAACAACGGCGCCTTTTGGGGGGCCTGGTATCTGGTGCTGTTCTGCCACTGGTGTCTGCACGAAAAGTGGCGTGACGCCATCTTGCTGCTCATCTCCAGCCTGCTGGGGTTGGCGCTGATTGGCGGCCCGCTTTACGCCTACTTCCAGCAACATGATCTGCTGGCGGCCTTCAAATACTACGCCTTCGACATCTTCTTCGAGGGGAGCTACGGCAATGGTTTCTCGCCCATGGTGGGCGCCGTCGGCCTGCTGCGCACCGGCCTTATCATGCTGCTACCCGCCTTCATCATTCTGATGCTGAGCCGCCGTCAGGAGTGGTATCTGCCCGCCCTGCTGGCGACCCTGTTTGGGGTGCTGTTTACCCTGATCGCCAACTCGGTCTCCGGCCATGTGTTCGATCACTACGACGTACTCTATCTGCAACTGGCGGTGCTACCGCTGGCGGTATTGCTGGATCGCAGCGAACAACAAGCTGATGCGATCGGCCTGCTCTGCATCTCGCTGGTGGTACTCACCGCCAGCTGGCTGCTGGCCCAGCAACTCGCCTTTGGCTGGAGCACCAAGGAGTGGTCCCTCGAGCGGGTCAACGAGGTGCTCGGCACCAGCCTGCTGTGGGCGCTGCCTGTACTGATCCTCATCCCCCTCTGGCGCGCCTGGGATGTGCGCAGTGCCACCCCCTGGCTGGCGACGCTGGCCATGCTGCTGCTGATGATCAACAACGCCTGGGAAGGGACCCTCAAGGGTCGCCCTTTCAATCCGGCCGCGCAGGTACGGGTCGATCGCATCAAGGCCGAGACAGTCCCGAGCGACAAGATCTGGGTCGATGGTATCCAGCCGCAATATTATCTCTGGACCGATCGCCAGCCGGCGTCCGCCTACCTCTTCTTTGCCAACGTCAATCCGCCCTATGACGTGCGCGAGCGGGTGCTGGCCGATATCCAGCGCCAGAATCCGAAGTTCATCATCGCCAAGCCGGATCGGGTGAGCGAGGAGCTGAAAAAACCGAGCCCCCCTTCCCATCTCGCCTTCTATCAATACCTGACCAGCCACTACGAAGAGGTGGATCCGGGTCTCTATCGCCGACGCTGATCGTCAATACGCCCCGCAGGGCGGCCATTGTTGCAATGGCCGCCCTTTTTCTTGCGCCAGTGCCCCTTGCAGCAGCGGCCCGCAGTAGGCAAGCCCGCCCGAGATAACTACAATGACGCTCTTTTTGATGTAACGAGTGACACCATGGCGGAACTGACTTATCTGGGCGGCTATCCCGACCCTCTCAAGGCACAGGTACAGCAGCTGATTGCGGCAGGCAAGCTGGGGGAGATGCTGGCCAAACGCTACCCGGAGAGCCACCAGATCCAGAGCGACAAGGCGCTGCTCGCCTACACCATGGAGCTGAAGAACCGCTACCTCAAGAGCTCGGCGCCCCTGTCAAAGGTTGTGTTCGATGGCAAGATCAACGTGATCAAGGATGCCCTCGGCCTGCACACCTACGTCAGCCGGGTGCAGGGCAGCAAGCTCAAGGCCAAGAACGAGATCCGCATCGCCGCCCTGTTCAAGGAGGCGCCGCCCCCGTTCCTGAAAATGATCGTGGTGCACGAGCTGGCCCACATCAAAGAGAAGGATCACAACAAGTGCTTCTATCAGCTCTGCCAGCACATGGAGCCCGACTATCATCAACTGGAGTTTGATCTCAGGCTCTGGCTCACCTGGCGCGATATCGACAAGGCCAACCGCTAGGCTGACAACCGTTTCAGGGAGGAAACATGCCATTTGCCGCCATCCCCTTTGGTGCCACCCGCTTTATTGCCACTTTGGTAATGGCCAACTTGGGTTGCGCTGCCCGTCCCCGCCGCGCATCACACGGGCTGCTGGCGCTGCTAATTCTGCTAGCAGGCCACAGCGCCCGTGCCGATGAGCGCTGGCAGAACGACAGCTATCTGGTCGAGAGCTTTATGGCCATCGCCATGGAGCGGGAGTATGGCGAAGCCAGGCAGACCCGTTTTGCCCGCTGGCAGCAGCCGATCCGGCTGCAACTTATCAACGAGTCGGGTGACAAGCCGCTGCAGGCCGACGTGGTGAAGGTACAAGCGGCCCATCTGGCCCGCATCACCGGCCACCCCATCAGCATGGTGGCCGCAAAGCCCAACCTCACCCTGATCATGACCGACTACAGCAAGATGAAGAGCTGGGCCAACCGCACCATGGGGAGCGATCCATCAGTCAAGATGGCGCTCAAGGAGGGGCTCTGCCTTGCCAACTTCGCAACCAATGCGAAACACGAGATCAGCCGTGCCACCATCATCATTCCGGTAGACTACAGCCGGGCCAAGGGACGCTTTCTCGACTGCGTGGTGGAGGAGTTCACCCAGGTGATGGGGCTGCCCAACGACTCGGACAAGGTGTTTCCCTCCATCTTCAATGACAACAGCATCGACAGCTTTTTGACCGGGCTGGACTATGTGCTGCTCAAGATGGCCTATCACCCGGCCCTCAAAGCCGGAATGAGCAGTGACGAGATCCGCGCCGCACTGCCCATTGCGCTGGCCGACCTGCGCGCTAGGGGGGAGATCCGCGAAGCCAATCGCCGGGTGCAGCAGCAGAGCCTGAAAAGCTGGGCGGGGTTGTAACGGGCATGGCTCAACCCAGAGCCAGACAAGCCATCGCGAACTCATCACCAACAAAAAACGCAGCCATTTGGCTGCGTTTTTTGTTGTATGGGTATCAGCAGTGCATTAGCGGGCATGCCTGTTTATCCGCCGCCCATTTATCCAACGCCCGTGTTATCCACTGACCGTGCGGGATCAGGAGGCGACGTTCTCTTCCGGCATCCAGCTGTCGGCGTTCTCCCACACCTCCTGTACCATGGCTTCGGCCAGCTCTTTGTCTTCCTTGCTGGCACGGCTGACGGTCAGGGCCATGGCACTGCCCGGTGCGACCCGCACATGGATGTCGGGAAATTTTTCGCCAAGCTGCTTGAGCAGCTCCTGACGCAGCGCCTCCATGGTCGAGGTCGGGATCTGATGTTTTCTGTCGATGATGATTTCAAGACGCATAGGAAACTTCTCCATGATTTATAACTGTATTTTTATCCAGTATTCATGGGAAGTAAAGTGCCAACTTGCACCAATCAGAAAAGATCCAGCTGCTGACCACAGATCCGGTCGAACGACTCGCCAATAAACGGCAGGATGGCATCGACAATCGGCCGCAACTGCTTGTCGATATAGTGTTCGTAATCGATGGCGCTGCGCCGGTACTCCAGCGGCTCTGGGCCATTGAGGGTCATCAGATAGGCGATGGCGCCCCGATGCTGATAGCGCTGGGGCAGACCACGGCGCAGGTTCTCCTCATCGGCCAGCCGCGCCGCCCGCACATGGGGTGGCACATTCTTCTGATACTCCTCGAGCTTCTGGCGCAGCCGTTTGCGGTAAATCAGCAGATCGTCGTGACGACCGGCGCGAGTCTCATCGACCATGGTGCGCACATAGCAGCTGGGATCTTCATCGTGAAACACCAGCTCATAGAGGCGGGTCTGAAACTGCTTGGCCAGCATGGTCCAGTCGGTGCGCACCGATTCGAGCCCCTTGAATACCAGCTGTTCACTCCCCTCACTGGCCTTGCCAACCAGCCCCGCATAGCGCTTCTTGCTCCCCTTCTCCAGCCCGCGAATGGTGGGCATCAGAAAGCGGCGGTAGTGGGTCTCGTACTGGATCTCGAGATAACTTGGCAGGTTGAACTCGCGCCTGATCAGCGCAGCCCAGTTGTCGTTGATCATCTTCGCCAGCCGCCGGCCAATCTCGTCCGCCTGTGCGGGACTGGTCTCCTTGCCGAGGTGCACGAAGGTGGAGTCGGTGTCGCCATAGATCACCTCGAAACCCTCCCCTTCGATCCACTCGCGGGTCTGCTGCATGATGCCGTGACCGCGCAGGGTGATGGAGGAGGCAAGCCTCGGGTCGTAGAAGCGGCAGCCCCCTGAGCCCAATACCCCGTAGAAGGAGTTCATGATGATTTTGATGGCCTGGGAGAGCGCCTTGTTGCTGGCGGCCTTGGCCCGATCCCGCGCCGCCCACAGGGTGGCGATGAGATCCGGCAGGAAGTGCCGCTCGCGGGAGAACAGGGCGCCGCGAAAGCCCGGAATGGCGTGCTCGGGATGCAGCAGCCCCTCGATGAGCCCCATGGGATCGATGCAGAAGGTGCGGATGATGCTGGGATAGAGGCTCTTGAAATCGAGCACCAGCACATGGCGATAGAGGCCGGGTTTGGAGTCCATCACATAGCCGCCGGGGCTCGCCAGCCCGCCGTCGGCCGGCAGATTAGGCGCCACGTAGCCGCCGCGATGGAGCCGCGGCAGATAGAGATTGGTAAACGCCGCCACCGAGCCCCCTACCCGGTCCAGCTCAAGGCCGGTGAGGGAGGCACGCTCGATGGCAAAGGGAATGAGGTGGCAGTAGTCGAAGATCTCCCACACCAGCTTGCAATCTTCCAGGTTGTAGCGGGCCAGCGCCTCCTTGTCGGAGTGGAACAGCTCGGTGATCTTCTCGCCCCGGTTGGCCACATCCTCGATATCCTTGCCGCGGCCAAGCAGCTCGCTCGCCACCGCATCCAGGCTGTAGCTGGCCAACTGCCAGGTGGCGCTTTTCAGGGTATCGATGCCGTCGAGCACCATGCGCCCGGGAATGATGACGTTGCCGGTTTGGGGATCGCCCCGTGACGAGCGCCAGAAGCACAGCTCACGACCCCGCCCGAGCCGCAGCCGCCGCTTGTTAAGCTCGGCGCGGCGTAGCAGCAGGCGAAAATCAAAATTGACCACGTTCCAGCCAATCACCAAGTCGGGGTCATGCAGACTGAACCAGCTCTCCAGCGCACTCAGCAGGGCGCTCTCGTCCGTCACCCATTCGACCCGGGTACTCCAGCTGTCGGCGTCGGCCTCCGGCGTACCGATCATGATGACCCGCGCATCCTGCTCGCTGTAAAGACCGACCGAGAACAGCGCCCCATCCATGGCACACTCCACGTCCAGCGACACCCAGGAGAGGGTCGGCGTCACCGCCTGCGGTGCGCAGCGCGCCTCGTTCACCTCCCAGTAGCCGTGCTTGCCCCCTTTCTTGAGGGTACGCCCCTCGAAGCGCACGCCGGCGGTGATGAAACGCTCCATCAGGTAGCGCTCCGGCAGCCGGATATCCGCCTCGAAGTGCTCCAGCCCGCGGATGAGCAGCAGCTCGATGGCGCGGTGAAAGGCGCTCAGGGTCGCAAAGTAGCAGCCCACCACGGCGCGGCCATCGAAGGTGTGCATCGGCAGGCGGCGAAACCGACCGCTCACCCCGACCCCTTTGAACAGCTCCGCGGCTTCTTCCATATGACTCTGCGGCAGGAAGAAGACCGGCTCCTGCCCCGGCACCACCACCCGCACCGGTCCCTGCTCGCTCCAGAGCCACATCACGATTTCGGTGGTGGCAGGCTGCCCGTTGCGGCCGCGCACGTCCCGACCGTGGCGGGTCAGGATAAAACCGTTGAGGGGCGGGGTGGCGGGTACGGTGGGCTGGGTTGCAGTCATGAAGCGTAAAGGGGCTGTCCGAGAATGGGACTATTGTACGTTCATACAGTGCCTGCTCGCAATCGTCACGCTGGCTGCGAGGCGGGAGTCTGGTAAGCTCGATCCGGTCGTTATTCCCGCCCATCCCGTTCTGACCACTCTTCGCCGACGAAAGGAGTCTTTGTGGCAATCTATTCCCTGTTGGATCAGCTGGCTATCCCCTACCAGCGCTTTGACCATCCCCCGGTGTTTACCTGTGAGGAGGCGAGCAAGTTGCTGCCCGACCTGCCCGCCGCCAACACAACCACCTTTCACGCAGCGAAATTGACTGACAAGACAATAAAATGGCTCCTTGTGCGCTGATAAATCGAGTCAGCAGTCGCCATCCTGCAAGAAGTCGGAGGTGAGCACATTCGGCCATTTAACCAATTGATAATAGGCTGGATTCATGTTGTGATCGGCGACTGCCAGCGGGCGATACCCCATCGCCTGTTCGTTCACAGGTGACTTCCCAGAGAGCCCCTTGATGCCAAGTCTGTTTTCCTCGGCCCAGTTGTTGAGTCTGGTGCTGTTCGTCACGCTGTCACATGTGGGGGTCGCCACCATTTTCGCCGCCATGTGGCACACCCATCGCCAGATCAGGGCATTGATCTACTGGTCAGCGGGGGAACTGGTTATCGCGGGGGCTTTTTGCTGCCTGCTGCTGCGCCCCTTCGAGGGAAATGCATCCCTTGCCAATATTCTCTGCACCAATCTGCTGTTGATGTCGACCACCCTGCTCTATGAACGGGGTATGCGCCACTTCTTTCGCCGTGAAGCCGACCAACTGGGCTGGCTGCTGCCCGCCGTTACCCTCGGCGGTTTCGTCCTGTTTGCCCTGACCGCCCTGCAGCAACCCCTCTTTGATGTGCACAGCCGGATCATCGTGCTCTCCGGCGTGCTCTCGCTGCAGATTGCGCTGCTTATCTGGCAGCTCTGGCGCTACCAGCGGCTGGCCCCCGTCTATCGGGTGCTGCGCTTTGCCATTCTGCTGCTCGGCCTGCAACTGCTGTTGCAACTACTGCGGATCGCCAAACATCTCTGGCAGCCGGAGCTGGCGGCCAACTCCTTCACCGACCCGCTGCTCGGGCCTGTGATCCTGCTCAGCCTGCTCTTTACCATCGCCCGCAGTTATCTGCTGCTGAGCCTGGTCCACACCCGCCAGCAGCAAGCCCTGCTGGCCACCCAGCGCACGCTGGAGCGGCGCGCCAATCAGGATGAGCTGACCGGCCTGTTCAGCCGCCACTATTTCGAACGCCAGGTTGCCCTGCGTGCCCGCGAGGTGACAAGCCCTAGCCAGCTGCTGCTGATCGATCTGGACAACTTCAAACAGATCAACGACCGCCACGGCCACCCCGCCGGTGATGCCATGCTGCGGGTCGTGGGTCGGGTGATCACCAATACCCTGCCTTCTGAGGGCATGGCCGGCCGGCTTGGCGGCGATGAGCTGGCCCTGCTGTTGATGGTGGACCCGCAGAACCTGCCCGACTACTGTCACAGCCTGCAACAGCAGATCGCCGAGGCGACCCGGGCGCTGGCCGGTGGCCCCATCAGCCTCAGCATCGGCCTCACCTCGCTGCACCCTGACGAGGGGTTTGAAGCGGCCTACCTGCGCGCGGATCAGGCCCTTTACGCCGCCAAACAGGCTGGGAGGCAACGGGCCTGCGTGCAGGAGCTCCACCACAACGAGCCGCAGCCGCTGCCGCCCTGCGCGCTCCTGTCATGAGCGCAGTGCTCACTCTGCAGTGCCGACCGGCCAGGCTGGCAGATGCCCCGGCTTACCGGCGCTATGTCACCGAATGCGCCGAGGACGGACAGCCGCTCTATCAGGTGGCGCAATTTGACCCGGACGGCTGGCTGCAGAGCCTGCTGGATCACGCAGAAGGGCGCAACTTGCCCAGTGGATACCTGCCGACCATCACCTATTTTGCCCTGGATGGCGAGGAGATCATCGCCACCCTGCGTCTGCGTCACGGTGACAATAAGGCAACCCACCAATGGCTGGGTCATATTGGTTACGAAACCCGCCCCTCTCGCCGTGGCGAAGGGGCCGCGACCATGCTGCTGCGCTGGGTGCAACAACAGGTGCTGGCAGAGCCGGTGCTGATCTGCTGTGACCAAGACAATCTGGCTTCCCGCAAGGTCATTACGGCCGCCGGTGGCATGTTGCTGGGGCGGCGCTTCCATCCGGGGGATCGCAACTGGCTGGAGATGTATCAGCTAGCCCCCTGCCCCAGCCGACCATAGCCGCAGCAGTAATAAAAAGAGCGCCCCGAAGGCGCTCTTTTTGCGAACGTGGCAAGACCGTTAGTAGCTGTCTTCCTGCTCCGCCTTCATCCGGGCCTGACGGGCATAGGCCTCCTCCTCGGCGCTCTCAATCTCCTGCAGCACCGAATCGAGATCGATGGCGGCGCGGCTCTCTTCAAAGCGACCGGTCAGCTCGCTATCGGGGGTGAGTTTGCCATCTTCAAACAGCGCCCACATCTCCTGGGCATAACGGGTCTTGAGCAGTTCGGGGGCATACATGCCGTAGTAGTTGCGCATGTTGTTGACGTCCCGCACCAGCATCGCCTTGGCCTGGTTGTTGGCGGCGGCATCCACCACCTGCGGCAGATCGATGATCACGGGGCCCTGCTCATCCACCAGCACGTTGAACTCAGAAAGATCGCCGTGAATAAGACCGGCGCAGAGCATCCGCACCACATAGCGGATCACTTTGTGGTGATCGATGACCGCCTGCTCGGGGGTGAGTGCCACATCGTTGAGGCGCGGCGCAACATTGCCATCCTCATCGGTGATAAGTTCCATCAAGAGGACGCCATCGAGGCAGACATAAGGCTGCGGCACCCGCACACCGGCCGCCGCCAGCTTGAACAGGGCGTCGACCTCGGTGTTCTGCCACACCTCTTCATGCTGTTTGCGGCCGTACTTGGAGCCCTTCTCCATAGCGCGAGCGCTGCGGCTGTTGCGCACCTTGCGCCCCTCCTGATAGACCACGGCCTGCTTGAAGCTGCGCTTGGACGCCTCTTTATAGACTTTGGCGCAGCGGATCTCGTCGCCGCAGCGCACCACATAGACGTCGGCCTCTTTGCCGCTCATCAACCGGCTGACGACCTCATCGACCAGGCCGTCATCAACCAGAGGTTGGATTCGATTTGGAATTTTCATGGCCGCCCTTTTACCCTATTTCCGCTCTCGAAGATAGCTCCGCGCACGCTCACCTGCCTCTCCCTTTCATAAGACACCCTGTTATCCCCTGTTTGCGCTGTTTTTGTCCACCCGTTCGCCTTAAAAACCACCAGCAGCGGGCCATAAGCGCGAGACCCCTGTCCCAACAAAAATGGCCCGCAAGCGGGCCAATTTTCAAGGTTCGGGCGGCAAACCCTGACGAATGCGCTGGATCCCAGCTTCATAGAGGCCGTCATCCCCCTCCTGATGCTCCAGGGTTTCGAAGATCTTGAGAAACCACATGTACTGTTCGGGATGGCGCGCCACCTGCATCTCCACCACCCGATTCATGGCGTTGACGTCTGCCAGCAGATCGGCGGTGGGATAAGGGTCAAACGGCGGCTCGATCTCCAGCAGATAGCGCCCCTCATCCTCGTCATAGCTGGCGAAGATGGGTACGGCTCTGGCACCGGTCAGCTTCACCAGCTTGGGCAAGGCTGGCAGGGTTGCCTTGGGGCGGCCAAAGAAGGGAACAAACACGCTCGCGTCGCGGCCGTGATCCTGATCCGGCAGGTAAAAGAAACTGGCACCAGCGCGGATCGACTTGATCGCCGGTTTGATGCCGGCGCTGCGCTCATAGACCTTGCCTGCTTTGGCCCGCTCGCGGTTGATGTACCAGTCGAACACCTGATCTTTCGGGCTCTTCATCATGGTGCACATCTCGATGCCCATCATGGAGAAGTAACGGCCAATCATGTCGACCGCCCAGGTATGAGGCACCACCAGGATCACCGGACGGCCCGCAGCTTGCTCCGCTTGCACATGCTCCCAGCCGGTGACCTTGATGCGGCGGGTCAGCCGCGCCTTGCTGCGCCAACTGAGCTCGCCAAAGCCCATAAAGGTCTTGAGCCCGACCCGGATCGATTTGAGCAGCAGCGCCTGACGTGCGGCGGTATCCAGCTCGGGAAAGCAGATCTTGAGGTTGGTATCGGCGATATAGGCCTGCTTTTTCGAAAAACGCAGCAGGGTCGGTGAGACCAGATCGGCAAAGCGATCCCTCAGTCTCGCGGGGGTAAATGCCAGCAGGGAAAGCAGGCCCAGCGCACACCAGCTGCCCCACCATTTGGGATGCAGCAGGCGGCTATGAAATGAGGTATCAAATACCGGATCTAACGCAGACATGGCGGCCATCAAGTCATCAAAAACAAACGGTTATTGTAGTTATCCTGACATTTTTTTCTACCCTGGGGAGGCTGGCCATCAGCCTGCAAGGCACTGATCAGACGAGTTATCATAAAAAAATGGCCCACCTGGGGCCATTTCAATCAATTCAAATTCTGGGTCAGCTGTGGGGAGACAATCCCTTGCGGATCCGGCGTATCCCCTCTTCGTAGAGGCCATCCAGCCCCTCCTGATCTTCACGGGTATCGAAGATCTTGAGGAACCACATGTATTGACCCGGATGGCGCATCAGCTGCTGTTGCACCATGTCATTCATACGACAGGTATCGGCCATCACATCCTCGGTGGGATAGTTGTCGAACGGTGCCTCAATCTCCAGCCGGTAGCAGTGGTTCGCTTCGTCATAGCAGGCGAGCAGCGGCACCGCCTTGGCGCCACTGACCTGCACCAGACGGGGCAAGGCAGGCAGGGTCGCTTTGGGATAGCCAAAGAAGGGAGCGAAGATGCTCTTCTCGCGGCCATGATCCTGATCCGGCAGATAGAAGAAGCTGCGACCGCTCTTGATGGTCCTGATCACCGCCTTGATCCCGGCGCTGCGCTCATAGACGCGGCAACCGTTCTTGGCTCGTGCACGGTTGAGGTGCCAATCAAACACCGGATTGCGCGCCCGTTTCATCATGGTGCACATGGGCACCCCGCGCTGGGTGAAGCAGTAACCGGCGGCATCCACCGGCCAGGTATGGGGCACTACCAGGATCACCGGGCGGCCGGCCGCCCGCTCCGCCTCGATATGCTCCCAACCGATCACCTGCATCCGGCTCATCAGATAACGCTGGCTGCGCATGGTGAACTCGCCAAATCCCAACAGACTCTTGAGGCCGACCCGGATCGAGGTCAGTGCAATGGCATCCCGCTCTTCCGGGCTCTTGTCCGGGAAGCAGATCTCCAGATTGGTTCTGGCGATATAAATCTGTTTTTTCGAGATACGAAACACCAGCGGTGCCAAGGCTTCGGCCAAACGGTCGCGCAATCGCACCGGCACAAAGGCCAGCAGCATCAGCACACCGAGCGCCAGCCAGCTGAACCAGTAGCGGGGATGCAGAAAACGGGCTTCAAAAGAGGAGTCAAATACGGGATCTTGGGACGACATGTATTGGGGTCGAGCGAAAAAGTGGTGCTGCATTGTAGTCGTCCTGACAGGTAATACCAGTTAAATCCATGGCAAATAGCCCGCCACGGGCGCCACATCAAAAAACCATAAAAAAATGCCCCGCACTGCGGGGCATTTTGCTCGTTACACAACCAGGGTGGAGGCTCTTTGTCCATCCATCGTATGACTGGTCGTTTATCCCGTCGCTCTCGGAGCGCACTGCTTATCCATTTCCCGATGTCACATCACCAAGGTTTATCGGTGAGCCCCTTGGCGAGCCATGCCGTTGTTCATTTCTGTATCACGCTGCGGCAGAAAAAACATCAGGTAACGCAGTGCCACATACCCGACGATGACAGTAGCCACCCCCAGCTCGAAGTGAGCCAGCAGTCTGATCTGCTCGACGTAGTGACTGCCTTGCGCAAACCCTTCAACCAGATGAGCCACTTTGAACAGAGCGGTGGCACCGATCACCAGCGGGAAGGTGAAGGCGGCATAACCCGGCGAGAAGGGCAGACGCAGCAGTTTGATGAAGGCCAGATAGATGATGCCGGTCATCAGGATGGCGATCCCCAACAGCACGGCCACCAGCAGCAGTGACGGCTCCTGGCTGACGGTCAGGTAACCGGCCAGAGAGAGACTGGCAGGGGCAGCCAGAATGGCGATGGTCGGTTTGGCGGCATCCGGCACTTCATGGCTGAAGATCAGGCGATAGAGCATCAGCGGCAGCATCAGGCCGTAGCAGATGATCCCGAACCAGAGCAGACCGTTGGCCAGCGGGGCAAACTGACCACCCGGGAAGGCGACGTCAGCCACGATGATGCCTACTGGCGGCACGAACCAGCTCGGCACCATGTGGTGGATTTCAAACTCTTTGGCGCGATGCCAGATAAAGGTGGCCAGGAACAGCAGGTGAACCGCCACGGCAAACAGCCAGAGGGCCTCGCCCGCTTGTGGCGCAATCATACCCAGCGCTTTGGAGACCACCATGGTACCCATGGCATAGGTCGGTACCACACTGCCGACTACGGGGTGAGCGAGATCCTGCAACAGCAGGCGGGGGTGAAGCAGAAACTTGAAGGTCAGGATCACCAGCAGCACAGCCGCAATGGCGGCACCCAGCAGTTGCATCCGGCCATCGAAGTGACCGGCATTTTCCCAACACCAACCAAGGCTGGCGATGCCCAGCGCCAAACCCGCCATGGGGGTTGGGGCGGCAGCCAGTGATTTACGGGTTCTTGCGATCATGATGACACCTTTCTATTGATGACTATGGCGATAGGATAATGGCCCCTTATCGTTTACGATATCTAAATGAATTAAATCAATCATTCAGGAAAACCAAACACGATGAAACTGACCCTGCAGCAGCTGAAAGTGTTCGCCACCATTGCCCGCTATGGAAACCTTGGCCTTGCCGCCAACGAGCTCTGCCTGAGCAAGGGGGCTGTCTCCCAGTCGCTGCAGGAGCTGGAGCGCCAGCTCTCTACCCCGCTGTTTGACCGCATTCACCCCAGATTGCAGCTCAACAACGAGGGGCGCCTGCTGCAACCGGCCGCCGAAGAGCTGCTGACCCGGATGCAGGATATCGAGAACCTGTTCAGCCCCGATGCCGAGCCGAGCGGCCAGCTTCGCCTTGGTGCCAGCCAGACCATCGGCAACTACCTGCTCCCCACCCTGCTCGCCAGCAGCAAACAGGAGCTGGGACTCCCCCCCAAGGTGACCATCAACAACACTCACCTGCTCTGTCATGCGCTGGCCAACTTCGAGCTGGATATGGCACTGATCGAGGGGGAGAACCACCACCCCGACCTTCTCGCCGAACCCTGGCTGCAGGACGAGATGCTGGTGGTGGCCCCACCCGGTCACCCGCTTGCCAACAAGAAGGAGCTCTCCCTCTCCCGACTGGGGGGCGAGACCTGGGTATTGCGTGAAGCACAATCGGGCAGCCGCGAGCAATTTATCCAGCAGATCCAGCCCGAGCTGCCCCGCTGGCAACCAGGGCTTGAACTCAACACCCTGGAGGCGGTGATGCTGGCGGTGGAGAAGGGGCTTGGCATCTCCTTTATCTCACGGCTGGCAGCCTCGGATCGCCTGGCAGATGGGCGGCTGATCGCCCTGCCCCTCTCCCGCCGCTTCCCTCGTCAGCTCTCCCTTATCTGGCACAAGCAGAAGTACCACTCCACCTCCCTGCGCCACTTTATCCACTTCTGCCGGGCTCAGGTGAAGGATGCCGAGGTGAGCCGCGCAGAGTAACGCCCGCTCGGAGCGCCGCTGGCAGACCCGCCCGCCAATGACGGAAAAAGCAGAGAGGGAGCCACGGCTCCCTCTCTTTGATTCGCTTCTGAGTATCACTTCGCCAGACTGCGCAACCAGCTGATCTCCTCGCCCCAGATGGACTCGTCAATGGTCTCGAGGATCAGCGGAATGCGATCGAAGCGCTCATCATTCATGATGTGGTGGAATACTGCCTCCCCCAGATTGCCCTCCCGCAAGCTGTGGTGGCGATCGACCCGGCTGCCGAAGGTACACTTGGCGCCGTTGATATGCATCCCCTTGAGATAGTGAAAACCCACCGTACGGTCGAACTCGGCAAAGACGGCAGCGCAACTCTCTGCGGTGCGCAGATCGTAACCCGCGGCAAAGGCGTGGCAGGTATCGAAACAGATCCCGACCCGGCTCTTGTCCTCCACCCCCTCGATGATGGTGGCGAGGTGCTCGAACGACCAGCCGAGGTTGGTCCCCTGCCCTGCGGTATTCTCAATCACCGCCGTCACCCCTTCACTGCGCTCCAGCGCCCAGTTGATGGACTCGCTCACCAACTTGAGGCTGGCCGCCTCAGGGATCTGCTTGAGATGGCTACCGGGGTGGAAGTTCAGATAACAGAGCCCCAGCTGCTCGCAGCGTTTCATCTCGTCGAGAAACGCATCGCGGGATTTGGCCAGACCATCGGGATCCGGGTGGCCCAGATTGATGAGATAGCTGTCGTGGGGCAGGATCTGCTCCGGCAGAAAACCGGCCTTGTCACAGGCCGCCTTGAAGGCGCGGATGGTGGCATCCGACAAGGGGGCGGCCTGCCACTGACGTTGATTCTTGGTAAAGAGGGCAAACGCGTTGGCCCCGATAGCCTGGGCGCGGGCGATGGTATTCTCCACCCCGCCGGCCGCACTGACGTGGGCTCCGATATATTTCATACAATCTCCTCGATACGGCAAGCCGCCATTATGCCGATCCAGCCCGGCCACGCCAAACCGGGATATCCGATAGCGGGTATCGACAAATAGTGCCGCCTATACAAGGCGCTGCGTTTCATGGCGTAATCGGCCTTCGCTGTGGCAACCTCTCCCCAGAAGGGGTAGTTAGAGCCCGCCCGCGCCAGCATGGCGCCCATAAAAAAACGCAGCTTATCGCCTGAGCAATAACGCTGCGTCTTTGGGTCTCTCGGCCGTCTCCCTTGCCGTGACCCGAATGGCTAGCGACAAGGGAGCAAGAATGCGCGGGGAGAGTCGTCTTAGAAGGGCATCTTGAAGCCTGGCGGCAGTTGCATGCCACCGGTCAGTTCGCCCATCTTGGCCTTGTTTTGCTCTTCCACACGACGCACGGCATCGTTGCAAGCGGCAGCAACCAGATCTTCCAGCAGCTCCTTGTCATCTTCCATCAGGGAGGGGTCGATCTCGATGCGACGGACGCTGTGGCTACCGGTCATGGTGACCTTGACCATGCCAGCACCGGCTTCACCGGTCACTTCCATCTGAGCCAGCTGCTCCTGCGCCTTCTGCATACGCTCTTGCATCTGTTGGGCCTGTTTCATCAGGTTCCCCATTCCACCTTTACCAAACATATGTCGTCTCTCGTCTTGAAATCCGGCATCCAGCGCCGGGCTGTGGGCTTGTCTGTCCTAGATGGGGACAGCCAAACTGCTTTTCAACCGGAAGCAAGCTCCCGGCCACGGAATTTAGCGGTTGAGGGGCTCGATGCTCTCGTGATGAAGCACGGCACCAAACCGCTGAACTAAAAACTGCACGTTGGGATCCTGCTCCAGATCCCGGGTCACCTGCTCGCGCACCCCGAGATAGAGGCGGTGCTCGATCTCGAGGGGGGTCTCCTGGTCAGGCACCATACCAAGCGTCACCTCGACCTGCACCGGTTGCCCCAGCGCGGGCCCGATGATCTCGGCCAGATCGGCGCGCGCCTTGTCGCTCACCAGATGGCGCTGCTCGGGCTTGAGGGTTAGCAGTACCTTGTCCCCTTCCCGCGTCATCACCGAGTTGATGGCCAGCTGGCGCAGCCGCCCTCCCACCTGAGTGTGGGCGATCAACTCGGCCCAAGCGTCACCGCAACCATTGAGTAGCGAGGAGGGGATAAGGCGAGTCGCCTCTCCCTCTTGCGGCTCGCTGTCGCTTTCGAGCTCATCCCAGTCGATGGTCTCCATCACAGGCTGAGGGGGTTCGCTCTGCGTCACGGGTGCAGCAGCCACCGCCATGGTAGCAACGGGCGCCACCGGCTGGGTCGCAGGGGCTGGCATCACCGCTGGCGCCGCAGCGCTGCGCTCGCCGGGCCGATAGCTCGGCTGCCCGTCGAGATCCCAAGGTGGCAGATCGGTTGGCTGGACCGGTGCCGTGACAGGGGCGTGGCTCATCACCTGAGTCTGCTCGGCAAAGCCCTGATTGAGGTACTCCTCGTATTCCCCGTTGTCACCCAGCGGCTCGTAACCGTCGCCATAGAGATCCACCGGTGGCAGCTCATCATCGTGACCCATCGCCGCCATCCCCTGCCCGGCCGGTTGGCTGACAGAGACAGGCTGTTGCGCGACGGCCGGTGCAGTAGCGGGCGCAACAGGGCGAGCTGGCGCAACTGGTACTGCACGCGGCGCAGGCGCCGCCGGGGCATCCTGACCTCGCTGGCGGCTGCGCAACATATTTCGCTTGCCAAGCAGACTCTGCATGCTCGATACCGCTGATACCGGTTCAGCAGCGGCAACAGGCGTTGCTGTCGCTGCGAGCGCGGGCTCGAAGGGGGCGGTCAGCGGCTCGCCACGGGAATAGTCGGTATCGGCTGCGGCAGACGCTCGATCATCCGCATCTGCGGGCTGTGCGTCTGAGTGCGCAGACACATCGGGCTGCGCATGGGGCAACTCGGGCTCGGGTTGATACCCCATGCCCGCAGCTTCACGCAGCAACTCATCCTGCTGACTGAACAGCTCGGCGGCTTGCGCCTCCTCCTCGCTGTCGGCGGGGTTGCCGATGTCATCCGTCATCGCAGGCAGGGAGACATCAACCGCGGGCACTGCACTGGTAGCAACAGGCGTGCTGGCAACAGGGCTGGCTAGCGGTGCAGGCACGGCGCCGCTGATCGGTGCCACTGCGGCCGATTCAGCGGCCGGGGGCTTTCCCGGCAAGGAGGCTACCGGAGTGGCATTGCTCGTCAGTGACGGGGGCAGCGCAGTGAGGCTGGCCGGATGCAGGGCATCGCGCCTTGGGGAGAAGGCGAGCATCCGCAGGCAGGTCATCTCCAGCGCGGTGCGGCCATCGGGGGCCCAAGGCAGATCTTTACGGCCACCCAGCACAATCTGGTAGCAGAGCTGCACCTCTTCTGGGCTCATCGCCTTGGCCAGTTGCAGCAGGGAATCAGCATCCGCCCCCTGTTCCTGCACACTGGCAGGCAGCAGCTGTGCCATGGCGATGCGATGGAGCAAGCCTTCCAGCTCGGCGTGGAGCTGATCAAAATCGGGGCCCAGGGTGGCGATCTCGGTGATCTTGGCCATAGTCGCGGGGGCATCTTGCCGCAAAATGGCTTCCAGCAGCTGGTGCAGATGGCGGTGATCGAGCGTGCCCAGCATCGCCAGCACGCTGTCGAGGCGCACGCTGCCATTCCCGTGGGCCAGCGCCTGATCGGTCAGGCTCAGGGCATCACGCATACTGCCGTCAGCGGCTTTGGCCAGTGCCAGCAGGGCGCGCGGCTCGAAGGGCTGCCCCTCCTGATCCAGCACCCATTCGAGCTGCTTGGCGATCTGGGTCTGATCCAGACTCTTCAGATGAAACTGCAGGCAGCGCGAGAGAATGGTAATGGGCAGCTTCTGCGGATCCGTGGTGGCCAGCAGAAACTTCACATAGGGAGGCGGCTCTTCCAGGGTTTTCAGCAGCGCGTTGAAGCTGTGGCGCGACAACATGTGCACTTCATCGATGAGGTAGACCTTGAAGCGGCCGCGGGCCGGACGGTACTGCACGTTGTCGAGCAGCTCGCGGGTATCTTCCACCTTGGTTCGCGACGCCGCGTCAATCTCCAGCAAGTCGACAAAGTTGCCCTGATCGATCTCGCGGCAGGTATCGCAGACGCCACACGGGTGGCTGCTGATCCCCTGCTCGCAGTTGAGGCTCTTGGCCAGAATACGGGCGATGGTGGTCTTGCCGACCCCGCGGGTACCGCTCAGCAGATAGGCGTGATGCAGCCGTCCCTGATCCAGGGCGTTGGTCAAGGCGGTCAGCACATGTTGCTGGCCTACCACTTGTTCAAACGTATGGGGGCGCCATTTACGCGCCAGAACCTGATAGCTCATAAATCCATCATGCTGGGAAGACAGGGCATTGAGGCCGGATGCTAACACAAATGGCGGGCTGGCTGTATCGGCTATCGGTGAGAGCGGGAGGGATCGCTTGATTTTCAAACCGATGCCCGCAAGGGCACCGGTTCAATGCAGGCCCGATGCAGAGGATCGGGCCGAAGAGGCATTACTCGCCGGCCAGCTCGACCAGTGAGACCACCTTGATGCCAGCGGCAGTCAGGCGGGCATCGCCCCCCAGAGACGGCAGGGAGATGATGAAGGCCGCATCGGCAACTTCACCACCGGCACGGCGGATCAGCTTGACGGTCGCATCGACGGTACCGCCGGTCGCCAGCAAATCGTCCACGACCAGCACCTTGTCACCGGGTACGATGGCATCGGTGTGCAGTTGCAGGGTGTCAGTGCCGTACTCGAGGGCATAGGACTCCTCGATCACTTCGCGCGGCAGCTTGCCCGGCTTGCGGACCGGCACGAAGCCCAGCCCCATGGCATAGGCAACCGGCGCGCCAAAGATGAAGCCGCGAGCTTCGGTGCCAACAATCTTGGTGATCCCTTGATCACGATAATGATTGGCCAGCAGATCGATGGTGGCCTTGAAGGCCTCGGCGTTCTCAATCAGGCTGGTGATGTCACGAAACAGAATGCCCGGCTTCGGATAGTCGGGAATGGTCTTGATGCTTGCTTCGATAAATTTCAGGGTTTCCGGATTCATGTGTTGACCGCTTATTTTTTTGACCCAGGGGTGGCCATTTTTTCTCAATTCCCTTCTGCGGGAAATAAAAAAGCCTGTCACGCAAAAATGACAGGCCGACTCCATAGCATTATTGCTGCAATAGCTTAGGGACTTCACTTCACCATTGCAACTGGCTCCAGCACCGGCAGACGCATTAACCAGGTGAGCAGGATCACCATTATGATAACCAGCAACCCCTTGACCCACAGCAGTGGCACCACCGCCAGCGACACCGAAAAGGTGAGCAAAATGAAGATAATGGCGCGCCGTCTGGCCTGACGACGAATGCCGCGATACTGTTGCCAATCCACGATGGGCGGGCCAAACCAGGGATGGGTCAACAGCCAGCGATGAAAACGGGGCGACGAGCGGGCAAACAGGGCGGCAGCCAGCAACATGAAGGGGGTAGTCGGCAATAGCGGCAGCACAATGCCCACAATACCGGTGGCAAATGCCAGCCACCCGAGCGCCATCAGACACCAACGCTTCATTCCTTCTCCTTGCGTGATTTATCTCCCTCTAGCCTAACAGAGATTGAGCGGGTGCTGACAGCGGGCCGCAACCCCACTACAATCTGCGCTCTTTTTTCTCCCCACTCTCGTCGGAAAGCCGTTATGCGCGTTATTTTGGCCCCCATGCAGGGGGTACTGGATCACCTGATGCGGGAGGTACTCACCTCCGTCAATGATTACGATCTCTGCGTGAGCGAGTTTATCCGGGTCGTCGATCAGCTGCTGCCCGCCAAGGTGTTCTACCGCCTCTGCCCTGAACTGCTGCAAGATGGCAAAACCCGCGCAGGCACCCCGGTGCGAGTACAACTGCTGGGGCAACACCCCGAGTGGCTGGCCGAGAACGCCGTGCGCGCCATCGAGCTGGGCTCCCCCGGGGTCGATCTCAACTTCGGCTGTCCCGCCCCTACGGTCAACAAGAGCAAGGGCGGTGCGGTGCTGCTCAAAGAGCCAGAGACCATCTACCGCATCGTCAAGGCGGTGCGCGAGGCGGTGCCCGCCCATCTGCCGGTGAGCGCCAAAATTCGCCTCGGTTACGACGACAAGGATCTCTATCTGGAGAACGCCCAGGCGGTCTTCCAGGGGGGCGCCAACGAGCTGGCCGTTCATGCCCGCACCAAGCGCGAAGGCTACAAGGCACCCGCCCACTGGGAGTATGTGGATGCCATTCGCCGCGCCCTGCCCATCCCCGTCACCGCCAACGGCGAAATTTGGGATCACAAAGATGCCCTCGCCTGCGCCAGGGTCTCGGGTTGCGATGCCCTGATGGTCGGGCGCGGCGCCATCTCCCTGCCCAATCTGGCCAACGTGATGAAAACCGGCTGCCCGCACATGAGCTGGGCCGAGGTGCTGCAGTTGATGGTGAGCTATACCGAGCAGGATCTGGCCAGCGAAAAAGCCGACTACTACCCCAGCCGCATCAAACAGTGGTTCAGCTATCTCAAGCGGGAATATCCCGAAGCGGACCAGCTGTTTCAGGAGATCCGGGTGCTCAAAGAGACAGATCCGATCCGCGATGCCCTGCTGCAAGCAGCCAAAAGCCACGGCTAACCACGTTTAACTTGACGCATATCATCTTGATAGAGTTATCGGATCCCTATACTGCCCCGAATCTGTCGTCTGTCCTGTGGGGGATAATGTGTGTGAAATGACGCAAGCACAGTTGACTGTCTGGCGTAATCGCCTGCTGTCAGACTGGGCCCAAGTACGAGAAACGCTGATCGGTCAGCTCAAAGCCTGCCGCCGTGACGAGTGGGCCGAACAGGTCGGTCACTGCGAGCAGGATCAACTGGTGGAACTGACCAGCCGGCTGGATCTGCCGAAGGTTGAGCAGAGCGTGGCCCGCCTCAAGCGGATCGATGCGGCACTCTGCCAGATGGATCTCGGCCTCTATGGCCTCTGCTCCGATTGTGAAGAGCCGCTTTCCATCGAACAGCTGGAACAGGATCCGACCCTGCAACGCTGCCCGCGCTGCGAAGCCCGCTATCGCAAGGGATTCCACGCCCACGAACTGTGAGGGATGCACATCTGTGCATCCGCTCAACCCTCAGCACTGGTTACTCCGTCGTTCCTGTCCAATACTCACCGTATCAGCCTGTTCGAGGGTATGCGTTGTGTACAGACTCTTGTTGTTATGGTGTTTGTGTTGCCAGGCTACGGCACAAGAGTCATTGGTCGTGGGCTGGGTCGACTGGCAGCCCTTCAGTTATCGCAATGAACAGCAACAGCTCCGCGGACTGGATGTGGAGCTGCTCAACGCCATCTTCCTGCGGGCCGGTTATCAGGCCAAATTCAGTGAAATGCCCTGGGCTCGCGTGTTGCACGAGCTGAAATTCGGCACGGTTCAACTGGCCATGTCAGCCAATATCACCGCCGAGCGGCAGCAATATGCCCGCTTCAGCCACCCCTATCGGGAAGAGGAGACGGCCATCGTCATCCGTCGGCAAGATGCCGATCGCTGGCGCGGGATTACCACCCTGGAGCAGTTGATCAACACCCCTGACTTTCATATCGGGGTGCTCAAGGGCTTTGATTACGGCAATACCTTCCGCCAGTTGATGGCAAGGCCCGAGCTGCAGCCCCGTTTGCAGATGCGCCTGCGGCTGGATCAGTTGCTGAAGATGTTGCAAGGGGGACGGATCCAGGGGTTTATTCTGGATCCCCACGGACTGCAGGAGTGGCAGGGTAAGGATGGCGTGCAGGACAAGCTGTATATTCTGCTGCATATCGAACAGACACCGGTTCACCTGATGCTTAGCAAAGAGAGCACCACAGAAGCGCAACTGCAGCGGATCAATCAGGCTATCGATCAATTGAAACAGAGCCCCGACTATCAGCAGATCCTCGATCGCTACCAGTTCAGATCCCTGCATTCACAGGAAAACACTCATAAGTAAGGGGAGCATATGCTCCCCTTGCAGTCTCAAGCAAACCCAATACTGACTCAAACAGCTCTGGTTGCAACTTGCCAGGACGTTTTGGTCACCGATAACGTGATAGTTAAACTTGGCTATCAGCGTCCCAGCACAATGTCGGCAAGGTGGGCGAAGTGGTGGATTTCGTGTGTGGCATCGCACTCGCCCGCTTGCCGCGCCGGGTTGTACCAGCAGGTTGCCAGCCCCTGCGCCGCCGCCCCGGCAATATCGGTTTTCGGATTATCCCCCACCATCAGCACCCGCGCAGGATCCGGCTGCCCCATCAAGGAAAGAGTGTGCTGGAAAATAGCTGGCGCCGGCTTGGTCACCCGGATCTCGTCGGAGATCACCAGCGGCTCGAACCACTCGCTCCAGCCCAGTTTGCCGAGCCGCCCCCGCTGAGGCACGCTGAAACCATTGGTAATGATCCCCATCCGCACCTTGCTGCGCAGCTGCTGCAGGGTCTCGACCACCCCTTCAAGAGGCATGCTAAGGGCAATGATTTGCTCCAGAAAGGTGTTGTTCATCGCCATGGGATCGGCGGAAACCTGCTGGGCAAAGAGGGAGAAGCGGGTCTGCTGTAACGCCGTTGCATCGATCTCGCCGTCGTTGTACTGCTGCCAGAGCCCATGGTTGAGGGCGTGATATTGCGCCATGCTGGCGTCATCAGCCTGTACGCCATAGATCTGCAAGGTGTGCGTCAGCGCAGAGGCGACCGGAAAATCGAGCAGGGTTTCATCCAAATCGAACAGCACCCAATCATAGCTTGGTTGTTTCACAGAAATCCTTGTTATCATTCAGATTGTTCAGAGGCTTGGCGACCAACTCTGCCAAGCGGGCTGGCCAGCAGATCCAGCGTGAGACGCACGCCGAAGCCGGTCACTTCGCTGGAGACCACCCCATTGCCTCCCTTGTTGCGAAAACCGCTCAGGTCGAAGTGCAGCCAGGGGGTCTGCTCGGGCACGAAGTGGGCGAGGAAACGAGCCGCATCGATGTGATCCGGCGAACTGCCCGGCGCACATTGCAACAGATCGGCCCACTCGCTCTCGATGTTGTCGTCATAATCGTCATCAAGCGGGAAGGGCCAGATCCGCTCGCCGCTGCGCTGACCCAGATTGACCAGCGATACCATCCATTCGCTGCGATTGGTAAAGACGCCGCTGTAGCGGCTACCCAGCGCCCGTTTGCAGGCCCCTGTCAGGGTCGCGTAATCGAGCAGCAGATCCGGAGTATCCTGCACCGCCATTGCCAGAGTATCGGCCAGTACCATTCGCCCTTCGGCATCGGTATCGACCACCTCGATGGAGGTGCCATTGATGGCAGTCACCACCTCGCCGGGGCGATAGGCGTGAGGGCCGATATGGTTCTCGGCAATGGCCAACCAGCAGTGTACCTCGTAGGGTAGCTGAGCTCGGCTGATGGCGTAGAGGGCCCCCAGCGCCACCGCGCTGCCCCCCATGTCCAGATGCATGCCATACATGCTGCCAGAGACCTTGAGGTTGTAACCGCCGGAGTCGTGACAGATCCCCTTGCCTACCAGTGCAATGCGGCGCACCGGCTTGGGTGGATAGTAGCTGAGCTTGACCATGGCTCCCTGATTGTCTTCCGAGCCACGAGCAACTGCCAGAAACGCCCCCGCCCCCAACTCGGCCAGCTGCGCCTGATCATAGTGATGGCACTGCCACCCCTCATCTTGCGCCAGCTTGCTGACAAACTCGCGATAGCTGGCAGCCGTCAGCTCGGAGGCAGGCAACACCGCCAGATGGCGAGCCAGCCCGTTGCCCCCCGCTTCGCTGTAAAGGCGCGCCAAGTCCAGCACCACCGCGGGTGAAACCTTGATCTGCTGATAGCTCCAGCTGCTTTCACTGCGGCGCTTGCTGGTGGGCAACGAAATATTGGCGGCAAGCAGGGCCGACAGCATCACTTCGGCCAGCATCACTCGCTCGGAGGGGGAAAAACCTTCCAGATGCAGCCCGAGGCGCTCCACATTGAGCCCAGAAAGAGGAGCAATCCAGCCTCTGATCTGTTTATAGAGGCGGTGATCCCGCGTCACACTGCCGGTCACAAACATCACCTGCAACAGGGTATTGCCGTGCATCAGGGTAAAGGGCGCTTTTTTCCCCAGCGCAAGCTGGGTCTGGAGACCCGCAAGGGCGGGGAGCGAAAGCAAGGACTCCTTCTGCTCTTCGGCGATCAGCAGCAGTTGCAACGGCAGCCCTTGGGCAAGGGCTTCGGCCAGCGTGGCATCCCGGCTTTCAATAGCAGGAGGAAGATAGGTGAAGGGAGTGATCACAGGCGCGTGCCTCATCCATGAAGAGATACCTGATGATACCCAACAAATGGTTGATACGACCAGTTTTGGTCTTGAAAAAGCGTCAGAAATAGCAGCAATCACCAGATGGTGACGAGCATCAAGAAGGATTGTTCAATGATTGGCAATGCAGGAAGGGAACGTACAGAAAATTGGTTGCGGGGGCCGGATTTGAACCGACGACCTTCGGGTTATGAGCCCGACGAGCTACCGAGCTGCTCCACCCCGCGTCCGAATTGTCACCCTCAAGCCGAGCAGTAGCTTGGTGGCGTTTGTCTGCCTTCGACTGTTTATACAATCGCAAGCTGACGAAAGAGTTGGTTGCGGGGGCCGGATTTGAACCGACGACCTTCGGGTTATGAGCCCGACGAGCTACCGAGCTGCTCCACCCCGCGTCCGAATT